>NZ_VFNP01000001.1:3323367-3988041 GCF_006715635.1 Streptomyces sp. SLBN-118
GCACTTCTCGAGCCCGTCCGGATGACGGTTCAGCTGGTGCCGGCCGTGGAAGCGCGGCGCGGTGACCTTCTGCTGCTCCGGGTACTGCTCGGTCAGCCGCTTCTTGAACATGGCCTTGAAGGTCACGCCGAAGCCGGCAACCGGATTCTGGAACTTGTCCTCGGATCCCTCAGACACCGTCAGCCTCCTTTCCGTCACCGGAACCGTCACTCGTAGTATCCGGGCCACCACTGACAATCAACTCGCGCTCACGGCGCGGCCGCCTGCGCGGCACCGGCGGCAACTCCTGCCCCGGCAGCGGCGGTACGGGGAACCCGCCCGCCATCGGGTCGAAGGCCGGGGGCTCGCCCTTGGCGGCTTCGGCCTCCTTCTCCTTCTTGCCGCGGAACATGTCGGCGACGAAGGAGAGCAGCAGCAACGCGATGACCGCGCCGCCGACGTAGAGCACGATCTGCTGGAAGTCGTAGTTCTCGTTCCGCAGCGCCCGTACGGTCGCGACCAGCATCAGCCAGACCACGGAGACCGGAATGAGGACCTTCCAGCCGAGCTTCATCAACTGGTCGTAGCGGACGCGCGGCAGCGTGCCCCTCAGCCAGATGAAGAAGAAGAGCAGCAGCTGGACCTTGATGACGAACCAGAGCATCGGCCACCAGCCGTGGTTCGCGCCCTCCCAGAACGTGGAGACGGGATACGGAGCCCGCCATCCGCCGAGGAAGAGAGTGGCCGAGACCGCGGAGACGGTGACCATGTTGACGTACTCGGCCAGCATGAACATCGCGAACTTGATCGAGCTGTACTCGGTGTTGAAGCCGCCGACGAGGTCTCCCTCGGACTCCGGCATGTCGAAGGGTGCGCGGTTGGTCTCGCCCACCATCGTGACGACGTAGATGATGAAGGAGACCGGCAGCAGGATGATGAACCAGCGGTCCGCCTGGGCCTCGACGATCGCCGAGGTCGACATCGAGCCGGAGTAGAGGAAGACGGAGGCGAAGGCCGCGCCCATGGCGATCTCGTACGAGATCATCTGCGCGCAGGAGCGGAGTCCGCCCAGCAGCGGATAGGTCGACCCGGACGACCAGCCCGCGAGCACGATGCCGTAGATGCCGACGGAGGCGACGGCGAGAATGTAGAGCATCGCGATCGGCAGGTCGGTGAGCTGCATCGTGGTGCGCTGCCCGAAGATCGAGACCTCGTCGCCGGCCGGCCCGAAGGGGATCACGGCGATCGCCATGAAGGCCGGGATCGCGGCGACGATGGGCGCGAGGACATAGACGACCTTGTCCGCGCGCTTGACGATCACGTCTTCCTTGAGCATCAGCTTGATGCCGTCGGCGAGCGACTGGAGCATGCCCCAGGGGCCGTGCCGGTTGGGGCCGATGCGCAGCTGCATCCAGGCGACGACCTTGCGCTCCCACACGATGGAGAACAGCACGGTGATCATCAGGAAGGCGAAGCAGAACACGGCCTTGATGACGACGAGCCACCAGGGGTCGGTCCCGAACATCGAGAGATCCTCAGCGGCGAGGACGGTCGGGTTCACGCTCGCACCTCCCCTTCGTCAGTGGCGGCGGGCGCCGGGCCGATGCGGACCAGCTGTCCGGGGACGGCTCCGGTGTCCGAAGTGACACCGCCGCCCACGGAGTTCAGCGGAAGCCACACCACCTTGTCGGGCATCTCGCTCACCTGGAGCGGCAGCCGCACCTCGCCGGCGGGCCCGCTGACGGCCAGGACGTCGCCGTCCTTCACGCCCGTCTCGGCCGCCGTGGCCGCGGAGAGCCTGGCGACCGCGGCATGGCGAGTGCCCGCCAGTGCCTCGTCGCCCTGCTGGAGCAGGCCCTGGTCGAGGAGCAGCCGGTGGCCCGCGAGGACCGCCTCCCCCTCGCCCGGACGGGGCAGGGACTGGGAGGACTCCAGCGGTCCGGTGGCCCGGGTGCCGTCCCAGGCGCCGAGCCGGTCCAGCTCCCTGCGTACGGACTTGAGGTCCGGCAGCCCGAAACTGACATCGAGCGCGTCCGCGAGCATGTGCAGCACCCGCGCATCGGTCGGCGCGAGGCGGCGGGTCATGTGCTCGGGCTTGAGCGCGGCCTCGAACAGCCTCGCCCTGCCCTCCCAGTTGAGGAAGGTGCCGGGCTTCTCCGCGACGGCGGCGACCGGGAAGACCACGTCCGCCCGCTCGGTGACCTCGCTCGGCCGCAGCTCCAGGGAGACCAGGAAGCCGACCGCGTCGAGTGCTTCACGCGCGCGCTGGGGGTCGGGAAGGTCCGTGACCTCGACGCCCGCCACCAGCAGCGCGCCCAGTTCGCCGGTGGCCGCGGCCTCGAGGATCTGGCCGGTGTCGCGGCCGTAGCGGTGCGGGAGTTCGCGTACCCGCCAGGCCGCCGCGGTCTCCTCGCGGGCCCGCGGGTCGGTGGCCGGACGTCCGCCGGGCAGCAGCGAGCAGATCGCCCCCGCCTCGATCGCGCCGCGTTCGCCCGCCCTGCGCGGGATCCACACCAGCTGTGCGCCCGTGGCGGTCGCGGCCCGTGCGGCCGCGGTCAGGCCGCCGGGCACGCCCGCCAGCCGCTCGCCGACCAGGATCACCGCGCCTTCGGTGCGCAGCGATTCGGCCGCCTTCGCACCCTCGCCGTCCAGACCGGTGCCGGAGGCCAGCGCGTCCAGCCACTCGGTCTCGGTCCCGGGCGCCGCGGGCAGCAGCGTGCCGCCCGCCTTCGTCAGGCCCCGGGTGGCGTGGGTGGCCACGGCGAAGGTGCGCTGGCCGTGCCCGCGGTTCGCCTTGCGCAGCCGCAGGAAGACGCCGGGTGCCTCCTCCTCCGACTCCAGCCCCACGAGCAGGACCGCCGGTGCCTTCTCCAGCGAGGTGTAGGTGACGCCCTCGCCGTCCAGGTCCCGGCCGCGCCCCGCGACGCGGGCGGCCAGGAAGTCGGCCTCCTCACTGCTGTGCACGCGCGCGCGGAAGTCGACGTCGTTGGTGTCGAGTGCGACCCGGGCGAACTTGGCATACGCATAGGAGTCCTCGACGGTGAGCCGGCCGCCCACCAGGACACCGGCACGGCCACGGGCCGCGCTCAGTCCCCGGGCCGCCGCCTCAAGCGCCTCGGGCCAGCTCGCCGCTTCCAGGACGCCCGCCTCGTTGCGTACGAGCGGGGTCGTGAGCCGGTCCGGCTTCTGCGCGTAACGGAAGCCGAAGCGGCCCTTGTCGCAGATCCACTCCTCGTTGACCTCTGGGTCCTCGGCGGCGAGGCGCCGCATGACCTTGCCGCGCCGGTGGTCCGTACGCGTCGCGCAGCCGCCCGCGCAGTGCTCGCACACCGAGGGCGAGGACACCAGGTCGAAGGGGCGGGAGCGGAAGCGGTACGCGGCCGAGGTGAGCGCGCCCACCGGGCAGATCTGGATGGTGTTCCCGGAGAAGTACGACTCGAAGGGGTCGCCCTCGCCGGTGCCGACCTGCTGCAGTGCGCCCCGCTCGAGCAGCTCGATCATGGGGTCGCCCGCGATCTGGTTGGAGAAGCGGGTGCAGCGGGCGCAGAGCACGCACCGCTCACGGTCGAGCAACACCTGTGTGGAGATCGGAACAGGCTTCTCGTACGTGCGCTTCTTGCCCTCGAAGCGGGTGTCCGGGTCGCCGACCTGCATGGCCTGGTTCTGCAGGGGGCACTCGCCGCCCTTGTCGCAGACCGGACAGTCCAGCGGGTGGTTGATCAGCAGCAGCTCCATCACGCCGCGCTGGGCCTTCTCGGCGACCGGCGAGGTGAGCTGCGACTTGACGACCATGCCGTCGGTGCAGGTGATGGTGCAGGACGCCATCGGCTTGCGCTGGCCCTCGACCTCGACGATGCACTGGCGGCAGGCGCCGGCCGGGTCGAGGAGGGGGTGGTCGCAGAACCGCGGGATCTCGATACCGAGCAGCTCGGCGGCCCGGATGACCAGGGTGCCCTTGGGCACGCTGATCTCGATGCCGTCGATCGTCAGCGTGACGAGGTCTTCCGGCGGAAGAGCCGCCTCCCCGCCCCCGGAGGGAGCGCTGTTTGTCGTGACCGTCATGCGTTCACCTCCAGGTGCTTGTCGGCCCAGGCGGTCGACTTGGCGGGGTCGAAGGGGCAGCCCTTGCCGCTGATGTGCTGCTCGTACTCCTCGCGGAAGTACTTGAGCGAGGAGAAGATCGGGGAGGCGGCGCCGTCGCCGAGCGCGCAGAACGACTTGCCGTTGATGTTGTCGGCGATGTCGTTCAGCTTGTCGAGGTCGGACATGACGCCCATACCCGCCTCGATGTCGCGCAGCAACTGCACCAGCCAGTAGGTGCCTTCGCGGCAGGGGGTGCATTTGCCGCAGGACTCGTGGGCGTAGAACTCGGTCCACCGGGTGACGGCCCGCACCACGCAGGTCGTCTCGTCGAAGCACTGCAGCGCCTTGGTGCCGAGCATCGAACCGGCGGCGCCCACACCCTCGTAGTCCAGCGGGACATCGAGGTGCTCGTCGGTGAACATCGGGGTCGAGGAGCCGCCCGGTGTCCAGAACTTGAGCCGGTGGCCGGGGCGCATGCCGCCGCTCATGTCGAGCAGCTGGCGCAGGGTGATGCCGAGGGGTGCCTCGTACTGGCCGGGGCGGGCGACATGACCGCTGAGCGAGTAGAGCGTGAAGCCCGGGGACTTCTCGCTGCCCATCGACTTGAACCAGTCCTTGCCCCGCTGGAGGATCGCGGGAACCGAGGCGATGGACTCGACGTTGTTCACCACAGTGGGGCACGCGTACAGACCGGCGACCGCGGGGAAGGGGGGACGCAGCCGGGGCTGACCGCGACGGCCCTCCAGTGAGTCCAGCAGCGCGGTCTCCTCACCGCAGATGTACGCGCCCGCGCCCGCGTGCACGGTGAGTTCGAGGTCGAGTCCGCTGCCGAGAATGTTCTTGCCGAGGAAGCCCGCCTCGTACGCCTCGCGTACGGCTTCGTGCAGCCGCCGCAGTACGGGGACGACTTCACCGCGCAGATAGATGAACGCGTGAGACGAACGGATCGCATAGCAGGCGATCACGATGCCTTCGATGAGCGAATGCGGGTTGGCGAACAGGAGCGGGATGTCCTTGCAGGTCCCGGGCTCCGACTCGTCGGCGTTGACAACAAGATAGTGAGGCTTGCCGTCGCCCTGCGGAATGAACTGCCACTTCATTCCGGTGGGGAAGCCCGCGCCGCCGCGGCCGCGCAGACCGGAGTCCTTGACGTAGGCGATGAGGTCGTCGGGCGACATGGCGAGCGCCTTGCGGAGCCCCTCGTAGCCGTCGTGCCGCTTGTAGGTGTCGAGAGTCCACGACTTGGCCTCGTCCCAGAACGCCGACAGGACGGGGGCGAGAAGCTTCTCGGGGCTGGCCTCTCCCCCGGCGTCCGGCTGTGAGGTGCCTCCATATTCAGTGGACAAGGTCATCACTCCCCCTCCTCGGCGACGGGACCGGCCGGGTGGTCGGGGTCGGAGGACGATGTCGGCTGCGGTGCGTCGTGCGAGCTGAGGTGCTCGGAACCGGGCTGTGGAGGCTTCTGGGGGAACTCGCCGCGCGGCGAGACGACTCGGGCCGCCGTCATCTCGCCCTTGGCGAGCCGCAGTCCCACCAGCGAGGCGGGGCCCGCGCCGCCGCCGGCCTCGACCGCGCCCGGGCGCTCGTCGGGGAAGCCGGCGAGGATCCGGGCGGTCTCCTGGTACGTGCACAGCGGGGCTCCGCGGGTGGGAGTCACCTGTTCCCCGGCCCGGAGGTCGTCCACCAGCCGCTTGGCGGATTCGACGGTCTGGTTGTCGAAGAACTCCCAGTTGACCATCACCACGGGAGCGAAGTCGCAGGCCGCGTTGCACTCGATGTGTTCGAGGGTGACCTTGCCGTCCTCGGTCGTCTCGTTGTTGCCGACGCCGAGGTGCTCCTTGAGTCCCTCGAAGATGGCGTCCCCTCCCATCACCGCGCACAGGGTGTTGGTGCAGACGCCCACCTGGTAGTCGCCGCCCGGCTTGCGGCGGTACATGGAGTAGAAGGTCGAGACAGCGGTGACCTCGGCCGTGGTCAGCTCCAGCATCTCGGCGCAGAACCGGACGCCGGTGCGCGTCACATGGCCCTCCTCCGCCTGCACCAGGTGCAGCAGCGGCAGCAGGGCCGACCGGCTGTCCGGGTAGCGGGCGATGATCTCCTTGGCGTCCGCTTCGAGCCGGGTCCGCACATCGGCCGGGTAGTCGGGGGCGGGGAGCTGTGGCATCCCCAAGCTGATGTCTGTCACCGGTCGACGCCTCCCATCACGGGGTCGATGGACGCGACGGCGACGATGACGTCGGCGACCTGGCCGCCTTCGCACATCGCCGCCATGGCCTGCAGATTGGTGAAGGACGGATCGCGGAAGTGGACCCGGTAGGGGCGTGTGCCGCCGTCGGAGACGACATGGACGCCGAGTTCGCCCTTGGGCGACTCGACGGCCGCGTAGGCCTGTCCGGCCGGTACGCGGAAGCCCTCGGTCACCAGCTTGAAGTGGTGGATCAGGGCCTCCATGGAGGTGCCCATGATCTTCTTGATGTGGTCGAGGGAGTTGCCGAGTCCGTCGGGCCCGAGCGCGAGCTGCGCGGGCCAGGCGATCTTCTTGTCGGCGACCATGACCGGTCCGGGGGCGAGGCGGTCCAGGCACTGCTCGATGATCCGCAGCGACTGCCGCATCTCCTCCAGCCGGACGAGGAAGCGGCCGTACGCGTCACAGGTGTCGGCGGTCGGGACGTCGAAGTCGTACGTCTCGTAGCCGCAATAGGGGTCGGTCTTGCGCAGGTCGTGGGCGAGGCCCGCGGAGCGCAGGATCGGGCCGGTCGCGCCGAGCGCCATGCAGCCGGTCAGGTCGAGATAGCCGATGTCCTGCATGCGGCCCTTGAAGATGGGGTTGCCGGTGGCGAGCTTGTCGTACTCCGGCATGTTCTTGGTCATCTTCTTGACGAACTCACGCACGGCGTCGACCGCGCCGGGCGGCAGGTCCTGGGCCAGTCCCCCGGGCCGGATGAACGCGTGGTTCATCCGCAGGCCGGTGATCAGCTCGTACAGGTCCAGGATCATCTCGCGGTCCCGGAAGCCGTAGATCATGATCGTGGTGGCACCGAGCTCCATGCCGCCGGTGGCGATGCAGACCAGATGGGACGAGAGCCGGTTGAGTTCCATCAGCAGGACGCGGATGATGCTCGCCCGGTCCGGGATCTGGTCGGTGATGCCGAGCAGCTTCTCCACGCCCAGGCAGTACGCCGTCTCGTTGTAGAACGAGGTGAGGTAGTCCATGCGCGTGACGAACGTGGTGCCCTGCGTCCAGGTCCGGTACTCGAGGTTCTTCTCGATGCCGGTGTGGAGGTAGCCGATGCCGCAGCGGGCCTCGGTGACCGTCTCGCCGTCGATCTCCAGGATGAGGCGGAGCACGCCGTGCGTGGAGGGGTGCTGCGGGCCCATGTTGACGACGATGCGCTCGTCGTCGGCCTTGGCCGCGGACTGGACGACCTCGTCCCAGTCGCCGCCGGTGACTGTGTAGACAGTCCCCTCGGTGGTCTCGCGGGCGCTTGCAGATGGGGTAGTCACGAGTACGACCTCCGCTGGTCCGGAGCCGGGATCTGGGCGCCCTTGTACTCGACGGCGATGCCGCCGAGCGGATAGTCCTTGCGCTGCGGGAAGCCCTGCCAGTCGTCCGGCATCATGATCCGGGTGAGGGCGGGGTGGCCGTCGAAGACGATCCCGAAGAAGTCGTACGTCTCGCGCTCGTGCCAGTCGTTGGTCGGATAGACCTCGACCAGGGACGGGACGTGCGGGTCGCTGTCCGGGGCCGAGACTTCGAGGCGGACGAGCCGCCCGTGGGTGATCGAGCGCAGGTGGTGGACGGCGTGCAGCTCGCGGCCCTTGTCGTGCGGGTAGTGGACACCGCTGACGCCCGTACAGAGCTCGAAGCGCAGTGCGGGGTCGTCCCGCAGGGTGCGGGCCACCTGGAGCAGGTGCTCGCGCGCGATGTGGAAGGTGAGCTCGCCGCGGTCGACGACCGTCTTCTCGATAGCGTTCTCGGGAACGAGTCCCTGCTCTTCCAGTGCGCCTTCGAGTTCGTCGGCCACCTCGTCGAAGTAGCCGCCATAGGGGCGGTGCGAGGCCCCCGGCAGGGTCACGGTTCTGATGAGCCCGCCGTAGCCGCTCGTGTCGCCGCCGTCGGCGGCGCCGAACATGCCCTTGCGTACGCCGATGACTTCGGGGGACTCGTCGCGAGGCGCGGGAACGTTGTTACCGTTGGTGTGGTCGCCGTCACTCACCGGAGCAGCCCCTTCATCTCGATGGTGGGGAGCGCCTTGAGGGCCGCTTCCTCCGCCTCGCGGGCCGCTTCCTCCGCGTTCACACCGAGCTTGGAGCTCTGGATCTTCTGGTGGAGCTTGAGAATCGCGTCCATCAGCATCTCCGGACGCGGGGGGCAGCCCGGCAAATAGATGTCAACGGGAACAACATGGTCAACACCCTGCACAATCGCATAATTGTTGAACATTCCGCCCGATGACGCACAAACACCCATGGAGATGACCCACTTGGGGTTGGGCATCTGGTCGTAGACCTGCCGCAGGACGGGCGCCATCTTCTGGCTGACGCGTCCGGCGACGATCATCAGGTCGGCCTGGCGCGGCGAGCCGCGGAAGACCTCCATGCCGAAGCGGGCCAGGTCGTACCGTCCGGCGCCCGTGGTCATCATTTCGATGGCGCAGCAGGCCAGACCGAAGGTGGCCGGGAAGACGGATGACTTGCGCACCCAGCCCGAGGCCTGTTCGACCGTGGTCAGCAGGAAACCGCTCGGCAGCTTCTCTTCGATTCCCATTGGTGTGCCCCTCAGCCCCTCAGTCCCATTCCAGGCCGCCGCGCCGCCATACATAGGCGTAGGCGACGAAGACGGTGAGCACGAAGAGCAGCATCTCCACGAGCCCGAAAATCCCCAGGGCGTCGAAGGTGACCGCCCAGGGATAGAGGAAGACGATCTCGATGTCGAAGACGATGAAGAGCATCGCCGTCAGGTAGTACTTGATGGGAAAGCGGCCGCCTCCGGCGGGCGTGGGAGTGGGCTCGATGCCGCACTCGTACGCTTCCAGTTTTGCGCGGTTGTACCGCTTTGGGCCGATAAGCGTGGCCATGACCACGGAGAAGATCGCAAACCCTGCCCCGAGGGCGCCGAGCACAAGGATGGGCGCGTAAGCATTCACCCTCCCCGCTCCTTCCAGTCGTCCTTGACCGTTGGACCGCACCGGGCATCCGTCTCGCCGCCTCGCGAAGATCGTGCACATGTGAGGCAGTTCACAAGCCCGACTGCTCCGCATCCTATGCCTGCTGGTCTGTGATCTGCGACACGGGGTGGGCCAACGTCTTTGTGATCTCCACCACCCGGCGAACGATCATGAAGTCGGATGAGCGGTGATCTTCATACGCGAAGCGCCCGAGTGATCACCAGACGTGACATCTGGCCGTGTTACCGCTGGTCGGAGAGGTGGCGCCCTATCAAGGGGTGGCCAGTACAGGCAAATTGGCGATGGACCGCATCGGGTGATAGTGGACGCACCCTCACCCGGGCGAGGGTCAGGGCGGATTGAGGTGGACGCGTGCACACGTTCACGAGCTCCCGCCCTCCCCGGGCGGTGACCTTTCTGTGACCTGCGCCACTCGTTCCCGAGCTCAACAAAAGCGGGCTTGGCCACGGGTGTGAAGCGATGGTAAGCGCCAGGCAATTCGGACCTTTCATGGATAGGCCGTGATCACAGCCCTGATCACGAGTGCCCGGTTTGCCCGTTACGGCGTCAATAAGGGCGCAACATAAGCGGATTCAGGCGTTCCGAACGTAACTGTGGCGCAACACACGTTTCTTGATGGGAACCGCAAGCCCCTGATAGCGCTAGTACTCATGTCCCACACCGCTCACATACCCAGCCACCGGAAGCCCCGCCGCAGCAGCTCGAAGCTCGCGCTGCGGGCCGGAGTTGCCGGTGGCGTCCTCAGCACCATCGCAGTGGCTTCAGGTGCCGGGGCGGCGACCGCCGACCCGGTGACCGAGACCATTGAGATGCCCACGCTCTCGTCCGGCCTCTCGGCCGCCGTGACGCAATCCGCCGAGGCCACTCAGCAGGTCGCCCTCGACCTCGAGCTGCAGGCCCAGGAAGACGCCGCGGCCGCCAAGGCCGCACAGACCGCGAAGAAGGCCAAGGCGGAGGCCGAGCGCAAGGCCGAGGCCAAGGAGAAGGCCGAAGCGAAGAAGCGCGCCGAGGCCGAGGCGAAGGAGCGCGCCTCCCGCTCCTCCGAGCGCACCACGCTCTCCGCGCCCAGCAGCTCCTCCAACGCCACGGGCTCCGCAGCGACCGTTGTCGCCTTCCTGAAGGCGCAGCTCGGCGACGCCTACGTCATGGGCGCCACCGGCCCCAACTCCTGGGACTGCTCCAGCCTCGTCCAGGCCGCGTTCCGCCAGGTCGGCATCGACCTCCCCCGCGTTTCGCAGGACCAGTCGGTCGCCGGCACCCAGGTGGGCACCAGCAACCTCCAGATCGGCGACATCCTCTACTGGGGCGGCGCCGGCAGCGCGTACCACGTCGCCGTCTACATCGGCGACGGCCAGTACCTCGACGCCGCCAACCCCAGCAAGGGCGTCGTGATCCAGGACCTGTCGGGCTACCCGGCGAGCGGCGCGGTCCGCGTTCTCTGATCGCCTTCACGTCCGAAGGGCCGCGGCTCCCCCGCTCGGGGGCGGAGCCGCGGCCCTTCGGCCGTTCGTCGTATGGGAGCCGGGTCAGGCCTTAGGGGCCACCTTGCTCAGCCCGTTGATGATCCGGTCCATCGCGTCGCCGCCCGTGGGGTCGGTGAGGTTGGCCAGCATCTTCAGCGTGAACTTCATCAGCAGCGGGTGGGTCAGTCCGCGCTGGGACGCGATCTTCATGACCTTCGGGTTGCCGATGAGCTTCACGAACGCGCGGCCCAGCGTGTAGTAACCGCCGTAGGTGTCCTTAAGGACCTTCGGGTAGCGGTGCAGCGCCAGCTCGCGCTGCGCCGGGGTCTGCCGGGCGTGCGCCTGGACGATCACATCCGCGACGAGCTGCCCGGACTCCATGGCGTAGGCGATGCCCTCGCCGTTGAACGGGTTGACCAGGCCGCCCGCGTCGCCCACCAGCAGGAGACCGCGCGTGTAGTGCGGCTGGCGGTTGAAGGCCATCGGGAGCGCGGCGCCGCGGATCGGCATCGTCATGTTCTCCTCGGTGTACCCCCAGTCCTCGGGCATCGAGGCGCACCAGGCCTTCAGCACCTCGCGCCAGTCCAGCTCCTTGAAGGAGGCGGAGGTGTTGAGCACACCGAGGCCGACGTTGGAGGTGCCGTCGCCCATGCCGAAGATCCAGCCGTAGCCGGGCAGCAGCCGGTCCTCGCCCGGGCCGCGCCGGTCCCACAGCTCCAGCCAGGACTCCAGGTAATCGTCGTCGTGGCGGGGGGAGGTGAAATACGTCCGTACGGCCACGCCCATCGGGCGGTCCTCGCGCCGGTGCAGTCCCATGGCGAGGGAGATCCGGGAGGAGTTGCCGTCGGCGGCGACGACGAGCGGGGCGTGGAAGGTGACCGGGGTCTTCTCCTCGCCCAGCTTGGCATTCACGCCGGTGATACGGCCCGTACGGTCGTCGATGACCGGAGCGCCGACATTGCACCGCTCGTACAGCCGGGCGCCCGCCTTCTGCGCCTGCCGGGCCAGCTGCTCGTCGAAGTCGTCGCGCTTGCGGACGAGTCCGTAGTCCGGGTAAGAGGCGAGATCCGGCCAGTCGAGCTGCAGCCGCACACCGCCGCCGATGATCCGCAGGCCCTTGTTGCGCAGCCAGCCCGCTTCCTCGGAGACGTCGATGCCCATGGCGACCAGCTGCTTGGTGGCGCGCGGGGTCAGGCCGTCGCCGCACACCTTCTCGCGCGGGAAGGCCGTCTTCTCCAGGAGCAGGACGTCCAGTCCGGCCTTGGCCAGGTAGTACGCGGTCGTGGAGCCGGCCGGGCCTGCCCCGACGACGATCACATCGGCGGTGTTTTCGGAGAGGGGCTCGGTCACGGCGGGTTCTCCCGAAGACTCGATATTGCGTACCGAAGGGCACTGGACGTGTGCAGTCTATGGGGGCGTACTGATCCACAAACTGAAGGGCACCCTCTATGAGCAGGCCGCTCCCCGCCGTACAGCTGCGCGTGCCCACCGACGAGGACGCCGTGGCCTGGCACCGGATCTTCGACGACCCCGAGGTGATGGAATTCCACGGCGGAAAAGCAGCGGAGCTCTCGCTCTACGAGGAGTTGACCGCCCGGCAGCGCAGACACGACGCCGAACGCGGCTTCTGCTTCTGGACGATGCTCGACGAGGAAGGCAGGGTCATCGGTTTCACCGGGGCGCAACCGTGGCCGCACAAGACCTTCGGCCCGGTGGGAGAGATCGAGATCGGCTGGCGGCTGGCGCGCGACGCGTGGGGCAAGGGGTACGCGACGGCCGCCGCCCGCACCACGCTGGAGCGAGTACGGGCGGCAGGCGTCGAGCGGGTGGTGGCGATGGTGAACGCCCGCAACGAGCGCTCGATCGCGGTGATCCGGCGGCTCGGGATGGAGCTGGCCGAGACCTTCACCACGCCGGTGTCCGAGCAGAAGGGGTACTGCTTCCGGCTGGAGCTCAGTTCAGTGTGAACGTGCTGGTCGCGGTCGAGAAGACCACGTCCTTGCTCGCGTCCCACAGGTCGGCGCGGCCGGCGGCGAGGATCGCGTACTCCGTGCCGTCCGCGGCGACGAAGGCCTGGTCGATCACATGCCGCCGCAGGCTGCTCTCGTCGGGCTCGGGGATGTGGGTGAACTCCCAGAGCGCGCCCGGCCGTCCCTGATAAGTGTTCTGGATCAGCCGACTGCGCCGGTAGTCCGTTCCCGGGGTCTGAGCGTGCTTCGCCTCCAGTCCGAGGAAGTTCTCGTACGAGCTGGTAGGCGTGTTCCTGATGATGCCGATCTGGAGGTACGCGCCGCCGGTCGGCGCCTCGTAGAAGATCTGGGTGCCCGACTGGCGGCGCTGCCAGCCGTCCATCACGCCGACAGCGAATCCGGCGGGGTCCTGCTTGAGCACGAAGCCCGCGGGGAGGGTTCCGCTGCCCTGCGAGGCGGACGGCGAGGCGAACAGGGAGGCGGACGGGGAGGAGGGGCTGATGGCCGGGGCCGCGGACGCCGAGGGCTGCTGGTTCGGCTGGTTCTGCCCGTCCTGATCGGGGGTGGCTGACTGCGAGGCGGCAGGCGGCTTGTTCTGTGCCGGGCCGGACTCGTCGTTGTTGTTCTTCAGCAGCAGGGCTCCGGCCGTCGCGCCGCCACCGATCACGAACGCGGCGGTGAGGGTGGCGGTCCAGACGAGGACCTTCCGCTTCCGCTCGGCCGCGCCGGGCACGGGGGCCACGCCGGGCGACACGGGCGCCGGTGCCGCGCCGAGGTGCATGGTGTGGGGGCCGACGGCGTACGGAGCGGACGGCGCGGCGGCGACGGTGGCCGGGTGATCGGGGACGTCGGCGGGCGCCGGAGGCGCGGCCGGGCCTCCCGGCGGAACGCCGGGCAGCGCAGGTTCCGCCGCAGCCGCGACGCCCGGCGCGTACCCGGCCCCCGGGCCGTACGCCGGAGGCATCGGCACGGCGGGCGGGGCAGGCGGGATCAGTGCCTGCTGCCCCACCAGTCGCAGCACGTACGGGCCCAGGAAGATCGCGGCCCCGACCCACAGCAGACCGAACAGCAGCGCGTCCGGAACGCTCGGAGCGAACTCCGACGTGCCCCGGCCGCCCCAGTCCGCCAGGCCGCCCTCGATCTTCGCCGAGACCCCGCTGACGCCCGTGAACAGCAGGACGAGTCCCAACGAGAAGCCCCCGGCGGCCAGTTGCTCGCGCCGGTCCGCCGAGCGGCGCGCCGCCCCGACGCCGAACGTGAGGGCGCAGACGACGCCGATGCTCAGCGCCCCCGCGACCGCGCCGTTGCCCCATACGTCGCGGATCTCGGACAGCCCGAAGCTGCCGCTCTCCGCGCGGGAGCCGACCATGCCGAACTGCCCCTGGACGTCGAACTTCACCGGCACGCCCCAGCTCAGCCCCAGCACCGCGAAGCCGATATTGGGCAGAATCGGCAGCGCGATCAGCAGGGCCGTGCCGTCCACGTCGTCCGCGCCCGCGTATGCGACGAAGCCCACCAGCGAGCAGAGCGCCACCACAGCGCCCAGCGCACGCACCGCTGTCCCGAAGGCACGCACCGCCGACCTGGCACCCGGCCGCTGCGCCAGCCAGTCCGCGAGGTCGTCGCGCTGGAGCACCCCGCAGCTCACCACGAGCGAGATCGCCAGCGCGCCGAGCGCGGCGAGCAGCGGGGACGAGGAGATCTCGACCCCCTGGATCTCGGGCTGCGCGAAGAGCGCCAGGGCCAGTACCAGTCCGGTGACCAGCAGTGAGAGCCGTACGGCGGCTTCCAGTCCGGCACCGCGCGTACGCAGCATCCGCGCACCCAGGCAGAGCGCGCCGATCCACAGCAGGGTCACCGTCAGCGGCACGAGGGAGAGCGAGGCCGCGCCCATCGCGTCCGTGCCGGGGGCGCCGAAGCCCGAGGGACCACCGCCCGAGGTGTCGTAATCGGAGCCGAACGGCGAGGAACCACCGCTCGCCTTCATCTCGAAGCCGCCGCCGACGCCTTGCAGCAGCATCGCCAGTGCGATCCGCAGCCGGTCGCTCCAGCCGACGACGACCTCGTCGTCCTGGCCGTACGAGGGGATGGCGAGCGCCACCGCCATCACCAGCAGCAGCCCGGCCGGCCAGGCCGCCGCCTTCGCCGAGGACAGCCAGTCGCCGCGGAACACCCGCCCGAAGAACGCCCCCAGGGGCGAGGGCTGCACGGGCCCCGGGACGCTGCCGGGACCGTACGCGGGCGGCGGTGGCGGCGGCGGCGCAGCGGCGACGGGCAGCCTCTCGCGCCCGCATGTCATGCAGAAGCGAGCCTCATCCGGGGATGGGTTGCTGCAGTGCGGGCAGAACGACGCCATGGGGAGACTCCGGGGTGAGACGCGGGAACGGGCGGGGAGATAAGAACCGCGTAAACAGGCTCGTACTCAACTGACACATCTTCCCCGGCCGCCGGTTCCCTCAACTCGCCCTCTGCAACCACCCGTTCACCCAGGGCGTTTTAGAAAACGGAGAGCCCGGTCAGGGTCGTGAAGCGGTCCAGCGCCGCAACTCCCGCCACCGAGTTGCCCCGTGCGTCGAGCCCGGGGCTCCAGACGCACAGCGTGCAGCGCCCCGGCACGACCGCCACGATCCCGCCGCCCACACCGCTCTTGCCCGGCAGCCCGACCCGGTAGGCGAACTCGCCGGCCGCGTCGTACGTACCGCAGGTCATCATCACGGCGTTGATCTGCTTGGCCTCGCTGCGGGTGAGCAGCCGCGAGTCGTCCGCGCGCAGCCCGTGGCGGGCCAGGAAGAGCGCGGCGAGGGTCAGATCGGCGCAGCTCATCTCGATCGAGCACTGCCAGAAGTAGTGGTCGAGGAGGGTGGGGACGGGGTTGGCGATATTGCCGTACGAGGCCATGAAGTGGGCCAGCGCGGCGTTGCGGTCCCCGAACGCGGACTCCGACTCGGCGACGTCGGGGTCGAAGGCCAGCTCCGCATTGCCGCTCTCCTGCCGCAGGAATTCGAGGAGTTCGCTGCTCGCGTCGCCGGTCAGGGTCAGCAGCCGGTCGGTCACGACGAGCGCGCCCGCGTTGATGAACGGATTGCGCGGGATCCCGTTCTCGTACTCCAGCTGCACCAGCGAGTTGAAGGGGTTGCCGGACGGCTCACGCCCGACGCGCTCCCAGAGGCTGTCGCCGCCGTGGGCGAGTGCCAGGGCGAGCGTGAAGACCTTGGTGATCGACTGGGTGGAGAAGGGCCGTTGCCAGTCCCCCACTCCGTACACCGTGCCGTCCACGTCGGCGACGGCCATGCCGAAGCGGTGCGGGTCGACGGCGGCGAGCGCCGGGATGTACTCGGCGGGCGTGCCGCTGCCGACCTGCGGTGCGATGTCCTGCGCGATCTGTTCGAGGACCGCCTGGTAGTCCATGGCGGGCGGCTCAGCGGCGCTTGGTGCCGCGGTGCAGGGCCACGATCCCGCCGCTCAGATTGCGCCAGGCGACCTGGGTCCAGCCCGCTCGCTGAAGCAGCTGCGCGAGGCCCGCCTGGTCGGGCCAGGCACGGATGGACTCGGCGAGATAGACGTACGCGTCGGGGTTGGAGGAGACCGCCCGCGCCACCGGCGGCAGCGCCCGCATCAGGTACTCGGTGTAGACGGTCCGCAGCGGCGCCCAGGTCGGCTGCGAGAACTCGCAGATCACGACCCGCCCGCCCGGCTTGGTGACCCGGTACAGCTCGCGCAGCGCCGCCTCGGTGTCCTGGACGTTGCGCAGCCCGAAGGAGATCGTCACGGCGTCGAAGACATCGTCCCGGAAAGGCAGCTTCGTCGCGTCGCCCGCGGTCAGTGGCAGCCACGGGTGGCGCTTCTTGCCCTCGCGCAGCATGCCGAGGGAGAAGTCACAGGGCACGACATAGGCGCCGGTGGTGGTGAAGGGGAGCGAGGACGTGCCGGTGCCCGCGGCCAGATCCAGGACCTTCTGTGCCGGGCGGGCGTCCACCGCCTTGGCGACCTCCTTGCGCCAACGCCGGTCCTGGCCGAGCGAGAGCACGTCGTTGGTGAGGTCGTAGTTCGCCGCCACGTCGTCGAACATCGAGGCGACTTCGTGCGGCTGCTTGTCCAGGGTTGCGCGGGTCACTGGTGTTCGGCCTCGCTTGCGTGGTGGGCGGGTGGCGTGGTGGACGTCATTGTCTCAGGCGCCCGGTCAACGCCGGCGGTGGACCAGCCGCCCGTCGAGGGCGGTGACCAGGCAGGTGCCGTCGTCGGCGAAGACGGCGAAGGAGGCCGGCCCGCCGGGGGCGAGGGGGCGGGGCCCTTCGGCGTACCGCAGGCCGGAGCGCTCGACGGCGAGGCGTACCGACGGCCGCGTGAGGGACCCGGCCAGGGTGGTCGTGCCGGACGCCAGGAGTCGCTGCACCCCGCGCCGGGCGCTCGCGCCCCACCGGGTGTCGGTCATCGTGAGCGCGGCCAGGGCGTCCCCCGTGAGCGGTCCGGTACCCAGCTCGTCCGCCTCACGCGGGTCGGGCCAGTACGCGTGCTCCAGCAGGGCGACGGCGTCCTGCTCGTGGCGGCCCGGGCCGATGACCCCGTCCCACTCACGCACCCGGGCCCGCTCCCCGTACGCGGCGAGCAGCTCCTCGTACGGGCCGATCGCCGCGATCCACGCGCCCTCGACGACGAGCGAGTGTCCCTCGGCCGCCCGGTGAAGTGTCAGCACGTCAGGCTCAGTTGGCGCTGAGCAGCTTCAGCTCGGGGTGCGCCGTGCCGCCCTCGATCGCCGTCGACGAGATGTGTGAGGCCACTCGCTCGTCGACCGGGTCGTTCGCCGGGTCGTCGTGGACGACGATGTGCTCGTACGTCGTCGTCCGCTGCGCCGGGACCCGGCCCGCCTTGCGGATCAGGTCGATGATCTCCAGCCGGTTCGAGCGGTGCTTGGCGCCCGCGGAGGACACCACGTTCTCCTCCAGCATGATCGAGCCCAGGTCGTCCGCGCCGTAGTGCAGCGACAGCTGGCCGACCTCCTTGCCGGTGGTCAGCCACGAGCCCTGGATGTGGGCGACGTTGTCGAGGAAGAGCCGCGCGATCGCGATCATCCGCAGGTACTCGAAGAGGGTGGCCTGCGTCCGGCCCTTGAGGTGGTTGTTCTCGGGCTGGTACGTGTACGGGATGAAGGCCCGGAAGCCACCCGTCCGGTCCTGCACGTCGCGGATCATCCGCAGGTGCTCGATCCGTTCGGCGTTGGTCTCGCCGGTGCCCATCAGCATCGTCGACGTCGATTCGACTCCGAGACCGTGCGCGATCTCCATGATCTCCAGCCACCGCTCGCCGCTCTCCTTGAGCGGGGCGATCGCCTTGCGCGGCCGCTCGGGCAGCAGTTCGGCGCCCGCGCCCGCGAAGGAGTCGAGACCGGCCGCGTGGATACGGGAGACGGCCTCCTCCACCGGGACATTGGAGATCCGCGCCATGTGCTCGACCTCGGAGGCTCCCAGCGAGTGGATGACCAGCTGCGGGAACTCCTTCTTGATCGCCGCGAAGTGCTTCTCGTAGTACTCGACGCCGTAGTCCGGATGGTGCCCGCCCTGGAACATGATCTGGGTGCCGCCGAGCTCGACGGTCTCGGCGCAGCGCCGCAGGATGTCGTCGAGGTCGCGCGTCCAGCCCTTGGCGGTGTCCTTGGGCGGGGCGTAGAAGGCACAGAACTTGCAGGCGGTGACGCACACGTTGGTGTAGTTGATGTTGCGCTCGATGATGTACGTCGCGATGTGCTCCGTACCGGCGTAGCGCCGCTTGCGTACGGCGTCCGCGGCCACGCCGAGCGCGTGCAGCGGCGCGGAGCGGTAGAGGTCGAGCGCCTCTTCGGGCGTGATCCGCCCACCCTCGGCAGCACGGTCCAGCACGGACTGAAGGTCGGCCTTCTCGGTCACCGGGTGTCACCTTTCGGCGGTGTTTCAGAGCATCAGCGGGCCGATCCAGCCTACGCCAGCCGCCTTCGCCGCTCGCGGGCGCGGTCGGCGGGTCAGCCCTTGCGCTCCAGCGTGGCGCGCGGGTCGCCCGCCCGTGGCTCCTTGGAGGTGTACTGGACGCGGGATCCCTCGAGTCGCAGCTTCACCGTGTGAGTGCCGGGGGTGCATGTGTTGCCCGGCTTGCCGCTGGACCTACCGTCGGCGACCAGCTCCTTCGGGGTCGCGCCGCGCAGCACGAGACTGTCCTCGCAGGAGAGGTTCCCCAGTGCGTCGAACTGGCTGACCGTGGCGAACTTCGCGCCCGTCTTCCCCGCTCTGATGGCGACCGAGAAGGTCCCGGCCTCCAGTTCGCTGCCGGCGAGGCTGACTTTGAAGGGGCCCTCCCAGGTGCCGATGAAGGCCTTCGGCACCTTGTTGAGCTTTTTGTTCGCCGACGGCGCGCCGCCCGCCGTGTCGTTGCCCGTGTCGCCGCCGGTGCCCGTGCCCGGCCACAGGTCGAGCAGGAATCCGCCGCCCACCGTGACCGCGACCAGTGCCGCGGCCACCGTCAGGGTCACCGTGCAGCTCACCTTCCTGCGGCCCCGCCCGGGCGACGGGCTCTCCAGCGCTCTCCCCTGGGTGTGCGGCGGCGCGTCCTGGGGCGCCGCCACCGAGGCGGGCGGCGTCACCGGCTCGATCGGCGGCCCGAACGTCCCGATCGCCGGGCTGCTGAACGCGACCGGCCCCGAAGCGGCCGGGTCCGCGGGTGCCGGCTCCAGGTTCAGCAGGCTCACCGCCGACCGGCTGACCTGCTCGACCAGCGGACCGGGCAGCCAGCCCACGCCGACCAGCGAGGCCGCCCCGCCCGGGGCCAGCCTCTTCGCGATCTGCGCGGGGGCGGGCCGCGCGGACGGGTCCTTGGCCAGGCAGTCGGCGACCAGCTCCCGCAACTCACCTTCCAGGAAGCCCAGTTCGGGCTCCTCGTGCACCACCTTGTAGAGCAGCGCGGCCGACGAGTCGCCCGGGAAGGGCGCCGCGCCCGTCGCCGCGTACGCCAGTACCGCGCCCAGCGAGAACACGTCGGCCGCGCCCGTGACGCCCCTGCCGAGGATCTGCTCCGGCGACATGTAGCCGGGCGAACCGACCGAGACCCCGGTGGAAGTCAGCGAGGCGGTGCCGTCGGTGGCCCGGGCGATCCCGAAGTCGATCAGCCGCGGTCCGTCCAGCGTGAGCAGCACATTGGACGGCTTCACGTCCCGGTGCACCAGATCCAGACGGTGCACGGCCGCCAGCGCCTCGGCGAGCCCCGCGCCCAGCACCCGTACCGAGTGCGCGGGCAGCGGACCGTGCTCGGCGATCGCCTGCGACAGCGGGGGACCGGCCACATAACCCGTGGCCACCCAGGGCACGGTGGCCTCCGGGTCGGCGTCGAGGACCGGCGCCGTCCACTCGCCGCCGACCCGGCGGGCCGCCTCCACCTCACGCCGGAACCGCGCCCGGAACTCCTCGTCGAGGGCGAAGTGCGGATGGACCACCTTCACGGCGACCGTGCGGCCACCGGCGCTGCGCCCGAGATAGACGCGGCCCATTCCGCCCGCGCCGAGCCGGCCGAGCAGCCGGTACGCCCCGATGCTCTGCGGCTCGCCCGGATCCAGCGGCTGCATCTGTTCTCCCCCGATTGCCCTTGTCCTGACGGTCTTTGCCTGCGCCTGCTCCTCAGCGTAGGCGCGCCGTGGCCCGCATCACGAGGATTCCCGCGCCCGGCAGCCAACCGAACCCCGCCCGCCGCCATCTCCCCATGCGTACATCACACCGCTTGTCGGAAAGCCGCCTCTGCCGCAACGCCTCGGCCAGAATCCCCCGGAGTCCGTCCATGAATCGCCTGCCCAAAGCCCTCATAGCCGCCGTCGCCCTCGGCTCTGTCGCGCTCGGCTCCTATGCGCTCGGCGCAGGCTGGTGGGAGGAGGGTGAGCCGCTCACCTTCGACGGCCCCACCGCCGCCGCCCCCGCCCGGCAGGGCGGCGCGCAGGACACCACGGACGGCAAGGCGGGCGACGAGGCCGCCGCGAAGACGCTGATGCCCACCGGCCCGAAGGCCTCGTTCACCACCGCGAACAGCCTGGACGACGGCACCAAGATCGGCGTCACCACGCTGCAGGGCAAGAAGTCCGGCTTCGAGGGCAAGGTGTGGGTCTGGGCTCCCAAGGAGTACTTCGACCCCAAGTACGCCAACAGCGGTTTCCCGGTGCTGATCGCGCTCCCCGGCGGCAACGGCTACCCCAAGAACTACTGGATGGGCACCGACCTCAAGCTGCAGAGCAGCATCAGCAAGTGGTCGAAGGAGGGCAAGAGCCTGCCCTTCATCGTGGTCATGCCGGTGCTCAACCCCGACGCGAAGTACTACTACGACGGCAGTGACATACCGGGGCAGCCGAAGATGGGCACCTGGATGACCGAGGACGTCCCCGACTTCGTGAAGGCCAACTTCCGGACCTTCAAGTCCCGTGACGGCTGGGCCTTCATGGGCTCGTCGTCCGGGGCGTTCGTCGGCCTGAAGTCGGTGCTCAAGCACCCGGAGAAGTTCAAGGCCGTGATCGCCTCCGGTCCCGACACGGTCCCGGACTCGCCGCTGTGGGCGGGCCACGAGACGCAGCGGCAGGCCAACAACCCGGAGAAGCTCGCCAAGGTCCTGGGCACCAAGCCCGACACCAAGGACAACGACGTCTATCTGGCCTTCCAGATAGGCACCAAGGAGCGCGGGGTCAAGAGCCTCAAGAACTTCATCCGGGACTACTGCAAGGGCCCGGTCAAGAGCCGCCTGCAGGTCATCCAGGACGGCGAGCACAACGGCAAGACGTACGTGAAGGGCATGGGCGACGGATCCATCCAGTGGATCAGCGAGCACATGCAGGCCCCCATCCCGGCGTCCTAGGGCCGGTCGTATCTTGCATGCGCTCTCGGGAACCGAGCAGCTCCACGCGTACGTCCGCCGGGAACCCGGTCGTCGGCCCGGTCCGGCGCGCGAACTCCCGTACACCCGCGAGCTGCTCGGCACCGAAGCGGAAGTCCAGGGTCCTGAAGTACCGCTCCAGGAGGTCCTTGTCGAAGGTCTCCCAGCGCGCGGCCTGCTCGGCGACCTTGGAGACCTCCTCCAGCGAGAGGTCCCGCGAGGCGAGGAATGCCTCGTGCACCTTGCGCACGACGAGGGGCTCACGCTCCAGATAGTCCTTGCGCGCCGCCCACACGGCGAAGACGAAGGGCAGCCCTGTCCAGTCCTTCCACATCAGCCCCAGATCGTGGACCTGGAGGCCGAGCCGGGGGGCGTCGTGCAGCGAGGCGCGCAGCGCGGCGTCCCCGATCAGTACGGCCGCCTCCGCCTCCTGCATCATCAGGCCGAGATCGGGCGGGCAGGTGTAGTACTCGGGGGCCACCTTGTACTGCTCGGCGAGCAGCAGCTGAGCCAGCCGCACCGACGTACGTGAGGTGGACCCGAGCGCGACCCTCGCGCCGTCCAGCCGGTCCAGCGGGACCTGGGACACGATCACGCAGGACATGACCGGGCCGTCGCAGCCGACCGCGAGATCGGGGAAAGCCACGAGCTGATCGGCATTGCGCAGGAATTCGACGAGGGTGATTGGCGCGATGTCGAGTTCGCCGCGCACCAGCCGCTCGCTGAGCTTCTCCGGGGTGTCCTTCGTCAGCTCGAGATCGAGGAGAGTTCCGGTACGGGCCAGCCCCCAGTACAGGGGGAGGCAGTTCAGGAACTGGATGTGCCCGACACGGGGCCGGCTGCGACGGTGGTCGGTAGTTGTTTCTCCAAGACTGTCCACATCGCGAGGCTAGACCCGTGGCGTACGTGGCACCCCGCTGGGGCGGCGCGCGCCCCTCCCGAGCTGCAATTCGTCAGCGAATCATGATCCTTTCAAACGTCCGGGTGACGTGATCTTTACCTCTACCGCTGCGCACACGCTGCGTGCTAGGCTCAACGCAAGTTGCAGTTTGGTTTCCCTTGCAGTACAGAGCCTGCGGAGCATGTAACCCGCAGGCTTTTGTAGTTTTCAGACTTCTTGCAGGTTCTGGAGCAGGGCAACCCTTTGGCCCAAGGAGGGCTTATGGCTACCGGAACCGTCAAGTGGTTCAACGCTGAAAAGGGCTTCGGCTTCATCGCCCAGGACGGCGGCGGCCCGGATGTCTTCGTCCACTACTCCGCGATCAATGCGACCGGCTTCCGCTCCCTCGAGGAGAACCAGGTCGTGAACTTCGACGTCACTCAGGGCCCGAAGGGCCCGCAGGCGGAGAACGTCACCCCGGCCTAGTCAGCCCCGGGTCGGCGATCGCGCACGACTTAGCAGTACCAAGGAGCCCCGTTCCGCATGGACCGGGGCTCCTGCCTTTATTTCCCTGGAGACGCCCTGCTCCCGCCTCCTACAGTGACCGGACCCGATGTCGTCACGGAGAGCGGTCATGCGCATTCACTACCCCCGCACACCACATCCCCGTGGTCGCCGGGGGCCGCGTCGGACGACGTACGAGCCGGTGATCTCTCGGGTCTGCACGGCCGCGAGGTCGTGGTCACCGAGAAGCTCGACGGGGAGAACACCACCCTCTACGCCGACGGCCTGCACGCCCGCTCGCTGGACTCGGCGCACCATCCCTCCCGGGCCTGGGTCAAGGGCCTTCAGGGCCGGGTCGGGAGCCGGATCCCGCAGGGGTGGAGAGTGTGCGGCGAGAATCTGTACGCGCGGCACTCGATCACGTACGAGGACCTGGAGAGCTGGTTCTACGGCTTCTCCGTCTGGAACGGCGAAGGCCATTGCCTGGACTGGGACCGGACCGTCCGCTTTCTGCGGCGGCTGGGCGTGCCCGTGCCGCGGGTGCTGTGGCGGGGCGTCTTCGACGAGCGGGCTCTGCGCGCGCTGCGGCTGGACACCACCCGGCAGGAGGGCTACGTCGTACGGACCGCCGGGGGCTTTGGCCCGGACGAGTTCGGGCAGCGGGTGGCCAAGTGGGTGCGCGGGGGCCATGTGCAGACCGATGCGCACTGGATGCATGCCGCGGTCGTGGAGAACGGGCTGAGCCCGAAGGCCGCGCTGTGGGCCGTGCGTTCGGGGGCGAGTGCCGATGTGGAGTCACTGTCGGCGGCGGTCGGCGTAGCTCCGCCGGACCCGGCGGGGGCACGGGCCGCCGTCATCGAGGTTGCCGCGAGGCTCGATGCGCCGGGCAGGTCCGGGGACACGCGGCTGGCGGGGGTCCTCGCCACGCTGCTGAGCGCCGCACGCCGCGGGTCGCTCGCCGGCCGGCTGGTCACCCCGCTCGGCATGCCGCTCGCGCGGCAGGTCGCCGACCTGGTGGGGCTGTACCCGAACCTGCACCGGCCGTATCCGGATGAGGACCGCCGGACCGGCCTGGTACGGATGTCGTTCGCGGCCGACCTGGGCGTGCTGCACGCCGTCGCCGGAGCGGTGGCGTCCGACTCCGAGGCGCGCGAGCAGGTCGACTGGTCGGCGCTGTACGCCGAGGACGCCGGACTCCTGGGCGGGGCAGGGGTACTAGCGGGACTGCGGGAGGCATTCGCCGACCTGGACCCGGAGCCCGCCGACCGCTGCCTGGCCGAGGCCAGGGAAGCGTATGCGCAGGGGCGGATCCGCACCGTGGGCGAGGCCGTCGCGGCGACCTGGCGGTGGCGCAACGGGGACTTCCCGCGGCTGATCCACCTGGTCGGCCCTTCGGGCAGTGGGAAGAGCACCTTTGCTCGCGGGCTGCGAGGAGTCGACGCGTACGTGTCCCTCGACGACCTGCGCGAGGCGCGCGGCTCGCGCGCGGACCAGCGCGCAGGCGCAGACGTGCTGCGCGCGGGGCTCGCCCTTCTCGACACCGCACTGGCCTCCGGCGGGACCGTCGTATGGGACGCCACATCACTCAACCCGCACCAGCGTTCCCTGGTGCACTCGCTCGCGCACCGTCGCGACGCGCTGACCACGCACGCGGTGGTGCTGGTCGACGAGGACGAACTCGTCCGGCGCAACGCGGTACGGCCGCATCCCGTGCCGCCGGACGTGCTCGCCTCACAGCTGCACCGGTTCGTGCCGCCCTACCCCGGTCAGGCGCACCGCACCTGGTACATCGGGCCGGGCGGAACCGTCGAGGAGGCGGTCTAGTTGCGTACGAGCGACGAGATCTATCACCGGGTCCGCTGGGACCCTCGCTTGGATCCGGCCAGGTTCGTGATGGGGATCAACCAGCGGGGCGCCACCCCCAAGCGGGTCCCGCTGCCCTCCTTCGTGCCCGGGGGCGAGATTCCGTGGCACCGGGTGCTGTTCTTCGAAGCGGACGGCGAGGTGGTCTGGGACCGGGCGACCGGGGTGGACCGGATCGACGCCTCGGACGCGGGCCGGGCGCGGGATCCGCGGCTCCTGCACGCGCCGTTCTTCACGGCCGGGACACCGCACGCATGGGACCCGGCCACGGAGAGGTGGCGGCCCGCGGACGAAGCGTCCCGGGCTTCCGCACCGACCGGGAGGAGCCTGCGCGTACTGACGTGGAACACGCTGTGGGACCGCTACGACAGCGACCGCATCGACACCGCCCGGCGCAGGCCCCTGCTGCTCGCGGCCCTGGAAGAAGCGGACGCGGACGTCATCGCACTCCAGGAGGTCGAACCCGGCCTGCTGGCCCTGCTTCTGCGGGCGCCGTGGGTCCGCGCAGGCTACACGCTGGGCTGCGACCCGCACGGCAAGGACGTCGACGACTGCGGGCTGCTGCTGCTCAGCCGGCTGCCCGTACGGGAGGCGGGACGCCACGAGTTCGGACCGCACAAGGCCGTCACCGCCGTCACCCTGAAGACCGGCTCCGGCCCGCTCGTCGTGGCAGCGACCCATCTGAGCAGCGACCACTCCGAAGACGGCCCGGCCCGGCGGAAAGCCGAACTGGCCGCTCTCGCCGAGGGACTCGGCGGGGTCGAGGGCGAACTGATCCTGCTCGGCGACTTCAACGACGGCGGCGAAGGACCGGCCCGAACGCTCGGGCTGCGGGACGCCTGGATGCAGGTGCACGGGCCGGACGACCGGACCCCCACCTTCGACCCCCGCGTCAATCCGCTGGCCGCGGTGTCCTCGCTGTCCGGCAGGGCTTCCCGTCTCGACCGGATCTTCCTGCGGGCCGGGAGGCCGGAGGCGACCCGGGCGGCCCTCCGAGGAGACGTTCCCACCCCGGAAGGGCTGTACATATCGGATCATTACGGTGTGGAAGCGGACCTGACCCTCGGCGGGAGAGAACCCGCCGACGACCTCGCCGAAGAGGACCTCCCAGACGTCCTCGCCGTCGCGCCCTCGCCGCGCACCGCCCTGGCCTGGATCCCGCCCCAGGAGCTGTGGCCCTCGATCCAGCACATCCGCCGGGAACACGACCGGCAGATCCACCGATGGCCGCCGCACGTGAACCTGCTCTTCGGTTTCGTACCGGAGTCGGACTTCGAACGGGCGGCCCCGCTGCTCGCCGCGGAGACGGCCGGGACGGCGGCGTTCACCGCCCGGCTGGAGGGAGTGCGCTCCTTCCGGCACCGGGAGGACTCCACCGTCTGGCTCGACCCGGCGGCGGCCGGCCCGGCGCCCTGGGCAGAGCTGCACCGCGCCCTGGCGCGGCGATTTCCCCGCTGCGGGGGCCGGGCCCCGCGCTTCACCCCCCATCTCTCCCTGGGCCGGACCCGGGATCCGCACACGCTCGCCACGCACTGCGCCGCCCTGCTCGACGGCATGTCGGCGCACGTGAGCGAACTGGTGCTGCTCTCGCGGCGGGGCGACGGGCCGATGCGGCCACGGGCCACGATCGCCCTCGGAACGGGCGAAGTGCGCTGGCTGCCGGACTCCCCCGGATCCCCCGCATCCCTGGAGGCCGTCACCGCCGAGCCCGTCACGGACGACGGGACCGCCAGGCGCCTCTCCGAAGCGCTGGCCGACGGAGTCGTCCACGTCGTCGGATCGCGGCGCATGGGCTGCGCCCCGGCCGGAGCGGACCTGGACCTGGTGGCGGCCCTGCCGGGCTCCGTCGACATGGCGGACGTCCGGGAGCGGGTGACGGCCGCACTGCCGGAGGCCACCCGGGTACGGGAGGTGACCGGCGCCCGGGTACGGGGCCTGCGGCTGCGCGTCGGTGACATCGACGTGGACCTGGTGGTCGTCGCCACAGGGGCGCTCGATCCGGACGAATCGGTGGCCCGCCGCGCCGAGTTGGGCGAGGCGGCCGCGATCGCTCTGAGCGCGGTGAGCGACGCGGACACGGTACGGGCCGAAGTCGGCGCCGATCAAGCCGCGTTCGCCCGGCTGGCCAGGCAGGTGAAGGCGTGGGCGAGGGCCCGCGGCCTCGACTCGGCCCCCTTCGGCGGACTGCCGGGCCTGGCCTGGTCGGTGCTCGCGGCCCGTACGACACGCGAGTCGGCCGGCTCCGCCGACGCCGACCGGCTGCGCGACTTCTTCGGCACCTGGGCCGCATGGGACTGGCGTGACCCGGTCGCCCTGGCGGATGCCGGTACGGGACCACAGGGGGCCCTGACCGTCCTTACTCCCACCGCTCCCGTCCGTACCTGCACCGGGCAGGTCACCGCCGGCTTTCGGAACCTGCTCACCGACGAGCTCTATAGGGCCTGGACCATCCTGGACACGGCCGCGGACACCGGCGCGGACCCCTGGCCCGAACTGCTGTCACCGCCGCCCCTGCACCGGCGGCACGCGGCGTGGGCGACGGTGACCGTACGCCCGGGCCCGGACGGGGAGTTCGAGGAGACCCTGGGCCGCGTCCGGGGCCGCCTGCGCGCGCTGCTCACCGCCCTGGAGGACGCGGGGGCGGTCGACGCGCACGCCTGGCCCCGCCCGTACGAGACCGGCCCGGCGATCGCGCGCTACGCGATCGGCCTCGGCCGGGCGCCTGTGGACGCGGCCCGGCTCACCCGGATCGCCGACGGGTGGGGCCGGGGCCTGCACGGGGTCGAGGTGGCATGGGCGGAGTGCGGAGCGGTGCCGACCCTGCGCTGACCCCGGAAGCTGTTCCCGGGCCCCGCCCACCATGGACCTACGAGACGGGAGGAGCGGCCGTGACCGAACGCAAACCCCCAGGTGTCAGCTTCGAATCGTGGGTCGACAAGCAGATCCGGGACGCTTCGGAGCGCGGGGACTTCAAGGATCTGCCCGGCTTCGGAAAGCCGCTCCCCGACGACACGGCTCCGTACGACGAACTGTGGTGGGTCAAGGGCAAGATGCACCGCGAGGGCGTCTCCGTCCTGCCGCCGACGCTGGCCCTGCGCAAGGAGGCGGAGGACGCGCGCGAGGCGGCGGGGCGGGCGGCGACGGAGTCCCGGGTGCGGCACATTCTCACTGAGATCAACGAGAAGATCGAGGCGGCGATCCGCAGACCACCGGCGGGGCCGCCGCCGGGGCTTGCGCCGTTCGACGTGGAGGCGGTCGTCCACGAGTGGCGGGCGGGCCGTTCGGGTTAGGCGGTGCGGGATGGGCGTCGCCTGCGGCTGGCCCTGTCCCCTACCCGCCCTCCCCCTACGGCCTGGCGGCCGTGGGAGGTACCCCCATCCCGAACTGGGGGCAAGCCCCCAGACCTCCGAATGCGACCTTCGGCCGCATGTCCTCAAACGCCGGACTGGCTGAAGTGCGTGGCTCGGCCGCACATTCAGCCCCGCCGGCGTTTGAGGCGCGGGGTCTGGGGCGGAGCCCCAGTTCGGGATGGGGGAGGGCGGTAGGGGAACAGCCCCGCGCAGCGGCACCCCGCACCCCGGTCGACCCGCACCGCCCCGGCAACCGGCCACGCCTCAGCGCCGCGCCTGCGGCAACGCCGGCAGCTTCTCGTCGTACAGCCACATACGGAACAGCCCGTCGAGCGGATGCTCCGAGTACCTCTGCGCGAGCGCGATGAACTCCTCCGTCGTCACCACCCCGTACCGCCGCGTCGTCGTCCACTCCCGCAGCACCGCCACGAACGCCGCATGCCCGATCACCGTCCGCAGCGCATGCATCGTGAGCCCGCCCCGCTCGTAGAGCCGGTCGTCGAACAGCCGCCGCAGCCCGGGGTCGCCGATCCTGATGTCCTGCCGCATCATGGCGAGCCTGGCACGGGACTTGGCCGCGAGTGCCGCGGCCGAGGGCCCGCCAGAGACCTCGGACCAGAGCCATTCCGCGTATTTCGCGAAGCCCTCGTTGAGCCAGATGTGCCGCCAGTCAGCGACCGTCAGGCTGTTGCCGAACCACTGGTGGGCCAGTTCGTGCGCGATCAGGCGCTCGCTGCCGCGCCGCCCGTCGACATGGTTGGACCCGAAGATCGACAGGCCCTGCGCCTCGACGGGCACGTCGAGTTCTTCGTCGACCACGACGACGGCGTAGTCGTCGAAGGGGTACGGGCCGAAGAGGTCCGTGAAGGCAGCCATCATCTGGGGCTGCCGGGCGAAGTCGTGCTCGAAGCGCCGGAGCAGTTCGCGCGGCACGGCAGCGGGTTGCGGCACGCGTCCGGCGTGGGCGACATCGACCAGTTCGTACGGACCGATCTGGACGGTCGCCAGATACGTCGCCATCGGCGCGGACTGTTCGTACACCCAGGTCGTCGTGGAGGCGCTGATCGAGCGGGAGGTCAGGGTCCCGTTGGCGACCACGGTGTACGGCGAGGGGGCGGTCACAGCGATCCGGTAGACGGCCTTGTCGCTGGGCCGGTCGTTGCACGGGAACCAGGAGCGCGCGCCACTGGGCTGGGAGGCCACCAGCGCGCCCTCCTCCAGCTGCTCCCAGCCGAGGTCCCCCCAGTCCCGGGTGCGGACGGGATGGGGGACGCCGGTGTAGCGCACCTCGACCGTGAACGCGGACCCGGCGCGCAGCGGCTTGGCGGGCCGGATGCGCAGTTTGTCGGCGCGGTGGGTGTACCGCGCCGGGCGGCCGCCGTCGACGAGGACGCGGTTGATGCGGAACTGGCCGAGGTCCAGGGCCACTTCGGCCAGGTTTCGCTGGGCGACGGCGCTGATCCTGGCCCGGCCGGACAGGCGGCCGGTGTGCGGACGATAGTCCACCTCCAGGTCGTACTCCGTGGTGCGGTAGCCGCTGTCACCGTGCTGCGGCAGGTACGAATCCCTCACCGTGGTGCGCCTCGCGTTTCTTGCTGTCGTGCGTGTGCGTGTGCCCGAGTCCGGGCTACGGCTTCCAGGCCTCGATCGGATTGCCCAGCCAGCGGGTGCCCGCGGGCACCCGCTCCCCACGCATCACCAGCGACGCCGGACCGACCGCGGCGCGGTCGCCGACGACCGCGCCGGGCAGCACGATGCCGTGCGGACCCAGCGTCGCGCCGGCTCCGAGGACGACATTGTCCATACGCATGATCCGGTCATGGAAGAGGTGCGTCTGAACAACACAGCCACGATTCACACTGGCACCGCCGCCGACGGTGACCAGGTCGGCCTCCGGCAGCCAGTACGTCTCGCACCAGGCGCCCCGGCCGACGCGGGCGCCGAGGAGACGCAGCCACAGATTCATCAGCGGCGTGCCGCCGGTCGCGCCGACCAGCCACGGCACCGCGAGCACCTCGACAAAGGTGTCCGCGAGCTCGTTGCGCCATACGAACCAGGACCACAGCGGGTGCTCGACCGCCTTGAAACGGCCCACCAGCAGCCACTTCGCCGCGATGGCGACCAGGCAGGCCACCAGGCCGCCGGCGAGCAGCAGCCCGCCGGTGGACAGCACCGCGAGGCCGACGCCGACGCGGGAGGCCAGCAGCACGAAGGCCGCCAGCGCGAGTACGGCCAGCGCCGCGCCGCACATGACCGGCACGATCCGGCAGAGCTCGACGGCCGCGCGCGCCCACATCAGCCGCTTCGGCGGGTCGAACGTACGGCTCTGGTCGCCCACTTCCGCCGCCCGGGGCAGCTTCATCGGCGGCATGCCGAGCCAGGAACTGCCCGCCTTGGCGCGCTTCGGGGTCGACGACAGCACGCCGACCAGGCCCCGCTTGGGCACGGAGCGGCCGGCGGCCGTCATCCCGGAGTTGCCGAGGAAGGCCTTCTTGCCGATCCGCGCCTCGGCGATCCGCAGCCAGCCGCCGCCCAGTTCGTACGAGGCGACCATCGTGTCGTCGGCGAGGAACGCCCCGTCACCGACCGTCGTCATCGCGGGCAGCGCCAGCACGGTCGACGCCTCGACGCGGCGGCCCACCTTCATACCCAGCGCCCGCAGCCACACGGGCGTGAACAGGCTCGCGTACAGCGGGAAGAGATGCACCCTGGCCATGTCCATCAGCCGTTCCGTCGCCCACGCCTGCCAGGCGACCCTGCCGTGGACAGGGTGATGGCCCTCGCGCAGGCCGATGCTGAGCAGCCGCACACCGGCCAGGACGATCAGTGCATACGTGGCCATGGCGACTACGGTCGCGAGCGGGACGGCGATCAGTGCCGCGGTCAGCGCCTGCCCGAGGTCCGCGCTGCCCCGCGCGAACAGGCCGATGACGAGCAGGCCGGGAAGCGCCGCGATCGCGGGCAGCAGCCCGAGCAGCAGCGAGGTCAGCGAGTAGAGCCCGATCCAGCGGCGCCTGCGGGGCGGGCGGCCGTCGGGGAGACCGCGGTTGGCCTTGCCCTTGCGGGAGGCGGGTACGCCCGACCAGCGCTCGCCCGCGGGGACCGCGCCGGTCACGCCCGACCCGGGCGCGATCTCGGCCCGCTTGCCGATGCGTGCGCCGGGGAAGAGCGTGCTGCGGGCGCCGACCGTGGCTCCCGCGCCGATCCGGACGGGGCCGATGTGCAGCCGGTCGCCGTCGAGCCAGTGGCCGGACAGATCGACCTCGGGCTCGACCGCGGCGCCCTTGCCGAGCCGCAGCATGCCGGTCACCGGCGGAAGGGCGTGCAGATCGACGTCCTCGCCGATCCGGACGCCGAGAGCGCGTGCGTAGTAGGTGAGCCAGGTTCCCGCGAGGCCGGTCGCGCCGCTCATCTCGGCGAGCCGTTCCGCGGTCCAAAGGCGCAGGTGGACACTGCCGCCGCGCGGATACGTACCCGGGCGCAGGCCCCGCAGCAGCAGCCGGGCACCGCCCGCGGCGATCACGATCCGGCCTGCCGGGCTGACGAAGAGCAGCCAGCCGAGCGCCACCCACCACCAGGAAACGGTCGGGGCCCAGGGCCCGCCGATCAGATCGCTCACCGCGGCGGCGACCACGCCCCAGCGCAGCCCGGCCACCGCGAACAGCGGCAGCATGAGCAGTGTCTGCGCGACTGCGGTGCGGCGCGGCACCGGCTGGATGTCACGGGCTTCGGCCGCGCCCGCGGAGGATGCCTCCAGCGTCCGGGCGAGCGCGCCGAGGGTCGGGTTCTGGTAGATGTCGCCGACCGAGCCGGCGGCGAACCGCTCCCGGATCCGCGACACGAGCTGGGCGGCGGCGAGACTGCCGCCCCCGCTCGCGAAGAAGTCGGCGTCGGGCCCGCTCACCGGCGCTCCGAGCAGCTCGGTCCACTGCTCGGCCAGCCAGGCCTCGGTCTCGGTGAACTCGGCCGCTTCCGTGTCCGGGCTCTCGACGGCGGGCAGCGGCCAGGGCAGTGCGGCCCTGTCGACCTTGCCCGAGGTCCGGGTGGGAAGGGTGTCCACGACGGCGACCAGCGGCACGAGCGCGGCGGGCAGCTCCTTGCGGAGCCGTGCAATGGCGTCGGCGGGGTCGAAGGCCACGGTGTCGAGGGGCAGGGCGTCGAGGGGCCCGCTGTCGCGAGGCACGGTGTCGAGAGGCAGGGCGTCACCGGCCACGTCGACCGCGTCAGGGGCGGCGTCCTCCGCCGGCCCGCTCGGGACCACGTATCCCACCAGTAGCTGATGCCCCGCGCCGGTCGTCCGGACCGCCGCCGCCGCGCCCCGGACGCCGGGGAGCGACTGCAGCGCCGCGTCGATCTCGCCGAGTTCGATACGGCGCCCGCCGAGCTTGATCTGCTCGTCCGCGCGGCCCATGAACAGCAGGCCCTCCGCCTCCGCCTTGACCAGGTCGCCGCTGCGGTAGGCGCGGTCCCATCCGAGGGCGGGCAGGGGGGCGTACTTCTCTGCGTCCTTCTTGGCATCCAGGTAGCGGGCGAGGCCCACGCCGCCGATGACCAGTTCGCCACTCTCGCCCAGGGGCACGACCTCGCCGCGGGCGTCCACGACGGCGAGCTCCCAGCCGTCGAGCGGCAGCCCGATCCGTACCGGCCCCTCGCCGGTCAGCGGTGCCGCGCAGGCGACGACGGTGGCCTCGGTCGGGCCGTAGGTGTTCCAGACCTCACGGCCCGGGACAGCCATCCGCTCGGCCAGCTCGAGCGGGCAGGCCTCGCCGCCGAAGATCAGCAGACGTACGTCGTCGAGCGCCTCGGCGGGCCAGAGCGCCGCGAGAGTGGGCACCGTCGACACGACGGTGATGCGCTGCTCGACCAGCCAGGGGCCGAGGTCGAGGCCGGTGCGTACGAGGGAGCGGGGGGAGGAAACGAGGCAGGCGCCGTGCCGCCAGGCGAGCCACATCTCCTCGCAGGAGGCGTCGAAGGCGACGGAGAGCCCCGCGAGCACACGGTCGCCGGGGGCGAGCGGCTCCTGGGCCAGGAAGAGGCGGGCCTCGGCGTCGACGAACGCGGCGGCGTTGCGGTGGGTGACGGCGACGCCCTTGGGCTTGCCGGTGGAGCCGGAGGTGAAGATGATCCACGCGTCGTCGTCGGGCCCCGGCCGGCGGCCGGTGTCGCCGCCGCAGGCCCCGAGCGGCGTGATCTCCCGGCCCGTGCCGATGACGGCGCTCACGGCGGCCTCGGTGAAGACGAGCTCTGCCCGCTCGTCGGGGTCCTCGGCGTCGACCGGGACATAGGCCGCGCCGGCCGCGAGGACGGCGAGGATCGAGACGTACAGGTCGGCGGTGCCGGACGGAACGCGTACACCGACGCGGTCGCCGATGCCTATTCCGGCCTCGCACAGGCGGGCTCGCAGCGCATCGACCTCGTCGAGGAGGGTGCGGTAGCTGAGGGGCGCTTCACCGTCGTCGACGGCGAGTGCATCCGGGTGACGGCGTGCGCTCTCGTCGAGAATGTCGAGGAGGGTGCGCTCACTGGCGGCGGCGCCGGCGGTGAACAGCGCGGGCGGGGGCGCATCGTCGAGCAGCGGATCGAGAAGAGCCGGCGACTCCGGGGCCACGGTCATGCAGCGCACCGATCGCCGGCCGACAGGACGCTCAGTGCAGGACCGATCCGGTGGATGTCACACAGGTTCGTACGCATCTCTCACTCTCCGTAGGTCGTGTCGAGTGCGCTGCGAATCCCCATTCCGCGCACGGCAAACGAGGAGTTTATCCCTTGTTCACCCGACTCGCCTGATGTACGGGCACGAGGCGACCCGACCCCACGTGCCCGCCCTGGAGCCGCCGCGAGGGCATAGCTCCTGCTCACTGCGGGTGCTGCCATAGCACCGTCGGCGGATGTCCAGTCCGGTCACGGACGCCCGTGTGTGGCCAAAGGCACTCCCCAGTCACCGCGTGTTCACGGTGAGAGAGCACGATTCAGCGGGTGTGCGGCCAGCTCTCCCCGTGCATGAGATTCTCCAGCCCCATCCAGGCGAAGTTCATCAGCGTCCCGGCCGCTTCCTTCGCCGAGACGTCCTCCGATTCGTTCGCCCACCCGGCGAGCGATTCGGCCGCGCCCACCAGCGCCTGAGCGAACCCGGCGACATCCCGGTCCGCGAGCTCGTGATCCCGGTGCGCCTCACGGGCCGCGGCGCCGATCAGTCCGGTCACCACCGCCACGATGGCTTCCCGCATCACCGCCACCTCGGCGGCGAAAGGCTCCCCGTGCGTACGCGCCTGACGGTGCAGCACCGCCCAGCCGTACGGATTGTCGGCGGTGTGCGTGAAGAACGCCGCGAGCCCGGTCCAGAGTTGCCGGTCGGCCGCGAGCCCCGGCTCGACGGCCGCCTGCACGGCGGCGACCAGCGCCTCCGCCTCACGCCTGATGCATGCAGTGAAGAGCTCTTCCTTGGAGTTCAGGTACAGATAGACCAGGGGCTTGGAGACCCCGGCGAGTTCCGCGATCTCATCCATGGAGGCCGCGCGGTAGCCGCGCTGTCCGAAGGTCTGCACGGCCGCGTCCATCATCTGCCGCTCTCGGACGGCACGCGGCATGCGTGTGGCCTTCGCGCCCTTCACAGCACCCATGTCAAACATCCTCCCGCCCCACACCCCAACTCCGCGGCAAGCCTACGACCCCCGGGAGGAGCCCAGGCACGCGGAACGGCCCCCCTTCCATGGAAGAGGGGCCGCGCCACGATCCGGGCCGGGTCAGGACGCAACCCGACCAGAAGCGAATCCGAGTCGAGCGCTGGAGCGCTAGGGCTGGTCCACTACCTGAGTCCAGCCTTCGGCGCACGTAAGGGCCGGGAGCGTCCCCACCGGGTCCGTAGGCACCAGGAAGTCCTGGGTGCACGAGGTCTCCCACACGACCCCGTACCTGGTCAGCACCTGGACCGAGGTGGTGGTCGGCAACCCGGCCGCCAGCCCGTTGCTGGACACCGAGATGGAGCAGGCGTCGTCCGGGAAGTCCTCGTTGTTGCTGATGTCCGTCCAGGTGTAGGTGCCGCCGGGGACGGTCCGGATGCCCGCGAATGCCTCGACCTCGAGCGGGCCCTCGCCGTCCGGGTCGAAGAGCGCGGCGCTGATTTGGTGGGTGGTGACGACTGGAGTGACCACGAGGGGGTTGTAGCTGTCGATGTCGTTGCACGGGCCAGTCTCACCGCGGGGGCCGGTCGGTCCCGTGGGCCCGGTGAACCCGCAGTGGTCGTGGTTGCCGCCGCCACCACCCATCTGCGACATGACCTTCGACGTGATGTCATCACAGTCCACGCCCGACGGGCCGGCGACGACTGAACCTGAGCTCGGGGTGGCACTCTGCAGGGCGATCGCGGGAGTTGCGAGCCCCGCAACCACGAGGGCGAGGGACGCGAACGAGCTGCCGATCATCCAAGCACGCCGCTTCGGAAGCGGACCCAGAGTGGACTTGGTCCTGTTCTCAGGACTCATACAGTGCTCCTTCTTGAACCAGTTCGAGTGAGACTCTGGAAGCCAGTTCGAGCCTCCTTCGGAATCATCGGTTCGCGGACGCAATGCCCTTGAGTACCTCGCGGAGCTATCAACGCAATGGCGTACGAGATACACACCAATGGGGGCGTACGCAGAAGGGAACGGCATGGCCGTCGGCGTGCCGTCAGCGCGCCGCCGGACGGGGTGCCTAAGGTCGCGGCCGGACCGACCCGCCGGAAGTGGTGATGCCGTGAAGCCGTCCGTGTGCCTGTGCATGATCGTCAAGAACGAGGCGAACGTCATCGAGCGATGCCTCGCCTCCGTGCGTGACCTGGTGGACACCTGGGTGATCTCCGACACCGGCTCGACCGACGGAACCCAGAAGCTGATCCGTACGGCACTGGACGGCATTCCCGGCGAACTTCACGAGGAGCCCTGGGTCGACTTCGGCCACAACCGGAGCCAGAACATCAGGCACGCCCTGGGCAAGGCCGACTATCTGCTTCTCCTCGACGCCGACCACGTGGTCCGGCAGAAGGGCCGACTTCCCAGGCTGACCGCCGATTCGTACATGCTGCGGCACGAAGGGGCGTTGGAGTACCGCATCAAGCGCCTGGTCCGGGGAGACATCCCGTGGCGATATGAGGGTGTCACCCACGAATACCTCACGGCCGACAGCGAGGTCACTCAGCAGAATCTCGACGCACTCGTCATCGAGGACTACGCCGACGGCGGCTCGCGGCACGACAAGTTCGAGCGGGACGCGCGCCTGTTGAGTGCCGAACTCGAGCGCGACCCCGCCAACACACGTACGGTCTTCTATCTCGCCCAGACCATGCGCGACATGGGCGAGACCGCCGAGGCGATCACCCTGTACGAGCGCCGCGCCGAGATGGGGGGCTGGGGCGAGGAGGTGTACTACTCGCTCCTGCAGTCCGGGATCCTCCGGGCGGATTCCGGCGACTGGCCGTCGGGTATGGACGCCCTCTCCCGTGCCTGGGAGTCGCGCCCGCAACGGCTCGAAGCGTGTTACGAACTGGCCTCACGGCTGCGCAGACAGGGCCGCCATCACTCGGCGCACGCGATCGTCCGTGCCGTGCTCGGCAGGAAGCAGCCCGACGACATCCTGTTCATCCAGCCGTGGGTGTACCGCTGGGGACTGCTGTTCGAGTACTCGATCTCGGCCTACTGGGTGGGCGACGTGGCCGGCTCGCTCCAGGCCTGCGACCGTCTGCTGTCGATGTCCGACCTGCCCGAGCGCCATCGGGAGCAGACCGTCACGAACCGGGGATTCTCCGAGCGGCGCCTGGGGCCGGGAGCAGCGGTGGGACGCCAGCGACCCGCCCGGGCGCGAGGCTCCCGCCGGCGCGTGTGACGGCACTTGAGCGGCGCCTACTGAACGGCGCCGTCCTCCTGCGACCGGTTGGCTTCAAGACGGGCCTTGGTCCTGTCGACCGTGCCGGCGATCTGCTCGGACATGGCGTCGCGCTGCTTGCGCAGCAGTACGAAGCTCAGCGGCGCGGACAGCACGAGCGCGAGCAGGACGACCCAGACGAAGTTCGAGTCGCCGAGCCCCTTGGGCAGGGCGCCGACCTGGACCAGGCCGCCCACGACGACAAAGCAGCCGATGAAGATGGCCAGGCGCAGGGTGGTGTACCGGATCGCGGCGCTCGACTTGGCGGACACGGCAGGCCTTCTTTCTTCGTACGACAGGTGCTGCCCGTCCAGTGAAGCACGTCCGCTATGGGATCAATTCAGCGGGAGCGGCATCATGATGCCGTCGCGGTCCTCTCCCCCTGCGGCCCGTATCGCCTATTCATGATTCGGAAGGCCGTTCAATTCGGTCCAGCTCCCCGAGGCCTTGGGTCCGTCCGTGCTCTTGAGCAGTACGAAGCCGTCCCGGGCAGCCACGGTGCGGTATCCCTTGCGGCGGGCGCTGTCCAGTTTGAATTTCTCCTCTGCGACCGTCAGAGGCCATCGCCGATCCTGGGGCACCCGGGTGTCCACCATGATCCACTGAGGAAAGGGGCGGCTGGAGTACCAGCCGAACAGGCTGACCCTCGTGCGGCTGGTGAGCTGGGGCACCAGATGGCTGGACGCCTGGACCGTGGCGCCCTGAGGGATCCGGTCCATCAAACGGTGGGCGACAGCGATGCGGGGATCGGTCCGCCATGTGGCCGGCTGGACCAGCTGCCACAGCGGAAACTGCGGCAGCAGCAGGACGGTGATCGCCACGGAGCCCGCGAGATAGCGGCGCAGACTGCTCGCGCTGGAGCGGCGTCGGACCAGAGCGTCGACGAAGGCCGCGAAGACGATCGGCATCAGCACCAGCGAATAGTGGAACCCGGTGTCCCAGTGAACCGTGTTGCTGGAGGCGCCGCGCCAGATCAGAGTCGGCAGCGCGATCCACAGCAGCGGGGATCGCACAGCCAGGAACAGGGTCGGTGCCAGTACGAGCACAAGGGTCGACATCTTGGGCTGGGGGGTGAAGAGACCGACCGTGTACTTGTACAGCAGGTCTCCCGGTCCGCCTTCACTTCCTCCCGGGCTGTCCAGGTAGAACCAATAGGCGAAGGACCCACTCGGATTGACAGCCGGCAGAACCACCAGCAGCGCCAGTACGACCCCGGCCGCGCCGGCCGACGCGGTCATGATCCCGAGCCTTCGGTCGCCGCGCCGGGCGATGAGGAGACCGATCACGGCCACCGTGAGCCCGAGGTCTTCCTTCACCAGCAGCAGGGGAAGAGCCCAGAGGGCCGCCGCGCGCAGCCGGTCGTTCGCGAGAGCCGTCAGTGAAAGGGAGAGAAGAGGGACGGCGAAGGCCACTTCATGGAAGTCGAAGCCGACCGCGCTCGCGACACCCCAGGAAAGGCCGTAGGCGACGCCGATGACCGCGGCGGCCAGGGAGCCCAGAGTCCGGTTGGCCCAGACGGTCAGCGGCAGAACGCTCGCGGCGACCAGCACCGCCTGTGCCACGAGCAGGGCGTTCGGCGACGGCCACATCCAGTAGAGCGGTGCCACCAGGGCCAGGATGGGTGAGAAGTGGTCCCCCAGGACGGGAAAGTCCGGACCCTTCAGTTCGGAGACGGGCAGGTGCCCGTGTGCGTAGGACTGGACGACCTGCTCGAAGATTCCCAGGTCGTAGCTGTTGGAGAGCATCCGCTGATGGATGCGCAGGGACAGCGCCGCATAAAGGAGAAACAGAGCTCCCGCCAGGACCCACATCCACCGTGCGACGCCGGGGCGACCTGTCTGAACCGTCTCCGCAGGCGATTGTCTGTCGAATTCCGAATGCTGCGGTGGGAGGGTGGTGCCGCTGGTGGGGGATGCGTGCATGACCATGCCTTCCAAAAACCTGAGGCTGAGTGGCCATCAAGATGCCAGCAACCAGGAAGACTTGAGTCTGAGCAAACTGCTGTGTGGTCGAAATCCCCCGAATGGCCGTGCCCCCGGGCGTATTCGGAAACGTACGCGCCGGGGGTGCTCCTCGGTCCTGTGTCAGAGCCGCATCGGCTGCGGCGACTCGCGGCGGTCCGCGTCGGGCCCCGGGTACTCCCGGATGACCTCGTACCGCGTGTTCCGCTCCACCGGGCGGAAACCCGCGTCGCGGATCAGGTCGAGCAGGTCGTCACGCGTCAGCTTGTTGGGCGTGCCGTAGTTGTCCGCGTCGTGCGTGATCTTGTACTCGACGACCGAGCCGTCCATGTCGTCCGCGCCGTGCTGCAGCGCCAGCTGAGCGGTCTGCACACCGTGCATCACCCAGAAGACCTTCACGTGCTGGACGTTGTCGAACAGCAGCCGCGAGACCGCGAAGGTCTTCAGTGCCTCGGCGCCGGTCGCCATGGTGGTACGCGCCTGAAGGCGGTTGCGGACCTTGCCGTCCTGCATGTCCACGAAGTCGTGCTGGTAGCGCAGGGGGATGAAGACCTGGAAGCCGCCGGTCTCGTCCTGGAGTTCACGCAGACGCAGTACGTGGTCGACCCGGTGCCTGGGCTCCTCGATGTGGCCGTACAGCATCGTGCAGGGGGTCTTGAGACCCTTCTGGTGCGCGAGCCGGTGGATGCGCGACCAGTCCTCCCAGTGCGTGCGGTGGTCGACGATGTGCTGGCGGACCTCCCAGTCGAAGATCTCGGCGCCGCCGCCGGTCAGCGACTCCAGACCGGCCTCGATCAGCTCGTCGAGGATCTCGGAGGCGGACAGTCCGGAGATCGTCTCGAAGTGGTGGATCTCAGTGGCCGTGAATGCCTTCAGCGAGACGTTCGGGAGGGCCTTCTTCAGCTCGCTGAGCGACCGCGGGTAGTAGCGCCACGGCAGGTTGGGGTGGAGCCCGTTGACGATGTGCAGTTCGGTGAGGTTCTCCGCCTCCATCGACTTGGCGAGGCGGACGGCCTCCTCGATGCGCATGGTGTACGCGTCCTTCTCGCCCGGCTTGCGCTGGAAGGAGCAGTACGCGCACGACGCCGTGCACACGTTGGTCATGTTGAGGTGCCGGTTGACGTTGAAGTGGACGACGTCACCGTTCTTGCGCGTCCGCACCTCGTGCGCGAGGCCGCCGAGCCATGCCAGGTCGTCCGACTCGTAGAGGGCGATGCCGTCCTCGCGGGTCAGCCGCTCCCCGGAACGGACCTTCTCCTCCAGCTCGCGCTTGAGCCCCACGTCTTTAATAGATGCAGCCATGTACGGCCGCCTCCTATACGTATTCGTCAACAGGCCCCACCCAAGGTACGCCCCCGACTACTCCGGCAGATCTCCGACCCGGTTCTCCCACTTCGTGGAGAGCACGATGGTCGTCCGCGTACGCGACACACCCCTCGTACCGGAGAGCCGGCGGATCGTCTTCTCCAGACCGTCCACGTCGTTCGCCCGCACCTTGAGCATGTACGAGTCGTCGCCCGCGATGAACCAGAGGTCCTCGATCTCCGCCAGGTCCTTCAGCCGGCGTGCCACGTCCTCGTGGTCGGCCGCGTCCGAGAGCGAGAGGCCGATGAGAGCCGTGACGCCGAGGCCCAGCGACCTGGCGTCGACGGTGGCGCGATAGCCGGTGATGACGCCCGCCGCCTCGAGGCGGTTGATGCGATCGGTGACGGAGGGCCCCGAGAGCCCGACGAGCCGGCCCAGCTCCGCGTACGAAGCTCTGCCGTTCTCCCTGAGGGCCTGGATGAGCTGCCTGTCCACCGCGTCCATATGCCTGGACCCTTCCATTATTCAGCGATACCGCAAGTCTACCATAAGAATCTAAGGCACGCAGGGCAAAATTCCTACGAATTAAACATCAACAAGAAATCCAGGCTAATCCGCACGAGGGCCACCCAGCTCCCCCTCCCAGCGGCGGTACAGCCGATGCGGCACCCCCGCCGCGTCCAGCACCCGTCCCGCCACGAAGTCCACCAGATCCTGGATGTGCGTCGCCCCCGCGTAGAACGCCGGGGAGGCCGGGAGCACCACCGCACCCGCCTCGTCCAGTGTCACCAGATGCTTGAGGGTCTGCCCGTTCAGCGGGGTCTCGCGCACCGCGACCACCAGCTTCCGCCGCTCCTTGAGCGTCACGCTCGCGGCCCGCTGCAGCAGATCCTTCGAGAGCCCGAGCGCCACTCCGGCCACGCACGCCGTGGACGCCGGGACGATGAGCATGCCCTTCACGGGATACGAACCGGACGAAGGCCCGGCGGCCAGATCCCCGGCCGCCCAGTGCCGTACGCCGTCGACGTCCACCCGGAAGGTGCCCGGCTTTCCGTCCGCCCCGCGCGCCAGCCACTCCCGCAGATCGTCACGCCAGTGCGCGTCCCGGAAAGCGATCCCCGTCTCGTCGAGCAGCGTCAGCCGTGAGGCTCGGCTGACCACCAGGTCCACGCTCTCGCCCGCGGCGAGCAGACCGCGCAGCACGGCGGCGGCGTACGGCGTCCCGGACGCGCCGGAGACACCCACCAACCAGGGGGTGCGCTTGGCCTCTTTCATGCTGCTGAGCCTATCCGCCGGTCACACGGTGAGGCCGCGCACCAGCAGATCCAGCAGTGCGCAGCCGAAGAGGGCCATGCCGATGAAGCCGTTGACGGTGAAGAAGGCGCGGTCGAGGCGGGACAGGTCGTGCGGCTTCACGATGGTGTGCTCGTAGAGGAACGCGGCGCCGACGATCAGCAGGCCCGTCCAGAAGAAGCCGCCCGCCTGCGTGACCAGCGCGTACCAGACCAGGAGGACGGTCGTCACGACATGCGCGGCCCGGGCCCCGTACAGCGCGGCCGGGACGCCGAAGCGGGCCGGGACCGACATCACGCCGTGCGCGCGGTCCGCCTGGACGTCCTGGCAGGCGAAGATCAGGTCGAAGCCTCCGATCCAGACGCCGACGGCGAGACCGAGGATCACCGCGTCCCAGGACCACGCGCCGGTGATGGCGATCCACGCGCCGACCGGGCCCATGGCCTGGGCGAGGCCGAGGATGGCATGCGGGAAGTTCGTGAACCTCTTGCCGTACGGATAGACCACCATCGGGATCACGGCGATCGGCGCGAGGGCGAGGCACAGCGGATTGAGCGCGGCCGCCGCTCCCAGGAAGACGACGACGGCGATCAGAGCGCCGGTCCAGGCGGACCGCACCGACACGGCGCCGGTCACCAGTTCACGGTTCTCGGTGCGCGGATTGCGGGCGTCGATCTCGCGGTCGATGATCCGGTTGCAGGCCATCGCGAAGGTCCGCAGCCCGACCATGGCGAGGGTGACCAGCAGCAGCCGCCCCCAGTGGATGTTCCTGTCGAGCTGGAACATCGCGGTCAGCGAGGCGATGTACGCGAAGGGCAGCGCGAAGACCGAGTGCTCGATCATGACGAGCCGCAGAAACGCCTTGGTCCTGCCGGGTTGCGGGACTGCTGCGGCAGCGCTGCTCACAGGCCGTACTCCTTCCACCGGCGGTCGACCTTCGCCGCCGTCTCCGGGTCGGACTCGACCATGTCGGGCCAGCCGCCGTCCCGGACGTACCCCTCCTCGGGGAGCTTCTTCGTCGCGTCGATGCCCGCCTTGCCGCCCCAGAACTGCTGGTACGAGGCATGGTCGAGATGGTCGACCGGGCCTTCCACGACGGTCAGATCGCGGGCGTAGTCGGTGTTGCCGAGCGCGCGCCAGGAGACCTCGTGCAGATCGTGCACGTCGCAGTCGGCGTCGACCACGACGATCAGCTTGGTCAGGGACATCATGTGCGCGCCCCAGATCGCGTGCATGACCTTCTGCGCGTGCTTCGGGTACTTCTTGTCGATCGAGACGATCGCGCAGTTGTGGAAGCCGCCCGACTCGGGCAGGTGGTAGTCCACGATGTCCGGCACGATGATCTTGAGCAGGGGCAGGAAGAAGCGCTCCGTGGCGCGGCCGAGCGGACCGTCCTCCGTAGGCGGGCGGCCCACCACGATCGACTGGAGCAGAGGCCGCCGGCGCATGGTCACACAGTCGATGGTCAGCGCCGGGAAGGGTTCCTGCGGTGTGTAGAAACCCGTGTGGTCGCCGAAGGGACCCTCCGGGAGCATCTCGCCCGGCTCCAGCCAGCCTTCCAGGACCACTTCGGCGTTCGCCGGGACCTGGAGCGGCACCGTCTTGCAGTCGACCATCTCGGTCCGCCTGCCCGCCACGAAGCCCGCGAAGAGGTACTCGTCGATGTCACCGGGCAGCGGCGCGGTCGACGCGTACGTCACCGCGGGCGGGCAGCCGAAGGCGATCGCGACGGGCAGTCGTTCACCGCGCTTGGCCGCCACCTGGTAGTGATTGCGGCTGTCCTTGTGGATCTGCCAGTGCATGCCGATGGTGTTCCGGTCGTGCCGCTGAAGGCGGTACAGACCGAGGTTGCGCACGCCCGTCTCCGGGTGCTTGGTGTGCGTCAGACCCAGGTTGAAGAAGGAGCCGCCGTCCTTGGGCCAGGTGAACAGTGCGGGCAGTTCGTCCAGGTCGACGTCGTCACCGCGCAGGACCACCTCCTGCACCGGCGCGTCCTTCACCTTCTTCGGCGGTACGTGCACCATCGTGCCGAGCTTGCCGAACGCCTCACGGACCCCGACGAAGCCGTGCGGCAGCTCGGGCTTGAGCAGCCCGCCGATCTTGTCGCTGATCTCGGAATAGGACTTCAGGCCGAGGGCCTTGAGCAGCCGGCGGTCGGTTCCGAAGACGTTCATCGCGAGCGGCATCGCCGACCCGCGGACGTTCTCGAAGAGGAGCGCCGGGCCGCCCGCCTTGTTCACCCGGTCGACGATCTCCCCGACCTCCAGATACGGGTCGACCTCGGCCTTGATGCGCTTGAGGTCACCCTCGCGCTCCAGCGCCCGGAGCAGGGAGCGAAGATCGTCGTAAGCCATGCGGTCCAGTATCCGGCACGCACTACCCTGGACCCGTCACCGGGGCCGTAGGCAGCCCCGCCACCGCTCCCTGGGGGAACGCGCCACATGCTCCGGTATCTGCCCTTCCTACTGGTTCTGGCGCTGTGGATCTACGCCTTCATCGACTGCCTCAACACCCCCGAGCAGGAGGTCAAGCACCTCCCCAAGGTGGTCTGGGTCATCATCGTGCTGCTCTTCGGCGAGGTCCTGATAGGCCCGATCGCGTGGCTCGTCGCGGGCAAGGGACGCGGGGTGTCCGCCGACGGCAGCACACCGTCCGAATGGCACCGCAACCGCCGCACCGAGTTTGTGGCGCCGGACGACAACCCGGAGTTCCTGAAGTCCCTCAAGGACGAGGCTGTGCCTTCAGAAGATGCGAAGGACGAGGCGCTCCTCAAGGACTGGGAGGCGGACCTGCGCCGCCGCGAGGAGGAGCTCAAGCGCCGTGAGAACGGCGACGATCCCCAGCAGCCCTGATGTGGAACTGCGAGCCCTGACATGGAACTGCGCCTGCTGGTCACCTTCGAGAAGGTCGCCACTGTCCTCAGCTTCACTCAGGCGGCGGCCGAACTGAGCTACGCCCAGTCCAGCGTCACCAGCCAGATCCGCTCGCTGGAGACCTCTTTGGGCACGGAGCTCTTCGACCGGCTCGGCAGCCGTATCCGGCTCACCGAGGCGGGCGAGCGGCTGCTGCCCTACGCCCGCCGGATCATCGAGCTATCCGAGGAGGCCAGGGACGCCGTCGCCGGCGCCGACGAACCCGCCGGGGCGATCAACGTCGGCACCATGGAGTCGCTGACCTCCTACCGGCTGCCCGCCCTGCTCGAACTGTTCCACCACCGCTATCCTCGGGTGAGGCTGTCGCTGCGCCCGACGCTGGGGGACGAGACCCGCCAGGCGCTGCGCCAGGGCGTGTACGACATCGGCTTTCTGATGGAACGGGAGACCGAGCACGCGGGCCTGGAGAGCGAGGTGCTCACCGCCGAACCACTCGTCCTCGTCTGCGCGCCGAACCACCCGCTCGCCGACGCGACCGGGCTCGCGACCATCGATCTCGCGGACATCCAGCTGGTGGGTACGGAGCCGGGCTGCCCGTACCGCGACCTCTTCGAAAAGGAGCTACGCGAACGCAACGGCGCTCCCCCGCCCTTCATGGAGTTCGGCACGATCGAGGCGACCAAGCGGGGTGTGGCCGGCGGCCTCGGGGTCGCGCTGCTGCCACGCATGGCGGTGCGCGAGGAGCTGGCGTCGGGGACGCTCCTCGCGCTGCCGTGGGAGCCGCCGTTCCAGCTCTACACGCAGGTGGCATGGCGGGAGGGGAAGCGGCTGCCGCGCCATGTGCGGCTGTTCATCGACGAGACGATGCGGCTGGTACGGGAGCAGGAGTCGGCCGGCCGGTCCGAGGAGCCGAACCGGTAACCGTGCGGGCCGGCTTGGCGAGGCTGACCTTCAGGCTGGCGAGCACGATCAGCGGGACGCCGAGCGCCTGGACGAGGCCGATGTGGTGCCCGTACACCGCCCAGTCGGCGACCATCGCGACGGCCGGGTAGGTGAAGGCGAGCACGGCGATCTTCGCGGTGGGCAGCTGCTGGTACGCGGCGTACATCAGGACGTACATCAGGCCGGTGTGGATGAGACCGAGGCCGATCAGCCAGCCCCAGTCGGCGCCGGTCCCGCTCATGGCGCCGAAGTCGGCGAGGGGCAGCAGCAGCGGGATGCCGACGAGGACCTGGACGAGTGCTATCAGGTGCGGGCGTACCCCCGTGATGCGCTTGGTGACGAGGGTCGACAGGCCGTAGAGGAGCGCGGCGGCGAGCGCCTGGCCGATGCCGAGCAGATAGGTGCTGTCGCCGCCCGTGAAGTCGCCCGGCGTGACACCGGAGACGAGGATCAGCCCCGCGAAGGCGAGGACGATCCAGCCGGCCTTCGCCGCGGTGAGGCGCTCACGGAAGAGCAGGGCGCCCAGCAGCACCACGTAGAAGGGCTGCGTGTGGTAGACGACGGTCGCCACGGAGATCGACGTGTTCTCGTACGACTCGAAGAGCAACACCCAGTTGAAGACGATGAACAGCCCACCGAGCGCGGCCAGTCCGAGCTTCTTCGGGGTGAGGCCGTGGTCACGGAAGTAGCCGCGGGCCAGTGCGTAGCCCCCAAGGGCGAGCGCGCCGAACAGTACGCGAAAGAAGACGACGTTGAAGGCGGAGGCGCCGGACTCGACGACGAAGATTCCGAGGGTGCCGGACAGGACCATGGCCGCGGTCAGTTGCAGGGTGCCCTTGCTCTCTGTGTTCATGACCACGACGCTACGAGTGGGGGCCGGACCCGTTCCACCAGCCAGTGGGGCGTCCTGCCGATGGGCCGATCGGCGCCGCCGATGACGTAGCTTCGGAAGGTGAGCGTCATGGAGTACGCGCAGTACACGGCATGGCTGCGGACAGCCGTCGAGGAGGCCAGGACCGGCCTCTCGGAAGGCGGGATCCCGATCGGGGCCGCGCTGTACGGCCCGGACGGGAGCCTGCTGGGGCGCGGCCACAACCGGCGGGTGCAGGACGGCGATCCGTCGATGCACGCGGAAACGGCGGCCTTCCGGGCTGCCGGGCGGCAGCGCTCGTACCGGGGCACGACCATGGTGACGACGCTCTCGCCCTGCTGGTACTGCAGCGGCCTGGTCCGGCAGTTCGGGATCTCCCGGGTGGTGATCGGCGAGGCGGCGACCTTCCACGGCGGGCACGACTGGCTGGCGGAAGGTGGCGTGGAGATCGTGCTGCTGGACGACGCCGAGTGCAGGACCCTGATGGAGGACTTCATCAAGGACCATCCCGACCTGTGGAGTGAGGACATCGGTGACTGAACCCAGGATTCCCACCATCGACCTGCGCCCCTGGTCCTCTGGGAACCCGGCCGCCCGCGCCGCCGTCGCGGCACGGGTCGACAAGGCCCTGCGGAGCGCCGGATTCCTCCTGGTCACGGGCCATGGAGTCGATCCGGGACTGCGCGCACGGATCCGGGGGGCGGCGGGGGAGTTCTTCCGGCTGCCCGAGGCTGCGAAGGAGCAGTACGCCGTGCGGGTCGGCGGACGCGGCTGGCTGGGCCCGGGCGCGGAGGCCAATGCCTATGCGGAAGGCACCGAGACTCCCCCGGATCTGAAGGAGTCGCTGTCCTTCGCGGCGGACGAGCCGACCGGCGCCCCGGCGGTGGACGCCGAGTGGTTCCTGCCCAACACCTGGCCGGACGAGGTGCCCCGGCTCAAGGACCTGGTCGAGACGTATGTCGCGCAGATGCGGGAACTGTCGGACCGGCTCCTGGAACTCCTCGGCGTCGCGCTGGGCGAGCCGGGGACCTTTTTCACCCAGCACACCGGGCACCCCACCTGGGGCTTCAACATCAACTGGTACCCGGGCCGGGACCGGCTCGGGGATCCGCAGCCGGGCCAGTTCCGCATCGGCCCGCACACCGACTTCGGCACGGTCACGGTCCTGGACCGGCAGGTCGGCAGGGGCGGGCTCCAGGTCTTCACCGACGAGGGCGGGTGGGAGGACGCGCCGTACGACCCCGAGGCATTCACCGTCAACATCGGCGATCTGATGGCCCGCTGGACGGGCGACCGCTGGCGCTCGGGCCGCCACCGGGTCCTGCCGCCGCCCGCGGACGCGCCCGCGGAGGAGCTGATCTCGCTGGTCTACTTCTACGAGTGCGACCCGGGCACGGACGTCCTGGGCATCGACTCGCACACCTATCTGCGGTCTCAGCTCGACGCGATCACGGCCGGCTGACGTATTCCTCGCGCAACTCCTGCCGACGCTCTGGTGTCCAGGTCGACCAGTCCGTCACCGGCCGCCCGTCCAGGGCGTCCGCGAGCAGCTCGAAGTGCTGGTGCCAGTCGGCCAGACGGTCGAGACGGTGCTCGTCCGTACCCCGGAACTCATGGGTGAACCGGAGCACGGTGACGCTCTCGCCCCCCGCCTCCAGATGAAAGCGGATCCGGCCGTGAAAAGGGTCCAAGGTGTACTCGACGACCCGCTCCATGTCCCAGGCGGTGACGCTGCCCACGGCCACCGGCGCGTCCTCGGTGGTGAGCCGTCTCAGCCTGACGGCCCCGCCGATCCTCGGTTCGAGTACTTCCGCGGCGGCGAGCCAGGTGGGCAGCCCCTCAGGCGTGGCAACGGCGGCCCAGACCCGCACCACCGGATGCGGCAGCCGGAGCCCGAAGTGCAGCAGCTGAATGCTGCCGTCCCGGGTCTCGCTGGTGCCGTGGCGGATCGCTCCCATGGCACCAGCCTCACGCCCGGGCGGCCGGGCCGCTACCTCAGACCCCGGCGTAGGAGTGCTTGCCCGTGACGAAGATGTTCACGCCGTAGTAGTTGAAGAGCCAGCAGCCGAAGGCGATGAGTGCCAGGGTGGCCGCCTTGCGGCCCTTCCAGCCGGCGGTGGCGCGTGCGTGCAGGTAGCAGGCGTACGCGACCCACGTGATGAAGGACCAGACCTCCTTGGGGTCCCAGCCCCAGTAGCGGCCCCAGGCGTCGCCCGCCCAGATCGCGCCCGCGATGATCGTGAAGGTCCACAGCGGGAAGACCGCGGCGTTGACGCGGTAGGAGAACTTGTCGAGCGAGGCGGCCGAGGGCAGGCGTTCCAGGACCGAGGCGGCGAAGGAGCCGGGCCTCACGCCGCGGGCCAGCTTGTTCTCGTAGCTGTCGCGGAACAGGTAGAGCAGCGTGCCGACCGCGCCCAGGTAGAAGACCGCGCCGCAGAGGATCGCGGTGGAGACATGGATCCACAGCCAGTACGAGTGCAGGGCCGGGACCAGCTGGTCGCTGTCGGTGTAGAGCCAGGTGGTGGCGATGCCGAGGTCGAGGAGGACCGTGGTGACCAGCAGCAGGCCCATCCAGCGGACGTTCTTCCTCGCCAGCAGGAAGCCGAGGTACGCGCCGACCGCCACCGTGGAGAAGGTGAGGGAGAACTCGTACATGTTGCCCCAGGGGGCCCGCTGCACCGACATCGCGCGCGCGACGACGCCACCCGCCTCGATGAGGAAGGCCAGGACCGTCAGCGAGACGGCGATCCGTCCGTACAGGTCACCCCTCTCGGTGCCGCCGGCCGCGCCGGGACCGTCCGGGACGTCGCGGGTGCCGGTCGCGGAGCGGGTGATGACCTTGGGCGTGTCCAGTACGGCGGTGCCCCCGGCCTGCTTGACCCGGACCGTGACCGAAGGGGCGGCGGCGGACCCTGCGCCGGTGAGCGCGGCGGCCGTGCGGCCGACCTTGCTTCGGCTGCCGAAGACCCATTCCGCGATGTGCGCGAAAAAGGCCAGCGTGTAGACGGCCATCGACGAATAGACCAGCACATTGCTGATGTGCGCGAAATTCTCGTTGGTTGCGGCGGCGAGAGTCACTTCTCAGCCCCTTCGGCAGGTACGTCTGAGGAATCGGGCGCCGTCGGCGCCTCGGCGTTGAGGGTCAGGGCCAGATCGCCCAGCTCTTCGGGAAGCTTCGGGGACTCACTGCGGCCGAGTCCCGCCATTTCGACGACGGTGATGCCGTCCTCACCGGTCACGGCCCGCACCCAGACCCGGCGGCGCTGGATGAACAGCGAGCCGACGAGGCCCACGATGGCCGCGACGGCACCGGTCAGCGCCCAGCCCGAGGCAGGCTGCCGCGAGATCTGGAAGGTCGCCCACTCCCTCACTTCCTTCTCGAAGGTGATGGAGCCGGCGCCGCCGGGGAGCGTCATCTTCTCGCCGGGCAGCAGCCGCGCCTTGAGGATCTCGCCCTTGGCGTCCTTGAACTGGGTCAGCTTGGAGGTGTCGAGCTGGTACACGTTCTGCGGCAGGCCCGCGTCCACGCCCAGGCTTCCGTGGTAGGCGGTCAGCGCGATCACCGGGAACTCGAGACCCGGGAACTGCGAGAACATCGTGCCCTTGCCGGCGCCGCCGAACGTCGGCACGAAGAAGGCCTGGAAGCCCAGCTGGTCCTTCTTGCCGTTCTTGTCGCGGTAGCCGTCCATCACCTTGATCGCACCGGTCGAGGTGACGTTGTTGTCGATCGGCAGCAGCGGGACGGCGCCGTTGAAGACGACCTTGCCCCGGCCGTCCCGGACGGTGACGACGGGGGCGTACCCGTGCCCGTTGAGATAGACCTTGGTGCCGTCGACCACCAGGGGCTCGTTGACGCGGATCACGGACTTCTTGTCCGGGCCGCCGCCCTTGGAGTACGTGACGCCGGCCTCGTAGGTGCGCGGTGTGCCGCGCTGCGGCCCGGTCTTCTCGTACGCACCCGTGAAGCTGTCCAGCTTGAAGGTGAACGGCACGAGGTCGTCCGTGCTGAACAGCGAGCCGGACTTGAAGTCGTCGTACTGGGTGAGCGTGTTGGAGAAACCGTCGCCCTCGACGATCAGCTTGCCGCCCTCGGACTTGAAGAGCTGGCCCGCGGCGAAGGCCACCAGCATCACGATCAGCGCGATATGGAAGATCAGGTTGCCGGCCTCGCGCAGATAGCCCTTCTCCGCGGCGACCGCGTCACCGACGGTGTGGGCACGGAAGCGGCGCTTCTTCAGTATCGCGAGCGCGGCCTCACGCACCTGCTCGGGCTCGGCCCGCGTGCGCCAGGTCGTGTACGCGGGCAGCCTGGTCAGCCGTCCGGGCGCGCCCGGCGGCCGGCCGCGGAGCTGCCCGACGAACTGCCAGGAGCGCGGCACGATGCAGCCGATGAGCGAGACGAACAGCAGGATGTAGATCGCCGAGAACCACACGGAGCTGTAGACGTCGAAGAACTGCAGCTTCTGGTAGACCGGCGAGACCGTCTTGTGGGCTTGCTTGAAGGTCTGCACCTTCAGCTCGTCCACGCTGTTCTGCGGGATCAGCGAGCCCGGGATCGCGCCGAGCGAGAGCAGGAAGAGAAGGATCAGCGCGACCCGCATGGACGTCAGCTGCCGCCAGAACCAGCGGGCCCAGCCGACGACCGAGAGGGAGGGCCCGCCGATGAGCTCCTCGCGGGGAGCGGTGGACAGCTGGGCACCGGCCGCGCCGAGGTCCTTGCCTTCCGTGGCGTCGCCGCCGTCCCGCTGCTCTTCGGTCTCCGTCTTGCTCATGGAACTCAGATCCCCACCGTGAAGCCGTTGGCCCAGCCCTGCATGTCCTGCACCAGGCTGTCCCAGACGCCGGTCAGCAGCAGCAGACCGGTCGCGATCATCATGATGCCGCCGATCCGCATCACCCAGGCGTAATGGCGCTTGACCCAGCCGAACGCGCCGAGCGCCTTGCGGAACGCCACCGCCGCGAGGACGAAGGGCACCCCGAGACCGATGCAGTACGCGACGGTCAGTATGGCCCCCCGGCCCGCGCTCGCCTGCTCGGCGGCAAGGGCGTTCACGGACGCGAGGGTCGGACCGATGCACGGCGTCCAGCCGACCCCGAAGAGCGCGCCGAGCAGCGGGGCGCCGACGAGCCCGGTCACCGGGCGCTTGTGGATACGGAATTCGCGCTGGGTGAGCCAGGGCATCAGCCCCATGAAGAACACGCCCAGCAGGATCATCAGCACGCCGAGAACCTTGGAGAGCGTCTCCCTCTCGCCCTGCAGGGTCGCGCCGAAGTAGCCGAAGAGCGCGCCGCCGGACACGAAGACGGCGGTGAAGCCGAGGACGAAGAGGGAGGCTCCCGCGACCATCCGGCCGCGCTTGGCATCGGCGAGATCGGTGCCGCTGACTCCCGTGACGTACGAGAGATAACCGGGGACGAGCGGCAGTACACAGGGAGAGAAGAAGGAGACGAGTCCGCCGAGGACCGCGATCGGCAGCGCGAGCATCAGCGCACCGCTGAAGACCGTCTCGTTCATGCCCGTGGAGGCGGCGAGAACCTGCACGATCACTTCTCCGCGATCAGCGGATCGATGATCTTGTGGAGTCCGTCACTGTCGAGGGCCATGAGCGAGCGCGCCGCGATCTTTCCCTCTCGGTCGAGCACGATCGTGGAGGGAATCGACTGCGGATTGAGGCTGCCCTTGGGGAAGCCATTGACGATCAGCTTGCTCATCGGGTCGTACAGGCTCGGATAGCCGAGCGCGAAATCCTTCTCGAAGGCGAGAGCCGGTCCCTTGTTGGGGTCGCGTGTGTTGAGCCCGACGAACTCCACACCCTTCGCCTTGGTCTCCTTGGAGACCTTGGCGAAATGCGGGGCCTCGGCGCGGCAGGGCGCGCACCAGGAGCCCCAGACGTTCAGTACGACGACCTTGCCCTTGAGGTCGGCGACGTCGAGCTGCTTGCCGTCGAGGGTCTCGCCCGCGAGCTGGTGGGGCGTGGCGCGCTTGCCCTTGGCGACGGTGGAGATGCCGCCGGTGCCAGTGACGAAGTTGGTGTCGCCGCCACCGCCGGACTTGCCGTTGGTGTCACCGCTGCATGCCGACAGGGTGAGTGCGCCGACAGCGACCACGGCGGTCAGCAGGGCGGCGCGGGGGGCACGGCTAAGGCTCATGTGAAAAGTTTCGCATGGCGGTTCCGGGGATCATTCCGCGCCCCCCTGGGTGCCCGTAAAGCCCCTTGTCAGGCCGCCTTGAAGAAAGTGTTCCAGCCGCCGGCCGGGGACTGACCGACTTCGAGCGTACGGAGCTTGGCGAGCACCTGCGGGTCCTGCACATCGAGCCAGTCGCAGAACTGCCGGAAGGAGACCAGCCGTACGTCCTTCTTGCCGGTCATGCCCTTGAGCGCCTCTTCTACGGCGTCCATGTAGATGCCGCCGTTCCACCGCTCGAAGTGGTTGCCTATGTAGAAGGGCGCGCGGTTGCTCTCGTAGGCCCGGTTGAATCCGGCGAGGTACGCCTCGGTGGCCTGCTTCTTCCACCCGGGATAGCGCTCGGGCATGCCCTTGGTCGAATTGTTCGACTGATTGGCGAGGATGTTGTAGTCCATCGAGAGCACCTCGAAGGAGTGCCCGGGGAACGGAATCTGCTGGAGCGGCAGATCCCACAGGCCCTGACGCTTCTCGGGCCACATCTGGCGGCCGCCGGGCGAGCTCGCGTCGTAGCGCCAGCCGAGCTTCTTCGCGGTGGGCAGCAGCTTGTCCTGGCCGAGCAGGCAGGGGGTGCGGGCGCCGACGAGTTCCTTGCGGTAGTCGAAGGGCAGCGGATCCATGTCCTTCCAGCCCGTGTTCGTACGCCACTCGGTGACGAACTTCACAGCCTGGTCTATCTCGTTCTGCCAGTCGGCGGGCGACCAGTTGCCGACCGATCCCGAACCACCGCAGAAATGCCCGTTGAAATGCGTGCCTATCTCATGGCCGTCGAGCCACGCCTGGCGTACGTACTTCAGCGTCTCCTTGATGTGACCGTCGGAGAGATAGCCGATGTCGGATGCGCCGATGCCATTGTTCGGCGGACGGTAGATCGTCTTCTTCGACTCGGGGAGCAGATAGAGCCCGGAGAGGAAGAAGGTCATCGCCGCGTCATGATTCCTGGCGAGTTCGAGGAAACGCGGGAAGAGGCCGTTGCCGACCTCGCCCGCACCGTCCCAGGAAAAGATCACGAACTGCGGCGGTGTCTGGCCCGGTTCGAGCCGGACAGGCTTGGGCGGCTGGTTCGGCTGCTTGCCAGTGTCGGACGTCGAGCCGTCACCTATGAGCCGGCCCTGACTCTTGGAGGGGGATGGCTTGCCGCCCTTGCCGTCCCCGCCAGGTCCGGCACGTCCCCCTTTGTCCTGATTGAAGGAGCCGCAGCCGGCGATTCCGATCGCGGCTGCGGCTCCAAGTCCCGCCCCCAGCACGCCCCTTCGACTGATGTCGCGCATGTCGTCCCCCATCCACGCCCTCCCGGTCGGAGAGAGCACATCCAAACCGGCAATGGTCTAGATGGACTTCCGGAGAGGGGGGTTCCGGGGACTACTGCCTCTTTGGGTAAAGGTTTGTGAAGAACTGCGCTCCACTCACGCGCCGAATGCCTTGGCCTTGCCCTTCACAGGTTTTGCACCGGCGAGAAGATGAGCCGGAACAAGATCACGGGCGGGCTCGCTGTAACCGACGGAGACAATCCGGTCTCCTTGGTACGTGAATGTGGTCAACGACGCGAGCGTGCACTGCCGGCGGCGCGGGTCGTGCCACAGACGGCGCCGCTCCACAAAGCTGCGAACGATCCAGATCGGCAGCTGATGACTGACACACACGGCCTCGTGCCCACGGGCCGCGTCCCGCGCCGCGTCGAGGGCGCCCATCATCCGTACGACCTGATCGACGTACGGCTCGCCCCACGACGGGCGGAACGGGTTGGTCAGATGCTTCCAGTTGGACGGCTTGCGCAGCGCGCCGTCGCCGACGCCGAAGGTCTTGCCCTCGAAGACATTGCCCGCCTCGATCAGCCGCTCGTCGGTGTCGAGGGTGAGGCTGTGGCCCTTGGCGACGGGCGCCGCGGTCTCCTGGGCGCGCTCCAGCGGGGAGGCGACGACATGAGTGATGTCGCGGTCCGCGAGATGCTCGGCGACCCGGTCGGCCATCTGCCGGCCGAGCTCGGAGAGGTGGTACCCGGCGCGGCGGCCGTAGAGCACACCGTCGGGGTTCTCGACCTCGCCGTGGCGCACCAGGTGGACGACGGTGATGTCCTTCTCCGCGCTGATGTCCTTCTCCGCGCTCATGCAGACACCTCCGTCGCCTCGGCCGCGGCACGGGCGGCAGCGGGCAGCGCGGCGGCGATCCGCTCTATCGCCCGCTCGTCGTGGGCCGTGGAGACGAACCAGGACTCGAAGGCGGACGGCGGCAGATAGACACCCTGGGAGAGCATCGAGTGGAAGAAGGCGGTGAAGCGGAAGGACTCCTGCTTCTTGGCGTCCTCGTAGTTCCTGACGTCCGAGCCGGTGAAGAAGACGGAGAACATGTTGCTTGCCGTCTGCAGCCGGTGGGCCACGCCCTCCTTGGACAGCGCATCGGTCACCAGCGACCGGATCTCCGCCGAGACGGCGTTGATCTTCTCGTACGCGGCGTTGTCGAGCAGCCGGAGCTGCGCGAGCCCGGCGGCGGTGGCCACCGGGTTACCGGAGAGGGTGCCCGCCTGGTAGACCGGGCCGGCCGGGGCGAGATGCGCCATGACGTCCTGCCGCCCGCCGAAGGCCGCGGCGGGGAAACCGCCGCCCATGACCTTGCCGAAGGTCATCAGGTCGGGCGTGACGCCGTCCACGCCGTACCAGCCGGCCCTGGACGTACGGAAGCCGGTCATGACCTCGTCGGAGATGTACAGAGCGCCGTTCTCGGAGCAGGCCGCCTTGAGGCCCTCGTTGAAGCCCGGCTGCGGCGGGACCACGCCCATGTTGCCCGGCGACGCCTCGGTGATCACACACGCGATCTCGCCCGGGTGCGCCTGGAAGGCCTCGCGCACCGCCTGAAGGTCGTTGTAGGGCAGCACGATGGTGTCGCCCGCCTGCGCGCCCGTGACGCCGGGGGTGTCGGGCAGCCCGAAGGTCGCCACGCCCGAGCCCGCGGCGGCGAGCAGCGCGTCCACATGGCCGTGGTAGCAGCCGGCGAACTTCACGACCTTGGCCCGGCCGGTGAAGCCGCGGGCCAGCCGGATCGCGGACATCGTCGCTTCCGTACCGCTGGAAACGAGCCGTACCTGCTCGACCGGCTCGATGCGGGCCACGATCTCCTCGGCGAGGGCGACCTCACCCTCGCCGGGCGTGCCGAAGGAGGTTCCGCGGGCCACGGCGGACTGCACCGCCTCGATGACGGCCGGGTGCGAGTGCCCAAGGATCATCGGCCCCCAGGAGCAGACGAGGTCGACGTATTCGCGCCCGTCGGCATCGGTGAGGTACGGACCCGTACCGGACACCATGAACCGGGGCGTACCACCCACGGCTCGGAAGGCCCGGACGGGAGAGTTGACGCCGCCGGGCGTCACGAGGGACGCGCGGTCGAAAAGCGACTGCGAAACTGGGGCTTCGTATGAATACGCCACTTTGGTCCTGATCTGCGATTCGGGTGTTCGGTGGTGCCGGGGGACGGATCTCGGCCACCGGTGAGCAGGGAGCGCGGTCTCCTCGTATTACGAAACGGCGTCACCACGCTCGCGTCTGCGAAACTGGGGCGACATAGGGAAGGCTCACGGAATCCATGGTGTCAGAGCCCCTGACGTTCTTGCCGACGGGTGTTTCGCGGCACGTTCGTGGGGGAGGTCACTGTCACGATGATCGGGTTGCGCGGCGGGGGCTGCGAGTGGTCGGGTGGAGATATGCATCGCGGTGGCGGACTGGGCGAGGGGACCGACGACCTGGGTCCTGAGCCTGCCCGGCGGGGAAAACACCGGCGAGGCGAATCTGGCGCGGACGAGCCCTTGGGAAGCAGGAGCGGCCGAGTGGGGGTGACCTACAAGTACTTCGGCGCGCCTGACGGTGCCACGGCCGCACGAGTGCCGATCTCGATGCGCCCGGAGGAGCTGGGCGGCGACGAGCTCGGCATGGGCGGAATGTTTGCCAAGATCAAGCCGGAGACCATAGCCGCGATGGTGCTGACCGGCATCCAGGGCATGCCTCTCAACAAGGTCCCGCCGCTGGAGCTGGTGGTGCTCCACCCCGACTATGCGGTGGTCAAGCTTCCGATGACGGTGGTCGACCCCCTGCGCGGCATCGGCGAGGAGTCGGTGGGCGCGGCGGCCTTCATATGGTCGACGGTCCCGGACCGGGGCGGTCCGCGCGACGCGTTCAACGTGTACCAACTGCTGCACGAGTGGCAGGACTTCTCGGTACGTCTCCATGAGGCGGGGCACCAGCCGTACTGCCTGGTGTGGCCCTGAGGTTTTCTTTCCGGATCGTGTCCGGATCGTGCAGTCCGGATCAGGAGTCCGGATCGGCACTTCGGATCGGGCAGGTCTCAACCCTCCAGGACATGACCGGCTGCGGGCTTGTCCGTCACATGTCCTGCCCTGACGAGTGCCGGCCTCGCACGTCCTGCCCTTGAATGTCCTGGCGTCCTGGGTTCACAAGTCGTGCCCTACGGCCGCCAGTGCGGATCGCGGCCGGTCAGGGCAAGCACCCGCTCGAGCGCGGACGCGTCCTCCCCCACCTCGACGGGCTCGCCGTACACGCCGCCCTTGCGGGCCATCGGTGCCAGCTCCGCGAGCGTCGGCCCGATCTCGTCGACCACGGCCGGGTCGGGGGTGAAGTCCTGTCCGGTGGCACGGGCCAGGTCCCAGGCGTGCAGGGTCAGATCGCCCAGCGCCATGCCGGCGACGGTCCTGGCCGGGAAGCCCATGCTCCCGGTGGTGCCCTCCTCGGCCCCGGGTGCCGCCCACGCCGCGACGAGCGCGTCGGCCTCGTCGGCGAACCGGGACCGCCAGTCGCCCTCCATGCAGTGCGGCTCGGCGCCGAAGTCGGATTTCTCCTTCGCGGCCAGTTTCTGGAAGTTGATCAGGACCTGGATGAGGTGATTCGTGAGGTCGCGTACGTCGTACTCGGTGCAGGGCGTCGGATCGGACAGCCGGTCGTCGGTGATACCGCGCACCACCGGCACCGCGCGCTTCGCCGCCGCGTCGAACAGCTCACTGATGGGTTTCGTCATGCCTCGACGGTAGGAGCGGCAGAGCCCCTGCGTATTGAACAAACGCGACATAGGATCCGCGTCATGGCAGGTCCGCGCCGCGACACCAGGGGAATCGTCGAAGCCCGCGAGCTCTTCGCACGGGTCGAGTTCCGCCGCCGCGAGCCCGCGCCGGAGCTGCGTCCGTATCTCGAGCACTACTGGCTCATCGACTGGGAGCTGGCGGAGCCCTACGCCTCCCATCTGGTGCCCCATCCGTCCGTGAACGTGGTCTTCCAGCGGTATGGCGACGAGCCGCCGTGGGGGGAGGTCGCGGGCATTGGACTTGGGCTGTTCACACAGAAGCTTGAGGGGCGGGGGCGCGTGTGCGGGGTGCAGTTCCGCCCCGGCGGTTTCCGGCCGTTCTCGCCCGCGCGGCCGGTGTCCGACTGGACGGGGCATCGCGTGCCGGTCGCGGACGTCCTCGCGGGCGCGGGGCCGGACACGGCGGGCGCGATCCTCGGGCCGGAGGCGCAGGACGAGCGCGTCGCCGCGCTGGACGCCTTCCTGCTGGGGCTGGAGCCCGCGGCGGACCCGCAGGCGCTGCGTGCGATGGAGCTGGTCGATCTGGTGCGCGGGGACCGTACGATCCGGCGGGTGGCCCAGCTGGCGGAGGCGGAGGGTGTGTCGGCGCGTTCGCTGCAGCGGCTCTTCTCGGCGTACGTCGGGGTCGGCCCCAAGTGGGTCATTTTGCGCTACCGCATCCATGAGGCCCTGGAGCGGGCGGAGGATGCCGAGGCCGCGGCCCCGGCGGACGGGGACGGCGCGGGCGCGGACGGCGGCGGGCTGGACTGGGCGGCGCTCGCCGCCGAGCTCGGCTACAGCGATCAGGCCCATCTCGTACGGGACTTCACCGCCACGGTGGGCGTACCGCCGACCGCGTACGCCCGCCAGGCGCCCCCTAGTCGTCAGTAACTCTCGGTGACACCGACGGCACCCGTTCCGTGGCCGGCCGCGTACCGCAGCACCCGCAGCGGCCCGTCCAGCAGCGTGCGCGCGTCGAAGCCGGGCTCGTCGCTCATGGCCGACATCCAGGCGTCGATGCGGCCGATGACCTCGGCACGGCGGGGCCCGGTGACGGCGAGCACGGACTCGGCGTGCGGCAGGACGGCCCGTACCTCGGCGGCGGTCAGCAGGAAGTCGCCGAACCAGCCGGGGAGCCGGGCCACGGCCTGCGCCCCCAGCCCGTAACAGAGGGCAACGGCCGGATCGCCCTTGCGCGCGGCGGCGGCGAAGGCGGCCTCCCCTTCCGCGTCCCGCAGCAGATCCATGGCCGCCTCCTTCATCGCGGCGACGGCCGGCGCGCTGGGCCCGCCACTGCGCGCGAAGGCGGCGAAGCGGTGGGCTTCGGGCGTGGGCGCCGGCGTGAAGTACGGTTCGCGGTCACCGCCGCCGAGCCACCACGCCAGATCCTCGGCGTATCCCGGGGGCGTGGTCCACTCCCCCTCCAGGTGCGCGAAACGCCCGGGCAGGGCCGCGACGTCGGCATCGGGGACGGCGCCGATCGCCCACACCCGGGTGAAGCTCATCCTCAGGACTCCCGGCTGTCAGACCCCCGTTTTACAGTGCGTGACATGGAGATCAAAGCATCGGCGGTACGGATCGAGCCATGGTCCGAGGGCGACTTCGGCCTTCTCCGGGCTGCGAACGCACCGGAGTTGATGGAACACCTGGGAGGCCCGGAGACAGAAGAGCAGTTGGTCAAGCGGCACGCTCGCTATGTGGAGCTGAGCTCGGACCGTACGGGCAGGGGCCGGATGTACCGCATCGTCCTGGAGGAGAGCGGGGAGTCGGTGGGCTCGGTCGGCTTCTGGGAAAGGACCTGGCAGGGCGAGGAGGTGTACGAGACAGGGTGGGGCGTCCTGCTCGGCTTCCAGGGGCGCGGGATCGCTACATCGGGCACGCGTGCGGTGGTCGAGGCGGCGCGCGCCGAGCACAAGCACCGCTATCTGCACGCGTTCCCGCCCCCTGACAACCTCCCTTCGAACGCGGTCTGCAGGAAGGTGGGCTTCGAGCTGGTGGGCGAGTGCGACTTCGAGTACCCGCCGGGCCATGTGGCGGTGTCCAACGACTGGCGACTGGACCTGTGCAGGGCCGAGCGCAGCAGCTGACGCGGGTCGCTTGACGGGGCGCGCCGTTTCACGGATATTTATCTGCGTCACACAGATACTGCACAGCGAAGAGTTTATGTCCGACTCCCCTTCTGTGCACCTCCGTTTGTGCGCACCGCCCTTTGTGCGCACCTCCTTGCGCCAACTCCCTTAAGGAACCTCCGCCATGACTGTCCTCGTCACCGGAAGCCGCGGCAAAGTCGGCTCCGCCCTCATCACACTCCTCCACGAGGCGGGAGCCGATGTCCGTGCCGCCTCCGCCGCCCCCGAGAAGCTCAGCCTGCCGACGGGCGTCGAAGCCGTGCACTGCGCGCTCGACGATCCCGCGACCTTCCCGGCCGCCCTCGACTCCGTGACTTCTGTCTTTCTGTACGCGGAGCCGTCGCAGACCGGCGCGTTCCTCGACCAGGCCGCGGCCGCGGGCGTCGAGCACATCGTGCTGCTCTCCTCCAGCTCGGTCCTCGATCCCGGCGCTGCCGGCAATCCGATCGCGGCGTCACATCTCGCGGTCGAGCAGGCGCTCGCCGGCTCGCCCATCGAGACGAGCGTCCTTCAGCCGGGCGCCTTCGCGGCCAACGCGCTCCAGTGGCGCTGGGCGCTTGAGTCCGCGGGATCGATCGACCTGCCGTACCCCGGCAGTTACGGCGATCCCATCCACGAACGCGACATCGCCGAGGCGGCGTTCGCACTGTTCACCCGGCCGGAGCTGCGCGGCAGGACGTACCACCTGACCGGCCCCGAATCGCTCACCTTCACCGAGCAACTCGCCATCCTGGAACGGGCGGTCGGCACCCCCTTCCCCTACACCGCCGTGACGCGCGAGACATGGAAGGCGGCCATGACCGGATACATGCCGGACACCTTCGCCGACGGGCTGCTCGACTACTGGGCCTCGACGGACGGCTCGCCCACGCCACTGACCCATGCCGTCGAGGAACTCACCGGCCACCCGGCCCGCAGCTTCGCCGAGTGGGCGGCTTCGAGCGCCGACGCGTTCAAAACGGCCTGGCTGACGCGGGCCGCCCGATGACATGCTGGCGGCGTGAACGGACCGGAAATCCATCTCAGCGTCGCCCCTGAGCTGCGGCTCTTCGTCCCCTCCGAGCGCCGCCGGGGACGTACCGCCCTGGTCACCGACGGATCATCGACCCTCGGCCATGTCATCGAGTCGCTCGGCGTCCCGCTCACCGAGGCGGGCCGAGTGCTCGTGGACGGCCGCGAGGTGCCCGTCTCCCACATCCCGCGGGCGGGCGAGACCGTCGAGGTGTACGGCGTCGAACGGCCCCAGGAAGTCCCCGGAGCCCCGCTGCGCTTCCTGCTCGACGTCCACCTCGGCACACTGGCGCGACGGCTGCGGCTCCTCGGCGTCGACGCGGCCTACGAGAACGAGGACATCGGCGACCCGGCGCTGGCCTCCCTGTCGGCGAAGGAGCAGCGGGTGCTGCTCTCCCGGGACCGCGGGCTGCTGAGACGGCGGGAGATCTGGGCGGGGGCGTACATCTACAGCGACCGGCCGGACGACCAACTGCGCGACGTACTTGCCCGGTTCGCGCCGAGGCTCATGCCCTGGACCCGCTGCACTGCGTGCAACGGCCGGCTGACGGATGCCGACAAGGACTCGGTCCAGGACCAGTTGCAGCAGGGCACGCAGCGGACATACGACGTGTTCGCGCGGTGCACGGCATGCGAGCGCGTGTACTGGCGGGGCGCACACCATGCCCGGCTGGAGGCGATCGTCGAAGAGGCGCTGAGAGAATTCGGCGACGCCGCGGCATAACTCAGCCCGTCCGGCGTTGAGGACAGTCGGCCGAAGGTCGCGTACGGGGCCCGGGGCGGAACCCGAAAACCAGCCCCGTGGGGTCCCCCTGGACAAAGTCCGGGGGTTGTGGCGCGTCGAGGCGGTGCCCCGGCAACGGGCCCCGCCTCAGAGCTCCCCACTCCGCAACCGCTCCACCTGCGCCGCGCTCAGCTCCACCGTCCGCCGCATGTGCGCGGTGAGAAGCGCGATCTCCTCATCGCTGTACGCGTCGAACATGGCGAACCACGAGCCGTTCAGCTTCTGCCACACCGCGCCGAACTCCGCCATGCGCTCGGCAACCAGCGTCACCAGCACCCGCCGCCGGTCCTCCACGTCGCGCTCGCGCGTGACATACCCGGCCCGCTCCAGTCGGTCGACGAGCCGCGTCGCCGACCCGGTGGTCAGCCCGGTCAGCTCGGCGACCCGTCCGGTGGTGACCGGTCCGGGTTCGAGCGCCAGCAGATTGAGGCACTGAAGATCGGTGGGATGGAGCCGCAGGTGGTCGGCGATTGCCTGGTTGAACAGGGCGTACGAGGCCATGTAGCGCCGCGAGGCGGTGGACAGCTCTTCCATCAGCCTGCCGCGACCGGCCGCACTCTTCTGCGTCATGCAGAGATTCTACGGACCAAACACACTCGCCCCGCGACCGCACCCGCGGCGCCAACCGCTAAGGCATCTCCGCCGTCAGATACCGCTGAACCGTCGGCGCCAGCCAGGCGATCAGCTCCTCCCGGGACATGTCGACGGCTGGCGGGAAGCGCAGCACAAAGCGCACCAGCGCCATCCCGAGTATCTGCGAAGCGACGAGCGCGGCGCGCCTGGGAGCCTCGGCCGGATCGGGGCAGACCACCGCGGCGACCGGCCCGAGCTGGCGCTTGAAGATCTCCTGGGCGCGCTCGGCCGCGGTCGCATTGGTGACGCTGGCCCGCAGCAGCGCGGTCAGCACCTCGTCCTGCTCCCACCGGTCGAGGAAGTGGGACACGAGGACCGCGCCGATGTGCTTGTCGGGCACGGCACCCAGCGCGGGCATGCGCAGGTCGAATTCGGAGGCTGCGGCGAACAGCCCCTCCTTGTTGCCGTAGTAGCGCATGACCATCGAAGGATCGATGCCCGCGTCGCGGGCGACGGCGCGGATGGTGGCGCGCTCGTACCCGTCGGCCGCGAAGCGCTCGCGGGCGGCTTCGAGGATGGCGGCCCTGGTGGCATCGGAGCGGCGGGGACCGTCGGGGGCTTCCGTCATCATGCCAACAACTGTAGGCCAACAAGTGTTGACATGCCAGACCGGGCCGTCCTACATTTGCCAACAAGCGTTGACCAACAAGCGTTGGCACACAAGGAGGCAGCCATGACCGGCAAGCCCGGAACCGAAGGCACCACCCGCACGACCGGCACGGCCCCCGGTGACAGCACCGACGTCCTCGTCGTGGGCGCGGGCCCCACCGGCATGCTGCTCGCGGGCGACCTCGCGGCCGCGGGCGTCCGGGTCACCGTCATCGAGCGCCGCCCGCACGAGACCAGCAACATGACGCGTGCCTTCGGTGTGCACGCCCGCACGCTGGAGCTGCTGGACGCCCGGGGCCTGGCCGACGAGCTGGTGAAGACCGGTACATCCATCACCGGCCTCCGGCTCTTCCGCCGGCTGTCCCTCGACCTGTCCCGGCTCCACTCCCGCTTCCCGTTTCTGCTCATCACCCCGCAGTACGAGGTGGAGTGCCTGCTGGAGCGCCGGGCGCTCGACGCGGGGGTGACCTTCCGCCACGGCACGGAGCTGCTGGGCCTGAGCCAGTCGGACGAGTCCGGCGCATCCGGCGAGGTGGCCGCCGAGGTCCGGGACGCCGACGGAACCCGGAGCACGCTGCGGGCCCGCTATCTGGTCGGCACGGACGGGGTGCGCAGCGCCGTGCGCAAGGCTCTCGACCTGCCGTTCCCCGGCGTCTCGGTGATCCGCTCGATCGTCCTCGCGGACGTCCGGCTCACGGAGGAGCCCGAGGGCCTTCTCACCGTCAATGGCACGGGCGACGCCTTCGCCTTCATAGCCCCCTTCGGCGACGGCTGGTACCGCGTCATGGGCTGGAACCGCAAGCGGCAGGTCCCCGACAGCGAGCCCGTCGACCTCGACGAGGTCCGCGAGATCGCCCGCCAAGCCCTCGGCACCGACCATGGCATGCATGACGCACGCTGGATCTCCCGCTTCCACAGCGACGAGCGTCAGGCCCCCTCGTACCGGAGCGGCCGCGTCTTCCTGGCGGGCGACGCGGCGCACGTCCACTCCCCCGCGGGCGGCCAGGGCATGAACACCGGCCTGCAGGACGCGGCGAACCTGTCCTGGAAGCTCGCCTCCGTCGTCCGGGGCCAGGCTCCCGACCCCGAAGCCCTGCTCGACAGCTACCAGTCGGAGCGGCACCCCGTCGGCGCGTTGGTCCTGCGCAGCAGCGGCACGATCGTCCGGCTCGCGATGGCCCACACCCCGCTCCAGCGCGCCGCCCGCTCCCTCGTGTCCCGCTTCCTGAACGCACTGCGACCGGCGTCCACCCGGGCGATGGGCATGATCTCCGGCATCGGCATCTCATACGCCGCACCGCGCGGCGCCCACCGCCTCACGGGCCGGCGCGCACCCGACCTGGAGCTCAGGGAGGGCAGGCTTTATGAACTGCTCCGCGAGGGCCGGTTCGTGCTGGTGGCGCCGGAGGGCGAGACCCCCGCGGCACCGGCCGCGCCCGGAAGCGTCATACGGGCGACCTGGGCCTCGGACCGCCGCGGCGCGCTGCTGATCCGCCCCGACGGCTACATCGCCTGGGCACAGGGCCGGTGAACCGCCCGACGTGGGGCGCGGGCGTGCCGTCCACCCGTCAGAAGGCGTACGGGTCCCCGGTGGCGGGCGTGAGCACCCGATGCTCGTTGTTGTCCGGGTTCCGGTCGGTCGCGCCGCCGTTCCACTGGGTGCCGACCTGCACGACAACCTCGGCCGGCGTCCCGACGGTCCGCAGGTCGAGAGCGACCCGGTGTCCGGTTCCACCGGCCCGCAGCTCACCTGTCGCGCACAGGACCATCCTGTCGCCGCCCCACAGGCACCCGGCGGGCAGCGCCTGGACCCCGGCCAACGGCACGGAGAAGGACACCCGCACGGTCGCGTTCGCGAGGCTCGAGGGGCCATGGTTCTCGGAGAGCAGCGAGACCCCGAGCCGCCCGCGCGTCAACGAGGCATGGCCGTGGTGCGCCACATCCGCCTCCGGTGCAATCGACCGGCCGTCCGCATCCGCGCTCGCCCCCGCACCGACCTGCAGCACCACTGCGGCGGCTACCGCCAACAGTTCCTTACGCATCACACGCATGATCCGAAGATACCTTTTACTCATAAATATTCCTGATTGCCCGTCAGTCCCGGCGAGTCCTGAGCACCTTGCGCCGAGCACGGGATGCCTCCCGTGGCACGCTGCCCCCATGCTCACCGCCCGTTCCGTAGCCCTCTTCCTCGTCGCCGCCGTCTTCGAGATCGGCGGAGCCTGGCTCGTCTGGCAGGGACTCAGGGAGCACCGCGGCTGGATCTGGATCGGCGCGGGCGTCATCGCACTCGGCGCGTACGGCTTTGTCGCGACGCTCCAGCCCGAGGGCGAGTTCGGGCGGATCCTCGCCGCATACGGCGGCGTCTTCGTCGCGGGCTCCCTCGCCTGGGGCATGGTCGCCGACGGCTACCGCCCGGATCGCTGGGACGTGATCGGGGCGCTGGTCTGCCTCGCGGGCGTGGCGTTGATCATGTACGCACCACGGAGCCGCTGACGCCGGGCAGTAGCTCGCCGGACCCGCCGCCTATCCTGGGCCCGTATCGATCACATGCGCGAGGAGTAGGACATGACCGCCGCTGGGACCCCCGTCGCCGTCATAACCGGAGCCAGCAGCGGCATCGGCGCCGCCACCGCACGCGGGCTCGCCGCCGCCGGGTACCACGTCGTCCTCACCGCCCGCCGCAAGGACCGCATCGAAGCGCTCGCCGCCGAGCTCGTCGCCGCGGGCCACCGGGCCACCGCGTACGCCCTCGATGTCACCGACCGGCCTGCCGTCGACGAGTTCGCCGCATCCCTCGACCGCTGCGACGTCCTGCTCAACAACGCGGGCGGCGCACTCGGCGCCGACCCCGTCGCCACCGGCGACCCCGCCGACTGGCGCCAGATGTTCGAGGTCAACGTCATCGGCGCCCTCAACACCACCCAGGCGCTGCTCCCGGCCCTCACCTCCGGCGGCGACGGCACCGTCGTGATCCTCTCCTCCACCGCGGGCCTCGGGACCTACGAGGGCGGCGGCGGCTATGTCGCCGCCAAGCACGGCGCCCACGTCCTCGCCGAGACCCTCCGCCTGGAGATCGTCGGCACCCCGGTCCGGGTGATCGAGATCGCGCCCGGCATGGTCAAGACCGAGGAGTTCGCCACGACCCGCTTCCGCGGCGACGAGGAGAAGGCCGCCAAGGTCTACGCGGGCGTGGCCCAGCCGCTCACCGCCGACGACGTGGCGGACACCATCACCTGGGCGGTCACCCGCCCCTCGCACGTCAACATCGACCTCCTGGTGGTCCGCCCGCGCGCCCAGGCCTCCAACTCCAAGGTCCACCGCGAGCTGTAGCACCCGGCCCGGATCCACCCCTTGGGCGGAGGCAGAACTCAAGACCCCCGCGCGCGCCGCGGCCTGGGCCGCTTCGGCGCTCACGCAGGTGGCGTTTGCTCAAGGGGTCCACTTGTACTTGCCTCCGCCGACCCATCTCACGACCGCGGGATCGTCGACGTCGATATGGGTCAGCCCCGCCTGGTGCGCCAGCCTGATCACATCCAGCATGGTGTGGGCGGCCCCGGCCATCTCCCCGTTGATCTCCACCAGCCGGTACGGCGGATCGGTCCGCACGACGGCGAGGACGACGACGGGGGTGGGGTGGAACGCCTCGTGAGCATCGTTGGTCATGCCTCCAGCGTGTGGCAGAGGCGCGAGACGCACATGTCGGGCGGTCCCCCGGCATGAGGATGTCCGATCCGGCAGATGGCGTCAGAATTGGTGTTATCTGCTGTTTCTGCCTGATCGGAGACATCCATGAAGGACCTCAAGTTTGAGCAGAAACGCTCGCTGTCACGCCTTGAGGCGGCTGATCAGCTCACGGCGATCGCGGCCGCGCTCAAGCACGGTGGTGATGCCGACCTGGAACTCGGCCCCGGGAGGCTGAGCCTGCGGATCCCCGACGACCTCCGCAGCGAGATAGAGGTCGAGGTCGGTAATGGGGAGATCGAGCTGGAGATCGAGTTCAAGTGGCCGACAGCAGCGACCCGGAAACCGCCGTCACAGGGGTGACAGGCACACAGGACGCCGCGCGAAGCGAAGGCGACTGACGACTGACGACTTCGGGTTGTCCGGACTGCGGACGATGCACGAGCCGGTGCCCATCGAGCGCAGCCCTGGGAGCCGGCCGCGATTTCCCTGGGCACCGGCGCTGCTGCTGCCGGGCCCGCGCACCGGCCCTCATGCGGTCCGCCTGAGGGCCGGTGCGCGGGAGAGGGTCAGCCAGCGATCGAGAAGAACAGCGCGGCGATGTCGTCCGCGACGCACCGCACGCCTAAGGCCGGTCCGCAAGCCGTTGGGGGCTCCAGGCCGTAGGCCTGGAGCCCCCACGCATTGCTTTGTTCCTCCTTATCGGGAAGTGCCGTCGGCGTTGCCTGTCATCGCGAGGCGGCGACCTTGACGTCGTCGAGGACGAAGTCCGTCTTGAGGCTCGCGTTCTCGGTGCCGACGAGCTTGATCCACACCCACTTTGACCGTTGGTTGTACAGGTCGTAGGAGCGGTGCTGGTAGCCGTTGGAGTGGTCCGCGTTGGACAGCGTTCCCAGCGTGGTGGTCGTGGTGCCGTCGGTGACCTGCACCGAGAGCGTGTCGTACGCCGTGGAGCCGGACTCATCGGTGGCGATGCGGCTGAAGAAGTCCAGCGTCCCACCCTGCGCCGGGATGTAGACCCACGAGGATTCCAGAGTCGTCGTGTTCGCGGTTCCGTAGCCGCCCATCCAGGCGTAGTAGGAGCCGGTGTGGGCCGGATACGTCGCCCAGTTGCCGATGATCGCCCCGCCCTGCGACGAGTTCGGGTACCAGTTGGCCGTGCCACTTTCGAAGCTGGCGTTGTTGAGCAGGTTGGTCCGGTAGTCGATGGTGTGCTTGTACAGCAGGTGGCGGGCGTAGTCCGACACGATCAGACCGGCCGCGAGACGGTCGGTCTTGAAGTACTCGTCGAAGGTGTCCGACTTCTGGGTCAGCATCAGATTGATCGTGCTGACCTGTCCACCGTCGACGTTGTTCCACAGGTCGATCAGGGAGCCGGCCACACGTCCTTCCACCCAGTCACCGTCGTTCCAGTTGGTGTTCCCGACGAGGTAGTTGGTGTCGTTCCAGGTGGTGTTCATCAGGTTGGTCACGTTGCCGTTCGCGTCGACGTAGCTGTTGTCGCCCATGGCATGGCCGGTGACAGCGTTGGCGAACCCCTCGGTCCACGCACATCCGGCGGACAAAGCCGTCCAGATGCTGTGGTTGAGGCAGGATCCAACGTTGGGGAAGGACCAGTTGTAGAGCCGGTGCATCAGAGCGTGTCCCGTTTCGTGGACCACGGTGTGCTCGGAGTCGGGGTCGTACCACCGCAGCTTGATGAAGCTATTGGCTGCGGAGTTCCCGGGGGTGTACGATCCACCGTCTACGTTGAGGGTCCCGTTGGCGTTGTACCACCACCACTTTATTGTGATCTTGGTGCAATTGTTCGAGGCCTCATGGGAGGTCCAGCAGGTGGTGCTGGAGCTGCGCCACCAATAGGTGATGTTCAGGGTGTCGAAGGCGTGCCAGGCGCGGTCCTGGGCCGCGACTGACTCCCTCCAGCCGAAGTTCTTGTCGCCGGTGGGGACGTTGTATTCGTACGCCGTCATGGCTGAGTAGACAGCACCGTTCTCGTCGAGCACCTGCCAGAGCGAACTCTCCGCGCGGAACTCCACGCGCATCGAGTACATCGAGCCGTTCGGTGGGGTGAAGCAGAGGTTGTACCCGCCGCTGTTGCCGGTCAGGCCACTGGCGTAGATGTACTCCACCGCGCCCTGGGTGGCCTGGCCCAGCACCCGCACGGTGAGGTTGCGGGCGGGTTTCAGGACGCCGGCCTTGTTGTGGTATTGCCAGCCGCCGTAGGCACAGATCTGCCCCGCGGGGGCCGCGGCAACGTTGGTGGTCTGGGTGGACTTAGTGGGCTGAGTCTTGGTGGGCTTGGTGGGCTCAGTGGACTTGGTGGGCTTGGTGGGCTGTGGGACCTTTTTGAACTTCTTGCTCGTCGGACCCGTGTACCGGTGGCTCTTGAGGGCGGGGAGTGAGGTGATGTCCGCCCCGGACCGCGAGGACTTCTTGCCGATGGTGAGCAGGACGGCGTCGTTGGCGGCCCGCTGCGGCGAGGGGGAGCCGGTGTCGGAGAGATGGGCCTCGATCTGGGCAGGCCCCGGCGCCGTGGCGCGCACGTGCAGGGTGAGGCTCTTCCTTTCGGTGCTGAGGACCAGTCCCCCCTTGGCCTCGCTCATGGTCCCGACCCGCTGGGGCTCGCCCAGAGGGGAGCCTGCGGTGAGGAGTTGGAGGGTGGAGGGGACCCGGACGGTCAGTCGGGCGTGCGGCACTGCGATCTGGGAACGGAGGCTGACCCGCAGGGTCGCGGTCTGACCCACGGCGGGAAGCTTGTCGAGCTTCAGGTCGACCGCGACACAACTGGGCTGGCCCTCCGACTTGGGGGATGGGACGGTGAGCGTGCATCTCTGGCGCGCGGTCCCCGGGAGGGCCGTCGCCGTCGATTCCAGCCCACCCGAAATGACGACGGCCAGCGCGCCGATCGCGACGGCCCATCGTGTGAATTTGGGGATCATGGGAGTTCCTCTGCCGAGGGGGCGGGGAGTGGGGTGTGGCGTGTGGCGTGTGGCGTGTGGCGTGTGGCGTGTGGCGTGTGGCGTGTGGCGTGTGGCGTGTGGCACAGCATCGGGCCGACTCAGGCGTAGTGCAATATCACATGTCGCATAATTTTGCGTTGGCCATCGGAAACTTAGGGTGAACATCTCCTCCGCGGCCGTCGGCAGGGGGGGGGAGGGACAGCCGGGAACCACCCAGCGAACGCGGCGCAGGCCGCCCCGGTCGCGGCCCCGCGTCCCAGCAGCTGAGGGCTCGGCGCACAGCTTCACGTCACCCCGTTGAACGGGCGAGCCTCAGACGTCGTCTCATTTGGTGAGTCTGCGGTAGCAGATGAGGCTGAGCCGCCACCGGCCCGAACCGCCGAAACGGCTCGCCGAAGAATCGACGGGCCGTCACGAAAGATGGAGGCTAGCCTCGCGCTTTCACGAGGCGGGCTGTCCGACTGGTGATCACGAAAGCAGAAAGTGCCTCTGACCAGCGAGAATGAGCATTGTCGAGGTCCCTGTTCCCGCCACCGCCGGAGGCACTTTCCAGGTGAAGAAGCGTATCGGTTCCTACCCGCGCGTCCGCGTCGAGGGCGGCGGTCGCGCAGTGGTTTCGCAGGCCGGGGCGGTGCTGCTGGTCGAGACGGTCCGCAAGACCGGGCTGGATGCGGCGATATCGGCGGCGCTGGCGCCGTGGCGCAAGGCCCGAGCGGTGCACGATCCGGGCAAGGTCCTGCTGGATGTGGCGCTCGCAGTTGCGCTGGGCGGGGACTGCCTGGCCGATGTGGCCCTGCTGCGGGCCGAGCCGGCCGTGTTCGGGCCGGTGGCCTCCGACCCGACAGTCTCCCGCCTGGTCGGCCAGTTGGCGTCGGGCGGCAAGCGGGTCCTGGCCGCGCTCCGCACCGCCCACGCCGAAGTGCGCGAACACGTCTGGCGGTTGGCCGGGGATGCGGCGCCGGACGCGGGCGGGCAGGTGATCGTGGACCTCGACGGAGTCCTCGTCCTGGCGCACTCCGAGAAGCAGGATGCCGCCGCGACCTGGAAGAAGACGTTCGGGCACCACCCGCTGATGGGATTCGTCGAGCCCCGCCGCCTGCGGCTCGGAGGACTTCCTGCTGGCTTGGCGCGGGTCCCTGCGCTGTCTCCGCAACTGGTTCCGCTAACGAGGAGGCGGCGACGAGGCGAAACTCGAAGGACGCAGCCCACGCGTCCGAACGGAGGCGCGCGATTGCCGCAGAGGATCTGCCCGTAGGCCACCTTGGTTGGACCACCCAATTACTGAGCTTGAACCGTGGACCCAGTCCGCTCAGGTCGAGGAAGAGGTCGTCTCGGATGGTGGCGTCGAGCGGCTGCCACAGGTAGAGCAGTAGGAAAGGCAGAGAGCCCCGGAATCATCCGGGGCTCTGTCGATCAGGTGGAGTACTGGACCTCAGCCCTTGACGCACACGACCTGCTTGAGCTTCGCGACCACCTCGACCAGGTCCTTCTGCTGCTCCATCACCTTCTCGATCGGCTTGTACGCACCCGGGATCTCATCCACGACACCGGAGTCCTTACGGCACTCCACACCCCGCGTCTGCTCCTCCAGGTCCTTCGTCGAGAACCGCCGCTTCGCCGCGTTTCGGCTCATCTTCCGACCCGCCCCGTGCGACGCCGAGTTGAACGACGCCGGATTACCCAGACCACGGACGATGTACGAGCCCGTGCCCATCGAACCCGGGATGATCCCCCACTCCCCCGAGCCCGCGCTGATGGCTCCCTTGCGGGTGACCAGCAGATCCATCCCCTCGTAGCGCTCTTCACTGACATAGTTGTGATGGCAGCTGATCACACCAGGGCGGTACTCGACGGTCCTCATCTGACCTTCGGCATCTTCCTGCTGGCAGGAGATCACCGGCTCGAAGGTCACCTTCGCCTTCTTGAACTCCTTGCGGACCACGTCCTGGAAGAGCGACATCATGATCGCGCGGTTGTACTTCGCGTACTCCTGCGCCCAGTAGAGGTCGTTCCGGTACGCCGCCATCTGCGGGGTGTCCGCGATGAACACCGCCAGGTCGCGGTCGATCAGGCCCTGGTTGTGCGGCAGCTTCTGCGCCTCGCCGATGTGGAAGTCCGCGAGTTCCTTGCCGATGTTGCGGGATCCGGAGTGCAGCATCAGCCAGACCGAGCCGGACTCGTCCAGGCAGAACTCGACGAAGTGGTTGCCGGAGCCGAGCGTTCCCATCTGCTTTGTCGCCCGCTCCTGACGGAACTTGACCGCGTCGGCCACCCCGTCGAACCGCGCCCAGAAGTTGTCCCACCCCGCCGTCTGGAAGCCGTGCAGCTGCCCCGGGTCGACCGGATCGTCGTGCATCCCCCGCCCGACCGGGATCGCCTGCTCGATCTTGGAGCGCAGCCGGGAAAGGTCTCCGGGCAGGTCGTTCGCCGTCAGCGAGGTCTTCACCGCCGACATACCGCAGCCGATGTCGACACCCACGGCCGCCGGGCAGACCGCTCCGTGCATCGCGATCACCGAGCCGACCGTCGCGCCCTTGCCGTAGTGGACGTCCGGCATCACCGCGAGGCCCTTGATCCAGGGCAGCGTGGCGACGTTCCTCAGCTGCTGCATCGCGCCGCTCTCGACCGTCGAAGGGTCCGCCCACATCCGGATGGGCACCTTCGCACCGGGCACTTCTACGTACGACATACTTCCTCGATTCCCCCGAAACACCATGAAAAGACTCAAAGCGCAAAAGCCGGAACCTAAGACCGCAAAAGACTCAACGGACCGGCATCCACGGCTGCGCGTGCGATAGACATTGTGTCCATCGGCCGCTCTGACGCGGCAACCGCTTTTCCTCTCGAAGGGAGCCTGGGACCGTGCAACGAAAGGCGTACGTACCCGGCCTCGCGGCGCTCCTGGTGGCGCTCGTCGTCGGCTGCACCGCCGACAGCGGCACCGACGGCTCCGCCATCGACCCCAAGTCCGGGAGCAGTACGTCCTCCGTCGCGCAGCCCGGCAAGTACCGCACCCTGCGTGAGCCCTGCGGCTCCGTCCCGGGCTCCACGCTCAAGGATCTGCTGCCGGGCACCGGCGAGTTGCCCGAGGAGCAGCAGAAGAAGATCTTCCGCGGCACGGCCGCTGTCACCTATGACACGGACCGCCGGGTCGGCTGCAGCTGGAAGGCCGACTCACCGGACGCCTCCCACCACCTCAGCGTCGACTTCGAGCGCGTCGTCTCCTACGACGGGGCCGTGAGCGACGACGACCGGGCGCAGGAGGTCTTCGTCACGAAGCAGGACGCCGCCAACCTGCCGGTCCCGGCGGACACGGCCGACGCAGAGGCGGGCGCGGACGGCAAGCAGGGCCAGGCGTCCCCGTCCACCACGCCCCCGGTCTCCAAGCCCGCGACCGGAACCCCGGCGGGCACACCCGCGTCAAGCGCCACCGGCACCCCCGACGGCCTGCAGCCCCGCGTCCTCGACGGCCTCGGCGACGCCGCATTCCTCGACGACGTCCTCACCGGAGCCGGGGCGGGATCCACCGCCCAGCGCCGCACGGTCAGCGTGGTCTTCCGCACATCGAACGTGATCGTGACCCTCGTCTACGGCGAACAGCCCGCTCGTACGACAGAGGTCCCGGACAGCAAGGAACTGCAGGAAAAGGCCCAGAGTCTGGCCCGCAAGCTCGCCGAGGAGTTCAGCGACTGACCCGCTGGGCGGAAGGGTTGCGATGTGGCGTACGTATCGGTGGAGAGTCCCGCGGACGGGCCGGGTCCGCGTACGGTGGCCTGGCCGACCGGACCGACCGTACGACTGTCGGCCGACATCGACTGACACCGACTGAAGGAACCATGCACCGTTCAGCCCCGCGACTCACCCGCATTCTCGCCTGTGCCGCCGTCCCGGTGATGCTCGTCGTCGCCGGCTGCTCGTCGTTCTCGGACTCCGACAGCAAGAAGGACTCGGGCTCGGGCTCGTCCTCCTCCGCCACCTTGCAGGGCGGGCCGAAGCCCGAGGCCGTCGAGCCGGTGAAGTACGCCAAGCTTCCCGAGCCCTGCAAGTCGATCTCGACGAAGACGATCGCGAAGCTGGTCCCCGAGACCAAGGCCAAGGCGGGCACCGCAGGAAAGTCCTCGGACACCACCACCCGCGGCAACTGCTCATGGAACGGCCTGGACGACAACGGCATCAAGGGCTCCCAGTACCGCTGGCTCGACGTCTCCTTCCTGCGCTACGAGTCCGAGCAGTCGCTCGGCGTCAGCGGGAAGAAGCGCGCCGAGGACAATTACGCCAAGGAAGTCGCAGGCGCGAAGGCGACCGAGGGCGCGAAGAACGTCCGGACCTCCCCCGCGGGCGGCGTCGGCGAGACGGCCACGTCCATTGGCTACGAACTGAGGAAGACCGGCGAGGACTTCACGTACGCCACGATCGTGACCCGCGTCGACAACGTCGTGATCACGCTCACCTACAACGGCACGGGCTACGCGGGCGCCAAGTCCCCGTCCGCCGCCGACCTGTTGGAAGGCGCTGTGGCGGCCGCCAAGGAGGCCGTGGCCTCGGTGAGCACGGCCAACAAGTAGGTTCCGGCCAGGGCCTGTTGACGGAGCCCGCCACCCCCGGCGTACCCGCGGTAGCACCAGGCGAGGGACGCCCGGAGGGACGGGCTCCGTAAGCATGTGCCAGGCTGTGCCCGCTGGATTCGAATACGGGAGGGGATCGCGGGTGGCCGCGATGCAGCTGACACGCACGCACCGCATACTCATCGGGGTCGTCGTCACGGGCGCGGTCATCATCGCCGCGATCGGATTCGCGGGCTCCTACGCCGCCGTGCGCGCGCTCGCCGAGCGCAAGGGCTTCGGCGAATTCTCCCTCGTCTTCCCCATCGGCATCGACGCGGGCATCTGTGTTCTGCTCGCCCTCGATCTGCTGCTGACGTGGATGCGCATCCCCTTCCCCCTACTGCGCCAGACCGCCTGGCTGCTGACCGTCGCGACGATCGCCTTCAACGGCGCCGCCTCGTGGCCGGACCCGCTCGGCGTCGGCATGCACGCCGTCATCCCGGTGCTGTTCGTCGTCTCGGTCGAGGCGGCGCGGCACGCGGTGGGCCGCATCGCGGACATCACGGCCGACAAGCACATGGAGGGCGTCCGGCTCACGCGCTGGCTGCTGTCCCCGGTCCCCACGTTCAAGCTGTGGCGCCGCATGAAGCTGTGGGAGCTGCGCAGTTACGAGCAGGTCATCAAGCTGGAGCAGGACCGGCTGATCTACCAGGCGCGCCTGCAGGCCCGCTTCGGGCGGGCCTGGAGACGCAAGGCGCCGGTCGAGTCACTCATGCCGCTGCGCCTGGCGAAGTACGGCGTGCCGCTCGCCGAGACGGCTCCGGCGGGGCTGGCCGCGGCGGGCGTCGAGCCTGCGCTGATACCCCCGGCGCCGCCGCAGTCGCAACAGCCGCGGCAGGCGGAGCTGCCACGGGCTCAGGAGTGGACGCAGGAGCGCGGGCCCGAGCAGTACGAGCAGCCGTACGAGCAGGGACAGCGGGAACAGCAGGAGCCGTACGAGCAGGGCCGCCCCGCCAACCACGAGAGCCCGTGGTTCGCCGCGCCGCAGGTCCCGCAGGAGGCGTACCAGGAGGCGTACGAGAGCGCCTTCAACCCGACGTACGTGGAGGGCCTGGAGCCCACCCCGGTCCGCGTTCCCGCGGGCCCGGGCCGCACCCGGCCGCTCGGCGGCATGGTTCCCGGCCAACGCGTCGAGGCCCCCGCGCCGGAGCCCGTCCAGGAGGAGTTCCCGGAGCCGCCGGCCGACGCCGCGGAGTTCCGGGAGCTGGCGTACCCGGTCTTCGAGTCGTACGTGAAGGAACACAGCGACTGGCCTAGCACCGAGCAGCTCGACATACACCTCTCGGACGCGCATGGCATCCGCCACCCGCGCAGCGCGGCGCTGTTGCGCCAGCTGATGCCCGAGTTCAAGACCCGCTTCCAGGCGGACCTTGAGGCGGAACACATCGCCTGACGCGGCCGGGGGTGCGGGTGCGGTGCCGCTGCGCGGGGCCTGTTCCCCACCCCGCCCTTTCCCGAACTGGGGGCAAGCCCCCAGCCCCCCGTCCGCCTCGCGGCGCGAACGGGGGGCTCCGCCCCTGGTCCCCGAATGCGACCTTCGGCCGCATGTCCTCAAACGCCGGACGGGCTGAATTCAGCCCCGCCGACGCTTGCGGAGCCAGGTGGGGGGCAGGGCCCAGAAAGCCAGCCCCACCGGCGCTTGAGGCGCCGGGGTCCGGGGGGCGGAGCCCCCACCGGCGCATGAGGCGGGGGGGCGGAGCCCCGGTTACGGGAAAGGGCGGGGGGGAACAAACCCCCGCCCCGCGAAACCCGCACCGCGCAGCGGACTACGCGCCCAGCAGCTTCCGCACCCGCTCCGCCCCCACCGCGAGCAGCAGCGTCGGCAGCCTCGGCCCCGTGTCCTTGCCCACCAGCAGGTGGTACAGCAGCGCGAAGAACGTCCGCTGCGCCACCTTCAGCTCCGGCGTCGGCTTGGCATCCGGCGCCAGGCCCTCCATCACCTTCGGTACGCCGTAGACCAGCGTCGTCAGGCCGTCCAGGGACCAGTGCGTGTCCAGGCCCTCCAGAAGCAGCCGCAGCGACTCGCGGCCCTGCTCGTCCAGCGACGACAGCAGCTCCGCGTCGGGCTCGGAGCGCACGACCGTCCGCGCCTCCGCCGGGACCTGCGACGTGATCCAGTTCTCGGCGCGGTCCAGCCGGGGCCGGACCTCGTCCAGGGAGGACAGCGGGTTGGACGGATCGAGGTCGCTGAGGATGCGGATCGTCTGCTCGTCGTGCCCGGCCGTGATGTCGGCGACCGACGCGAGCGTGCGGTACGGCAGCGGCCGCGGCGTCCGCGGCAGCTCTTTCGCCGCCGTGCGCGCGGCGCGCGAGTACGCCGCGGCGTCCGCCGGCAGCGCGGTCCCGTCCACGACCTTCGACTCCAGCTTGTCCCACTCGTCGTACAGCCGCTGGATCTCCTGGTCGAAGGCGATCTTGAAGGACTGGTTCGGCTTGCGGCGCGCGTACAGCCAGCGCAGCAGCTGCGGCTCCATGATCTTCAGCGCGTCCGCCGGCGTCGGCACGCCTCCGCGCGAGGACGACATCTTCGCCATCCCGGAGATCCCCACGAACGCGTACATGGGGCCGATCGGCTGCACTCCGTCGAAGATCTCGCGCACGATCTGCCCGCCGACGACGAACGACGATCCCGGCGAGGAATGGTCGACGCCGCTCGGCTCGAAGATCACGCCTTCGTACGCCCAGCGCATGGGCCAGTCGACCTTCCAGACCAGCTTGCCGCGGTTGAACTCGCTCAGCAGCACCGTCTCGCCGTGGCCGCACGCCGTGCAGACGTAGGTCAGCTCGGTGGTCTCGTCGTCGTACGAGGTGACGGTGGTGAGGTCCTTCTCGCACTGCCCGCAGTAGGGCTTGTACGGGAAGTAGCCCGCGGTCCCGCCGCTGCCGTCGTCCTCGGCGGCCGCGCCGGATCCCTCCGCCGCCTCCAACTCCGCCTCGTCGAGCGGCTTCTGCGACTTCTTCGCGGGCGCCTTCTTCGTGCGGTACTGGTCGAGGATCGCGTCGATCTTCGCCCGGTTCTTCATCGCGTGCAGGACCTGCTCGCGGTACACACCGGAGGTGTACTGATCGGTCTGGCTGATGCCGTCGTACTCGACGCCCAGCTCGGCCAGGGACGCGGTCATCGCGGCCTTGAAGTGCTCGGCCCAGTTCGCGTGGTCCGAGCCGGCCGGCGCGGGCACCGAGGTCAGGGGCTTGCCGATGTGCTCGCCCCACGAGCCGTCCACACCCGGCACGCCGTTCGGGACCTTGCGGTACCGGTCGTAGTCGTCCCAGGAGATCAGGTGGCGGACCTCGTACCCGCGACGCCGGATCTCGTCGGCGACCAGGTGCGGGGTCATCACCTCACGCAGATTGCCCAGGTGGATCGGCCCGGAGGGCGAGAGGCCGGACGCGACGACGACCGGTTTGCCAGGCGCACGTCGCTCCGACTCGGCGATGACCTCGTCCGCGAAACGGGAGACCCAGTCGGTCTCGGTGCTGCTCTGAGCCACGATCGGCACGTCCTTGAATGCTTGGAGTTCTCTTGGGTTCTCGACAGGCGTCGTACGCCATTGTCCCAGACGGAACGGCTCCCTCTGAGGTTGCTCATCGCCTTGCTGATTCCGGGGAGAAATCCCGGGAGAAAGAGGTTGCTGCCCCATGGGACACTTGACAACCGAAATAGCCCTCCCGACGAGACTCGACAAGAACGGAAGCTCATGGCCTCGGTCCCTTCCCTCGCTTCGACCGTGCAGCAGCGCCTCGCGGACGTCCTCTCGGCAGCTCTGCCGGAGGCCGGTTCCGCCGACCCCCTGCTGCGACGTAGCGACCGGGCCGACTTCCAGGCCAACGGCATCCTCGCGCTCGCCAAGAAGCTGAAGGGCAACCCTCGCGAGCTGGCGGCCAAGGTCGTCGCGGGCCTGCCCTCCGGTGACCTGATCGAGGAGATCGAGGTGTCGGGCCCCGGCTTCCTCAACATCACTCTCACCGACGAGGCGATCGTGAAGACCCTCGCCGCGCGCGCCACCGACGACCGGCTCGGCGTCCCGTACGCGCAGAACCCGGGCACCACGGTGATCGACTACGCCCAGCCGAACGTGGCCAAGGAGATGCACGTCGGCCACCTCCGCTCCGCGGTGATCGGCGACGCGATGGTCCAGATCCTGGAGTTCGCGGGCGAGAAGGTGATCAGGCGCCACCACATCGGCGACTGGGGCACCCAGTACGGCATGCTCATCCAGTACCTGATCGAGCACCCGCACGAGCTGGACCACGAGGGCGAAGAGGTCACCGGCGAGGAGGCGATGTCGTCCCTCGACCGCATCTACAAGGCTTCGCGCGCACTCTTCGACTCCGACGAGGCATTCAAGGAGCGTGCCCGCGACCGGGTGGTGTCCCTGCAGGCCGGGGACCCCGAGACCCGCGCCCACTGGCAGCGGTTCGTCGACGAGTCGAAGATCTACTTCTACTCGGTCTTCGACAAGCTCGACATGGAGATCCGCGACCCGGACATCGTCGGCGAGTCCGGCTACAACGACATGCTCGACGAGACCTGCCGCCTGCTGGAGGAGGCGGGCGTCGCGGTCCGCTCGGAGGGTGCGCTGTGCGTGTTCTTCGACGACGTGAAGGGACCGGACGGCAACCCGACCCCGCTCATCGTCAGGAAGAGCAACGGCGGTTACGGCTACGCGGCCACCGACCTCTCCGCCATCCGCGACCGGGTGCAAAAGCTCAAAGCGGACACGCTCATCTATGTCGTGGACGCCCGGCAGTCGCTGCACTTCAAGATGGTCTTCGAGACCGCGCGCCGGGCAGGCTGGCTGAACGACGAGGTCAAGGCCGTCCAGCTGGCGTTCGGCACGGTGCTCGGCAAGGACGGCAAGCCCTTCAAGACCCGTGAGGGCGAGACGGTACGGCTGGTGGACCTGCTGGACGAGGCGATCGAGCGGGCGACGGCGGTCGTTCGCGAGAAGGACGTCCAGAACCAGCTCACCGAGGAAGAGATCGCGGAGCGCGGCACGCAGGTGGGCATCGGCGCGATCAAATACGCCGACCTGTCGACGTCGGCGGCCCGGGACTACAAGTTCGACCTGGACCAGATGGTCTCGCTGAACGGCGACACGTCCGTGTACCTGCAGTACGCGTACGCCCGTATCCAGTCGATCCTCCGGAAGGCGGGCGAGGTCAAACCGGCCGCGCACCCGGAGCTCGAACTGGCTGCGGCGGAGCGGGCGTTGGGTCTGCACCTGGACCAGTTCGGCGAGACGCTGGCGGAGGTCGCGGGCTCGTACGAGCCGCACAAGCTGGCCGCGTACCTCTACCAGCTGGCGTCGCTGTTCACGACGTTCTACGACAAGTGCCCGGTCATCAAGCCCGCGCCTGCGCGTGAGGTCGCCGAGAACCGCCTGTTGCTCTGCGACATGACGGCCCGCACGCTGCACCAGGGCATGGCGCTCCTCGGCATCCGCACCCCCGAGCGTCTCTGACACTCAGGGTCTCTGAGGGTCGACTGACCCTCAGAGACCTTCAGAGACCCTCAGGAAGCGGTCTGCGCGACCCAGGCGCTCCTGTCCGGCCACCAGCCGTACTGCTTCCGTCCCTCGATCGCGCTCGCACGGAACGGCTTCCCGCCGTCGTCGACACGAACCGTGCCCCGCCGGTCCCCGCTGCTCCAGTCGAGCTCCAGGTACCAGCTCACGTCGTGTCCCTCGGTGTGGACGTCGAGGTTGAGCACCTGAGGGTCGTTGGACGCGACCTTGTACGGGAAGTCCTTGGCGGGCACGACGGTGTCCCCGTCCTGTCCCGCCACGGGCTTCACCAGGGGATGCGACGCGTCCAGGTCGATGTCGAAGGTCTGCGGTGTGACACCGCCGCCGCAGCCGTCTCCCATCGAGTACGCGTCCCAGCCGAGCGGCGCCTTGCGCCCCACGACGCGTACGTGCACGGCATTCAGCACCACCGACTCCTCGGTCTTGCCCGTGGCAGTCAGCTGGAGCCGCATGTGGCCGCCGTCGACGCCACCCAGCGCACGGGCCCAACCGCGGGAGTCCTGCGGTGCGGGCGGCGGCGGGACCGCGTCGGGTGCCTGGTCCAGCAGGTAGTACTGCCCGCAGGGCTCGTCCCAGTTGTACGAGCTGACACCCACCTTCAGCGGTACGCCGCCCGTCGCCGGGGGCGTGGCTCGGCGGCTCGGAGTTGTCGCGGCCGACGGGCTCCCGGTCGGCGACGCGCTCGCGGAAGGGCTGCCGCTCGGTGAGGCACTGGGGGACGTGGCGCGTGGTGCGGCTGTGCCGGGCGGGGCACTGGCACCGGAGACGCTGTCGGGCCGCTTCCCGTCCTCGTTCCCCGTGGCCGCGTGGCTGACGACGAAGGCGGCGGGCACGGCGAGAGCGACAACAGCCCCTGCGGCAAGGGCGATTCGGATCCGCTTGCCGCCGCGGCCGCGGGCCGCGACGCCGGACTCCTCCACGACGCCGGGCTCCTCCGCGGCGCCGTCCTCCTCCGCGGCCTCGGGCTCCGGGGCATCAACCGGACCATCGGCCTCCAGGGCCTGTGAAACCTCGGCCCGGGCTCGCCGCCGCGCCCCGTCCGCCACGATCCAGCGCCGGTGCAGCTCCACGAGCTCGTCCGGCGTGGCCGCACACAGCCGCGCGAGCCGTTCCACGGGCGCGTAATCGGTGGGTACGGCGTCGCCGTTGCAGTACCGGTGGAGCGTGGACGTACTGACGTGGAGCTTGCCCGCGAGTGCGCCGTAGCTGCGCCCAGAACGGTCCTTCAGCTCCCTCAGCAAGGCCGCGAAATCCTCAGCCTCTGACGTCGCCACTGCCGTGTTCCCCCTCGTAAGCCCTGCCGACTGTCCCAGAACACCGTTCCAGGGACGGGATGTCCGCCCAGGTCACAGTACGCGCCGTCATTCCACCGTCCCCAATGGTTCGTGGGGCGTTGCGGCCGGAATCCGCGGTCGCCCAGCCTGTGATCAATGCAAAGCCGTATCCGCAACTGCCTCATTGACGCCGTGGCGTTGCTCGTACTGATCGCTTCGACGGCGATCGTCACGGCCCTCATCTGCCGTTACTGACCCAACAGACCATCCACACGGGGAGAACCGAACATCATGCGCAACACCGTCGTAGCCGCCACCGCCCTGCTGGCCGCCCTCTCACTGACCGCGTGCCAGTCCTCCGACGACCGCGCCGACGACGGGAAGAAGCCGGACGCATCGGCCCCGGCGACTGTGTCCACGGGCGCGCCCGCCGTCCCGACCCCGGCCGCCGACAACTCCAAGCAGCCTGCGGGAGGCGCCAAGCAGACCCCCGCGGGCAACGGAAAGGGAGGCGGAACAGGCACGGGCACCGGTAAGGGCTCCGGCACCTCCGCCTGCATCGGGGAGAACACCAAGGTCACCGTCAGCAGGGTCAGCCGCCCCATCAACCACCTGCTGCTCACGATGACCAACACCGGCTCCCGGGCGTGCAACGCCTATCACGCCCCGCTCCTCCGCTTCGACCAGGACCAGGCCGTCACCCAGATCATGGATGACAGCAAGCCGCAGGCCGTTGTCAGCCTCTCCCCCGGAGAGTCCGCCTACGCCTCGATCCTCCTGTCGTCCGCCGACGGCAGCGGCCAGAACGGGCGTACGGCGAAGAACCTGACCATCCACTTCGCCCCGCGCGACGGGTCCGGCTCGACCGACACGGCGCCGGACATGCTGAAGCTCCCTGCCGGCACCTACCTCGACAACAACGCGAGTGTCAGCTACTGGCAGAGCAGCATGTCCGACGCCCTCGCCTACTGAGCCCTGCTGGGCCCGTCACTTCAGCGCGTGCGACGTCCGGCCAGAAGCCTCGTCGATCTCCACATGAGCCTTCTGAAGGAGTTGCGAGGCGATGTCCATGAGCGCCCGCGCGCCCGAGATCTCCTCGCCGACCCGGAGCTGCTCCGGGTCGGAGTGGTGACGCTGGGCATTACCGTGGCCGCGGATTTCCGTGCCGTCGCCCAGTCTCACCATGGCGGCCGCCCTGGTCCGGTCGCCTTCTTCCTGGAATTCCATCTCGACATGCCATCCGACGAGTGTCTGCATGGCGGACCACCTCCAGCGGTACCTCTCCAGAGTGCGCCGCCGGGCCGGTGATCACCACATCACTTACCGAATGGTGCGTACCTGACTTATGAGTCGGTACTTGTGGGCCGAGGGATACGAGGCCGACGGCCTGTCCCGCACCGCCGACCTGCTCAAGCGCTGACGGCGAACTCGCACCAGACGATCTTCCCCGGATCGCGCTCGTCGACCCCCCACTTGTCGGCAAGCGCGGCCACGAGCAGGAGCCCCCGCCCCGACTCCCCGTCCGGCTCCTGGAGGGACGGCAGCCCGCCGCCGCTGTCATGCACCTCGACGCGCAATACCCCGGCCCCATGCAGCCACAGCTTCAGCCGGTAGCCGCGCCCGGGTGGAACACCGTGCACGAGGGCGTTGGTGGCCAGCTCGCTCACGCAGAGCAGTACATCGTCCATCCGCGCGCCGAGCCCCCAGTCGGTCACGGCCGTCCGTACGAACTCCCTGGCAGCGGGCACAGATCGTCGCTCACGTCGGTAGAACTGCTCGCGCAGGCAGCGCTGTTGAATCACGTCTTCCATGAGACGAGCGTCACTGACTGTGACTACGGTGGTGCAGTACGCGAGCCCGTACAAGAAATCCGTACGGGTCCCAAGAGCGTGACGTACGGACATGGGTGGGGAGTTGGACGGGCATGCACCCCAGAAGGCGGCAGCGGAGAAACACGTCAGCGATGAAGCTCGTCGGCGCGCTGGTGGGCCGGTTCCGGGACTTTGCCGCGATCACACAGCGCGAGTTGGCCGATCGGGTCTGCGTGCACGAGGAGACGATCGCGTCGATTGAACAGGGGCGCCGCCCGCTGAAACCGGACATGGCGAGGGTGCTGGACCGGGTTCTCGATACGAAGGGGGCGCTGGAGACGGCGGTGGACAACATGCCGGAGATTGATCTGATCCCGGCGTGGGCGGAGCAGTACATGGACCTGGAGCGCGATGCGATTGCGCTCTCGTGGTTCGAAAACCAGGTACTGCCCGGCTTGCTACAGACGGAGAGTTACGCACGCGCCGTGTTCCGCAGCAAGGTGCCCATCCTCTCTGAGCAAGAGATCGGCGCCCAAGTGGTGGCTCGCCTGGAGCGGCAGGAGATCCTGCATCGCAAGGTGCCCCCAACCGCCAGCTTCATCATCTCCGAAGCGATTGTGCGGGACCGCCTCGGAGGCTATGCGGTGCACGAGGAGACGCTCCGGTATCTCCGCGCCTGCGCTGATCTGCCGGGAATCGTCCTCCAGCTCATGCCTTTCGGCCGTGAAACCCATGCAGCGCTCGACGGCCCGTTCATCCTCCTCGAAACGCCAGACCATCAACACCTGGCCTATACCGAAACCCAGCGCGGCAGCCAGCTCGTCTCCGCCCCTGACGAGGTCAGCATCCTGGCACAGAAATATGCGATGCTGCGGACGCAAGCCCTCAACCCCGAGGAAACGAAGGGCCTGTTGGACCGGCTGCTAGGAGACCAATGAGCACCGCACTGAAGTGGTTCAAGTCGAGCTACAGCAGCGAGCAAGGCGGGGCCTGCCTCGAAGTCGCGTACGACTGGCGCAAGTCCAGCTACAGCGGCAGCGAAGGCGGCGCGTGCGTCGAGATTGCCACCCACCCCGCCGCCGTCCACGTCCGGGACTCAAAGAACCCCGACGGCCCCATGCTCACCCTCACCCCCGCCACTTGGGCCGCGTTCACCACCACCCTGCGCTGAACCATTTGTCAGTGGCGACCCCTAGAGTCGCCTGCATGGTGATCAACCCGAACGCACTCGGCCTCGACCTGCCGCCAGGTGCGATGCGCGTCCAGCCGTCCCTCTGGTACGCGAACGAGCCTGCTCAACTGAACACTTGGGCGCGCCTGCTCCCCGCCCGGGAGGCGTCCGGCATGCACCCGGTGCTGCTCGTCAACGACGAGGACCGCTCCCTCACCTGGGACCGGGACCTCGATCTCGACCGTGTGTCGCACCCGGACGACTTCGACGTCGAAGAGGCCCTGGCATCTCTGTGGGACTACGACATGGCGGAGAACGATGCCGAGGCCGACGCGGACACCATCGCCCCGTTCACATCCGAGTGGCCGGGCCTCGCCCCCGCGGGCGAGCGGTTGGGCGATCCCGACGTCACGGCCGCCCGGGTCGCGGGCGAGCTGATGAAGGCCGGTCGGCTGCCCGACGCCCGGGCCGGGCTGATACCCGTACGCCGCAGCGCGGACATCCCCAGCGCGCTGGGCTGGACCGCCGCGGGCAACCACTACGAGACGGGCCCGCTGTCCACCATCCTGCGTTCCTGGGAGGACCGTTTCGGAATGCGCGTCGTCGCACTCCACTTCGATCGCCTGGACGTGTCAGTCGCGGCCCCGCCCAGCACGATGACGGATGCGCTCGCCGTCGCTGCCGAGCACCACGCGTTCTGCCCGGACAACGTCCGGCAGGGGTACGACACGATCCGCGAGTACGCGGCGGAGGGCCTGCTGGGGAAACAGCACTGGACCTTCTGGTGGGACTGACCGCAGAAGCGGTTTCCGGCTGACCGTGATTCGGATTGGTCTATACCTTGACTCGATCACGTCAAGCGCGCTTGAGTGTGGCTCACAACCCCCCACCACGGCACGGCCGTTACGTGCTAAGGAGTGATCGAGTGTTGAGACGACACCGCATCCTGGCGTTGCTGATCGCCATCCTCGTAGGAAGCGGACTGGCGGCGGTCTTCGTGCCCGCCGCCACCGCCGCCACCGCGGACGCCTGTACCTCCGCACCGAACTGGTCGGCCGGTACCTGGTACGCCACCGGCAACGTTGTCAGATACACGGACGGCAAGTACTACATAGCCGAGCACGACAACCCGGGCTATGACCCGACGATCAGCACCTGGTTCTGGGACCCGTACAGCTGCAGCGGCGGCGGGGACCCGGACCCCTCGGGCTTCGTCGTGAGCGAGGCGCAGTTCAACCAGATGTTCCCGAACCGGAATTCGTTCTACACGTACAGCGGCCTGAAGGCCGCGCTCGGCGCGTACCCCGGCTTCGCGAACACCGGCAGCGACACGGTCAAGAAGCAGGAGGCCGCAGCCTTCCTGGCGAACGTGAACCACGAGACGGGCGGCCTCGTCCACATCGTGGAGCAGAACCAGGCCAACTACCCGCACTACTGCGACTGGAGCCAGTCCTACGGCTGCCCGGCGGGCCAGGCGGCGTACTACGGCCGCGGGCCGATCCAGCTCAGCTGGAACTTCAACTACAAGGCGGCGGGCGACGCACTCGGCATCGATCTGCTGAACAACCCCTGGCTTGTGCAGAACGACGCGGCCGTGGCCTGGAAGACGGGCCTTTGGTACTGGAACACCCAGAACGGCCCAGGCTCAATGACCCCGCACAACGCGATGGTGAACCAGGCGGGCTTCGGCCAGACCATCCGCTCGATCAACGGCTCGCTGGAGTGCGACGGCAAGAACCCGGCCCAGGTCCAGAGCCGCGTGAACAGCTACACGCAGTTCACGCAGATCCTCGGTGTGCCCACCGGATCCAACCTGTACTGCTGACCACCCCCCACAACGGGCCGCGGGCCGGGGAGAACATTCCCCCGGCCCGCGGCCACACCATGTCCCGCTCTTCGCCGCTCAGAGGGTGCGCGCGACCTCGGTCGCCCAGTAGGTGAGGATCATCTGCGCACCGGCCCGCCGGATACCGGTCAGGGTCTCCAGGATGGCCTTGTCCCGGTCGATCCAGCCCTTCTCGGCGGCGGCCTCGACCATCGCGTACTCACCGCTGATCTGGTACGCGGCGACCGGCACGTCGACGGACTCGGCGACCTTGGCCAGCACATCGAGGTAGGGGCCCGCGGGCTTGACCATGACCATGTCGGCGCCCTCTTCGAGGTCCAGCGCCAGCTCCCGCAGGGACTCGCGGAGGTTGGCCGGGTCCTGCTGGTACGTCTTGCGGTCGCCCGTGAGGGAGGAGCCGACGGCCTCGCGGAAGGGCCCGTAGAAGGCCGACGAGTACTTCGCCGTGTAGGCGAGGATCGAGACGTCCTCGTGGCCCGTCTGGTCGAGCGCGTCGCGGATGACGCCGACCTGGCCGTCCATCATGCCGCTGGGGCCGACGACATGGACACCGGCGTCGGCCTGGACCTGAGCCATCTCTGCGTACCGCTCAAGGGTGGCGTCGTTGTCGACGCGGCCGTCCGCGTCCAGGACGCCGCAGTGGCCGTGGTCCGTGTACTCGTCCAGACACAGGTCGGACATGATCACGAGCTCGTCCCCGACCTCGGCCTTCACGTCCCGGATCGCGACCTGCAGAATCCCGTCCGGGTCCGTCCCCGCGGTCCCCGCGCCGTCCTTCTTCGCGTCCTCCGGGACCCCGAACAGCATGATCCCGGCGACACCCGCCTCCAGCGCCTCGACGGCGGCCTTCCGCAGTGTGTCCCGGGTGTGCTGCACGACGCCGGGCATCGCGGTGATCGGCACCGGCTCGCGGATGCCCTCCCGGACGAAGGCGGGAAGGATCAGATCGGCGGGGTGCAGGCGAGTCTCGGCGACCATGCGGCGCATGGCGGGGGTGGTGCGCAGCCGCCGTGGCCGCGCGCCGGGGAAGGATCCGTACGCAGTCATACGGGAACGGTACGCCCGTCCGGGGGGCGCACGTACCGACAGCCCGTCGGCGCGGGCGGTGCCGCTGCGCGGGGCCTGTTCCCCTACCCCGCCCCTTCCCGTAACCGGGGGCTCCGCCCCCGGACCCCCGCTCCTCAAACGCCGGAGGGCTGAATTTCAGCCCGTCCGGCGTTTGAGGACATGCGGCCGAAGGTCGCATACGGGGTCTGGGGCGGAGCCCCGGTTCGCGCCGCGAAGCGGACGGGGGGCTGGGGGCTCCGCCCCCGGTTACGGGAAGGGGCGGGGTGGGGGAACAAACCCCCGCCCCGCCCCGCGGAACCCGCACCGTCGGCGCTACGTGGTGCGCCGACGCCGACCCCCCGGCCGCCGCTCGCTCGGCCGCGTCACATGCTCGCCCGCCTCCAGCGCCGCCACCCTCCGCCGCGCCCCGAATTCCGCGAGCGCCTCCGCGAGCTTGTGCACCGACGGCTCGGGGGACAGCACGTCCACCCGCAGCCCGTGCTCCTCCGCGGTCTTCGCGGTCGCAGGACCGATGCACGCGATGACGGTCACGTTGTGCGGCTTGCCCGCGATACCCACCAGGTTCCGCACCGTCGACGACGACGTGAACAGGACCGCGTCGAAGCCGCCGCCCTTGATCGCCTCGCGTGTGTCCGCCGGCGGCGGCGACGCCCGTACGGTCCGGTAGGCCGTGACGTCGTCGACCTCCCAGCCGAGTTCGATCAGGCCCGCGACCAGGGTCTCGGTCGCGATGTCGGCCCGCGGCAGGAAGACCCTGTCGATCGGGTCGAAGACAGGGTCGTACGGCGGCCAGTCCTCCAGGAGACCGGCCGCTGACTGCTCACCGCTCGGTACAAGGTCCGGCTTCACGCCGAAGTCCACCAGTGAGGCCGCGGTCTGCTCCCCCACCGCCGCGACCTTGATCCCCGCGAAGGCCCGCGCGTCGAGCCCGTACTCCTCGAACTTCTCCCGTACCGCCTTCACGGCGTTCACCGAGGTGAAGGCGATCCACTCGTAGCGGCCCGTCACCAGGCCCTTGACCGCGCGCTCCATCTGCTGCGGTGTCCGCGGCGGTTCGACGGCGATCGTCGGAACCTCGTGCGGCACCGCGCCGTACGAACGAAGCTGGTCGGAGAGCGACGCCGCCTGCTCCTTGGTCCGCGGCACGAGCACCTTCCAGCCGAACAGCGGCTTGGACTCGAACCACGCGAGCTGGTCGCGCTGAGCGGCGGCACTGCGCTCACCGACCACGGCTATGACGGGCTGGTGGCCGTCGGGCGCCGGCAGCACCTTCGCCTGCTTCAGGGTCTGGGCGATCGTGCCGAGCGTCGCGGTCCACGTCCGCTGCCGCGTCGTGGTCCCCGCGGCGGTGACGGTCAGCGGGGTGTCGGGCTTGCGGCCCGCGGCCACCAGCTCGCCCGCGGCCGCGGCGACCGTTTCCAGCGTCGTGGAGACGACGACCGTGCCGTCGCTGGCGCCGACCTCGGTCCAGCAACGCTCGCTCGCGGTACGGGCGTCGACGAAGCGGACGTCCGTACCCTGCGCGTCACGCAGCGGCACACCGGCGTAGGCGGGCACACCCACCGCGGTGGCCACACCGGGCACGACCTCGAAGGGAATCCCCTCCGCGGCGCAGGCGAGCATCTCCTGACCTGCGTCGGTGTCCAGGCCGGGATCGCCGGTCACCGCACGCACGACCCGCTTGCCGTTGCGCGCGGCCTCCATGACAAGATTGGCCGCATCCCTGAGGACGGGGATTCCGGCGGCTGTTGACGCGTCGTCAACAACCGTCAGTTCAGGCGTGCTTACATTCGCCCGCGCATGGCTGCGTACGACGTCGAGCACATCCGGTTCGGCGATCAGTACGTCCGCGCCCGCGAGCGCTTCGACGGCGCGCAGAGTCAGCAGTCCGGGGTCGCCGGGACCGGCGCCGAGGAAAGTGACGTGCCCGTGTGCCGAGAGCGTCGAGGATGCGTTGTTGGTGGGGCTGGTGGGGCTCAAAGTGCTCGCTCCCCCATAAGACCGGCCGCACCCTTGGCGAGCATCTCGGACGCGAGTTCGCGACCGAGCGCGATGGCGTCGCCGTGCGACGTGGGTACGGGACCGGTGGTGGACAGCTGCACCAGCGTCGAGCCGTCGGTCGTGCCGACGACGCCGCGCAGGCGCATTTCGGTGAAAACCTGTCCGTCGGCCAGCAGGTCGGCCAGCGCACCAACAGGTGCGGTGCAGCCGGCCTCCAGGGCGGCGAGCAGGGAACGCTCGGCGGTCACGGCGGCCCGCGTGAACGGGTCGTCGAGCTCGGCGAGCGCGGCGGCGAGGTCCGCGTTGACCGCGGCACACTCGATCGCCAGTGCCCCCTGGCCGGGGGCGGGCAGGACGGAGTCGACCGGCAGGAAGTCGGTGACCTGGTCGATCCTGCCGAGGCGGTTGAGCCCGGCCGCGGCAAGCACCACGGCGTCCAGCTCTCCGCTGCGTACGTATCCGATCCGGGTGTCGACATTGCCGCGGATCGGCACGGTCTCGATGCTCAGGCCGTGCGCACGGGCGTACGCGTTGAGCTGCGCCATGCGGCGCGGCGAACCGGTGCCGATCCGGGCAGCCCCCCTTGGGGAAGGAGCAGCCAGCCGGTCGAAGGCCAGCCCGTCGCGGGCCACCAGCGCGTCCCGCGGGTCCTCGCGCGGCGGCACGGCCGCCAGCGTCAGGTCGTCGGGCTGCGCGGTGGGCAGGTCCTTCAGGGAGTGGACGGCGAAGTCGACGTCACCCCGCAGCAAGGCGTCCCGCAGGGCGGTGACGAAGACCCCCGTACCGCCGATCTGCGCGAGATGCTCACGGGAGGTGTCTCCGTACGTGGTGATCTCGACGAGCTCGACGGGCCGGCCGGTCAACTGGCGCACCGCCTGAGCCACTTGCCCGGACTGGGCCATGGCCAGCTTGCTGCGCCTGGTCCCGAGCCTCAGTGCCCTATCGGTCATACTCGCCCTCGATTCGGGTCATTCATGTCGGCCCGGCTGACGGATGCGACCGTCTCCGGGTCGAGGTCGAAGAGTGTCCGCAGCGCGTCCGCGTACCCGGCGCCTCCGGGCTCGCCGGCCAGCTGCTTGACCCGCACGGTGGGCGCGTGCAGGAGCTTGTCGACGACGCGGCGAACGGTCTGGTTGATCTCGGCACGCTGCTTCTCGTCCAGACCGGTCAACCGGCCCTCCAGCCGCGCGATCTCACCGGCGACGACATCGGCGGCCATGGTGCGCAGGGCGACGACGGTCGGAGTGATGTGCGCGGCGCGCTGGGCCGCGCCGAAGGCGGCGACCTCGTCGGAGACGATGCGCCGCACCTGGTCCACATCGGCGGCCATGGGGGCGTCGGCGGAGGCCTCGGCGAGGGACTCGATGTCGACCAGCCGCACACCGGCGAGGCGGTGGACGGCGCCGTCGATGTCCCGCGGCATGGCGAGATCGAGCAGCGCGATCCGTACGTCTCCGTCGGCCCGCGTCGTCCGGGGTCCGGAAGCGGTACGGCTGCGTACCGCGTTGTCGACCCAGGCGCCGTGCTGCGCGAGCTCGTCGGCGTGCCGGCCGTCCGGTTCCACCGGGCAGGCATCATCCGGCCCGCTGTCGGCACGGCCCTCGGAGCCCCGGCCGGAGTCCGCATCGTCCGTACCGGTGTTACTCACACCCGTGTCACCGAACGACGTCCCCGCGAGCGATTTGTCGGCCACACGGCCGTCCCGTGCCGCCGCCGCGGCAAGGCGCGCCACCAGGCTGCCGTCCGGCGCGCGCAGCCTGTCGCCCGCACCGGTGTCCTGTGCGGAGGGCGCCACCGCGAGGGCCGCCGCGATCGACTCGGCCGTCAGGACAAGACCCGTCGCACCGGTGCACGAGACCACGGCGTCGGCACGTGTCAGCTCCCCGGCGAGGCCGTCCATCGGCACCGCGCGCGCCGTCACCCCACTGGGCTCGCCCAGCGCCGCGGCAAGGCGCTCGGCGCGCTCCAGCGTCCGGTTGGCGATGACCAGTTCACGTACACCCAGGCGCGCGAGCGTCGTCGCGGCGAGCGAGGACATCGAGCCCGCGCCGATCACGAGCACTCGCTTGTCCGCGGCCCACTCTTCGACGTCCGCGCCGTCCGCCAGCTGCTCGAGTCCGAAGGTGACGAGCGACTGCCCGGCCCGGTCGATCCCGGTCTCGCTGTGCGCGCGCTTGCCGACACGCAGCGCCTGCTGGAAGAAGTCGTTGATCAGGCGGCCCGCGGTGTGCAGTTCCTGCCCGAGCGCGAGGGCGTCCTTGATCTGCCCGAGGATCTGGCCCTCGCCGACCACCATGGAGTCCAGGCCGCAGGCCACCGAGAAGAGGTGGTGGACCGCCCGGTCCTCGTAGTGCACGTAGAGATAAGGAGTGAGTTCCTCGAGCCCCACGCCGCTGTGCTGCGCGAGCAGCGTGGACAGCTCGGCGACACCCGCGTGGAACTTGTCCACGTCCGCGTACAGCTCGATGCGGTTGCACGTGGCCAGCACCGCGGCCTCGGTGGCGGGCTCCGCGGCCAGCGTGTCCTGGAGCAGCTTGACCTGCGCGTCCGCAGACAGCGAGGCCCGCTCCAGCACGCTCACCGGCGCGCTGCGGTGACTCAGTCCGACGACCAGAAGGCTCATGCCGGCATCACGGCGGGCATGTCCCCGTCCGGTCCCTTCCGGCCTGCCGCGGCCTCGGCCTCCTCGCCGGCCTTCCGCTGCTCGTGGAAGGCGAGGATCTGCAGCTCGATCGAGAGGTCGACCTTGCGCACATCGACACCGTCGGGCACGGAGAGGACGGTGGGGGCGAAGTTGAGGATGGAGGTGACACCGGCGGCGATCAGGCGCTCGCACACCTGCTGCGCGGCACCGGCGGGCGTCGAGATGACACCGATGGACACCCCGTTGTCGCTGATGATCTTCTCGAGCTCGTCGGTGTGCTGGACCGGAATCCCGGCGACCGGCTTTCCTGCCATGGTGGGATCGGCGTCGATCAGCGCGGCGACGCGGAAGCCGCGGGAGGCGAACCCGCCGTAGTTGGCGAGCGCGGCGCCGAGGTTACCGATGCCGACGATGACGACCGGCCAGTCCTGGGTGAGGCCGAGCTCACGGGAGATCTGGTAGACGAGGTACTCGACGTCATAGCCGACGCCCCGCGTGCCGTAGGAGCCGAGGTAGGAGAAGTCCTTGCGCAGCTTCGCGGAGTTGACCCCCGCGGCCGCCGCGAGCTCTTCGGAGGAAACCGTGGGTACGGACCGCTCGGACAGCGCGGTCAGTGCGCGCAGGTACAGCGGAAGCCGGGCGACGGTGGCCTCGGGGATTCCTCGGCTACGGGTCGCCGGTCGGTGATTTCGGCCAGTTGCCACGGTGCTCCTGCGGGATGAGCGAGGCTGCAGGCGGCCAGACGTCCAAGGACCGCCCCGTCGAATGCAGGCTATGTCTTTGTGAACGCGTGCACAAAGATGGTGTCCGCTTTGTCCGCGCAAAGTGACCGGGGTCACGCATTCCGGCCACATGATCCCGGAACCCCGAACCGCATGGATCCGTTGAAGAGCCGAAGGGGGCAAAGCCGTACACGCTCCTCATGATGACGCCCCCGAGACCGCTCTACTGTGCCCTGTCCCTGTCGTGTCCGGATAGAGCCGGACCCGCCGGAAAGAGCCGGCAAAACGTCCACGGTGGTGACAAACCTTGTCGTCACGCGCCCAGCGCGCGGCGCAGCCGTCCGGCGTCCACGCGCCAGAAGGTGTGCTGCTCCCCGTCGACCAGGACGACCGGAATCTGCTCCCAGTAGGCACGGTGCAGTGCTTCGTCCTGGGTGATGTCCTTCTCCTCGAAGGACGCACCCGTCGCGGCGCACACCTCCTCGACCACCGACCGCGCATCGTCACAGAGATGACACCCCGGCTTCCCGATCAGCGTCACCACGCGCTCGGCCGCCCTCTTCTTCGTACGCCGCACCACAGGACTCATGCAGCCATTCTCCGCCCCGCTCGCACGTGCAGCGCTCCCCCGTGGCCCGCGCGACGAACCGCCGGTTTAACAGCCCGGTCGCGGAGTGTTCACGCCATGGCATCCCGGCGTGTCGGGAACCACCGAACGGACTGGCTATGCTCACGACATGGCCGCACTGGGATGGCTCACCCCCCGCAGGCGCTCCGCCACAGCACGGAGCGTGCTCGCAGGCGAGGCCGCAGCCGAGGCAGCGCGCAAGTCGACACAGCAGTTCGCGGAGCTCGACGCGCTCGAAGCGAAGGAAGGCACTGCCCCGGCCGAACCGGTATTCCCCGTCGCCGGGGACGACCGGGCTGCGGCCTTCTTCGACCTCGACAACACCGTGATGCAGGGTGCCGCGATCTTCCACTTCGGCCGCGGCCTGTATAAGCGGAAGTTCTTCCAGCGCCGCGAGCTGGCCCGTTTCGCCTGGCAGCAGACCTGGTTCCGGCTCGCCGGCGTCGAGGACCCGGACCATATGCAGGACGTCCGCGAGTCCGCCCTGTCCATCGTCAAGGGCCACCGCGTCTCCGAGCTGATGTCGATCGGCGAGGAGATCTACGACGAGTACATGGCCGACCGCATCTGGCCCGGCACCCGCGCACTCGCCCAGGCGCACCTCGACGCGGGCCAGAAGGTCTGGCTGGTGACCGCAGCCCCCGTGGAGACGGCGACGATCATCGCCCGCCGCCTCGGCCTGACCGGCGCGCTCGGCACGGTCGCCGAATCCGTCGACGGCGTGTACACCGGCCGGCTCGTCGGCGAACCGCTGCACGGGCCCGCCAAGGCAGAGGCCGTGCGGGCGCTGGCCCATGCCGAGGGCCTGGACCTGACCCGCTGCGCGGCCTACAGCGATTCGCACAACGACATCCCCATGCTGTCGCTCGTGGGACATCCGTACGCCATCAACCCGGACACCAAGCTGCGCAAGCACGCGCGCGCCCTGGAGTGGCGGCTGCGCGACTACCGGACCGGCCGCAAGGCGGCCAAGGTCGGTATCCCGGCCGCCGCCGGCGTGGGCGCCATCGCGGGCGGCACCGCCGCCGCGGTCGCCCTGCACCGCCGCCGCCGCTGACGCACACCTGCCCGGTTTTCCACCGGGCACGGGCGGCGCGCCCCCGGCCATTCGGGAGGCCTTGCCCCGGCGTGCCCGTGGCCAGTCCCGTTGCCGCGGCGCGGGCACAACCCACCGCTCGATACGACAGATCGTGACCCCATTCAATCAACAAGCGTTCACAATCTGCTACTTGATGCGTCGCTTGGGCGTAACAGAAGCGACGGAAACGGCGATTTGAGCAACTGGGTGTAGCACTGCCTGTACGAAGCGTTATTCTCCTCAGACGCATGACGGACCCCACCGGTCCCCACGACGGGTGAACGGTCCCGCACTGCACGTGATGGAAGCTCTGCCTCTGGGAGTCCCGTGTACCCACACGTCGGGGTTGACGCCTCGGGCCTGGCTACGCTGCGCGCAATGGTCCTCGGCCACTTGCGCGGCTTCGTCCCCACCGCGTACGCCGTCCCCGCATTCGCCATGCCCCGCCTTGCCGTAAGCGGCCCCGCCGCCCCCTGCTACGCCCTGGCCGACGGCATCGAAAAGGTGCCGGGGCGCAGCCCTGTCGTTGAGGGGCGGAGGTCGGGTGACGGGCGGGGCGTGGGCAGACGGGGCGGCCGGGGCGGTTCCGGCGCCCCGGCCACCGCCCGCCGGCCCAGTGCCGACAGCGACAGCGCACGCATGATGGAACTGGTCGAGCGCGCCCAGGCGGGCGAGGCCGAAGCCTTCGGCCGTCTCTACGACCAGTACAGCGACACCGTCTACCGCTACATCTACTACCGGGTCGGCGGAAAGGCGACGGCGGAGGACCTCACCAGCGAGACTTTCCTGCGCGCCCTGCGCCGAATCTCCACCTTCACCTGGCAGGGCCGGGACTTCGGCGCCTGGCTTGTCACGATCGCCCGCAACCTGGTGGCCGACCACTTCAAGTCCAGCCGGTTCCGGCTGGAGGTCACCACCGGCGAAATGCTCGACGCCAACGAGGTCGAGCGCAGCCCTGAGGACTCCGTCCTGGAGTCTCTTTCGAACGCCGCCCTGCTGGAAGCCGTGCGCAGGCTCAACCCCCAGCAGCAGGAGTGCGTCACTCTGCGCTTCCTGCAGGGCCTCTCGGTCGCCGAGACCGCCAAGGTCATGGGCAAGAACGAGGGCGCGATCAAGACCCTCCAGTACCGCGCTGTGCGCACCCTTGCCCGGCTCCTTCCCGACGACGCCCGCTGACGGCCCCCAACTCACCATCGGTGACGCCTCGATGACGCACTGGTCCGATCATCTTTCGCGCGTAACCCAAGTGCCGCGACGCTCGTTGTGCGGGATGCAGGCTCCCTGTGGTCACGCCATGTCCGCAGCCACTCACTCGATCGTGTGGATGTGCTCAAGGCGTGCAACCCTCCAGACCCCGAGGGGAGTCGATCGTCATGACGAGAGGAGGTGCCGCCAGTGATCGCGAACGTATCGGCGCACCGGCGGGCGAGCGCCTTCGCCCAGGCCTTGGAAGATCAGGCGGCCGAGCAGTCCGAAGAGTCGGCCGACCCGACCGAGCACGGACAGCTGTTGGCTCTGGCGAACGGTCTCGGCGAGTTGCCGAGACCGGAGATGGATCCCGAGGCCAAGGTGGTACAGCGAGCACAGCTCGTGGCCGCCATGGAAGAGATGTTCTCCTCGGCAGGTGCGTCCTCGGGCACCGCGGTGCCCGAGCAGCGGACCGGCCGTGGCGCTCATCGCGCCTCCGGGCTCCGGAAATTGCGGCCGCGTTCCCGCTGGTCGAAGGGCCTCGCAGCCGGCGGTTTGACCGTCGGAGTAGCCGCGGGAGCCTTCGGCGGGGTGGCCGCTGCCAGTTCCGACGCGCTGCCCGGTGACTCGCTCTACGGGCTGAAGCGTGGCATGGAAGATTTCAAGCTCGGCCTGGCGGACGACGACTCCGACCGCGGCGAGCTCTATCTCGACCAGGCGTCCACCCGCCTGAACGAGGCCCGGCGCCTGATGGAGCGGGGCCGCACGGGCGCCTTGGACCACGAATCGCTGGGCGAGGTCCGCCGCGCGCTCAACGGCATGCGGCACGACGTGAGCGAGGGCCACCGCCTGCTGCACGCGGAGTACGAACGGGACGGCTCGCTCGGCCCGATGGCGACGCTCAATTCGTTCGCCAGGTCCCACCGCGACGCGTGGAACGGTCTGCGCGACCGGCTGCCCGTCCAGCTGACCGACGTCGGCGACGAGGTGAACTCCGCCTTCGACGCCATAGACCAAGAAGTCGGCCCGCTGGAGTCGCTGCTGCCCCGTCCCCCGGAGAGGGGCCGCGGCTCCCAGCCGTCCGGCTCCACGCAGGACTCCGGGCGCACCTCCGGCCCCGGCCGTACGTCACCGGCCTCACCCGGCTCGGGCGACAACCGGCTGGGCGACAGCGGCAAGCCCAACCCGTCGGGCTCGACCACGACGGCGGACGAGGGCCTGCTCGGCGGCAGCACGGGCGGCCTGCTCGAGCCACCGGCGACCGGCGCTTCGGCTTCCCCGTCCGGCAACACCTCGACGGCGCCCCAGCCCGATGTGACGATCCCGCCGCTGCTGCCGGGGATCCTGCCGGGTCTCGGCTTCAGCGACGACAACGGCTAGCAGTACTGGCTCTGCGTAGCGGGGAGGGACGACCCTCCCCGCTACGTGTGTCACAGGACGTCCGTCGGAGAGCGTCCCTCGGAAGAGCTGGCCTCAGAAGAACTGGCGTCAGAAAAACACGGACCGGCGCTGCACCAGCAGCTTGTACAGCGTGTGCTGGATCTGCTCCCGGACCTGATCCGTGAGGTTGAACATCAGCATCGGATCCTCCGCCGCCTCCGGCGGGTAGCCATCCGTCGGAATCGGCTCGCCGAACTGAATCGTCCACTTCGTCGGCAGCGGCACTGCACCCAGCGGCCCCAGCCAGGGAAACGTCGGCGTGATCGGGAAGTACGGGAACCCCAGCAGCCGCGCGAGAGTCTTCGCGTTGCCGAGCATCGGGTAGATCTCCTCGGCCCCGACGATCGAGCACGGCACGATCGGCGCCCCCGCCCGCAGCGCCGTCGACACGAAGCCGCCGCGCCCGAACCGCTGAAGCTTGTAGCGGTCGCTGAACGGCTTGCCGATGCCCTTGAAGCCCTCCGGCATCACCCCGACGACCTCGCCGCGCTGGAGCAGCCGCTCGGCGTCCTCGGAGCACGCCAGCGTGTGCCCGGCCTTTCGGGCCAGTTCGTTGACCACCGGCAGCATGAAGACCAGATCCGCGGCGAGCAGACGCAGATGCCGGTTCGCCGGGTGGTTGTCATGGACGGCGACCTGCATCATCAGCCCGTCCAGCGGAAGCGTCCCGGAGTGGTTGGCCACCACCAGGGCCCCGCCGTCGGACGGGATGTTCTCGATGCCCTTCACCTCGACCCGGAAGTACTTCTCGTACAGCGGCCGGACCATCGACATCAGGACCTGATCGGTGAGCTCCTTGTCGTAACCGAACTCATCGACCTCGTAGTCACCGGTGATCCGCCGGCGCAGAAACGCCAGCCCGCCCGCGATACGCCGCTCCCAGCCGCCACCGGAGTCCGCCGGCTGCGGGAGCGCCCCGGACTCCTCGCCGGGCGCCCCGGAAGCCCTCAGCACCCCCTGCGGCCCCGGCACAGGGCTGACCGGAACCTCGCGTACCGCCGCGGGCTCGGCCTTCCGGCGGCTCCCCGCAGGGCGTCGCCGCGCCGCGCGCTGAGCGCCGTTACGCGAACGGTCGTCGTCGAACGGAATGACCTTGGCGTCCGCCATCGTTGGCTGCGCTCCTTATTCGGCGTCGCTCTGAGTCGTCTTCGTGGCCTTCGTACGCGCACTGCCCACGCGAGGCAGTGCCGCCGCCACCTGGTCCACAGCCTTCGCCAGGGCTTCCGGCGGCAGCAGCCCCGGGCCCCGGCTGCGCGCGAAGTCCGCGAAGGTCTCCGCGGTCGTGTACTTCGGGTTGAAGCCCAGTGTCTCGCGCATCTGGTCGGTGCTCACGACCCGGCCATGGGTGAGCAGCCGGATCTGCTCGGGCGAGAAGTCCGTGACACCGACCGTGCGCAGCGCTGAGCCGACCCAGGTGACCGCGGGCAGCAGGACCGGCATCGTGGGCCGCCCCAGCCGCCGTGAGCACTGCGAGAGCAGCAGCACACCGTCGCCCGCGATATTGAACGTGCCGCTGTTGAGCGTCCCGCGACGCGGCTCGTGCAGGGCGATCCGAAGCACGTCGATCACATCGTCCTCGTGGACGAACTGCAGCCGAGGGTCGTAGCCGAACACGGTCGGCATGACGGGCAGTGAGAAGAACTCGGCGAGCGGGGAGTCCGCGCACGGCCCGAGGATGTTCGCGAAACGCAGCACGCAGACCGCCACATCGGGCCGCCGCCGCGCGAATCCGCGTACGTAGCCCTCGACCTCCACCGCGTCCTTCGCGAAGCCTCCGCTCGGCAGGGACTTGGGCGGGGTGGTCTCGGTGAAGACCGCCGGATCGCGGGGAGCCGAGCCGTACACGCTCGTACTGGACTTGATCACCAGCCGCTTGACGGTCGGCGACTTCTGGCAGGCGCCGAGAAGCTGCATGGTGCCGATGACATTGGTCTCCTTGACCGTCGTCCGGCCGCCCGCGCCCAGTGGTGTACCGGTGACGTCCATATGGACGACCGTGTCGACGTCGTGCTCGGCCAGTACACGCCCTATTGCGGGCTGGCGAATGTCCGCTCGGACGAAATCTGCCCCACCGAGATGGTGCTGAGGCCCCACCGCATCGACGCCAATGACCCGGTCCACCTCGGGATCCCGCTGGATGCGCCGTACGAGACGGCCTCCGAGCTGCCGGGCCACTCCGGTGACGAGCACGACCTTCCCCAAGATCAGCGCCTTCCCATAGGTCCGCCTAGGTCCGCCTAGGTCCCACTCTCACGCGTCACCGTAGCGGTTCGGTGTTGCCCTGTGATGACCACGCGACGCACTTTTACCAGCGGGCCGAAAACCACCGCGGCCCTCCCACCGTGCTGGTGGGAGGGCCGCGGCGACACGAACAGCTGTCGCTTACTTCTTGTTGCGACGCTGAACGCGGGTGCGCTTGAGCAGCTTGCGGTGCTTCTTCTTAGCCATCCGCTTGCGCCGCTTCTTGATAACAGAGCCCACGACTACCCTCGCTCACTTCTCTTCACTCGGTGCGGGGCGTCTGGGCCCACACGACCTACGTCGGCCTAGCCTACCCGCCCGAGCTCCGAGCCCGTAATCCGAGGGGAACCGACCGGCTCCGGCTATGCCGATTCCACCCCCACGAAGGATTCGCGGAGGTACTCGTGAACTGCTTGCTCCGGAACCCGGAAGGACCTGCCCACCCGGATCGCCGGCAGATGACCGCTGTGTACCAAGCGATACACCGTCATCTTCGACACTCGCATTACCGAGGCGACTTCCGCCACGGTAAGAAACTTGACCTCATTGAGAGGCCTCTCGCTGCCAGCAGCCATGACCCACCTGTACCTTCCGCACACGACGCACACCGGCTTCCCCTCCGGTGACTCTTCGTCGCTGTGCGCTCACTCCCCAGACTAGGGGCGGGTGATGCGAGTGGGGAAGAGGAGCAGCCATCGGCCGCCTACTGTGACAGACACGCTCGATTGAGTACATAGCGAGTCAGCGGTCGGTAGTAATCAGACCGCACAGCGTCATCAAGCGGAACGGCGACGGACACGCGCCCCTCGGCCTCGCCGACGAACAAGGCCGGATCATCCGTATCGGCCAGGCCGATGGCCTCGATCCCCAGCTGACCTGCTCCGCAGACCCAGCCATGGTCCCCGACGACCAGCTCGGGCAGCGGCCCGCCGCCCTGCACGACACCCTCCAGGGCAGCCCGAACCGGCAGCGGCGAGTGGGTGTGCGCGCCGGTGGCACTGGCGGCGCCCTGCACTCCGGGTTCCCTCACCAGCGCGACGCCTCGTACGTACTCAAGGTTGTACGTGCGTACGCCGAACCGGGTCGTTATGTCGACACATCGCCCCTGCGCGGGTGTGAGGACTTCGCATCCCACTGCCGACAATGCGTCTGCCAGCCCGGCGTAGAACCCGAGCAGCCGATGCGGATGCCCGGTCCCGAACAACACGGCCCCGCGCCGTGCGGCCACGTCCCCGATCCGCTCGGCAAAGGCCCTGAGCGCACTCAGAGTCCGCTCGGGATCAATCACATCCGGCCCGGCGACATGCGCGGGATCGCCGGAGACCCCGCACTTCTCGGCCATCAACGCGATCAAGTCCCGCTCGCCCCAGACCCCTTCGGGATCGAGCCCGAGGGTGACACGGGGATCCCTGGCGGCGAAGAGCCGATAACTGCGCAGGCTCTCCTCCCGCGAGGTGGCCACGGGCCCGGCCAACCGAGCGGCCAAGAGATGCGCACGCAGCGCTCCGGTACTCAACACGCGGTCGATGCTGCCGCACGAAGAAGAATCCCGGGCCAAAAGGGCGGATACCCCGCACAGTTGGCGTAAAGCAGTCCAGGAGTGCAGGGCAGTCGCCCCACCCCCTAAGCCAACAACCCCCGCAGCGGAAACACAGCCCCCCGCGTCGCCCGCACCGCCTGGTCCAGCCGGTCCGCCGGGTCGTATCCCTCTTCCCACGCCCGCCACTGCGGCTCAAGCCCGTCCGTCATCCGGCCCGGCCCCAACTGCCGCGTCCGCGCATACACCTCGTCCCGCCACGACGACGGGATCACCGACTCCGGGTCCACCGGCGCATGCCCCGCGATGCCCACCAGGTGCGTCCACGACCGCGGTACGACATCCACCACCGCGTAACCACCGCCCCCGAGCGCCACCCACCGCCCGTCCTCGACGCACTCGTGGGCCAACGCGTGGCACGACTCCTGCACCATTCTCTGCGCGTCCAGCGACACCGCCAGATGCGCCAGCGGATCCTCGAAGTGCGTATCGGCCCCGTGCTGCGTCACCAGCACCTGCGGCCGGAAGTCCGCCAGCAGCTCCGGCACCACCGCGTGGAACGCCCGGAGCCACCCCGCGTCCCCCGTCCCTGCCGGCAGCGCCACGTTCACGGCCGAACCCTCACCGGCCCCCGGCCCGCCCGTCTCCTCCGGCCACCCGGTCCCGGGAAACAGCATCCGGGGATGCTCGTGCAGCGAGATCGTCAGCACCCGCGGGTCGTCCCAGAACGCCGCCTGCACCCCGTCCCCGTGATGCACGTCGACGTCCACGTACGCGACCCGCTCGGCCCCCAGCTCCAGCAGCCGCGCGATCGCCAGCGACGCGTCGTTGTAGATGCAGAATCCGGCCGCCGACCCCGGCATCGCATGATGCAGCCCGCCCGCGAAATTCACCGCGTGCGTCGCCTCCCCGCGCCACACCGCCTCCGCGGCCCCCACGGACTGCCCCGCGATCAGTGCCGACGCCTCGTGCATCCCTGCGAATGCGGGATCGTCGGGAGTCCCCAGCCCGTACGCCTGATCCGCCGCGCGCGGATCGGCCGACGCGGCCCGCACCGCCGCCACATAGTCCTCGCGGTGCACGAGCCGCAGGGTCGAGTCCCCGGCCGGCTTCGCCGACACCACATCGACGACGCGATCCAGCCCGTAAGCCCGCACCAACCCCATGGTCAGCGCAAGGCGCACCGGATCCATCGGATGGCCGTCCCCGAAGTCATACTTCGTTACCGCCTCGTCCCACATCAACAACCCGCGGCCGCTCATGAACGCCACGGTATCCGGCTTGTTGCGCGTCGAACGACTTGGCATACCGCAGGGTCACCAGCACCAACACCATCGGCACGACCATCGCCCACCGGTAGCTCCACGCGTCCCCGAGCGCCCCCACCAACGGCGAACCGATCAAAAACCCCACATAGTTGAACACATTCAGCCGCGCCACCGCGGCGTCGCTCGCCGCCGGACCACCACTCTCGACAGCCCGGCGCCCCGCCGCCGCAAAGGTCTGCGGCACGATCACACACAGCCCGAGCCCCAGCATCGTGAACCCGCCAATCCCCAGCCAGGCCCCCGGCGCCACGGCCACCACCCCGAACCCGGCCGCCGCCAGCACCGTCCCGCACCGGACCACGGCCACCGCCCCGAACCGCCGCACCCCCAGATCCCCGACGGCCCGCCCGAGCAGCGTCGTGACCATATAGGCGTTGTAGGGAACGGTCGCCAGCTCCTCCGAGCTGCCCAGCACGTCCTGCAGATACTTCGCGCTCCAGTTGGAGACCGTCGAGTCCCCGATGTACGCGAAGCTCATCACCAGGCAGAGGGGCAGCAGCAGTGTGAACGCGACCCCCGCCGGCTTCTTCTCGCCCGCGGCCTGGACCGGCCCGCCCCGCTCCCCGTCCGCGTACCACCGGCTGCCGATCAACGCGACGGGCAACAGCACACCCACGACCGGCAGATACGAGACAAGCAGCGAGAGATGCCAGTGCGCCCCGGCCCACGCGAGCGAGGCTCCCGCGATCCCGCCGAGGCTGTACGCCGCGTGGAAACCGAGCATGATGCTGCGCCTGTACGCGCTCTGCAGACTCACCCCGAGCATGTTCATGGACGCGTCGAGCGCACCCACCGCCAGCCCGAACACCCCGAGCGCGAGCGCCGCCTGCCACACCTCGTCACCCGCCGCGACTCCGAGCAGCGCCAGCAGCACGACAGGCTGCGCCCACCGGAGCACCGCACTCGGGGAGACCCGCCGGACCAGCCGTTCGGTGGCGACACTCGCCACCCCGGCGAGCACCGGCACGGCCGCGAGAAAGGCGGGCAGCAGCCCGTCGGATATCCCGTACCGGTCCTGGATCGCCGGTATGCGCGTCACGAGCAGCGCGAACGCCACTCCCTGCGCGAAAAAGCTCAACGCCAAGGAGGCACGCCCGTGCCGCAACCGCGCATCTGTCATGGCCGGACAGCGTAGGCCGCTCATCTACCCATGGGTAGATCGATCACACAAGCAATGCGGGCAGTTCCGCCATGTCCCCGAAGTGCCCCTTGGCCCCCGCCAGTCTCTCGGCCGCGGTCATCGCCGTGAACCCGTACACATCCATCCCGGCCGCCCTGGCCGCCGCCACCCCGAGGGGACTGTCCTCCACGACGACGCACCGCTCCGGCGCGACCCCCATCCGCTCGGCGGCGTGCAGAAACAGGTCCGGCGCCGGCTTTCCCCGCCCGACATCCTGTGCGCTGAACACCGTCCCGTCCTCGAACAACCGGTCCAGCCCGGTCTTACGGTGCCCGACCCGGATCCGCTGATGACTCCCGGACGACGCGACACAGTACGGCACCTCGTCCGCGACCAGCTTCTCCAGCACCTCCGTGACACCGTCGACGGCGACCAACTCCCGCTCGAAGGCGGCAAAGACGCGAGCGTGCAGGGTCTCGTCAAAATCCGCGGGGAGCGTCTGCCCGGTCCGTTCCAGGACGGTGTCGTGTACGCGGTGCACAGCGGCCCCCATGTAGTCCCGCAGGGAGTCCTCGTACGAGGTGGGGTGCCCAAGCTCGGTCAGATATCCGGCGAGGATGGTGTTGGAGATGGGCTCGCTGTCGACGAGCACACCGTCGTTGTCGAAAATGACGAGGTCATAGCGCATGCCCTCAGCCTAAAGGGCTGTCCCGCACTCATGACGTACAACGCAAAAATGCCTCAACCCCCGGACAGAGTCCGGGGGTTGAGGCTAAAGATTGTTCGGCGGCGTCCTACTCTCCCACAGGGTCCCCCCTGCAGTACCATCGGCGCTGAAAGGCTTAGCTTCCGGGTTCGGAATGTAACCGGGCGTTTCCCTAACGCAATGACCACCGAAACACTATGAAGATATCCGACACCGGAATCCCCCGGCCAGGGGGGACTCGACAGTTCGTTACTTCAGAACTGACACAGTGGACGCGAGCAACTGAGGACAAGCCCTCGGCCTATTAGTACCAGTCAGCTCCACCCCTTGCGGGGCTTCCACATCTGGCCTATCAACCCAGTCGTCTACTGGGAGCCTTAACCCCTCAAAGGGGGTGGGAGTCCTCATCTCGAAGCAGGCTTCCCGCTTAGATGCTTTCAGCGGTTATCCTTTCCGAACGTAGCCAACCAGCCATGCCCTTGGCAGGACAACTGGCACACCAGAGGTTCGTCCGTCCCGGTCCTCTCGTACTAGGGACAGCCCTTCTCAAGACTCCTACGCGCACAGCGGATAGGGACCGAACTGTCTCACGACGTTCTAAACCCAGCTCGCGTACCGCTTTAATGGGCGAACAGCCCAACCCTTGGGACCGACTCCAGCCCCAGGATGCGACGAGCCGACATCGAGGTGCCAAACCATCCCGTCGATATGGACTCTTGGGGAAGATCAGCCTGTTATCCCCGGGGTACCTTTTATCCGTTGAGCGACGGCGCTTCCACAAGCCACCGCCGGATCACTAGTCCCGACTTTCGTCCCTGCTCGACCCGTCGGTCTCACAGTCAAGCTCCCTTGTGCACTTACACTCAACACCTGATTGCCAACCAGGCTGAGGGAACCTTTGGGCGCCTCCGTTACCCTTTGGGAGGCAACCGCCCCAGTTAAACTACCCATCAGACACTGTCCCTGATCCGGATCACGGACCCAGGTTAGACATCCAGCACGACCAGAGTGGTATTTCAACGACGACTCCACCTGAACTGGCGTCCAAGCTTCACAGTCTCCCACCTATCCTACACAAGCCGAACCGAACACCAATATCAAACTGTAGTAAAGGTCCCGGGGTCTTTCCGTCCTGCTGCGCGAAACGAGCATCTTTACTCGTAGTGCAATTTCACCGGGCCTATGGTTGAGACAGTCGAGAAGTCGTTACGCCATTCGTGCAGGTCGGAACTTACCCGACAAGGAATTTCGCTACCTTAGGATGGTTATAGTTACCACCGCCGTTTACTGGCGCTTAAGTTCTCAGCTTCGCCACACCGAAATGTGACTAACCGGTCCCCTTAACGTTCCAGCACCGGGCAGGCGTCAGTCCGTATACATCGCCTTACGGCTTCGCACGGACCTGTGTTTTTAGTAAACAGTCGCTTCTCGCTGGTCTCTGCGGCCACCCCCAGCTCACGGAGCACGTCCGATCACCAAAGATGGCCCCCCTTCTCCCGAAGTTACGGGGGCATTTTGCCGAGTTCCTTAACCATAGTTCACCCGAACGCCTCGGTATTCTCTACCTGACCACCTGAGTCGGTTTAGGGTACGGGCCGCCATGAAACTCGCTAGAGGCTTTTCTCGACAGCATAGGATCATCCACTTCACCACAATCGGCTCGGCATCAGGTCTCAGCCTCAATGTGTGACGGATTTGCCTATCACACGGCCTACACCCTTACCCCGGGACAACCACCGCCCGGGCTGGACTACCTTCCTGCGTCACCCCATCGCTTACCTACTACCACCTTGGACCGGCGGCTCCACCACTCCCCTTCACCCGAAGGATCCAGGACGGCTTCACGGCCTTAGCATCAGAGGGTTCAGTACTGGGCGTTTCAAAGCGGGTACCGGAATATCAACCGGTTGTCCATCGACTACGCCTGTCGGCCTCGCCTTAGGTCCCGACTTACCCTGGGCAGATCAGCTTGACCCAGGAACCCTTAGTCAATCGGCGCACACGTTTCTCACGTGTGTATCGCTACTCATGCCTGCATTCTCACTCGTGAACCGTCCACCACTCGCTTACGCGGCGGCTTCACCCGGCACACGACGCTCCCCTACCCATCCACACTCCCGTTGGGGATCATGTGTGAATGACACGACTTCGGCGGTACGCTTGAGCCCCGCTACATTGTCGGCGCGGAATCACTTGACCAGTGAGCTATTACGCACTCTTTCAAGGGTGGCTGCTTCTAAGCCAACCTCCTGGTTGTCTCTGCGACTCCACATCCTTTCCCACTTAGCGTACGCTTAGGGGCCTTAGTCGATGCTCTGGGCTGTTTCCCTCTCGACCATGGAGCTTATCCCCCACAGTCTCACTGCCGCGCTCTCACTTACCGGCATTCGGAGTTTGGCTAAGGTCAGTAACCCGGTAGGGCCCATCGCCTATCCAGTGCTCTACCTCCGGCAAGAAACACACGACGCTGCACCTAAATGCATTTCGGGGAGAACCAGCTATCACGGAGTTTGATTGGCCTTTCACCCCTAACCACAGGTCATCCCCCAGGTTTTCAACCCTGGTGGGTTCGGTCCTCCACGAAGTCTTACCTCCGCTTCAACCTGCCCATGGCTAGATCACTCCGCTTCGGGTCTTGAGCGCGCTACTAAACCGCCCTGTTCGGACTCGCTTTCGCTACGGCTTCCCCACACGGGTTAACCTCGCAACACACCGCAAACTCGCAGGCTCATTCTTCAAAAGGCACGCAGTCACGACGCACAGAGCAAGCTCTGCACGCGACGCTCCCACGGCTTGTAGGCACACGGTTTCAGGTACTATTTCACTCCGCTCCCGCGGTACTTTTCACCATTCCCTCACGGTACTATCCGCTATCGGTCACCAGGGAATATTTAGGCTTAACGGGTGGTCCCGCCAGATTCACACGGGATTTCTCGGGCCCCGTGCTACTTGGGTGTCTCTTAAACGAGCCGCTGACGTTTCAGCTACGGGGGTCTTACCCTCTACGCCGGACCTTTCGCATGTCCTTCGCCTACATCAACGGTTTCTGACTCGTCTCATCGCCGGCAGACAATGAAAAAGAGATCCCACAACCCCGTATGCGCAACCCCTGCCGGGTATCACACGCATACGGTTTGGCCTCATCCGGTTTCGCTCGCCACTACTCCCGGAATCACGGTTGTTTTCTCTTCCTGAGGGTACTGAGATGTTTCACTTCCCCTCGTTCCCTCCACACTGCCTATGTGTTCAGCAGCGGGTGACAGCCCATGACGACTGCCGGGTTTCCCCATTCGGAAACCCCCGGATCAAAGCCTGGTTGACGGCTCCCCGGGGACTATCGTGGCCTCCCACGTCCTTCATCGGTTCCTGGTGCCAAGGCATCCACCGTGCGCCCTTAAAAACTTGGCCACAGATGCTCGCGTCCACTGTGCAGTTCTCAAGCAACGACCAGCCACCCACCACCCCACCCAACAGGGCGAGTTCACCGGGGCCGGCATCCCGAAGGACGAGCTCACGCTCGCACCCTCAGACACCCAACAGCGCGCCCGACACGATCCCCTGACCACACGTTCCACGCCGAAGCAGTACTAGTGAAGCCCTGAAACCGTGCCGAATAGTCAACGTTCCACCCATGAGCTACCAGCACCGGACGTGCGCCGGTGTACTGGCCTCTGACCAGACCGGGGTCTGGTGAGAAGTGCTCCTTAGAAAGGAGGTGATCCAGCCGCACCTTCCGGTACGGCTACCTTGTTACGACTTCGTCCCAATCGCCAGTCCCACCTTCGACAGCTCCCTCCCACAAGGGGTTGGGCCACCGGCTTCGGGTGTTACCGACTTTCGTGACGTGACGGGCGGTGTGTACAAGGCCCGGGAACGTATTCACCGCAGCAATGCTGATCTGCGATTACTAGCAACTCCGACTTCATGGGGTCGAGTTGCAGACCCCAATCCGAACTGAGACCGGCTTTTTGAGATTCGCTCCGCCTCGCGGCATCGCAGCTCTTTGTACCGGCCATTGTAGCACGTGTGCAGCCCAAGACATAAGGGGCATGATGACTTGACGTCGTCCCCACCTTCCTCCGAGTTGACCCCGGCAGTCTCCTGTGAGTCCCCATCACCCCGAAGGGCATGCTGGCAACACAGAACAAGGGTTGCGCTCGTTGCGGGACTTAACCCAACATCTCACGACACGAGCTGACGACAGCCATGCACCACCTGTATACCGACCACAAGGGGGGCACCATCTCTGATGCTTTCCGGTATATGTCAAGCCTTGGTAAGGTTCTTCGCGTTGCGTCGAATTAAGCCACATGCTCCGCTGCTTGTGCGGGCCCCCGTCAATTCCTTTGAGTTTTAGCCTTGCGGCCGTACTCCCCAGGCGGGGAACTTAATGCGTTAGCTGCGGCACCGACGACGTGGAATGTCGCCAACACCTAGTTCCCAACGTTTACGGCGTGGACTACCAGGGTATCTAATCCTGTTCGCTCCCCACGCTTTCGCTCCTCAGCGTCAGTAATGGCCCAGAGATCCGCCTTCGCCACCGGTGTTCCTCCTGATATCTGCGCATTTCACCGCTACACCAGGAATTCCGATCTCCCCTACCACACTCTAGCCAGCCCGTATCGAATGCAGACCCGGGGTTAAGCCCCGGGCTTTCACATCCGACGTGACAAGCCGCCTACGAGCTCTTTACGCCCAATAATTCCGGACAACGCTTGCGCCCTACGTATTACCGCGGCTGCTGGCACGTAGTTAGCCGGCGCTTCTTCTGCAGGTACCGTCACTTGCGCTTCTTCCCTGCTGAAAGAGGTTTACAACCCGAAGGCCGTCATCCCTCACGCGGCGTCGCTGCATCAGGCTTTCGCCCATTGTGCAATATTCCCCACTGCTGCCTCCCGTAGGAGTCTGGGCCGTGTCTCAGTCCCAGTGTGGCCGGTCGCCCTCTCAGGCCGGCTACCCGTCGTCGCCTTGGTAGGCCATCACCCCACCAACAAGCTGATAGGCCGCGGGCTCATCCTTCACCGCCGGAGCTTTCAACCCCCCAAGATGCCTCGGGAGGTGGTATCCGGTATTAGACCCCGTTTCCAGGGCTTGTCCCAGAGTGAAGGGCAGATTGCCCACGTGTTACTCACCCGTTCGCCACTAATCCACCCCGAAGGGCTTCATCGTTCGACTTGCATGTGTTAAGCACGCCGCCAGCGTTCGTCCTGAGCCAGGATCAAACTCTCCATGAATGTTTACCCGTAATCGGGTTCAACACCACAAGAGCGGGACAACCAGTCGGAATAAGACCAGTCGTCCACAGCGTCCTCGCTGTGTTTTCGCCTGCCCGCCACAAGGGCCGACAGGACTTTCAAAGGAACCTCCAACCCACCGAAATGGGCCGGGGTTGTCAATCTGGCGTTGACTTTTGGCACGCTGTTGAGTTCTCAAGGAACGGACGCTTCCTTCGTACTCACCCTCACGGGCTTTCCTCCGGGCGCTTCCCTTCGGTCTTGCGTTTCCGACTCTATCAGACTCTTTCGTGTCCGATTCCCCGTCGGCGGGTTCTTCGCTTTGCGGCCTTTCGGCTTTCCGGCGATTCCGACTCTACCAGATCCTTTCGGGCCTGATTCCCGGTCGAACTCGGGATGCCTTTCCGGCCGTTGAGCCGTTCCGACGAGTGAGACTTTAGCGGAATCCTTGTCCCCGACGCTAATCGGGGCTGCGTCCGTTCGAACGCCGATTCCTCATTTCGCAAAAGCGCACGGAAAGCCGGGCGACAGGAGGTCGCTTGCTGAAGTGGATCTTGCGGAATGGTTGTCCCGGGACCGGCCGAAGTCGGTGCTCACGCCGGACAACTCGGAGAACAGTACGGATCTGGGAATCCGCTGTCAACCTGGTGCCTGCCAGCGTACTCTCGTTCGCATGACTATGCGTAGGTGCTTCCTTCAGTGGTGGGCCGCCTGAGGCGGCCGGCACTTACGCATGCACTAGACGGCCGCCGCTACGGCGGCCGTTCGCGTTTCTCCCTACGGGAGTCCGGCCGCTGGTGGCGGCGGCTCCGACAGGAGACGGAGAGCGGAATGACTCGGATCTTCAGCGGGATCAAGCCCACGGGGCATCTGACGCTGGGCAACTACCTCGGGGCGCTGCGCCGGTGGGTCGACGTGGATCAGCATCAATCGGACGCGTTGTTCAGCGTGGTCGATCTGCATGCGCTGACCGTCGAGCACGATCCGGCCCGGGTGCGCAGACTCAGTCGTCAGGCCGCCACGCTGATGCTGGCGGCCGGGCTGGATCCGGAGCTGTGCCTCGTTTTCGTGCAGAGTCATGTGGACGAGCACGCGCGGCTGTCGTATCTGCTGGAGTGCACTGCCACGGACGGTGAGCTGCGCCGCATGATCCAGTACAAGGAGAAGGCCGCGCAGGCGCGGGCGGCCGGGCAGAGTGTGCGGCTGTCGCTGCTGACCTATCCGGTGCTGATGGCGGCGGACATCCTGGCCTATGGGACCGACGAGGTGCCCGTGGGGGACGACCAGACACAGCATGTGGAGCTGACCCGGGATCTGGCGGTGCGGTTCAACCAGCGGTACGGGCACACGTTCACCGTGCCCAGGGCGACGCATCCGCCCGTGGCCGCGCGGGTCATGGATCTGCAGGACCCGACGTCGAAGATGGGGAAGTCGCACGCGGCCGGGGCGGGGATCGTCTATCTGCTCGACGATGCCGATGTCGTCCGCAAGAAGATCATGCGGGCGGTGACGGACAGCGGGCGCGAGGTCGAGTACGACCGTGCGGCGAGGCCGGGTGTCGCGAATCTGCTCGAAATCCTGGCGGCCTGTGAAGGTGGGAACCCCGTCGAGCTGGCCGGTGCGTATCCGTCGTACGGGGCTTTGAAGAAGGACACGGCCGAGGCGGTGGTGGAACTGCTGCGGCCGGTCCGGGAGCGGCATGCCGAGCTGGCGGCGGATCCGGGATATGTCGACGGCGTGCTGAAGTCGGCAGCAGAGCGGGCCAGGGGAATGGCCAGGCCGAGAGTTGATGCCGCCTATCGGGCGATCGGGCTGCTGCCCGGGTAGCGGCGGACGGCGAGCCCACCGCTGTGGCGCCACAGCGGTGGGTCGACAGGCCTCAGCCGCTGCCGGATGCGAGCTCGCGGCTGCGGTCGCGGGCCGCTTCGAGGGCGGCGATCAGTGCGGCGCGTACACCGTGGTTCTCGAGTTCGCGGATGGCGCTGATGGTGGTTCCGGCGGGGGAAGTGACTGCTTCACGGAGTTTGACGGGGTGTTCTCCGCTGTCGCGGAGCATGACCGCCGCACCGATGGCGGCCTGGACGATCAGGTCGTGCGCCTGGGCGCGGGGAAGGCCGAGCAGGATGCCCGCGTCGGTCATGGCTTCGACGAGGAAGTAGAAGTACGCCGGACCCGAGCCGGACAGGGCGGTGGCGGCGTCCTGCTGGGACTCGGGGACACGGAGGGTCTTGCCGACGCCGCCGAAGATCTCCTCGGCGTGGGCGAGGTGGTCGGCGGTGGCATGGCTGCCGGCCGAGATCACTGACATGCCCTCGTCGACCAGTACGGGGGTGTTGGGCATGACGCGTACGACGGGCGTGCCTGCGGTCAGGCGCTCCTCGATGAAGGAGGTGGGGATACCGGCCGCGGCGCTGATGACGAGACGGTCCGCGGTGATGTGCGTGCTGAGTTCGTCGAGGAGCTTGCCCATGTCCTGCGGCTTGACGGTCAGGATGAGGGTGTCGGCGCGCTTGGCGGCCTCGGCGTTGGTGACGGGCTCGACGCCGTAGCGGGTGCGGAGTTCGTCGGCGCGGTCGGCGCGGCGGGTGGTGACCAGCAGATCGGCGGGCCGCCAGCCGGCGCGGATCATGCCGCTGAGGAGGGCCTCGCCGATCTTGCCCGTGCCGAGGACTGCGACTGTCTGGGTCATGGCTCTGTTCACCTCGCCGGTGGGGATACGTGGGGCCATCCTCGCACCGGGGATGTCACCGTGCCGTGACGTCCGAGGGGCGGGATCACAGCGCGCTGCGGGACCGCCACTCGGACCAGGAGAGGTTCCAGTCCCCGTAGCCGTTGCCCGCGGCGACGGTGTCCTTGGAGTTGGTCACGCGGATGACGTCGCCCGGGATGACCTGCTCGTAGAAGCCGCGAGCGGTGCCGTCGGATGCGAGGCCGATGCAGCCGTGGGTGACATTGCTGCGGCCCGCGAGGGTGTTGGCGCGGTCGTTCTCGTGGAGGTAGGTGCCGGAGGTGGTGAGGTGGACGGCGTAGCTGTACCAGCCCTGGTAGGAGTCGGCGATGTCGACGGTGCGCGAGTCCATATAGACGCGGCGCTGCTTGTCCGAGACGACCATCGTGCCGTTCCAGGTGTCGTAGCCGGGGCCGCCCGCGGTGATCGGGATGGTCCGGGTGGCCTCGCCGTCCCTGACCACGGTCATCGTGTGGCTGCGGACGTCGACGGTCGCGACGAGTGAGCGGGCGACGGTGAAGGAGCGTGCGATGGACGGGCCCGCCGTAAGGCTGACCTTGGTGCCCGGCTTCCAGTAGCTCTCGGGGCGGAAGTCCACGCGCTGGCCGTCGTGGAGGTTGCGGTCCTTGATCCAGGCCCAGGCGCCGGTGACTCCGGGGTTGGCGGTGACCTTCAGCAGGCGTTCCACGTCGGCGCGCTCCGGCTCGGGTATCGGGCGCTTGAAGGTGACCGATATCGGCATGCCGACGCCGACGTGCGCTCCTTCTGCGACGTTGACGGTGGCGTCGGCCAGGTGGGCACGGGTGGCGGCGGTCGGCGGTGTGGCCGTGGGCCGGGATGCCCCGGGCGAGGTGGTCGAGCTGTTGTCGCCCGGCCGCGCCGGTGCGGTTGCGGCACCCGATGTGACGCTCGCTCCCGAGCAGCCGGTGAGCGACAGCGCGCAGATGAGGCCGAGTACGGCGGCGCCGATGTGTCCTCGCATGAATTCCTCCCCCTGAATCAGCTGATGGGTCAGCTGTGTTGGTCCGGCTTCTGTACGAACGGGGAGAGGCGCAGGTTGCACGAGCGGCGCGGAAAGTTCCGAGGGAACCGCGGGGGCGTGTGGGCTGTCCTACGGCTCGTGACCGAGGAGGAATTCGACACCTTCTACGCGGCCTCTTTCCCGCGCCTGGTGGGGCAGTTGTATGCGTTGACGGGGGATCACGGCGAGGCTCAGGACGTGGTCCAGGAGGCGTTCGTACGGGCCTGGGACCGTCGTGTCCACTTCCTGGCCGACGCGGCTCCGGAGGCGTGGATCCGTACGGTTGCGATGCGGCTCGCGGTGAGCCGCTGGCGGCGGGCGAGACGGTGGCTCGAACTGGTGCGGCACCATCCGCCGGCGGACCGTACGCCGGGGCCGGGGCCGGAGCACACGGTGCTGGTGGAGGCGTTGCGGCAGCTGCCGGAGGCGCAGCGGCAGGCGGTGGTGCTGCACCATCTCTGCGACCTGAGCATTGAGCAGATCGCCGCGGAGACGGGGTCCCCGGCCGGCACGGTCAAGGCCCGGCTCTCTCGTGGGCGGGCCGCGCTCGCCAAGTTGTTGTCTCCGGAGGAGTCCGCCGACGAGAGGGAGGGGAGCCATGTCTGAGCACGAGCCGGACTCGCTCGGCTCCGCGTTGCGGGTGCTGGCCGCGGATGCGGAGGCGGCGCCGTCGCTGGCCGGCGGGCAGGTCCGGCGTCGCGGTGAGGCGCGGGGCAGGCGTCGGCGGGTGGTGGGGGCGACGGCTGTGGCCGTTGCGCTGGTGGCGGGGCTTGCGTTCGGTGTTCCAGGTCTGATGGGTGCGGGCGAGGCCGAACAGCCGCCTGCCGCAACGACGCCGAGTCCTTCGCTGCCGAAACCGCCGCCCCTGGCGGCGGCCAGTCTCGACACCCAGAACATGGTGCTGACGGTCACCGGGCGCGACGGCCGGTCTCGTTCGATCGGCGTGCGGATGAAAAAGGGCACCGCCTTGATCCGGCTCACCGTCGCCGAGAAGAACCCGAGGGCCAACATGTACGCCGACCTGCCCACGGCGGACAAGTTCGTGTACGACGCACTGTGGGTGGTGAAGCTGACCAGAACGGGCGGTGCTCCCGTCTACATCACGCAGGTGTCCCCGCTCACGAGCCGTTCGTCGAGCGTGATCGCTGTGGGCTCGGCCGACGCGAAGTGGGTCTACGACCAGCTCGAGGTCGGGGACGTGGTGGTCCCCAATTAGGTCCTGTCCGGCCGATCAGGCCGGATCAGTGAGCGGCCCGCCGCGGAGCGGCTGATGTCACCGCGGTGCGTGCAGCTGCAAGGCGGAGGATGGGGGTCCCCCCGCCGAAGGCAGGGGGAGAGCCCACGCGGAGCGTAGGCGACTGACGACAACGCAGCGTGGGGGCACCGCCCGTGCCCGAAGGGCTACGGGGGTGGGGGCCCCCTCCCACGCCGAAGGCTGTGGGGGAGCGTGCCAGAGCACGCGAGCCCGGCAAGATTCGGCCGAACAGGACCTAAGCCGTGCGGCGGCGGAGGGTCGCCGCGCCCAGGGTCAGGACGAGGATCCCGCAGGCCGCGACGATCAGGACGTCGCGGGTGAAGTCGCCCGTGGCGTCCGGGTGGCGAAGGACCTGGTTCATCGCGTCGACGGCGTACGACATGGGCAGGACGTTCGAGATCCCTTCCAGGACGGGCTGCATCTTCTCCCGCTCGATGAACAGCCCGCAGAGCAGCAGCTGCGGGAAGATCACGGCCGGCATGAACTGGACCGCCTGGAACTCGGAGGCGGCGAAGGCCGAGACGAACAGGCCGAGTGCCGTGCCGAGCAGGGCGTCAAGGAGGGCCACGAGGAGCAGCAGCCAGGGCGAGCCGATGACGTCCAGACCCAGTGCCCACAGCGCGAGCCCGGTCGCGAGCAGGGACTGGACGACGGCGACGAGTCCGAAGGCCAGGGCGTAGCCGGCGATCAGATCGCCCTTGCCCAGGGGCATGGCGAGGAGGCGTTCCAGGGTGCCGGAGGTGCGTTCGCGCAGAGTGGCGATGGAGGCCACCAGGAACATCGTGATCAGCGGGAAGATGCCGAGCAGCGAGGCGCCGATGGAGTCGAAGGTCTTCTCGCTGCCGTCGAAGACGTATCGCAGCAGGAAGAGCATCAGGCACGGAACGAAGACCATCAGCGCGATGGAGCGCGGGTCGTGGCGCAGCTGGCGCAGGACCCGTGCGGCGGTGGCAAGGGTGCGTGAGGTGCTCATCGGGCGTTCTCCTCAAGGGCCTGGGTCTGCGGCATCCGGGTCGCGTCGCCGTCGGCCCGGCGGGCGTCGGCTTCGTCGACCAGGTGGAGGAAGGCGGCTTCGACCGTCTCCGAGCGGGTGCGGAAGCGCAGGTCGTCGGGGCTGTCCTCGGCGAGGATCTCGCCCTCGCGCATCAGGAGCAGGCGGTGGCAGCGCTCGGCTTCGTCCATGACGTGCGAGGAGACGAGGATCGCCGCGCCGCGTTCTTCGGCGAGGCGGTGGAAGAGGATCCACAGGTCGCGGCGCAGGACGGGATCGAGGCCGACGGTCGGTTCGTCGAGGACGAGCAGTTCGGGTGTGCCGAGCAGGGCGACGGCGAGGGAGACGCGGGTGCGCTGGCCGCCGGAGAGCCTGCCCGCGAGGGAGTCGGCGTGCGAGGTGAGGTCGACGTCGGCGATGGCGCGCGCGACGTGTTCGCGGCGGGCCTCGCGACGGCGGCGGCCCGGTTCCAGTACGGCGGCGAAGTAGTCGAGGTTCTGGCGAACCGTCAGGTCGTCGTAGACGGACGGGTCCTGGGTGACATAGCCGATCCGTGAACGGAGTGAGGCGTCGCCGGCGGGCCTGCCGAGGATCTCGAGGGTTCCGGTGACCTTGGCCTGCGTGCCGACGACCGCACGCATCAGGGTCGATTTGCCACAGCCGGACGGGCCGAGGAGGCCGGTGATACGGCCGGGCGGGACGCTGAAGTCGATACCGCGCAGGACGGTGCGGTCTCCCCTTGTGACGGTGAGCCCTCGGGCCAGGACGGCCAATCCTGAAGAATTCATCATGCGATGAATAATGCGCTTGGGGCTGGGCCTCGTCAAGAGATGGGGGACGCGTCAGGGGCATCCCCCATGGCGATCCCGGGGAAAGAGGGCGGACTGTGGACATATGAGCCACAACAGTGAGATCTCGAAGGCCGAGCGGCGGCGGCTCGCCATGGCATCGGCGACGCTCGGGCCGTGGCGCGCGGCGGCGGTGGTCGGCGGGCTGGGCGGCGGGGTCGCCCTCGCGCTCGGCGCGATCGACGAGGGAATCGGACTGGGGATGCTGGCCGGGGCGTTGTCGGTCGCGCTGACGCTGTTCTTCGTCGTCGGAGGGGCGGGCGCGGTGCTGGGCGGCGGCACGCCCGCCGACGGCGGTACGGACCTGCGGATACGCCGCTGGGCGGCGGCCCACCCCTGGCGGGTCGCGGCGGTTCCGGGGGCGCTGATGGCGGCGGCGGATGTGGTGGTGCGACAGGTGCTGACGTCGCAGGGGTTCATCGGCAGCGTGTGGGACGGGCTGTGGCGGGGGGCGCTTGTGGCCGGGGTTGTGGGGCTGGTGGGGCGGCTGTCGCGGGGCAGGCGGTGAGACGCCGCCCCTGCACAGCGGCCTCCCCGCGCGCGGGCTTTACCCGGTGGGCGATCCGGACCGGAGCGATCCGGACGCGCGGACTGTCACGCTGAGCTCGACCGCGTACGCCTCCTTGACGACGCCGTCCGGGCCAGGGACTTGCCCGCGGAGGAGCGGTATGTCCGGCAGGGCGCGGCGCAGTTGGGCCGCCATGCCGGGGCCAGGCTCCACCGCCGTGACGTGGGCGCCGCGCTCGCGCAGCAGCCGGGTCGCGATGCCCGTACCCGCGCCGACGTCGATCACCCGGGACCCCTTGAGGGGAGGGCCGGTCAGTTCCTCGACGGCGTCGAAGAGGGCGGGCGGGTAGCCGGGGCGGGCCGCGCCGTACTGGGCCGCCGCCGTGTCGAAGGAGAGCGCGCTGCGCATGATCCGTATCCGTCATGGGCTCCGTCCTCACCGCGACAGGGCTACTTGCGCCTGGACTTGCCGCCCTTCGGCCTGCGTGCGGACGGGTTGCCCGCGCGGGCGCCGCGGCGCTTCTCGTACTGGCTGCGGGCCGTCTCGTACTCCTCGCGGTGCAGCTTCTCGCCCGGCGCCTCGGCAAGCGAGCGGAAGAAGTACGCGAGGAGTACGCCCACGAAGCCGATCGCCTTGAGGCTGCGCAGCGGGTCCTCGCCGACGGAGCCGGTGGGGCGGCGGCTGAAGCCCTCCCAGGTCTTGCGGAAGGCGACGGCACTGCAGATCGCGAACATGACGACGACCAGCACGTTGACGAAGCCGCCGATGTCGGCGATCGCGAGGCCCTGGTAGGCGAAGCGCAGGACGAGGCAGCCCGCGAGCGCGGCGACGAGCGAACCGGCGGCGACGGCTGCGCGGCGCGGCCCGTAGCCCCCGTCGTGGCCCACCCAGGTCGTGCCGAAGAAACGGATGGGCTCGGGCTGCGGGCCGCCGCCGTCAGTGTTCTGGATCTGCTCGCTCACGGGGGCGATTATCCCCGTACCGTCACGAGCAGCGGATGGTCACATAACCGTCGCTGCCCGTGTTCACATACGCGTCGGAGACGAACTCCCCGTTCGCGATGTTGTCCCACAGGTTGGACGTGCCGTACGGGCCGCTGATCCACTCCCCCGGCTTCTGGCAGTTGATCGGCACCCGGGCCCCGACCGGCAGCACCCTGATGAGCCGGTAGTTGGTGCCGGGACCGCTGCGGACGTTCAGCGCGACGCCCGGCGCGACCGGGTAGCGCTTGACCGTGGTCGCCTCGAAGCTCTCCGACTCACTCCGCACTTCTTCGACAGCCATAAACCTCTCCCCCGCCAATGTGGCTTGATCCGGACGGTTCGTCCGTACGCCGCGCAGGCTAGCAAGCCGCACCGGCATAGCACGCATCATCGACTAGGCTCCGTGCGTCGCGCGTGCGCACGAACATCACGGGGGTGGGGAAATGCCACCGCTGCGCAGCACCGGTTCGTTCCCGGAAGCGGAACATCCGGAATATGCCGGGCAGTACCGGCTTGAGGCATGCCTCGGCACAGGCGGCATGGGCGTGGTCCATCTGGCCACCTCTGCCTCGGGGTTGCGCCTCGCCGTCAAGGTCATCCATGCCGAGCATGCGACGGACCCGGAGTTCAGAGCCCGGTTCCGGCAGGAGGTGGCGGCCGCCCGGAAGGTCAGCGGCGCGTTCACCGCGCCCGTCGTCGATGCCGACCCGGAGGCCGAACGGCCCTGGATGGCCACGCTGTTCATCGAGGGCCCGACGCTCGCCGAACGGGTGAAGCGGAACGGGCCGCTCGGTGCTGAGGAGTTGCGCAAGGCGGGCGCCGGCCTGGCCGAGGCGCTGCGCGACATCCATCGAGCCGGCGTGGTGCACCGCGATCTCAAGCCGAGCAACGTACTTCTCGCGCCCGACGGGCCCAAAGTCATCGACTTCGGCATCTCACGTCCCGCGGACAGCGATCTGCGTACGGAGACGGGCAAGCTGATCGGTACACCGCCGTTCATGGCACCCGAACAGTTCCAGCGCCCGCGCGAGGTCGGGCCCGCGGCCGATGTGTTCGCGATGGGTGCGGTCCTGGTGCACGCGGCGACCGGCCGCGGGCCCTTCGACTCGGACAGCCCGTACATCGTGGCGTACCAAGTGGTGCACAACGAACCCGACTTGGCGGGCGTGCCGGCGGACCTCGTACCGCTGTTCCGGCGCTGTCTGGCGAAGGACCCGGCGGAGCGGCCGACACCGTACGAGCTGATGGTCGCGCTGCGCGGGTCGTCACCCTCTGCCTCGTACGACACCCAGGCATACATACCGGCGCAACGGACGCCGGACCCCCGCGAGAACGTTCCCCCGGGCCTCTTTGCCGGTCCGCGGCCGCGACGGCGGCCGGGCCGGAAGATGAAATGGGCGGCCGCGGCGGTGACGGTGGCGGTGCTGGTCACGGCTGCGTTCGCCGTCGCCGGCAGTGTGGCGGAGGGCGAGCGTCCCGGACCCTCTGCCTCCACGCCGCGCGCCGGACAGAGCTTCCACGGCTGGAGTGTGCATCTGCGCGACGGGAACGCCGAGAACAGGACACCCGTCTGCGCGGCCGCCGGCGCCGGGCTGTACTGCGCGGCGCCCGGGATCAAGGCGGCCCGGGTGGACCCCGACCACGGCACGATCCTCTGGTCGAAAAAAGCGGCCGACAGTGCGGCGCAGACCGACGAAGGCATGACACCCGTGCTCTCCGGAGGTCTGCTTCAAGTGGTCGCGCCCGGCGGGAACCGGCTTGAGGCACTCGACCCCGAATCCGGGGCGCTGCGCTGGGACCTCGACATCTCCTCGTACTCCTCCGTGCGCTACAGCGGCGACATGGTGCTGCTGGTGACCGACAGCGGGCGGGTGCGTGCGGTCGACGCCGCTACGGGCAAGGAACGCTGGAACCGGCAGCGCGGCGGACGCGGCACCCAGTGGGTCTCGTCGCCGGGTGGCAGGGAGCCCGCGCTGGGCGCGACGCCTGCGCCGGACGGCGCGACGACGCTGGTGAGCGCGGTCGATCCGGCCGACGGAAAGCTGCTGTGGCAGAAGCGCGTCAAGGGGGCGCTGAGCCCGGTGCGGTTCGTCGGCGGTGCCCTGTATCTGCTCGCCGCCAACACCGACGGATTCACGGACGCGGTCGTACGGCTCGACACGGCAGGCGGCAAGCGCGCCGTTCGCAGGATCGGGCTGTCCGCGCCGCTCGACCAGGCGCAGGCGGCGGTGGCCGGATCGGGGGACGTCGTCTACCTCAGCGGGTCGGGCGGGTCGCTGATCGCCCTCGACACCAGCGGGAGGAAACCCGCGCAGCTGTGGCGTCTTGAAACCCAGGTCACGCATCTCTCGCGCCCGGCGGCGGACAGGCGCGCGGTGTATGTGACGGCGGGGGACGGGCGGCTGCTGGCGGTGGACGCGGCGCGGGGGGTGCTGACCGGTCAGTCGAAACCCCGGATGGACGACGGGCGTTACACGTTCGCCTCGCTGCTGCCGACGCCGGTGGCGGCGGGCGGGAGGGTGTTCGGGACGGCGCCGGACGGGAGCGTGTTCGCGCTGGACGCGGGGGGCGCGGCGGGGTGGTGACGGGGCGCGGTGCGCCTGCGGCGGACCTTTCCCCCAACCGCCCTCGCCCTACGGCCCGGCGGGAGGCACCCCCATCCCCTGGCCGGCCCCCGGCTGTTCAGCCGAGGCGGGACACGTCCCGGACCGCTCCCTTGTCCGCGCTTGTCGCCATCGCCGCGTACGCCCGCAGTGCCGCCGAGACCTGCCGGTCGCGGTTCTTCGGCGCGTAGACGCCACCCAGCGCTTCACGACGGGCCGCCAAGTCGTCCTCCGACACGAGGAGTTCGATCGAGCGGTTCGGGATGTCGATACGGATACGGTCGCCGTCCTCCACAAGGGCAATCGTGCCGCCCGACGCCGCCTCCGGCGAGGCGTGGCCGATCGAGAGGCCCGACGTGCCGCCGGAGAAGCGGCCGTCGGTCACCAGCGCGCAGGCCTTGCCGAGGCCGCGGCCCTTCAGGAACGACGTCGGGTACAGCATCTCCTGCATACCGGGGCCGCCCTTGGGGCCCTCGTAACGGATGACGACGACGTCGCCCTCCTTGATCTCCTTGCGGAGGATCTTGTCGACGGCCTCGTCCTGCGACTCACAGACGACGGCCGGTCCCTCGAAGGTCCAGATCGACTCGTCGACTCCGGCGGTCTTCACGACACAGCCGTCGACGGCGAGATTGCCCTTGAGGACGGCGAGGCCGCCGTCCTTCGAGTACGCGTGCGCCGCGTCGCGGATGCAGCCGCCCGCCGCGTCGGTGTCCAGCGTCTCCCAGCGTTCCGACTGCGAGAACGCCGTGGCCGAGCGGACGCAGCCGGGAGCCGCGTGCCACAGTTCGACGGCCTCCGCGGACGGCGAGCCGCCGCGCACGTCCCAGGTAGACAGCCACTCCTTGATGCCGGGCGAGTGAACGGTGTGCACGTCCTCGTTGAGCATTCCGGCCCGGTAGAGCTCGCCGAGGATCGCCGGGATGCCGCCGGCGCGGTGCACGTCCTCCATGTAGTACGTGCCGCCGGGGGCGACGTTCGGCGCGACCTTGGCCAGGCAGGGCACCCGGCGCGAGACCGCGTCGATGTCCTTGAGGTCGTAGTCGAGCCCGGCCTCCTGGGCGGCGGCGAGCAGGTGCAGGATCGTGTTGGTCGAGCCGCCCATGGCGATGTCAAGGGCCATGGCGTTGTCGAAGGCCGCGCGGGTGGCGATATTGCGCGGCAGGACCGACTCGTCGTCCTGCTCGTAGTAGCGCTTGGTGATCTCGACGACCGTGCGGGCGGCGTTCTCGTACAGCGCCTTGCGGGCCGTGTGGGTGGCGAGGACGGAGCCGTTGCCCGGCAGGGAGAGGCCGATGGCCTCGGTCAGGCAGTTCATGGAGTTGGCGGTGAACATGCCGGAACAGGAGCCGCAGGTCGGGCAGGCGTTCTCCTCGATGCGCAGCACGTCCTCGTCCGAGACGTTCTCGTTGACCGCGTCGACGATGGCGTTGATCAGGTCGAGCTTGCGGACCGTACCGTCGACGAGCGTGGCCTGACCGGCTTCCATGGGGCCGCCGGAGACGAAGACGACCGGGATGTTGAGGCGCAGGGCGGCCATCAGCATGCCGGGGGTGATCTTGTCGCAGTTGGAGATGCAGATGAGCGCGTCCGCGCAGTGCGCCTCGACCATGTACTCGACGGAATCGGCGATCAGGTCGCGGGAGGGCAGGCTGTAGAGCATGCCCGCGTGGCCCATGGCGATACCGTCGTCGACCGCGATCGTGTTGAACTCACGAGGCACCGCTCCCGCGGCCAGGATCGCGTCGGAGACGATCCGGCCGACCGGGGCGAGGTGGGTGTGCCCGGGGACGAACTCCGTGAAGGAGTTGGCCACCGCGATGATCGGCTTGCCGATGTCCGCGCTCGCTACGCCCGAGGCCCGCATCAGGGCGCGGGCGCCCGCCATGTTCCGGCCGTGGGTGACAGTGCGGGACCGCAGCTCGGGCATCGTCGCTCGCTCCTTCAGACGGATCCTTCAGACAGATCCTTCAGACAGACAGGACTGCAGTCGAGCGTACGCCGAGGCTCCAAGATCTGGACACTCCGTCCGCAATACGGGACGTATGGCTCACCCTTCGGTCGCTCACGTCGCGAGCGCTGACCCGCAGTCGCTCACACCTCGGTCAGATACCGCTGGAGCGTGGGCGCCACCATCCGCACGATCTCCTCGGGATCCACCGAGGCCAGCGGCTCCACCTTGATCACATAGCGCAGGATCGCGATGCCGATCATGTGCGAGGCCGCCAGCTCCGCGCGGAACTTCGGATCCGGTACGTCCAGCTCCCCGGCGATCCGTTCGAGCAGCCGCCGCAGCACAAAGGCGCGCAGCACCTTGGCCGCGCCCTCGTGCGTGAGCGCGGAGCGGACGATGGCCAGCAGCGGGCCGCGGGTGGCCGGGTTCTCCCACACCCCGATGAAGTAGCGGGCGAGCCGCTCGCCGATGCCCTCGTTGCCCTGGCCCAGGATCACCGGGACGACCAGGGCGGGCTCGAAGGAGACCTCGATGGCCGCCGCGAAGACCTCGTCCTTCGTGCCGAAGTAGTGGTGCACAAGGGCCGGGTCGACACCCGCGGCCCTGGCGATGCCGCGGACGGTCGTCTTGTCGTAGCCGCGCTCGGCGAATTCCGTACGGGCCGCCTGAAGGATCCGGTCCCGGGCGCCGGGCCCCTCGTCGGTCTCCGTACGGGCCGGCCGGCCCCGCCGCCTAGGAGCCGCCGCACCGGTCATGAGCCGCGCACTCCCGAGGACGCGGCCCACGCGAGGTGCAGCCGGGTGAAGGCGAGCGCCTCGGCGAGGTCGGCTTCGCGTTCGGCGGCGGACATCGCGCGCCTGGTGTTGACCTCGATGACGACATGGCCGTCGAAGTTGGACCGGGCGAGCCGTTCGAGCAGTTCGGCGCACGGCTGGTTGCCGCGCCCGGGCACCAGGTGCTCGTCCTTGGAAGATCCCTTGCCGTCGGCGAGATGCACATGACCGAGCCGGTCGCCCATCCGGTCGACCATGGCCATGGTGTCGGCGCGGGAGGTCGCGGTGTGCGAGAGGTCGATCGTGAAGTGCCGGTAGTCCTCTGTGGTGACGTCCCAGTCGGGCGCGTACGCGAGCATCTCGCGGTCCCGGTAGCGCCAGGGGTACATGTTCTCGACGGCGAAGCGGACGTCCGTCTCGTGCGCCATGCGCCAGATCCCGCTGACGAAATCACGGGCGTACTGCCGCTGCCAGCGGAACGGCGGATGCACCACGACCGTGGACGCGCCCAGCTTCTCGGCCGCCGCCTGTGCCCGCTGGAGCTTCACCCAGGGGTCTGTGGACCAGACCCGCTGGGTGATCAGCAGACAGGGGGCGTGAACGGCGTGGATCGGCACCTGGTGGTAGTCGGACAGACGGCGCAGGGCCTCGATGTCCTGGCTGACCGGATCGGTCCAGACCATGACCTCTACGCCGTCGTAGCCGAGGCGTGCGGCAATCTCGAAGGCCGTCGCCGTGGACTCCGGATACACGGAAGCCGTCGACAGGACAACCTTCGCATCCGGGATGCGCACCACTGGTTCTGCCACGGGAGACAGCGTACGGGCCAACGCTAGGAAGCCGGGAGGTGGTCGAGGCGCCGCAGGATGACGCCCTCGCGCAGCGCCCAGGGACAGATTTCCAGGACCGGTACGCCGAACAGCTCCATCGCACCCTCCGCGACCAGGGCACCTGCCAGCAGCTGGCGGGCGCGGCCCTCGGAGACGCCGGGGAGCGTGCTGCGCTGCTCGACCGTCATGGTGGCGAGTTTTGGCACCCACTCGCTCAGCGATTTGAGACTCAGCTCACGCTGCACGTACAGCCCCTCGGTGGAGCGCGCGGCGCCCGCGATACGGGCCAGCTGCCGGAAGGTCTTGGACGTCGCCACGACGTGGTCCGGCTTTCCGAGCCGGGTGAATTCGCCGACCGTACGGGCGATCTCGGTCCGCACCTGGCGGCGCAGCGCCTTCACGTGCTGCGGGTCGGGCGGGTCGCCCGGCAGCAGCCCGGCCGTCAGCCTGCCCGCACCCAGCGGCAGCGATACGGCCTTGTCCGGCTCCTCGTCGATCCCGTACGCGATCTCCAGCGAGCCGCCGCCGATGTCCAGGACCAGCAGCCTCCCGGCGGACCAGCCGAACCAGCGGCGGGCCGCCAGGAAGGTGAGCCGGGCCTCCTCCTCGCCGGTCAGCACCTGCAGATCCACGCCCGTCTCGGCCTTGGCCCGGGCGAGGACGGCATCGGCGTTGGTGGCCTCACGCACCGCGGATGTGGCGAACGACAGCACCTCCTCACAGCCCTGGTCCTCGGCGGTCTGCACCGCCCCGGCGAGCGTCTCGACCAGCCGGTCTATGCCGGCGGGGTCGATGGCTCCGCCGTCGTCGAGGAGTTCGGCGAGCCGCAGCTCCGCCTTGTGGGAATGGGCGGGCAGGGGGCACGCGCCGGGGTGCGCGTCCACTACCAGCAGGTGCACTGTGTTCGAACCGACGTCGAGGACTCCGAGTCTCATGGACCGAACGCTACTGCGGTCGCGGACATACCCTTGGCCTGTGCCAAAGACGAAAAAGGCGAAGCCGGGCAAAGCCAAGCCCCGCAAGCAGCAGAGCAAGCACGACCGGGACGGCCTGCGGATCGCCGTGCCGGGTGCCGTGCCAGACGCCGTGCCGGACGAGAAGGGCTTGGACTTCGCGCGCGCGTGGGTCGAATTCCCGGATCCGGCCGACGACGAACAGGTCTTCCGCTGCGATCTGACCTGGCTGACCTCGCGCTGGAGCTGCATCTTCGGCAGCGGCTGCCAGGGCATCCAGGCGGGCCGCGCGGACGACGGCTGCTGCACGCTGGGCGCGCACTTCTCCGACGAGGACGACGAGAAGCGGGTCGCGGCGAACGTCGCGCGGCTCACCCCCGAGCTGTGGCAGTTCCACGACGTGGGCACGGAGACGGGCTGGGTCCAGCTCGACGAGGACGGCGAACGCCAGACGCGGCGCTGGGAGGGGTCCTGCATCTTCCAGAACCGTCCCGGGTTCGCGGGCGGGGCGGGCTGCTCGCTGCACATCCTGGCACTGCGGGAAGGCAAGGAGCCGCTGGAGACGAAGCCGGACGTGTGCTGGCAGCTGCCGGTCCGGCGGACGTACGACTGGATCGAGCGGCCCGACGACACGAAGGTGCTGCAGGTGTCGATCGGCGAGTACGACCGCCGCGGCTGGGGCCCGGGCGGCCACGACCTGCACTGGTGGTGCACGTCGGCGACGTCGGCGCACGGCGCGGGTGAACCGGTGTACGTGACGTACCGGCCAGAGCTGACGGAGCTGATGGGCAAGGCGGCGTACGCGGTGCTGGTGGAGCTGTGCGAGGCGCGGCTGTCGTCCCAGCTTCCCCTGGTGGCGCCGCACCCGGCGGACCCGAAGAGGGACTGAGCGCGTCCTCGATCGCGGGACGGGCCCGGATCAGCCCGCCGGCGGCGGCGGATCCTCCTGGGACGGCGGCGGATCCGACGGGGCGGTCCCCGACGAGGAGGGGTCGCCGGGCGGCGGGTCCGAGGGGGGCGGCGCCGAGTCCGAAGGCGTCGGGTCCGCCGGCGCGGGCGACGGGTCCGAGGGCGTCGGCGTCGGATCTGCGGGCGTGGGTGTGGGGTCCGCCGGCGCCGGTGTGGGCGGCCGGTTCGAAGGGGTCGGCGTCGGCGTGGCGCCGTAGCCGTCGATCTCCAGGACCGCTCCCGACGGATCCACGCCCACCCGCGCACTCCACTCGCCCGCCGGCTCGCTCCCGTGGTCGACGGTCACGTAGATCGTGACCGACTCGCCCGGCCGCAGGGTCCCGGAGGAGCGGCTCACATACAGCCAGGGGGCGTCCGTCCACAGGGACCAGGCCACTGGGGATGCGCCCGACGCCCTGAGCGTGATGCTGGTCGTGTCTCCCGCGGGCTCCGCCTCGACCGTGATGCGGCCGGGGCCCGGGACTCCGGGGCGGGCCGCCGGGGAGGAGGTTCCCGCGCTGATGACCTCGACCGAGACATCGGGCGAGCGCATGCCGGCCGTGAACCTCGGGTCCGGCTCCGCGCGCGCGTTGCCCGCGTTCTCGTAGTAGTCGTACGGCTCGCCGTCGAGCCCGGCACGACTGTCCGCCTCGCTCACGGTGACCGACGACCCGTCGTGCCCCTCCCCCGTCTGCGGCGCGCCCCGGTACGCCGCCCACAGCGCGAGCACCGGCGCCGCGACGACGGTCGCCACGACCGTGGTCGTCACGGCGCGTGCCCGTAGCCGGTCCCGCCGGGCCGCATGGTCCTTCGGGTCGAGCGGAAAGCCGCCGGGGCCGAAGCGCGGCGCGGCGGCGCGGGCGCGCGGCACGTGCAGCATCGCGATGTACGCGGCGGCCCGCGGCGCCTCGACCAGGGGCAGCGCGGCGGGGGTGACGGAGGACCCCGGCCACGGCCCGCCCGCACCGGCGCGCTCGGCGGCGCGGCGGCAGCGCGGGCAGTCGTCGACGTGCCGGACGAGCTCCTGGCGCAGCGCGGCGGAGAGCAGCACCCGGTGGTCCTCGGTGAGCCGGGCGACGGCCGGGCAGTTTCCCCTCTCGACGACGGCGAGCGCGGCCCGGGTGCGCTCGACCTCGCATGCGGCCGCGGCCAGCAGTTCGCGCGCCGCGAGCGCGTCGAGGCCGAGGACCGAGGCGACTTCGCCTGCCCCGAGCCCGTGCCGTACCGCGAGTTCGAGGGCCTCGCGCTGTTCGGGTGTCGTGCCTGCGGCCTCGGGCCAGGCCAGCAGCGCCAGTTCACCGCGGCGGCGCTCGGCGACGTCCTCGGAGACGCGCGGGGCCTCCTCGGGGACGTCGGGCCGCGCCGGCCGCCCGGTGTGCGTCCCCTGCCGCTCGCGCCGCTGATCCGCCAGCCGGCGCAGACAGGCCCAGCGCGCGAGCGCGTACAGCCACGCCCTCCGCTCGGCCTCGCCCGAAGGGCAACGCCCGTACTGCCGCTCGGCAATGGCGAGTACGTCGCCGAGCAGCGCGGTTGCCGCGTCATGGTCGCAGAGAACGGAGAGGCAGTAGGTGAACAGGCCGTCGAGGTAGGGCTCATAACGCGCAGGCGGCTGTTGAGCGGACGCCTTTGCGGACGCCTTTTGTGCGGACACCTTTTGCGCGGACGGTCGGGGCGCACGCCGGTGCCCCCGGTGTGCGCCGGTGGTGTGGGTCGGTGGCTCCAGCCTGCTGCTCGTCACGCCGCGACCGTAGGCGCTGGACACATCCCCTTCGTACCCCTTGAACACTTTTAATCCTTACGGGTGAACACTTCGCTCGAAGGGGGACAGGAATCGTTAATTCCACCCCTACCGGTCCGCCTTGGCACGACGACGCCCCCGCCCCGGGAGTTGTGCGGGCCGCGGGGGCCTCATTGTCAGTGGGCCCCTATACGGTTCCCGCATGGCTGCCCGTACGAAATCCGCGAAGGACCGGCCGTCCTACCGCTGCACCGACTGCGGCTGGACGACCGCCAAGTGGCTCGGCCGCTGCCCCGAATGCCAGGCCTGGGGCACGGTCGAGGAGTACGGCGCGCCCGCTGTCCGTACGACCGCCGCCGGGCGCGTCTCCACCGCCGCGCTCCCCATCGGCCAGGTCGACGGCCGGCAGGCGACCGCCCGCTCCACCGGTGTGGACGAGCTCGACCGCGTCCTGGGCGGCGGCCTCGTACCGGGAGCCGTCGTGCTGCTCGCGGGCGAGCCGGGCGTCGGCAAGTCCACGCTGCTGCTCGACGTCGCAGCGAAGGCCGCGAGCGACGACCACCGCACCCTCTATGTCACCGGCGAGGAGTCCGCGAGCCAGGTCCGCCTGCGCGCCGACCGGATCAAGGCGCTGCACGACCACCTGTACCTCGCCGCCGAGACCGATCTCTCGGCCGTCCTCGGCCACTTGGACGCGGTCAAGCCCTCGCTGCTGATCCTCGACTCCGTACAGACCGTCGCGTCGCCCGAGATCGACGGTGCGCCCGGCGGCATGGCCCAGGTCCGCGAGGTCGCGGGCGCACTGATCCGCGCCTCCAAGGAGCGCGGCATGTCCACGCTCCTGGTCGGCCATGTCACCAAGGACGGCGCGATCGCCGGACCCAGGCTCCTCGAACATCTGGTGGACGTCGTGCTGTCCTTCGAGGGCGACCGTCACGCGCGCCTGCGTCTCGTACGAGGCGTCAAGAACCGCTACGGCGCGACGGACGAGGTCGGCTGCTTCGAGCTGCACGACGAGGGCATCACCGGCCTCGCCGACCCCTCGGGCCTCTTCCTCACCCGCCGCGCGGAGGCCGTACCCGGCACCTGTCTGACGGTCACCCTCGAAGGCCGGCGCCCTCTCGTCGCCGAGGTGCAGGCGCTGACCGTCGACTCGCAGATTCCCTCGCCCCGGCGCACGACCTCGGGTCTGGAGACCTCACGGGTCTCGATGATGCTGGCCGTACTGGAACAGCGCGGCCGGATCACCGCCCTCGGCAAGCGCGACATCTACAGCGCCACCGTCGGCGGCGTGAAGCTCTCCGAGCCCGCTGCGGACCTCGCGATCGCGCTCGCCCTGGCGTCGGCGGCCAGCGACACCCCGCTGCCCAAGAATCTGGTCGCGATCGGCGAGGTGGGCCTCGCGGGCGAGGTCAGGAGGGTGACGGGCGTCCAGCGAAGGCTCGCCGAAGCGCACCGGCTGGGCTTCACGCATGCCCTGGTCCCCACCGATCCGGGCAAGATCCCCGCGGGCATGAAGGTCACGGAAGTGGCCGACATGGGGGACGCTCTCAGGGTGCTCCCGCGCGGTCGCCGGACGGCTCCCGACAGCGGTCCGGAAAGGGGTTCCGGAAGAAGATCCGTAGGGGGTCAGTGAGCCGCTGCGGGGAAAGAGCGCACGGAGGCCCCACGGGCGGGCGACACGCGCCGGTAGACTTTGCCCTGGTCTCGCCCATCCGTACGAGCCGGAGGAGTGCAGTGGCAGCCAAGGACGGGGCAGCAGCACCCGGAAAGTCCGGCGGAGGCTCCGGCAACGAAGCACTGATCCGCGCCGCCCTGAGCGCGGTCGCGCCCGGGCAGGCCCTGCGCGACGGCCTGGAGCGCATCCTCCGCGGCAACACCGGAGGCCTGATCGTCCTCGGTATGGACAAAACGGTCGAATCCATGTGCACCGGCGGCTTTGTGCTGGACGTGGAGTTCACCGCGACCCGGCTGCGCGAGCTGTGCAAGCTGGACGGCGCGCTCATCCTCGACAAGGACATCAGCAAGATCCACCGGGCGGGTGTGCAACTGGTCCCGGACGCGTCCATCCCCACCGAGGAGACCGGCACCCGCCATCGCACGGCGGACCGGGTCTCGCGCCAGTGCGGCTTCCCCGTCGTCTCCGTCTCCCAGTCGATGCGCCTGATCGCGCTGTACGTGGACGGGGAGCGGCGGGTCCTTGAGGAGTCGGCCGCGATCCTCTCCCGCGCGAACCAGGCGCTCGCGACGCTCGAACGCTACAAACTCCGCCTCGACGAGGTCGCGGGCACGCTCTCGGCGCTGGAGATCGAGGACCTGGTGACGGTCCGGGACGTGACGGCGGTGGCGCAGCGCCTGGAGATGGTGCGACGGATCGCGACCGAGATCGCCGAGTACGTGGTGGAGTTGGGCACCGACGGACGCCTTCTCTCGCTGCAGCTGGACGAGTTGATCGCGGGCGTCGAGCCGGAGCGGGAGCTGGTCGTACGCGACTATGTGCCGGAGCCGACGGCGAAGCGGTCGCGCACGGTGGACGAGGCGCTTGCCGAGCTGAACGACCTCACGCACACCGAGCTGCTCGAACTGCCCATAGTCGCAAGGGCGCTGGGCTACAGCGGCTCGCCCGAGACGCTCGACTCGGCCGTCTCGCCACGCGGTTACCGCCTGCTGGCGAAGGTGCCGCGGCTGCCCGGCGCGATCATCGAGCGGCTCGTCGAGCACTTCGGCGGTCTGCAGAAGCTGCTCGCGGCGAGCGTCGACGATCTGCAGACGGTCGACGGCGTGGGCGAGGCGCGGGCCCGGAGCGTGCGCGAGGGCCTGTCGCGGCTGGCGGAGTCCTCGATCCTGGAGCGGTACGTGTGAGGCTTTCTCCTCGGACGGACGGGCCGGATTTTTCCGGCCCGTCCGGCGTCCGAGGCGAAACACCGGACGCCCCGTAGTCCCTGGGGCGTGTTTTAGAAGTCGCGCCTGCCCCGCGGGCGGACGGCGCTACTTCTAAAACACGCCCTAGTCCTTCTCGAGGCGGAACGACGCCGGCAGCACCGTCACCCCCGGGAACTTCGCCTCCACCAGATACGTACCCGGACCCACCGCTCCCGCCGGCGGTGTGGCGCACTGCGGTGCGCTCCGCTTGCGGTCCCACTCCACGGTGTGCGTGATGCTCGCCCCCGCCGGGACCCTCAGCAGCAGACTCCCCGCCGTCCGCGGGCAGTCCTTGGACGACCACACCGCGTCGTCGTGGTCGTCGTTGACGGTGAGCACCGCGGCCCTGGGCCCGAAGTCCGCCTTGCACGTCGTCGCGGACGAGTTGGAGGCGACCAGCTGGAACGAGGGCTTCTCCCCCGGCCCGTAGGCGACTTCGACGCTACGCAGGGTCAACTTCAGTGCGCCCGGCGCGCAGTCGGGCAGGCTGGAGCCGGCCGGTACCTGCTGGCCGCCCGCGCCGCCATTGGCCGCGCCGGCCGCCGCGTTGTCACCGTTCTTGCCCGTGGTGGCGCCGCCGCCCGAGCTGTCACCCGTACCACCGTCGTCGCCGCTGCCGTCGGTCCCGCCGGTTTCGCCCGACTCGTCGCGCCCGCCCGGCTGTTCACTGATCGCCGTGCCGGGCTGCGAGGGTCCGGGCGTGATGGTGCGGGCGGGCGTCGCGCCATTGGCGCTGTCGCCGTCGCCCTTGTCTCCGTTGCCACCGCCGGAACTGACGGCCCATACGGTCAGCACCGCGAGCAGCGCGATCAACGACGCCGCGACTGCCCTCCGTCGCCAGTAGATGGAGGAGGGGAGCGGCCCGATCGGATTGCGCAGAGATCCCACGGCCCAAACTCTACGAGAGATCCGGGCCGACTCCGGCCCCTACCCGCCACGGGACTCGCACATTCTGCTGATCATCACCCCGGGCGGCACCGCCCCGTCCGCGAGCCCGTCACCGAGAGAAGGCGACAGCCTCACGGAGCGTATACACCATCGGCTCCCCGGGACGTGCCAGGATCGGAGTGATGACTGACACCACGACAAACCCCGCCCCGGCTGACGCGGCTGCCCTCCACGCCCCCGTCATCGCCTGGTTCGACGAGCACGCACGCGATCTGCCCTGGCGCCGCCCCGAGGCCGGTGCCTGGGGTGTGATGGTCAGCGAGTTCATGTTGCAGCAGACCCCGGTCAGCCGGGTGCTGCCCGTATACGAGCAGTGGCTGGCCCGCTGGCCGCGTCCGGCCGACCTCGCGGCCGACGCACCCGGCGAGGCCGTCCGCGCCTGGGGGCGGCTCGGCTATCCGCGCCGTGCGCTGCGCCTGCACGGGGCCGCGCAGGCGATAACGGAGCGGCACGGCGGCGATGTGCCCAGCGACCACGCGCAGTTGCTCGCGCTGCCCGGCATCGGGGAGTACACGGCGGCCGCGGTGGCATCCTTCGCGTACGGACAGCGCCATGCCGTCCTCGACACCAATGTCCGCCGCGTCTTCGCCCGCGCGGCGAGTGGCATCCAGTACCCGCCGACCGCGACGACCGCGGCCGAGCGCAAGCTGGCACGGGCGCTGCTGCCCGACGACGAGGGGACCGCCGCCCGCTGGGCCGCGGCCTCGATGGAGCTGGGCGCGCTGGTGTGCACCGCCAAGAACGAGGACTGCGCGCGCTGCCCGATCGCCGCGCGGTGCGCCTGGCGGCTGGCCGGTAAGCCCGCGCACCAGGGGCCGGCGCGCCGCGGCCAGACGTACGCGGGTACGGACCGCCAGGTGCGTGGCAGGCTCCTTGCGGTGCTGCGCGAGGCCGTGGTGCCGGTGCCGCAGTCGGCGCTTGACGCGGTCTGGCACGAGCCGGTGCAGCGGGCCCGGGCGCTGGACGGCCTGGTCGCCGACGGCCTGGTGGAGCCGCTGGAGAAAGGCGTGTACCGCCTCCCCCAGAACTGACGCCGACCAGACACAGAGGCAGCAGAGCCAAAGCCGGGCCCGCCGCCCGCCGCCACACGCCCGGGGGTCGTTTCCCACCCGAACCGTGCCTGAAACATCTCCTGTTACACAACCGATGGATGGCCGTGCGCCCTCCGACGGCTGGACCGCACAGGCCCGTGACAACACCTCCGTAGCTTCATGGGCTGTAAGGGGACGGCAGTTGCTTGTCACGGGGATTCACGGGGACGGAGGCGGTTGAAATGGCGCACAGCGAGGTGCTCGAATTCGAAGAGTACGTACGCAACCGGCAGGAGGCTCTGCTGCGAAGCGCCCGGCGTCTCGTACCCGACCCGATCGATGCCCAGGACCTGCTGCAGACCGCCCTGGTCCGCACCTACGGCCGCTGGGACGGCATCGCCGACAAGTCGCTGGCCGACGCCTACCTCCGCCGCGTGATGATCAACACGCGTACGGAGTGGTGGCGGGCCCGAAAGCTCGAAGAGGTACCCACCGAGCAGCTGCCGGACGCGAGCGTCGAGGACGGCAGCGAACAGCGCGCGGACCGCGCCCTGTTGATGGACGTACTGAAGGTTCTGGCTCCCAAGCAGCGCAGCGTCGTCGTGCTGCGACACTGGGAGCAGATGAGCACCGAAGAGACGGCTGCCGCGCTGGGCATGTCGGCGGGTACGGTGAAGAGCACGCTGCACCGGGCGCTCGCCCGGCTCCGCCAGGAGCTGGAGAGCCGTGACCTGGACGCCCGCGCCCTCGAGCGCGGCGAACTGCGGCGCGACCGTGAGCTCGACGAACGGGGGCAGGAGCGGTGCGCGGCCTGAAAGTAAGAGGCGGCAACAAAAGCCTGGCGGCGAGCGGCGCGGCAATGGCCGGGCTCGCCGCTGTCGGCGTGTTCACCGTCGCCTGCTCCTCGGGGGGCACCGGGGTCCAGGACGAGGGCGCGGCTCATGCCGACGTGGTCGCCAAGGCCACCCCCTCGCCGAGCGCGAGCGCCACGAGCGGTGCGCAGAAGACCGACGGCGTGAGCCCGGTGAAGCTGATCATGGCCGACCCCAAGGTCAGCGAGCGGGTCAAGGCCGATCTCAAGCCGTGCGCCCGGGACTCCTACCCTGTGGACACGTCCTATGGAAACCTCACCGGCGGGACCAAGCCGGACGTGGTTGTCAACGTCTTGACGTGCGGTGACGCGGTTGGCATGGGCACGTACGTGTACCGCGACAATGGCGAGAGGTACGAGAATGTCTTCGCGGTCGAGGAGCCCGCGGTGTACTCGGCGATCGACCGGGGCGACCTGGTGGTGACCAAGCAGGTGTACTCCAAGGGTGATCCGGTCGCCGAGCCGTCAGGCGAGGAAGTGACCACGTACCACTGGGCGAGCGGGAAGTTCGTCCAGCAGTACTGGGTACGCAACGAATTCAGCAGAGCGGTGGGCGATGACGTCGTCCCCGAACCGCAGTCGACGAGCGAGAACTGAGAGAACAGCGGGATGGCAGAGACCCATGTCCTGTTCGTGGAGGACGACGACGTCATCCGCGAAGCGACCCAGCTTGCGCTGGAGCGCGACGGCTTCAGGGTCACGGCGATGCCCGACGGGCTGCAGGGCCTCGACGCGTTCCGGTCGAACCGTCCCGACATCGCGCTGCTCGATGTGATGGTGCCGGGCCTGGACGGAGTGAGTCTGTGCCGCCGCATCCGGGACGAGTCGACCGTGCCGGTGATCATGCTGTCGGCGCGGGCGGACTCCATCGACGTGGTGCTCGGCCTGGAGGCCGGAGCCGACGACTATGTCACTAAGCCCTTCGACGGCGCGGTGCTGGTCGCCCGTATCCGCGCGGTGCTGCGCCGCTTCGGCCACGCAGGCGGAGCGGCGCGCGGCGAGTCCGGCCCGGCGGGCCAGGACGAGCAGGCGGCGCTGCTGGTCTTCGGCGACCTGGAGATCGACACGGAGGGCATGGAGGTGCGCAAGGCCGGTGACCAGGTGGCGCTGACACCGACCGAGATGCGGCTGCTGCTGGAGTTCTCCTCCGCGCCCGGTACCGTCCTTTCGCGCGACAAGTTGCTGGAGCGGGTCTGGGACTACGGCTGGGGCGGCGACACCCGGGTCGTGGACGTCCATGTCCAGCGGCTGCGCACCAAGATCGGACAGGACCGGATCGAGACGGTCCGCGGCTTCGGCTACAAGCTCAAGGCATGAGGCGGCTCATACTGCGCACCGGCGTCCGACGGCTGCATCTCCCGGGGGCAACCCCCGGACCCCCGGCAGCAGAGGCCGCACAGCCCGCGCGCATGGAACAGGACCACAAGGCATGAGGCGGCTCGTACTGCGCACCGGCGTCCGATGGAAGATCAGCATCGCGATCGCGTCCGTGGGTGCACTGATCGCTGTGGCGCTGAGTCTTGTCGTGCACAACGCAGCCCGCGTCTCGATGCTGGACAACGCGCGCGATGTACAGATGGACCGGGTGCTGCTCGCGCAGCGCTGGTACGAGACGTCCAAGAACAAGGACCCCCGCTTCAACACCAAGGTCAATGATCCCGCGCTGCCCAAGTCGCTCCAGAAGCTGATGCGGGAGAAGCGGCGTGGCAGCTTCGTGGACGAGAGCCACCGCAGCCCGCCCGACATCTGGGCCGCCGTCCCCCTCTCCAACGGCGATGTGCTCTCCCTGCACAGCCAGTTCGCGGGCCAGAGCGCCACCATCCTGAACGACCTCGACCGGGCGCTGATCATCGGCTCGGTCTCGGTGGTGTTCGGCGGGTGCGCGCTCGGCGTGCTGATAGGCGGACAGCTCTCGCGCAGACTGCGCAAGGCCGCCGCTGCCGCCCGCGATGTCGCGCAGGGCAATACGGACGTACGGGTCAGGCACGCCATCAGCGGTGTCGTACGCGACGAGACCGACGATCTGGCCCGCGCCGTCGACGCGCTCACCGACGCGCTGAACGGGCGCCTCGAGGCCGAGCGCCGCGTCACCGCCGACATCGCGCACGAGCTGCGCACTCCCGTCACCGGGCTGCTCACGGCCGCCGAGCTGCTGCCGCCCGGCCGCCCCAGCGAGCTCGTACGGGACCGGGCGCAGGCCATGCGGACACTGGTCGAGGACGTCCTGGAGGTGGCCAGGCTCGACAGCGCGTCGGAGCGGGCCGAACTCCAGGAGATCGCGCTCGGCGAGTTCGTCAGCCGCAGGATCACGGCACTGAATCCGGACGTGGTGGTCCGGGTCGTGCACGAGTCCTGGGTGAGCACCGACCCGCGCCGCCTCGAACGCATCCTGCTCAACCTGCTGACCAACGCCGCCAAGTACGGAAAGCCGCCGGTCGAGGTCACCGTGGAGGGCCGCGTGGTGCGCGTCCGCGACCACGGCCCCGGCTTTCCCGAGGCGCTGCTGCGCGAGGGTCCGAGCCGCTTCCGGACGGGCGCCAGCGACCGGGCCGGCACGGGCCACGGCCTGGGTCTGACGATCGCTGCGGGCCAGGCGCGCGTCCTCGGGGCACGGCTGACTTTCCGCAATGCCGCGCCGGAAGGAATGGAGACGCCGCTGGGCGAGTCGGGCGGCGCGATCGCGGTGCTGTGGCTGCCCGAGCACGCGCCGACGAACACCGGCAGCTTCCCGATGATGCCGCTCCAGGACTAGAGGCCTCCAGGACTCCCGGACCGGAGAACTGGAGAACTGGAGAGCTCGCGGGCTAGGGGGCCCAGTCCTTGTCGAGGTCGAGGCCGCCCTCGCGCCGCTGCGTGAAGGAGTACCAGTTGCCCGAGTCGTCGCGCAGGATCGCCTCCGTACCGTACGGACGCTCCTGCGGCGCCTGTATGAACTCCACGCCGCGCGCCTTCAGCTTCTCGTAGTCCCCGTGGACGTCGTCGGTGGTCAGAACCCCCGCTCCCATGACGCCCTTGCTGATGAGCGTCTTCATCGCCTCGGCCGCCTCCGGGTCCATCGCGGGCGCGCCCGGCACCATCAGCGTCAGCTCCACGTCCGGCTGGTTCTTGGCTCCGACGGTCAGCCAGCGCATTCCGCCGTCGCCCATGGTCATGTCCGTGCGGACTTCGAGGCCGAGCTTCTCGGTGTAGAACTCCTTGGCCCGGTCCTGGTCCAGGACCCAGACCGTGGAAATGGCAAGACCCTTGATCATGAGGTGCTCCTCGGTGGGGTTGGTCCCTGCTTGTGGTGCCACCGTAGGCAGCGCCCCGGTCAGCCGGCTTCTCCAGAATTGCTCTGTCGGCCCGGACCCTGTTTCGCGGGGAAGCCGCCCGCCCACAGCAGGGCATAACACCCCGGTATCAGCGCGGCCCCGCGCCCCACGTGCCGGGCGCGGTACTCGCTCGGCGTGAGCCCGGTCTGTTTCTTGAAGCGCGTCGAGAAGGTGCCGAGGCTGCTGAAGCCGACCAGCGTGCAGATCTCGGTGACGGACAGATCCGCCGAGCGCAGCAGCTCCTCGGCCCGCTCTATGCGCCTGCGGGACAGGTACTGGCCGGGCGTCTGTCCATACACCGCCTTGAAGGCGCGAACGAAGTGATACCGCGAATACCCGGCATGGGCGGCCACCGCGTCGAGGTCGAGCGGCTCGGCCCAGTCGCGGTCCATGGCGTCCTTGGCGAGGCGCAGCTGCCGCAGATGGGCCAGGCGCGCCGGCGCCGTAGTGGTGCTTTCCACATGTCCGATGCTGGCACGCACCACTGACAACGGCCCCCGGTGTGCACACCGGGGGCCTCAGCCAGGCATTCTGCGGGGTTCGGGCGGTCAGACCGTCTCGGCGACCTTCTCGCCACCCTGTTCCGCGACCGCACTCTGCTGGGCGTCCGCGCCCGGTTCCGAGGCGGGCGCCGGTGCCGCCCCGCGCAGCGGCACCTCCTTGACGAAGAACGCCGCCAGGAAGCCGATCACCGCGACCGCCGCCCCCAGAAGGAAAGCCGCGTGGGTGCCGGACGACACCGCGAACTGGTAGGCCTCCCTCACCGGGTCCGGCAGCTTGGCCAGGCTCGCGGCGTCCAGCTGCGCGGAACGCTCGGTGATCGCCGAGCCGCCCCTGGCCGCCATCTCGTCCTGCACCCGGCTGGTGAACAGCGCGCCCATGATCGCGACGCCGAAGGAGCTGCCGAGCGTACGGAAGAGGGTGGCGCCGGAGGACGCGACGCCCATGTCCTTCAGCTCCACACTGTTCTGGGCGACCAGCATGGTGATCTGCATCAGGAAACCCATGCCGGCGCCGAGCACCGCCATGTAGAGGCCGGAGGTCAGCCGCGAGGTCTCGGTGTCCATCGTCGAGAGCAGGTACAGGCCGGTCATCATCAGCCCGCCACCGATGATCGGGAAGAGCCGGTACTTGCCGGTGCTGGTGGTGACCCGGCCCGCGATCATCGAGACCACGAGCATCGACATCAGCATCGGGAGCAGCAGCAGGCCGGAGTTGGTCGCGGACGCGCCCTGGACCGACTGCTGGAACAGCGGCAGGAACAGCACCGCGCCGAACATCACGAATCCCGTCAGGAAGCCGATCACCGACATCAGTGCGAAGTTGCGGCTGCGGAAGATGTGCAGCGGCATGATCGGCTCGGCGGCCTTGGTCTCGACGAAGAAGAAGCCGGTGAGCGCGGCCACTCCGATCGCGATGAGCTCCATGATCACGGCTGAGTCCCAGGCGTACTCCGTACCGCCCCAGGTGGTCACGAGCACGATCGAGGTGATGCCCACGGTCAGCAGCCCGGCGCCCAGATAGTCGATGCGCGCTTTGGTCCGCTGCTTCTTCGGCAGGTGCAGCACCGCGGTGACCATGGCGAGGGCCACGACACCGAGCGGCAGGTTGATGTAGAAGGACCAGCGCCAGCCGAGGTGGTCGGTGATGGTGCCGCCGGCCAGCGGTCCGCCGATCATCGCGACGGCCATGACGGCCGCCATCATGCCCTGGTACCTGCCGCGCTCCCGCGGTGGAACCAGATCGCCGATGATCGCCATGACACCGACGATCAGACCGCCCGCGCCCAGTCCCTGGATGGCGCGGAAGCCGATGAGCTGGCCCATGTCCTGCGCCATGCCGCTGAGTGCCGAGCCGATCAGGAAGAGCACGATGGAGGTGAGGAAGGTGCCCTTGCGGCCGTACATGTCGCCGAGCTTGCCCCAGATCGGGGTGGAGGCCGCGGTGGCAAGGGTGTACGCGGTGACGACCCAGGACAGATGCTCCAGGCCACCGAGCTCACCGACGATGGTCGGCATCGCGGTGCCTACGATCATGTTGTCGAGCATGGCCAGCAGCATGGCGATCATGAGCGCGAGGATGACGACCCGGACGCTGCGCGCCTGCGGCTGAGCCTCCTGCTGCTCCTGTGACTGTTGCTTCGCCTGTTGCTGGTCCTGCGCATCGGCGCCCGGCTTTTTCCTGTTCCGCGCTATACCGGCCATCGTTCCCACTCCCCGACACTTACTTGCCGCCCGGCTAGTTGACTACACTGGGACGGTAGCCCCGCAACTAGCCGGGCGTCAAGTAAGTTTCCAGGAGAGCCCCATGGCCAGAGGCAACACCCGCCAGCGCATTCAGGACGTGGCCCTGGAGCTCTTCGCCGAGCAGGGCTACGAGAAGACGTCACTGCGCGAGATCGCGGAGGCCCTCGACGTCACCAAGGCCGCGCTGTACTACCACTTCAAGACCAAGGAAGACATCCTCATCAGCCTCTTCCAGGACCTGACCAGGCCCATGGACCTGCTGATCGAATGGGCGCAGACCCAGCCGCACACCCTGGAGACGAAGAAGGAGATCCTGCGCCGCTACAGCGAGGCACTGCTCGGTGCGGCCCCGCTCTTCCGCTTCATGCAGGAGAACCAGGCAACGCTGCGGGATCTGAGCATCGGCGAGACCTTCAAGGACCGGATGCTGCTGATGCTCGACCTGATCAAGGAGCCCGAGGCGGCGCTGCCCGACCAGGTCCGCTGCTTCAGCGCACTCTTCACGATGCACGCCGGGATGTTCCTGCTCAAGGACGTCGAAGGCGACCCGGAGGACAAGCGCATGGCCGTCCTCGAGGTCGCCATCGATCTCGTGAGCCAGGCTCACGGCGTCAAGGGCTGACGCGCTGCCGCGCCAGGCGCGGTGGGTCAGATGGAGACGCCCTTGGCACGCAGGAAGGTGATCGGGTTGAGCGCGGAGCCGTAGTCCGGGGTGGTACGGATCTCGAAGTGCAGGTGCGGGCCGGAGGAGTTGCCCGTGTTGCCCGAGCGGGCAATGCCCTGGCCGGTCTTCACGTGCTGGCCGACGCGCACGTTGATCTTCGACAGGTGGGCGTACTGCGAGTACCTGCCGTTGGAGTGCTTGATCACAATCGCGTTGCCGTACGCGGGACCGTCGCCGCCGCCGTAGGGGCCGGCCTTCACGACGACACCGCCATGGGTGGCCTTGACCAGGGTGCCCACCGGAACGGCGAAGTCCTGGCCGGAGTGCTTGTGGGACCACATGGCGCCGCCCTGGTTGAAGCTCGCGCTCAGGCTGTAGTGGGCGACAGGCTTGACCCAGCCGACCTTCTTGGCGGCCTTGGCTTTGGCAGCCTTCGCGGCGGCGGCCTTCAGCGCCTTGGCGTGCGCGGCCTTGAGGGCCTTCGCCTTGGCGGCGGCCTTGGCGGCCGCGGCGGCCTTGGCCTTGGCAGCCTTCGCTGCTGCGGCGGCCTTGGCCTGCACGTCGGCCTGGACGGCCACGGCGGCGGCGGGGGTCTTGGCCGCCGCCTGGCCCGCAGTTGCGGAGGCGACACCCGCACCGGCTCCGACGACCATCACGGCGCCGAGTCCGGCGGCCACGACGGCACCACGGTTGCGGAGCACGGACGGGCGGAGACGGTGGTTGATGACGCGCTTCGACATACGGGAGAACCTCCGGGCGTAAGTGGACCCGGCGCGCTGGCACCGGGCTGGCCGTCCCTTGGTAACCCGAGCTCCCGTTCCACCCCAAACCCCCCATCTACGACATTGCGTCGTAGCCGGAGCGCCCTGGATTCACTTCTTGACGCCATCCCCGACTCAACCGGAGTGGCTCGAAAATCGGACAAAATATCCCAGAGAGGAGAGGTTTAAGCCCTTGTACGAACCGAGCGAAGCCGACATCACGCCCGGATAAGCACCTCTCGCCCAGTCATGGACCAAAGGCCTCGGGGGGACCCGGACCGCAGGTCCCCTTCGAGGGGCGGCCGGTGCTCCTATTCCGGCTAGTAGGGCCGGATGGGCCTGTGTGCCTTATCACGGCCCCGGGGCGCGGCAGGGCCCGCGGATGTTACCCGCGACACACCAACTCCCATGCCGCAATTGCCCGTTTCGCCCGATATTGAGCCATCGGAAGCGGCTGATACGACCGAACCGCCACCTTCACGCCCCGCCCCGCCTCCGGGATGCTCCTGTGCCATGAGTAGACCCGTGATTCGCCCTTCCCGAGGCCGCGGACAGCTCCGCGGCCGGCTCAGGCCCGCTCTCTTAGGCCTCGCCTGCATCCTCACGTCCGCACTCACCTGGAGCGCACCCGCGGGAGCCGGACCCTCCGACACCGGGCTCAAAGGCGCCATCGACGCGATCCTCGCCGACGCCCGCATGGACGGCGGGGCAGCAAGCGTGGTCATCGCCGACGCCGCCACCGGGGAGCGGCTCTACCAGCGGGACGGCGGCGACCGCCTGATGCCCGCCTCCAACACCAAACTCGCCACCTCCACCGCGGCGATGGCCCTGCTCGGTCCCGACTACCGCTTCCGCACCGACGTCCTGTCCACCGGCGGCCGTCACGGCTCCACCCTGCGCGGCGACCTCTATCTGCGCGGCGGCGGCGACCCCACGACCCTCGCCAAGGACTACGATCGGCTCGCCGCCGACCTCGCCGCCTCGGGCGTGAAGCGCGTCACCGGCCGCCTCGTCGCGGACGACACGCGTTTCGACACCCAGCGCCTCGGCCGCTCCTGGGCAGCCGACGACGAGTCCTCGTACTACTCCGCGCAGATCTCCCCCCTCACCGTCGCGCCCGACACGGACTACGACTCCGGCACGGTCATCGTCGAGGCGCTGCCCGGCGCCGCCCCCGGTGACAAGCCGCGCGTGAGCCTCACCCCGCCCACCGACTACGTACGCATCGACAACCTCGGCACCACGGTCCCCGCCGGTCAGAGCGACACCCTCGCCATCGAAAGGCAGCACGGCACGAACACGATCGTGGTCAGCGGGGACATCCCCGTCGGCGCGAGCGCGACCAAGGAGTGGGTGACCACCTGGGAGCCCACGGGCTACGCCGCCGCGGTTTTCTCCGATGCGCTCGCCCAGCACGGCGTACGCGTCGCGGGCAGCCCCCGCCTCGGCCGCGCGACCCCGCCGGGCGCGAAACTGCTGGCTTCCCACAGCTCCATGCCGCTTCGGGAGCTGATGTTCCCCTTCATGAAGCTGTCCAACAACATGCACGCCGAGACACTCACCAAAACGATCGGCTATGAGACCGCCGGTCGCGGCAGCTGGGACGCGGGCCTGTCGGCGATCGGCGATTACCTGCAGAAGGAGGGCGTACGGACCTCCACAATCCGCCAGTTGGACGGCTCGGGCCTGACCCGTATGAACCTCTTCCCGGCCGAACAACTCGCCACGCTGCTCCTCTCCGTACGTGACGCCCCCTGGTACGGCGACTGGCACGCCTCTCTCCCGGTGGCCTGCAACACCGACCGCGCGATCGGCGGGACCCTGCGCTCCCGCATGTGCGGAACCTCGGCGGCCCTCAACGCCCGTGGCAAGACAGGGTCGTTGACAGGAGCCTCGGCGCTGTCGGGATATGTGAAGGACGCCGCGGGCCGCGAGCTCGTCTACAGCATCGTTCTCAACAACTACCTGGCGTCCTCGGTGAAGAGCATCGAGGACGCGATCGTGGTCACGCTGGCCGGGTCGGACACGGGGGCGGGAACGATCACCGCCACACTGCCCAACGCGGTGCGCACCCATGAGGTTCCGTCCGACCTCGAATGCTCCTGGCAGAAGCCGAAGTTCTGCTGAAACTCCGGTCGCCCTCGCGATGCCACTGACCGGACGGGCAAAGAAAAGGGGCTGCCCCGGACCGTACGAACGGTCCGGGGCAGCCCCTTCAGACTCTCGGAGCGCTACGCGTCCTTCGACAGGTTCGGCCCGGCTCCGCCGGCCGCCTGCTCGATCGGCGGGACGTCCGGCAGCGCCGACTTCTCCTCGCCGCGGAAGGTGAACGTCTTCTCCTCACCCTCGCCCTCGGTGTCCACCACCACGATGTGACCGGGGCGCAGCTCGCCGAAGAGGATCTTCTCCGACAGGATGTCCTCGATCTCGCGCTGGATCGTCCGGCGCAGCGGCCGGGCGCCCAGAACCGGGTCGTAGCCCTTCTTCGCGAGCAGCGACTTGGCCGTGGGGCTGAGCTCCAGGCCCATGTCGCGGTCCTTCAGGCGCTCGTCCACCTTGGCGATCATGAGGTCGACGATCTGGATGATGTCGTCCTCGGTCAGCTGGTGGAAGACCACCGTGTCGTCGACACGGTTGAGGAACTCGGGCCGGAAGTGCTGCTTCAGCTCTTCGTTGACCTTGGCCTTCATCCGGTCGTAGTTCGACTTGACGTCTCCCTGCGCCGCGAAGCCCAGGTTGAAGCCCTTCGAGATGTCCCGGGTCCCGAGGTTGGTCGTCATGATGATGACCGTGTTCTTGAAGTCCACGACGCGGCCCTGGGAGTCGGTCAGCCGACCGTCCTCCAGGATCTGCAGAAGGGAATTGAAGATATCGGGGTGGGCCTTCTCGACCTCGTCGAAGAGAACGACGGAGAACGGCTTCCGGCGCACCTTCTCGGTGAGCTGGCCGCCCTCTTCGTATCCCACGTAACCGGGCGGGGAACCGAAGAGACGGGAAACCGTGTGCTTCTCGCTGAACTCCGACATGTCGAGGGAGATCAGCGCATCCTCGTCGCCGAAGAGGAATTCGGCGAGCGTCTTGGAGAGCTCGGTCTTACCGACACCGGACGGGCCGGCGAAGATGAACGAGCCACCGGGGCGCTTCGGGTCCTTCAGACCCGCTCGCGTACGGCGAATGGCCTGCGAGAGGGCCTTGATGGCGTCCTTCTGACCGATGACGCGCTTGTGGAGCTCGTCCTCCATGCGCAGCAGCCGGGAAGACTCTTCCTCGGTGAGCTTGAAGACGGGAATGCCGGTCGCCGTGGCGAGGACCTCGGCGATGAGCTCACCGTCGACCTCGGCGACGACGTCCATGTCGCCGGCCTTCCATTCCTTCTCGCGCTTGGTCTTGGCGGCCAGCAGCTGCTTCTCCTTGTCGCGGAGAGAGGCCGCCTTCTCGAAGTCCTGCGAGTCGATCGCCGACTCCTTGTCGCGGCGGACGCCCGCGATCTTCTCGTCGAACTCGCGGAGGTCCGGCGGCGCGGTCATCCGGCGGATACGCATCCGGGAGCCGGCCTCGTCGATCAGGTCGATCGCCTTGTCCGGCAGGAAGCGGTCCGAGATGTACCTGTCTGCCAGCGTCGCGGCCTGGACCAGCGCCTCGTCCGTGATGGAGACGCGGTGGTGGGCCTCGTAGCGGTCCCGCAGGCCCTTGAGGATCTCGATGGTGTGCGGCAGCGACGGCTCCGCGACCTGGATGGGCTGGAAGCGGCGCTCCAGCGCGGCGTCCTTCTCCAGGTGCTTGCGGTACTCGTCCAGCGTCGTAGCACCGATGGTCTGCAGCTCGCCCCGCGCCAGCATCGGCTTGAGGATCGACGCGGCGTCGATCGCGCCCTCGGCGGCACCCGCACCCACCAGGGTGTGGAGCTCGTCGATGAACAGGATGATGTCGCCGCGGGTGCGGATCTCCTTGAGGACCTTCTTCAGGCGCTCCTCGAAGTCACCGCGGTAACGGGAGCCGGCGACCAACGCGCCGAGGTCCAGGGTGTAGAGGTGCTTGTCCTTGAGGGTCTCGGGCACCTCGCCCTTGACGATGGCCTGCGCCAGGCCCTCGACGACCGCCGTCTTGCCGACGCCGGGCTCGCCGATGAGAACCGGGTTGTTCTTGGTACGGCGGGAGAGCACCTGCATGACCCGCTCGATCTCCTTCTCGCGCCCGATGACCGGGTCGAGCTTGGATTCGCGAGCGGCCTGGGTGAGATTCCGGCCGAACTGGTCCAGGACGAGCGAGGTCGAGGGCGTGCCCTCGGCCGGGCCGCCTGCCGTGGCGGCTTCCTTGCCCTGGTAGCCGGAGAGCAGCTGGATGACCTGCTGCCGCACCCGGTTGAGATCGGCGCCGAGCTTCACGAGGACCTGGGCGGCGACGCCCTCGCCCTCGCGGATCAGGCCGAGCAGGATGTGCTCCGTGCCGATGTAGTTGTGGCCCAGCTGAAGGGCCTCTCGGAGCGAAAGCTCCAGCACCTTCTTGGCACGGGGGGTGAAGGGGATGTGCCCGGACGGAGCCTGCTGGCCCTGCCCGATGATCTCCTCCACCTGCTGGCGGACCGCCTCGAGCGAAATCCCGAGGCTCTCCAGGGCCTTAGCGGCGACACCCTCACCCTCGTGGATAAGGCCCAGGAGGATGTGCTCGGTGCCGATGTAGTTGTGGTTGAGCATCCGGGCTTCTTCCTGAGCCAGGACGACAACCCGCCGCGCGCGGTCGGTGAACCTCTCGAACATCGTTAATCGCTCCTCAGAGCGGTCAGGCAGTAAGGGGTCGGTCCCCTCCCTGTCCTTCCGCAGCTTAGTCCCGCAAGCGGGGACCGCTCATTCCAACTGCCGACACCCGTCTGTGGCCTCCTGACCGCTGAACGCCGACAACTGCTCCAACCCGATGGTGCGAGACGATGTTCCCGCAGGCCAGGCAGTTACCCTCACCACCGCTACGCCGATGGCGAACGTGAGACTGACCTGCGAGCGTGTCGCCCCTCCCCACTAGGAATGTCTTACCCGTAAGGACTGACAGTCCATGCGGCGCGCACCGGTTCCCTCAGCTACGGGCGAACAACCTTGCGCCTGGCAATCTGCGCGTACGCCCTCAACTCGGACACCCTGTGCAATCGCATTCACACTTTGCGTAACTCCCGGGCCCGCTCTCCGGTTCCGGGGGTATGGCTTCCATCGTCCCGCTTCCTCGCTCGTCCTGCGACGGCAGTGCCGCACGGTGGTACGAGAACGAACTCGGCTGGGCCGCCCTGGAGGGGTCTCCGGTGCTGCTGCTCACCGGGCTGCACTTCGATGTGCTGGAGCTGCCTGCGGACGTCGGCGCGGCTGTGCTGCGCCGGACGGGGGCGGCGGGGCCCGTGGTCCTGATGGGGCGCAGAATGCGGTTCCTGGTGGCCGCGGGAAGCGCGGAGGAGCTGCCCGGGCTGCTCGACTGGCTTCAGTGGGGCGGGATCGCGCTCGATCTGACCGCCATCGGCGCGGGCGGACTGATGACCGCCCCGCCGCCGCCCGGATGGCCTGGCTCGCGGGGGGCCGCCGTATGGCTGCGACCCCCCGTGCCGGGGCGCAAGGTGGAGCCGACGCTGCCGGCTCTGGCCCCATTCGGACTCAGTGCCGGAACTGGTGGGGGTATCAGCCCCGATCTCGTACGACTCGTGGACACGGTGGCGACCGAGTGCCACCGGGCCCGATTGCTGCGTACGAATACGCCGCGCACTAATACTCAGCCGTTGGCCTTCTCGTAAGCCTCACGAACCGTGGCCGGGACACGGCCGCGGTCGTTCACCTCGAAGCCGTTCGCCTTGGCCCAGGCGCGGATTTCTGCGGTGTCCTTGTTACCGCCCGCGGCGGGACGACCCTTGCCACGGCCGGACGCGGCGCGACCGCCCGTGCGCCGACCGCTCTTCGCGTACGGCTCGAGGAGACCACGGAGCTTGTCCGCATTGGCGGTGGTGAGGTCGATCTCGTAGGTCTTGCCGTCCAGAGCGAACGTCACCGTCTCGTCCGCCTCGCCGCCGTCGAGGTCATCGACAAGAAGGACCTGAACCTTCTGTGCCACCGGATTTCCTTTCATCGAAAATGCAGTACGCGGAAAGGAAACCGCTTTTCCTTGGAAAACACAAACCCTTGGGAGAGGTTCAGAACCCCGAGAACGCGGGAAACATGCGCGATTCGGACATAGGGTTCCGTCTCTTGCGGTGATCACAGGTGCAGAAGCATCCGGCTGTTGCCCAAGGTGTTCGGCTTCACTCGTTCGAGCCCGAGGAACTCGGCGACACCCTCGTCATAGGAACGCAGCAGCTCGCTGTAGACATCTCCGTCGACCGGAGCTTCTCCGATCTCCACGAAGCCGTGCTTCGAGAAGAAGTCCACTTCGAAGGTGAGGCAGAAAACCTTGCGCACCCCCAGCCAGCGGGCGGTCTGGAGCAGCTTGCCGAGTACGTGATGGCCGATGCCGCTGCCCTTGAAGACGGGATCGACGGCAAGAGTTCGCACTTCGGCGAGGTCTTCCCACATGACATGGAGTGCGCCGCAGCCGACCACCCGGGCGTCCTCGTCGCGTTCCGCGACCCAGAACTCCTGGATGTCCTCGTAAAGGGTGACCGTCGCTTTGTCGAGCAGGATGCCTTCACTCACGTACGGGTCGACGAGCCGGCGGACCTCGGGCACATCGCTGGTCCTGGCCCGCCGGACGGTGATGGCATTTGCTGCGGCATAAGGCATGGCCCGACGCTATCGCCCCGGCGAGGTACCGCCCTCAGGGGCCTCGTCGTCCTGAACCATACGGACGGCGGCTTGCAGGGACTCTCGCTGCTCGGGCGACATCATGCTGAAGAAGGCGACCAGTGCCGCGGCGGGGTTGTCGCTCAGGGACCAGGCTTCGTTCATCAGTGCTGCCGCGTAGGCGGCGCGGGTGGAGACCGCGGTATATCGATAGGCGCGGCCGTCGACTTCCCTGCGCACCCAGCCCTTCTGATGGAGATTGTCCATTACGGTCATGACGGTGGTGTAGGCGATGGACCGTTCCTGCTGAAGGTCTTCAAGGACTTCCCGGACGGTGACCGGTCGGTTCCATTGCCAGACGCGTGTCATGACGGCGTCTTCCAGCTCTCCCAATTGGCGGGGCACAGCGCCACCATAGTGCGAGTTGTGCCCAAATGGCCTGTTATTACCCCAGCGAAAAGGACGTACGGCGGGAAATCTGCCGTACGTCCTCGATACGAAGGGGCCCGCCGTTGAGCGTCAGTCGCCGCGGCCGGCCTGGCGGGTGGACTCGGCGCGGGCGAGCGCGGCGTCCACGAGCGCGTCTTCCTTGGCCTTGTTCGGGCCGCCCTGGCTCTTGACGATCGTCACGACCAGGTAGGTGAAGAAGATGGCCATCACCACGGGGGGCAGGAGCGCGGATACGTAGTCCATGGCCCCAGAGTAGCTAGCCCGCAGCGAGCTGTTCCGGTGGGGGGACGGGCTTGCGGCGGGGCGGGAAGACCTCGGATGGCTTGGGCACCGGGCGATCGCCCGGTGCTGGCGCCTTGGGCCTCGGTTCCTGCTGGGGCTTCTCGCGGGGTTTCTGCTGCGGCTTCGGCTCGTCGGCGGCGCGACCACCGGGGAGCGCGAGCAGCCGGGCCCGGGGGGTCGGTGCGCTCGGCCCGCTCCGTACCGCGCGGCCGGCCAGCCGGGCGCGTACGGAGTGCTCGGCGAGTGTCTGGCAGCGGCGCAGCACGGCGGCACCGACGGGATGACCGCGCAGGGTGCGCAGTGCGGCCAGATCCTCCGGGCGGGGGTCGTAGCCGGCGGCCAGGGCGTCCTGGAGGAGCTCCAGATAGCCGGCTGCCGAGCCGGGGAGCGCTTCGCGGTAGCGGACGAGGTCGGCGAGGAGAAACGTACGCAGCCGGCCGGCCTCGCGTACCGCCTCGTCCACGGAATCGGCCAGACGAAGGCAGTCCTGGACGTCTTCGTCGACGAGAGGGGCGGGATGGAGGGCACTGGCGAGAGCGCGTCGGAGCACACGCAGCTCGTCTGCGCTGAAGGCCATGCCGCCGCGGGATCCGTATGGCGTGGGCATGGGGCGACGATACGTGCGACTTGGACAAAATCGGGTTAATTCCGCGACCCCGGGCGCGGCGGGGTGCGCCCACGGCGAGGCTGGTCCCCGACCCGCCCTCCGGCGGCCGTGGGAGGTGGCCCCTGTCCCGAACTGGGGCTTCCCCCCAGACCCCGTACGGAGTCTGGGGGAAGCCCCGGCTACATACGCGAGACGTTCCGCTCGTACACCAGCCGCAGCCCGATCAGCGTCAGCCACGGCTCGTGTTCGTCGATCGCCGACGCCTCGCCCAGGACCATCGGCGCCAGGCCGCCCGTCGCGATCACCGTCACGTCGTCCGGGTCGTCGGCCAGTTCGCCCTTCATGCGGCGGACCACTCCGTCGACCTGGCCCGCGAAGCCGTAGACGATGCCCGACTGCATCGCCTCGACGGTGTTCTTGCCGATGACGCTCCGCGGGCGGATCACCTCGATCTTGCGCAGCTGGGCGCCCTTGACGCCGAGCGCGTCGACCGAGATCTCGATGCCCGGGGCGATGACACCGCCCACGTACTCACCGCGGGCGCTGACGGCATCGAACGTCGTCGCCGTACCGAAGTCGACGACGATCGCCGGACCGCCGTACAGGTCGACCGCGGCGACCGCGTTGATGATGCGGTCCGCGCCGACCTCCTTGGGGTTGTCCGTCAGGACCGGCACGCCGGTCTTGACGCCGGGCTCGACGAGGACGGCGGGGACGTCGCCGTAGTAGCGGCGGGTCACCTCGCGCAGCTCGTGCAGGACCGAGGGGACGGTGGAGCAGATCGCGATGCCCTCGATGCCGTCGCCGAGTTCGTCGCCGAGCAGTGGGTGCATGCCCATCAGGCCCTGGAGCAGGACCGCGAGTTCGTCGGCGGTGCGCCGGGCGTCGGTGGAGATGCGCCAGTGCTCGACGATCTCCTCGCCGTCGAACAGGCCAAGGACGGTGTGGGTGTTGCCGACGTCGATCGTGAGCAGCATCAGATGCCTGCCTCGCGCAGGTCGAGACCGATGTCGAGGATCCGGGAGGAGTGCGTGAGCGCGCCCACCGCCAGGTAGTCGACGCCTGTCTCGGCGTAGGCCCGAGCGGTGTCGAGGCTGAGGCGGCCGGAGGACTCGAGCAGGGCACGGTGCGCGACCATCGCGACGGCCTCCTCGGTCTCGGCGGGGGTGAAGTTGTCCAGCAGGATCAGGTCGGCGCCCGCGTCCAGGACCTCGCGGACCTGGTGCAGGGTGTCGACCTCGACCTCGATGGCGAGGTCGGGGAAGGCCTCCCGTACGGCCTTGAAAGCCGCCGCTACGCCGCCCGCGGCCACGACGTGGTTGTCCTTGACCAGCGCGGCATCCGACAGCGACATGCGGTGGTTGACGCCGCCACCGCAGCGCACCGCGTACTTCTCCAGGGCGCGTAGTCCGGGCGTGGTCTTGCGGGTGTCGCGGACCCTGGCGCCGGTGCCTTCGAGCACGTCGGCCCACGCGCGCGTGGCGGTCGCGATGCCGGAGAGGCGGCACAGCAGATTGAGGGCGCTGCGCTCGCCGGTGAGCAGATCGCGGGTGTTGGTGGTGACGGACAGCAGCTTCTGGCCCGCCACGACGCGCTCGCCGTCCTCGACATGCCGCTCGACCTCGAAGGCGTCGGTGCAGACGATGGACAGGACGGCCTCGGCGATGCGCAGGCCCGCGACCGTACCTGCCTCGCGGGCCGTGAAGTCGCCGGTGGCGACGGCGTCCTCGGGGACGGTCGCCACGGTGGTGACATCCACGCCGCCGTCCAGGTCCTCGGCGAGGGCGAGGTGCGCGATGTCCTCGACCTGTACGGGATCGAGGCCCGCGTCTGCCAGCAGCTGGGCGAGGCCGGGGTCGAGGCCGCACTCCAGCTCGTCGTACCCCTCCTCGTCGCCTCCGCAGCCGCAGGCGTCGCCACAGCCGCCCGTGGAGGCGGCGGCGGGTGCGCCGATCTGGATCAGCGGTACGTCCACGGGACGGGGACGTTCTTCGGGCGTGCTCACGGTTACGGCTCCCTGGGGGCGACGGGTACGGCGGGGTCGGTCGGGGCGAATGCGGTGTTCTCGGTGCGGCTGACGTCGAAAAGGGGAGGTGCGACGCGAAGCGTCTCCTCTGCAGGGCCGAGGGAGGCGACGGGCGGGAGGTCGGGGGCGAGGCGTACGACGAGGTGGCGGCGCCACTGGACGTCGTCGCGCTCGGGACGGTCCTCGCGCCAGTGGCAGCCGCGGGTCTCCTCGCGGCGCAGCGCGGCGGTGGTCAGCACGCGGGCCACGCACAGAAGGTTCGACGTCTCCCAGGTCTCGACGCCGGGCTCGGCCGTCTTGGCGGCGGAGCCGCCTCGGCCCTCGACCGCGTCGCGGTGGACGGCGTCGAGCGCGGCGGCGGCAGCGGTGAGGCTTTCGGCCGAGCGGAGCACGCCCGCGCCGTGCGACATGATCCGCTGGATCTCGGCCCGCGCCTCGGGGGCGATGAGCGGCAGTACGGAGGGGGCCACCGGCGCGGCCGGTGCACCGGCCCGCAGCGGGGCCCGGGAGGCGATGTCGGCGGCGATGCGCTCGGCGAAGACCAGGCCCTCCAACAGGGAGTTGGACGCCAGCCGGTTCGCACCGTGGACGCCCGTGCAGGCCACCTCGCCGCAGGCGTACAGGCCCGGGACCGTGGTGCGGCCGTGCAGGTCCGTGCGGACGCCGCCGGAGGCGTAGTGCGCGGCTGGGGCCACCGGGATCGGCTCGGTGACGGGGTCGATGCCGTGGGCGCGGCAGGCGGCGAGGATCGTGGGGAAGCGGGCGGCCCACATCTCGGCGCCGAAGTGGCGGGCGTCGAGATACATGTGGTCGGCGCCCTGCTCCTGCATCCGGCGCATGATGCCCTTGGCGACGATGTCGCGGGGCGCGAGTTCGGCCAGTTCGTGCTGTCCGAGCATGAAGCGGGTCCCGGACGCGTCGACGAGATGGGCGCCCTCGCCCCGTACCGCCTCGGAGACCAGCGGCTGCTGGCCCTCGGAGTCCGTGCCGAGGAAGAGCACCGTGGGGTGGAACTGCACGAATTCCAGGTCGCTGACCTCGGCCCCGGCGCGCAGCGCGAGCGCCACGCCGTCTCCGGTGGAGACCGCGGGGTTGGTGGTGGCGGAGAAGACTTGGCCCATGCCACCGGTGGCCAGGACGACCGTGGGGGCGTGGACCGCGCCGACGCCGTCGTGCTGACCCTCGCCCATGACATGCAGGGTGATACCGGCCGTACGGCCCCCGGCGTCCGTCAGCAGGTCAAGCACGAGGGCGTTCTCGATCGTCCGCAGGCCCGCGTCGCGCACCGCCTCGACCAGCGCCCGGGAGATCTCGGCGCCGGTCGCGTCGCCGCCCGCGTGAGCGATACGGCGCCTGTGGTGGCCGCCCTCGCGCGTGAGCTCTATCTCGCCGGCGTCGGAGGTGTCGAAGTGCGCGCCGGTGGCGATCAGGCGGCGTACGGCGCCCGGCCCCTCGGTGACCAGGGTGCGTACCGCCTGCTCGTCGCACAGTCCCGCCCCCGCGACGAGGGTGTCGTCCAGATGCTGCTCGGGGGTGTCCCCCTCGCCGAGCGCGGCCGCGATCCCGCCCTGGGCCCAGCGCGTGGAGCCGTCGTCCAGGCGGGCCTTGGTGACCACGACCGTGCTCAGCCCCTCGGCGGCGCAGCGCAGCGCCGCGGTCAGGCCTGCGACGCCGGAGCCGACCACGACGACGTCCGCGTCGATGGCCCATCCGGGGGCGGGAGCGTTCAGCCGTATTCCGGTCATGCGGGGGCTCCGAAGGTCAGGGGAATGTTGTCGATCAGCCGTGTGGTGCCGACCCGGGCGGCGACGGCCATGACGGCGTCGCCGGTGTGGTCGTCGGGGACGTCGGTGAAGTCGGCCGGGTCGATGAGGGCCAGATAGTCCAGTACGAGCGGGGGCCTGGCCCTGGCCGCCTCGTCGAGGACGGCGCGGGCGGCGGCCCGTACGGCATCGGCGCCGCCAGGTCCCGCCTGCGCCACCGCATGCGCGTCCGCCGCGGCCCGGGCCTCGCCCAGCTTGGACAGCGCGGCGGCCCGGGACTGCGACGCGGGCTGGGACCGGGCACGCGCGCGCAGCGCCTGCTGGGCGGTGAGCCGGTCACGGGCCGCGAACAGCGCCCCCGACAGGGCGAGTGCGGTGCGGCGCTCCTCGGCGGAGAGGTAGCGGTTGCGGCTGGACAGGGCGAGTCCGTCCGGCTCTCGCACGGTCGGTACGCCGACGATCTCGACCGGGAAGTTCAGATCGCGCGCCATCCGGCGGATCAGGGCCAGTTGCTGCGCGTCCTTCTGTCCGAAGAAGGCGGCATCGGGGCGGGTGAGGTTGAGCAGCTTGGCGACGACGGTGAGCATGCCGTCGAAGTGGCCGGGGCGCGAGGCCCCTTCGAGCCGTTCCCCCATCGGGCCCGCGGCGATGGTGACCTGTGGCCTGCCACCGGGGTAGACCTCGTCGGCCGAGGGGGCGAACACAACGTCCGCGCCTGCTGCTTCGGCCGTCTTCAGGTCGGCGTCGAGGGTACGCGGGTATCTGTCGAGGTCCTCTCCCGCGCCGAACTGCAGCGGGTTGACGAAGACGGTGACGATGACGAAACCCTCCGGGCTCACGTGCGCGCGGGCCGTGCGGATGAGGGTGGCGTGGCCCTCGTGGAGCGCGCCCATGGTCATCACGACGGCGGTGCGGCCGGGGACGGCGCGCCGGCCGAGGACGCTGTTCAGTTCGTCCACGGCCGGAACGAGTGCGAAACCATGACTCATCGCTGGTCATCCTCCGCAAGCACGCCCAGCAGGTCCTCCGCGAGCTCCGGCTTGAGCAGACCGTGCGCGAGGGCGCGGTCGGCGGTGGTGCGGGCCATCGCCAGATATCCGGCGACGCTTCCGGGGGCGTGCTTGCGCAGCTCCGCGACATGGGCGGCGACGGTGCCCGCGTCGCCGCGGGCGACGGGTCCGGTCAGGGCCGCGTCACCGGAGCGCAGGGCGTTGTCCAGGGCGGCGCCGAGGAGCGGGCCGAGCATCCGGTCGGGAGCCGTGACTCCGGCCTTGCGCAGCAGTTCCATCGACTGGGCGACCAGGGTCACCAGGTGGTTCGCGCCCAGCGCGAGGGCCGCGTGGTAGAGCGGGCGGTTCCCCTCCTCGATCCACTCGGGCTCGCCGCCCATCTCGATGACGAGCGCCTCGGCGGCCAGCCGCAGTTCGTCGGGGGCGGTCACGCCGAACGAGCAGCCGGCCAGCCGCTGGACGTCCACGCTCGTCCCCGTGAACGTCATCGCGGGGTGCAGCGCGAGCGGCAGCCCACCGGCCCGCCTGGCGGGGTCCAGCACCCTCGTGCCGTAACGCCCCGAGGTGTGCACCAGCAGCTGGCCCGGGCGGACCGCGCCGGTCTCGACGAGTCCTTCGACGAGCGCGGGCAGGGCGTCGTCCGGGACGGTCAGCAGCACCAGGTCGGCGAGGGCCAGTACATCGGCGGGTGTCACCAGGGGAACGTCGGGGAGCAGAGCGGCCGCCCGCCTCACCGACGCTTCGGAGACTCCGGAGACCGCCACCGGACGGTGTCCCGCAAGCTGCAGCGACGCCGCGAGAGCGGGACCGACACGGCCCGCTCCGACAACGCCGACGCTCAGGCGGGCGGGACGGTCCCGCGGGTCGAGCGGTTCCTGTGGTGCTGTGGCATTCACGCGGCGGGGCCTTCCGTTCCAGTCCGCGGGGGGTACCGGACGATTTCTCGTCATGCTACGCCAGCGCCTGTCCCTCTCTTGAAGTTGTCCACAGGCTGTGGGTGATCCGCGAGAGCGGAGCGTGCGCGATGATCTGTGGATGACTGAGCAGAGCGAGCAGGACCAGCGCCGGCGGAGGCTCAGGGCATGGCGGGCCTGTGACCGGGTGCTGTGGCGGGGCTCCGCCGACCACAGCGTCGGGGAGCGGTTGTCGGTGCTGGCGGCGGACGCGCGATCGGTCTACGACCTGGACGAATGGACCGACATCTACGGAAACGGGGTCGTCGCCGAACTGGAGCAGCGGGTGGCCGGACTGCTCGGCTTCCCGGCGGCGGTCTACTTCCCGACCGGGACGATGGCACAGCAGGTGGCGCTGCGCTGCTGGGCGGGACGTACCGGGAACACGACGGTCGCGCTGCATCCGATGGCACATCCACAAGTGCACGAGCGGGGCGCGTTCGGGGCGCTGAGCGGGCTGCGCACTGTCCACCCGACGAGTGAACCGCGACTGCCCACCGAGGACGACGTACGGGAATTCGAGGAGCCCTTCGGGGCGCTGATGCTCGAACTGCCGCTGCGCGACGCGGGTTTCGTGCTGCCGACGTGGGACGAACTGGTGGCCGTGGTCGAGGCGGCGCGCTCCCGCGACGCCGTGGTCCACTTCGACGGCGCGCGTCTGTGGGAGTGCGTCTCGCACTTCGGCCGCCCGCTGGAGGAGATCGCCTCGCTCGCGGACAGCGTGTACGTGTCGTTCTACAAGTCGCTCGACGCGCTCTCGGGCGCGGCACTGGCGGGGCCCACGGACCTGATGGACGAGGCCCGCGCCTGGCGGCACCGATACGGCGGCATGCTCTTCCAGCAGTACCCGGCGGCGCTGTCGGCACTGCTCGGACTGGAGCGCGAGCTGCCCCGGCTGCCGTCGTACGTCGCCCACGCGAAGGTCGTCGCGGCGGCACTGGCGGAGGGTCTGGAGGCCGCGTCGGTGCCGTGGTTCCGGGTCCACCCCGGCGAGCCGCACACCCACCAGTTCCAGGTCTGGCTGGCCGGCGACGAGGAGGCGCTGAACGAGGCGTCGCTGACCCAGGCGGAGGAAACGGGCGTGACGCTGTTCCGCCGCTGGTTCACGGAGGGGTGCCCGCCCGGGATCGCGGTCACAGAGGTGACGGTGGGGGCAAAGGGGCTTGAGTGGACGGGACAGGACGTGCGGGAGGCGGTGGAGGAGTTTGTGCGGCGGCTGGGACAGCCCGCCCACCCCGCCCTCTGACCTCCATCGAAGGACGGGCTGAACTCCGGTCCCCCTCACCTGCGTTGCCGACGTTCACCGCCCGCCCGAAGGGCGCCGCCGACCGCAGGCCGCGGAGCGGTTGTTCGGCACCCCGAGGATGTCCCGCCGATCCCGGCGGGTCTAAGGTCTGAAATGGGAACAGAACGAGGGAGGCGGCCGCCAGTGGCACAGGACGACGCCGTGATCGGCTGTCCCGGAGAGCTGCTCATCGGCACACGCGGACCGGGCGGTCCCGGCGAGATCCTGGTGCGGGTCAGAGGCGGATCGGAGACATTCGTCGCCTGGTCGGAAGAGCCTCTGCCCAGAGGCGCGACCGTGCTTGTGATCGGATCCCGCGGCCATCGCCAGGTGGACGTCATCGAGTGGGCCGATCCGTTGGATGCGCTGGGCGGCGACGCCGTCGGCGCCGGTTAAGGAGACGAAGGATGTTCGGTTACCGGGTTCCCGCTCCCGACGAGGCGATGCTGATCTCGGGAGGCAGGCGCGGTCTTGGGGGTGCGCCGTTCCGTGTGGTGACGGGCCACGGCAAGTTCGTACTCCCGGTCTTCCGCAAGACGCGCTTCCTCACCCTGTCGATGTGCGAGTCCGAAGTCACCGAGACCTGTGTCACCCGGCAGGGCATCGCACTTCACGTCCGTGCCGTGATCGCTTTCAAGGTCGGCAACGACCACGAGAGCATCATCAACGCCGGCCAGCGATTCCTCTCCGACCAGGACCAGATGTCGGTGCTGACCGGGCGGATCTTCGCCGGCCATCTGCGGGCCATCATCGGCTCGATGACGGTCGAGGAGATCGTCACCGAGCGGCAGAAGCTCGCGGCCGAGGTCCTGGACACCTCGAAGACCGAGATGGCCAAGATCGGCCTGATCGTGGACTCACTGCAGATCCAGTCGATCGACGACGGCGACACCGGCTACATCGACGCGATGTCGGCCCCGCACAAGGCGGCCATCCAGCGGCAGGCCCAGATCGCCCAGGCCCAGGCCACCCAGGCGGCGGTCGAGGCGGAGCAGGTGGCCGCGCGGAACCAGGCCGAGTACGCCCGGCAGACCGCGGTGGTGAAGGCGGAGTACTCCGCGGAGGTGGAACGCGCACAGGCCAAGGCGGCTCAGGCCGGGCCCCTGGCGAAGGCGCACGCGCAGCAGGAGGTGCTCGCCGCGCAGACCGAGCTGGCCCAGCGCGCTGCCAAGCTCCGCCAGCAGGAACTGATGGCCGAGATCGTCAAGCCGGCCGAGGCCGAGGCCGAACGGATCCGAGTGCTGGCAGTGGCCGAAGCGGAGCGGATGAAGATCCAGGCCGCGGCCGCCGCCTCGTACGACCGGGTGGCGCTGGACCGGATGCTGATCGACCAGCTGCCTTTGATCGTGAAGGAGGCGGCGGGCGGCCTCGCGGGCGCCAATGTCAATGTGCTCAACGGCGCCGACGGCCTCGGAGAGATCGCTGCGGGTCTGGTGGGCCAGGGGCTGACCATCCTGGACTCGGTCAGGAAGAACCTGAGCGGTTCCGACCACCGCCCGGAGAAGGGCGAAGGCCCGCTCGGTCTGGTGGGGCGCCTGGCCGAAAAGGGCCTGGAGAAGCAGGACGGCCCGGGCAAGCCGACGGACGGCCCTGTCGTCATCGACTAGCTCCTGTCGGGCCAGCTTCGCGTCAGTGTCCGCCGCCCGCCCGCACCAGGCCGCTCTCGTACGCCAGCACCACCACCTGGACCCGGTCCCGCAGGCCCAACTTGGTGAGGATGCGGCCCACATGGGTCTTGACCGTCGCTTCGGACAGCACCAGACGCGCGGCGATCTCGCCGTTCGACAAGCCCTGGGCGACAAGCATCATCACCTCGCGCTCGCGCTCGGTGAGCCGCTCCAGCTCCTTGTGCTGTGGCTCGTTCACGCTGCTCGGCAGCATCGGCGAGAAGCGGTCGAGGAGCCGGCGGGTCGTGGACGGCGCGACCACCGCGTCGCCGCTGTGCACTGAGCGGATCGCGCCGAGCAGTTCGGCGGGCGGCACGTCCTTGAGCATGAAGCCGCTGGCGCCCGCCTTCAGCCCGGAGAACGCGTACTCGTCCAGGTCGAAGGTGGTCAGGATCAGTACCTTGGGCGCGTCGGGCTCGGCACAGATGCGGCGGGTCGCCTCGACTCCGTCCAGCCTCGGCATGCGTACGTCCATCAGCACCACGTCCACGGCCGTGGAGCGGAGGTTCTCGATCGCCTCCGCTCCGTCGCCCGCCTCCGCGACGACCTCCATGTCCGGCTGGGCGGCGAGCACCATACGGAATCCGGTGCGCAGCAGCACCTGATCGTCGACGAGCATCACGCGGATGGACATGTCAGTCGGTTCCTCGGTCTCTAGTGGGCGGGTCGGGCGGGCCCTGCCTAGTGGGCGGGCTTGAGGGGAAGCAGTGCGCTGATCCGGAAGCCGCCGCCGGGCCGCGGCCCCGCGTCGAGCGTGCCGCCGACCATACCGACGCGCTCACGCATGCCGATCAGACCATGGCCTTTACCGTCGGCCCCGCCGTCCTCGTACAGCTCGTGCGCCGAACCGCGGCCGTCGTCCTCGACCAGCAGGCCGAGGCCGTCGTCGAAGTACACCAGCCGCACACTCGCACCGGCTTCGGGGCCGCCGTGCTTGCGGGTGTTGGTCAGCGCCTCCTGGACGATGCGGTAGGCGGTGAGCTCGACGCCGCTCGGCAGTGACCGCGGGGTGCCCTCGATCTTGAAGTTCACCGTCAGGCCCGCGCGGCGCACCTGCTCGACCAGGTCCTCGATCTGCTGCACATCGGGCTGCGGGACGTACTCACCGCTCTCGGGGGCGTCGCCGGTGCGCAGGACGCCGAGCAGTCTGCGCATCTCCGCCAGCGCCTGGCGACCGGTGCTGGAGATGGTCTCCAGCGCCTGCTTGGCCTGGTCGGGGGCGGCGTCCAGCACATATGCGGCCCCGTCGGCCTGCACAACCATCACCGAGACGTTGTGCGCGACGACGTCGTGCAGTTCGCGGGCGATCCGCGCCCGTTCCGCCGCGACGGCGACCTTCGCCTGCGCCTCGCGCTCCTTCTCCAGCCGGGTGGCACGCTCTTCGAGCTGGGCGAAGTACGCCCGCCGGGTGCGTATCGAGTCGCCGAGCACCCAGGCGAGGGCGAAGGGCACGCTCATGACGATCGTGACGAAGATCCTGCTGCCGACGCCGCCGCCCTCCTCCGGCCAGCGCAGCTGCGCCAGGGTGGCCGCGGACAGTCCTCCGGCCAGCGCGAGACGGGACGTCCAGCGCGGCCCGTCATGCGCGGCGACGGTGTAGATGATCACGAGCATCGCGAAGTCGCCCGGATTGACCTCGACGTCGAGCGCGAGCTGGGCGGCTCCGAGGAGCGCGGCGAGGATCAGCATCTTCTCCGGCATCCGGCGGCGCAGCGCCACCACCACGCTCAGCAGGAGAACGATGAATCCGGCCGACCACTGGGTCTCGACCCCGACCGGCACGTCGATCACCCACAGCATGGAGAACCCGAAGAGCACGACAGCCCAGAAGGTGTCGACGCCCGTCGGGTGTCTGCGGATGAAGTCGTAGAGGCGCTGCACGTAACCCAGAGTAGGGAAAGCGGATAGGTGCAGGGGTCAACCGGAGGAGCGATCCGGGCGGCGGAGGCGTACTCCCCAAGGTGGAGACTTGTGCGCGTGATGGATGATGTGACGGAAGTGACGCGTCAATGGCGGGGCTGGCAGGAAGCCGCCCAGGCCGCGCTGTACGGTCCCGGCGGCTTCTATCTGCAGCCCGAGGGACCTGCCGGGCACTTCCGTACGTCCGTGCACGCCTCGCCCCTGTTCGCCTCGGCAGTCGCCCGTCTGCTGACCTCGCTCGGACTCGACGGCCCCGGCGTGGACGACATGGCACTCGTCGACGTCGGCGCGGGTCGCGGTGAACTCCTCACGGGCGTACTGGCCGCGCTCCCCTCCGGCTTCCCCGTCCGTGCCTACGCGGTCGAACAGGCTCCCCGGCCCGCCGGTCTGGACCCGCGCATCGAGTGGTGCGCCGAGCCGCCCTCAGGCGTGAGCGGACTTCTGTTCGCGAACGAATGGCTGGACAACGTCCCGGTGGACGTCGCCGAGGCCGACCCGAACGGGGTGGCGCGCTATGTCCTCGTACGCCCGGACGGCACCGAGCGCCTCGGCTCTCCGGTCGACGGCGCGGACGCGAGGTGGCTGGCGCGCTGGTGGCCGCTGACCGAGCCCGGAACACGGGCGGAGATCGGGCGCCCGCGCGACGAGGCGTGGGCATCGGCGGTGGGCACGCTGCGGGCGGGTCTCGCCGTGGCGGTCGACTACGCGCACACGGCGCGTTCCCGTCCGCCGTTCGGCACGCTGACGGGCTTCCGCGCGGGCCGCGAGGTGCGCCCGGTCCCGGACGGCAGCTGCGACATCACGGCGCATGTGGCCCTGGACGCCTGCGCGCTGCCCGGAGCGGAACTGCGCACCCAGCGGGAGGCCCTGCGCGACCTGGGCCTCACCGGCGAACGCCCGCCGCTGTCCCTGGCGTCGTCCGACCCGACGGCCTACGTCCGCGCGCTGGCCTCGGCGAGCGAGGCGGCCGAACTGACGGCCCGCGGCGGCCTCGGCGACTTCGGCTGGCTGGTGCAGCGCATCCGGTGACCGGGGTCCGGGGCGGAGCCTTGGGCGCCGACCGCACAAGGGATACTGGCCGCATGACGGAGACCACGGTCGGCATCGGCGGCGCGGCGGAGAGCACCGACATGGTGCTCAACATCGGCCCCCAGCACCCCTCCACCCACGGCGTCCTCCGCCTCCGCCTCGTCCTGGACGGCGAGCGCATCCAGCATGCCGAGCCGGTCATCGGCTATATGCACCGCGGCGCCGAGAAGCTCTTCGAGGCGCGCGACTACCGCCAGATCGTCATGCTGGCCAACCGCCACGACTGGCTCTCCGCCTTCTCCAACGAACTCGGCGTCGTCATGGCCGTCGAGCGGATGCTCGGCATGGAGGTCCCGGAGCGCGCGGTCTGGACCCGTACGCTCCTCGCCGAGCTCAACCGGGTACTGAACCACCTGATGTTCCTCGGGTCGTACCCCCTCGAACTGGGCGGAATCACCCCGATCTTCCACGCCTTCCGCGAACGCGAAGATCTCCAGCACGTCATGGAGGAGGTCTCCGGCGGCCGGATGCACTACATGTTCAACCGGGTCGGCGGCCTCAAGGAGGACCTCCCGGCCGGCTGGCTCGGCCGGGCCCGGCACGCGGTGGCCGAGCTCCGCTCGCGGATGGACGTGTACGACCGCCTCGTCCTCGGCAACGAGATCTTCCGCGGCCGGACCCGCGGCGTGGGCGTGCTCCCGGCCGAGGCGGTGCACGCCTTCGGAGTGAGCGGCCCGATCGCCCGCGCGTCCGGTGTCGACTTCGATCTGCGGCGCGACGAGCCGTACCTCGCGTACGGGGAACTCCAGGACACCCTCAAGGTCGTCACGCGCGCGGAGGGCGACTGTCTGGCCCGCTTCGAGGTGCTGCTCGATCAGACGCACAACGCGCTGGAACTCGCGGACGCCTGCCTGGACCGGATCGCGGACCTGCCGCCCGGCCCGATCAACCAGCGGCTGCCGAAGGTGCTGAAAGCCCCCGAGGGCCACACCTACGCCTGGACCGAGAACCCTCTCGGGATCAACGGCTACTACCTGGTCTCCAAGGGCGAGAAGACGCCCTACCGGCTGAAGCTGCGCTCGGCTTCGTACAACAACATCCAGGCGCTGACGGTGCTGCTGCCGGGAACGCTGGTCGCCGACATGGTGGCGATCCTGGGATCGCTGTTCTTCGTCGTCGGCGACATCGACAAGTAGGGGCGCTCCCGGCGGGAGCGCCCCCTGGCAGGACCGGCCGGACAGGCCCTGGGGCACGACCGGTCGGACAGGCCCTGGGGCACGACCGGTCGGGCAATGCCTCAGCTGACCGCGTTGCGCAGCTCGCCCACGTCGAACTGCTCCGTCTCGTCGTGCGCGGTCAGGTCGATGACCTTGCCGACCGCACGGGAGTCCGTCGACTGCTGCTCGGCCAGGGCCTCCTCGCCCACCACATCGGCGAGGTCCTCGTGCTGCACGGCCTCGATGGCCTTCTGCGCACCCGCCCCCTCGGCCGTGCCGAAGAAGTCGAAGCCGCTCTCGGGGCGCTTGGGGCGAGGTTGCGGGCCGTACGGAACGATCGCGGCGGCTGCGGGAACGGGACGACGGGCGGGAACGGCGGACGTCGGGCGGGTGTGCTGATCTTCCCCGGCGACCGCCGCGTGCTTCCCCTGCGGTTCGTCCGCCTCACGGGACCGCTCGGCCAGATCCCGGGCGCGGGCCTCTTCGACGGTCCTCTTCGCCTCTTGCGCGGCGGCGTTGCGGGACAGCTCGTCCAACGCCTTGTTGGCCCGCAGATAGGTCGCCGGGGTGGGCGTGGTCCCCGCCGGGGGCAGCGCCTTGACCGGGGACGCCGCTTCCAGCGCGAGCTGACGGCGGTCCTCCAGGACACCGGCCCGCTCGGTCTCGGCGGTCGCATAACGCCGCAGCAGCTCGGCGTGCTCACCGCGAAGCGCCGCCAGCTCGACACGTTTGGCGCGCAGCTTCGCATCGAGCTTGGCGCGCAGCTCGCGCGATTCGTCGATGTCGGTTTCGAGTTCGGCTATGCGCTCCTCGGTCTTCCACGCGTCGCTGGCGCGTGCGCGGGTGAGCTCCGCGACGCGGCGACCTGCGGAACGGTCCCAGCTGCGCATGAGGACCGAGCCGGTCACGGCCGCGGCCGTCGCCGCGGTCACCAGCGAGCGGAGCATGACCGGCTCCGTCAAAAACCACGCGCCGGCGGCACAGATAACCGACGCTCCGGCGACCGCCGAGGGCGGCAGCAGCCTGTGAAGGGGCGGGGAATGGCGGTGGCGTCCACGTGGCATGGCCCGAAATTTACCCTGCGTAGACGCCGAATGGGGTGTCGGCCCGGCAAATCTCTCGTTCAAGAACGCCGGGCCGCCCCGCTGCCCCTTCCCGGGCGGCTTCCCGCTACTTCTTGAGCAGCCCCTTCGACTCGAGATATGCCTTCGCCGCGTCCTGTGGCTTCGCGCGCTCCGCGTCCACCTTGCGGTTCAGCTCGGCAAGATCCTCGGTGGTCAGCACCTTGGTGAGCTTGTCGAGTACCGCGGCTATCTCCGGGGAATCCGCTTCCTTGGCATTGACCACCGGCAGAACGTTGTCGGCGTTCTGGAGCTTCTTGTCGTCCTCAAGGAAGACCAGGCCGTCCAGCACGGCGTCCGTGGTCGTGGTCAGCACCAGCTGGTCGGCGCCGTCCTTGACCGCCTGCTTCGACTGGGGGGTGCCCACGCCCTTCGGGTCGATGCCCGTGACATCAATGCCGTACGTCTTCTTCAGTCCCGGCGCACAGAAGGGCCGCACCTCGCACTCGTCGCCCGCCGCGATCTTCACCTGGAGCTTCGACTTCCCGAGGTCGGAAAGCGTCTTGAGCTTGTTCTTCTCGGCGAATTCCTTGCTCACCGCGAAGGCGTTCTGGTCGACGGCCGCACCGGCAGCCAGCACCTTCAGTCCGCGCGGCTCGGCAAGCTTGGTGAGAGCCGCGACGGTGGCGGTCACATCGCCGGACGCGACCGGCTTCTCGTCGGGCGCCTTCGGGCCGTTCACCTTCGCGTTGAGGAATTCGGCGATCGTCGCCGCGTATTCCGGTACGACGTCTATCTCGCCCTTCTCCAGGGACGGCTCGTACAGCTCACGGTTCTTCACCGTGGTGACCGAGGTCTTGTATCCGGCGTCGCCCAGGAGCTGTGCGTAGAGCTCGGCGAGCACCTTGGACTCGGTGAAGGACGCGGCGCCGATGACGAGGGAGCCCTTCTTGTCCGAGCCGCCGCCCGACGCCGGGCCGTCCTTCGCCTTCTCCAGGCTGTCGCCGCCGCATGCGGCGAGAGAACCCGTCAGGGCCACCACACCGAGTACAGCTCCCGCGATGCGCGAGGTCTTGCTCATCAGGTTCTCTCCGTCCAAGTGGTGTCACACGGTCTTACGGAGGGGGTTCAGCAGCCGGTCGGCCGCGACCAGCACCCCCTCGACGAGCAGCGCGAGCAGCGCCGCGAGGAGTGCGCCCGCAACGACCTGCGGCGTGTTGTACGTGTTGAAGCCCGCGGTGATGATCCGGCCCAGCCCGCCCTGGCCCACCATCGAGGCAATCGTGGCCGTGGCCACCACCTGGACGGCGGCCGACCTGAGCCCGGTCATGAGCAGGGGGTAGGCGAGGGGCAGTTCGACCCGGAAGAAGAGCTGGGGGCCCGACATGCCCATCCCCCGGGCGGCCTCGACCACCGCCCGGTCCACCTCCCGCATCCCCACATAGGCATTGGTCAGCAGCGGCGGCAGGGCGAACAGCACCAGAGCGATGATCGTCGGCAGATAGCCGGCGCTGCGCAGCGGCGTGAGCATGAAGAGGGCGAGGACCGCGAAGACCGGAATGGCCCGGCCCGCGTTGGAGATATTGACCGCGAGCGCGCCCCCCTTGCCGAGATGCCCGAGCCACAGCGCGATCGGCAGGGCGATCGCGCAGGCCAGCGCCAGGGACACCCCGCTGACATACACATGCTCGCCCAGCCGGCGCCAGGCACCGCTCTCCCCCGACCAGTTGGAGCCGGTGGTCAGCCATGTCCAGGCGTCGGCGAGCACACCCATCAGACCGCCACCTTCACCTTCGGCGCCGGCGCCGAGGCCGGTTTCGCCGTGCGTATGCGGGTCCAGGGGGTGAACAGCCGCTGCAGGCCGAGCAGCAGCAGATCAGCAACGGCCGCGAGCAGCACACAGAGCACGGACGCGGTCAGCACCTGCGCCTTGAAGGTGGTCTGCACGCCGTCGTCGATGAGATTGCCCAGACCGCCCTTGCCGACCAGCGCACCGACCGTCGTCAGCGCGATCGTCGAGACGGTCGCTATGCGCAGGCCCGCCATCAACGCGGGCAGCGCGAGGGGCAGTTCGACCTCCCAGAGCAGTCGCCCCGGCCCGTACCCCATCCCGCGGGCGGCTTCCTTCGCCTCGTCGGGCACCGCGTCGAGCCCCGCCATGATGTTCCGTACGAGAATGGTCAGCGAGTACAGCACCAGACCGGTCACAACCAGCCCGGCAGACAGTCCGAAGACGGGCAGCAGCAGCGAGAACATCGCCAGTGACGGAATGGTGTAGAGCAGGGTCGTCAGCCCCAGGACCGGGCCCGCGAACCGCGGTTCGGCGCGCGCCAGCAGAGCCAGCGGAAAGGCCACGGCAAGGCCGATCAGGACGGACGCCGCGGTGATCCAGACGTGCTGGATCGTCGCGTCGGTCAACTCCTGGCTGCGGCTGCGCAGATACTCCCCGCAGATCCAGTCATTGGCCGCCAGACAGCTCTGGGCAGCCACCTGCGAACTCATGCACACCCACCTCCCCAGCAGCACCGAACGTACGTCTGGCGACCCTATCCCCGAGCACTGACAATCGCCGAGGGCCGCCACATTGCAGCAACATGGCTTTCACACAACACCCGTCACAATGGGGAACCATGATCCGATTCGAGCGCGTCACCAAGCGGTACCCGGACGGAACGACAGCGGTCGACGACCTGTCGTTCGAGGTCGCCGAGGGCGAACTGGTCACGCTCGTCGGACCGTCCGGCTGCGGCAAGACCACCACCATGAAGATGGTCAACCGCCTGATCGAGCCGAGTAGTGGCCGGATATTCCTCGACGGGGACGACATATCCGCCATCGACCCGGTCCAACTGCGCCGCCGCATCGGCTATGTGATCCAGCAGGTCGGCCTGTTCCCCCACAAAACGGTCCTGGAGAATGTCGCGACCGTCCCTCATCTCCTCGGCTGGAAGCGCGGCAAGGGCCGCGAGCGCGCCGCCGAACTCCTCGATCTGGTGGGCCTGGACCCGTCGGTGTACGGCGACCGCTACCCCGAGCAGCTCTCCGGCGGCCAGCGCCAGCGCGTGGGAGTGGCCCGGGCGCTGGCCGCCGACCCGCCCGTGCTGCTGATGGACGAGCCGTTCGGCGCGGTCGACCCGGTGGTGCGCGAGCACCTTCAGAACGAGTTCCTCAGGCTCCAGTCCCAGGTGCGCAAGACTGTGCTCTTCGTCACCCACGACATCGAGGAAGCCGTACGCCTCGGCGACCGTATCGCCGTCTACGGACAGGGGAGCATCGAGCAGTTCGACGCACCGGCCGCGGTTCTCGGCACCCCGGCCACCGCGTACGTGGCGGACTTCGTCGGCGCGGACCGCGGTCTCAAGCGGCTGTCGGTCACCCCCATCGAGGAGAGCGATCTCGACCAGCCGCCCGTCGTCCGCCTCGATGACCCGCTGCCGCTCGACCTCGGCTCCCGCTGGGCCGTCGTCCTGGACGGATCGGGCGACCTGCACGGCTGGATCTCCGCCGAGGAGGCACGACAGAAGGGCACCGTAGGCGAACACGCCCGCCGGATGGAGGCCTGGCTGCCCGTAGGCGCCTCCCTCAAGCATGCCTTCGCCACGATGCTCCAGCACGACGCGGGCTGGATCGCGGTCATCGACAAGGAGGAGACCGGGCGTTTCCTCGGGGTGCTCACCCCTGCCCGGCTGCACGAGGCACTGCGCCGCTCGATCGACGCGGACGCGCAGGACATTCCGCGCAAAGACGTCACGCTGGAGACGATCGAGACGGTGACGGCCGTGACCAAGCTCTGAGGAACCAGCCTCAGGAGCGAAGCTGCGTCAGGGGCGAGGGGTGCCGCAGCAGCCGAAGCTGCCTCAGTGAGCCGTCGGGGCCGCACCCGACCCGTTGTCCTCGTCCTCGGGGAGCTTGCAGACCCGCTCGAGGAAGAACGCCGCCGCGATCACGCCGATGCCCGCCACGACCGAGAAGCCCGCATAGATCGCCTGGTCCCGGCGGGCCGGAATGTCCAGGGAGCCGAGCAGGTAGACGCCCGTACCGCCGTACATGCCCGAGACCAGCGCCGCCACCAGCGCGCTCGCCTGGCCGAAAACCACTGCCCGGGCCGCCATCAGGGGTTCCACGCCCTTCGCCCCCGGGCGGCGTTCGCGCTGGGCCCGGAGGCGGGCGCGGAGGGAGAGTGCCGTCGCCGTGAGGATGACGGCGATCACCGCCAGCACGATCGGCGCGGCCAGCGGCACGCTCGGCAGGGTGCCGAAGGCCTCCCACAGGCGGGCGCCGCCCCACGACAGCACGCCCGCCGCGGCGAAGAGACCGGCCAGTACTCCGAGCCGTAGTTGCTTCACCGAGAGCGCCGCCCTTCACCTGTCCTGGGTATTCGAAGAGCCTAACGACTACTCGGGGAGACGGAGTTCCAGGTCGGCCCGGGCGAGCACATTGTGCTGGCCGACGCCGGCCAGCAGCTGGGCGACCGCTCCGCGGCCGGGCAGCTGGGCCCCCGGCTCGACATCGAGCCACGGCGCGAGTACGAACGCCCGCTCGTGGGCGCGCGGGTGGGGAAGCGTGAGCGCCGGGTCGTCGGAGACCACATCGGCGTAGGCCACGATGTCGACGTCGATCGTGCGCGGTCCCCAGCGCTCCTCCCGGACCCGGTCGAAGGCTTCCTCGATGGCCTGGCCGCGCTCCAGCAGGGAGGACGGGGGAAGCGTCGTCTTGATCACGACCACCGCGTTGAAGTACGAGGGCTGGGTGCCCGGCTCGACGCCCCACGGCTCCGTCTCGTACACCGGAGAGACGGCCTTGACCCGCAGGCCCGGCGTGTCCTCGAGCGCGTCGATCGCGCCCTGCAGGGTCTCCAGGCGGTTGCCCAGGTTGGAGCCGAGGGAGATCACCGCCCGTTTCGGGTTGGACAGGGTGACATCCGCCGCGTCGACCTGTTCCACCACGGAGGCGGGCACCGGCTGCACGGTCGGGTCGCTCTGGATCGAATTCATACTCGGCTCCGGGTGATCGTGATGGACACGTCGTCGAAAGGCACCGTGATCGGTGCGTCCGGCTTGTGCACGACCACCTCGACCTGTTCGACGCCGTCATGCTTGAGGCACTGCTGCGCGATCCGCTCCGCCAGCGTCTCGATCAGGTCGACGGGTTCGCCCTCGACGACCGCCACAACCTCCTCCGCCACGACGCCGTAGTGCACGGTCTTGGCCAGGTCGTCGCTGGCCGCCGCGGAGCGGGTGTCGATGCCGAGCACCAGATCCACGATGAAGGTCTGGCCCTCCTCGCGCTCCCGGGGGAAAACGCCATGGTGCCCGCGGGCCTTGAGGCCGCGCAGCGCGACACGATCCACGCGAATCACTCCTGCTGTCGTTGGTCCTGCGGGCACGATGCCGCGTGCGGGCGGCACGGTGTCCACGATCGAATCTACCTGCGAGCACCGACAGTGCCCGCCAACGGGTGCTGTGGACGAGGCCCCCGCGAGGCTGGTAGCCGCCCCTACCCCGAGGGCCGGATTGCCAATCCCCGAAGGCCCGCCTACCCACTTATGAGGGGCTTTCGTCGTCCTCTTCGTCGTCACTTTCCGCCAGAACGGGTGATCCGTGATGTGACCAGATCTTCCAACCGTCCGATGTGCGGCGAAACACATTGGTGGCGACGACGAGCTGGCCGACCAGGGGGCCGAGTTCGCCGCCCTCCTCGGCGGGGCCGCCGCTGAGGATGTTCTCCGTACAGGTGACCAGGGCGGTGTCGCCGGCGAGGCTGACCTTCACGTCGGTGAGGAAGAACTGGATGTACTCGGTGTTCGCCATGATCAGGGCGTACGAGCGGAGCACTTCACCGCGGCCTGTGAGGACCGGCCAGCCAGGGTGGATGCAGGAGATGCCCTCGTCAAGCCAGAGGCCGGAGAGCTCCTCGAAGTCACCGCGCTCCATCGTCTCGTAGAACGTGGTGTTGGCCTCTTCGACCAGCTCTACGTCGGTACGGCTCACCGCGCACCCTCGACGGCACGGGCGACGCGGACGGCGTCGGCCGTGGCGCGGACTTCGTGCACGCGGACGGCCCACGCGCCCTCGTGGGCCGCTATGGCGGACACGGCTGCGGTCGCGGCGTCCCGCTCGCGAGCCGGTGGCGGGGCACCCTCCTTGGCCAGTACGCGGCCGAGGAAACGCTTGCGGGAGGCGGCGACGAGGAGGGGGCGGCCGAGTGCGTGCAGTTCGTCGAGGTGGGCGACGAGGGCGAGGTCGTGCTCGGCCTGCTTGGCGAAACCGAGGCCCGGGTCGATGACGATGCGCTCGGGGGCGATGCCGCCCGCGACGACTGCGTCCATACGGGCGCGCAGTTCGGCGACGACTTCGGCGACGACGTCGGTGTAGACGGCTCGGGCGTTCATGTCCTGGCTGAAACCGCGCCAGTGCATGACGACGAAGGGGACGCCGGTGGCGGCGACGGCCGGGACCATGCGGGGGTCGGCGAGGCCGCCGCTCACGTCGTTGACCAGCACGGCGCCGGCGGCGACCGCCTTCTCGGCGACACAGGCGCGCATCGTGTCGACGGAGACGGTCACACCCTCGGAGGCGAGGCCGTGGACCACGGGGATGACCCGGTGCAGCTCCTCGTCCTCGTCGACGCGGCTGGCGCCCGGCCTGGTCGACTCACCGCCGACGTCTACGAGGTCGGCGCCCTCGGCGACCAGGTCGAGGCCGCGCTTGACCGCGGCGGTGGTGTCGAACCAGCGACCGCCGTCGGAGAAGGAATCGGGCGTCACATTGACGACCCCCATGACCGCACAGCGATCCCACTCCGGCAGGCCGATGGCCGTGCCCCGTCCGCGCAACGTACTCATACGCCCAGCCTAGGGGGTGTCTTTCGGATCCTGCGGGCTCGCCCTGATCCGCATGACACCCCCTGGGCCGGTGAGGCGGGCGGGACGTCCCGCCGTACCCCTACGCCGCGCGGATCTCCGCTTCCGGCGTCGGGGTGGTGATGTGGGCGCACGGGCGGGGCTGGCGCGGCGGGCGGCGGCGCGGGAAGAGGCGGGGGAGCGCGACGTTGACGAAGCCCTCCGCCTGCATCGCCGCGAAACCTATCCGCGGCAGGTCGCGCGTGTTGCGGAAGACCACGAAGCGCGGCTCCCAGCGCGGCTGGAACTTCGCGTTGAACTTGTACAGCGACTCGATCTGGAACCAGCGGGAGAGGAACACGAGCAGTCCGCGCCACATCCGCAGCACCGGGCCCGCGCCGATCTTCTCGCCGCGTGCCAGCGCCGAACGGAACATCGCGAAGTTCAGCGAGACCCGCTCGATCTTCAGGTCCGGAGAGGCCTGCAGGGCGGCCACGATCAGGAGTTCGTTCATGCCCGGGTCGGCCGAGCGGTCGCGCCGCATCAGTTCCAGGGACATTCCGTCCGGCCCCCACGGGACGAAGTGGATGATCGCCTTCAGGTCGCCGTACGGAGAATCGGGGTCGTCCTTGTGCGCCGTCGCGATCACCGCGTCGCCGTCGGCCGGGTCGCCTATCCGGCCCAGGGCCATCGAGAAGCCCCGCTCCGTGTCGGTGCCCCGCCAGTCCGCCGCGGCCTGCCTGATGGCCTCCAGCTCCTCGTCGGACAGGTCACGTGCGCGCCGTACTCGCGTGATGTACCCATTGCGTTCGATGCGCTTCACCATCTGGCGTACGTTGCGCATCGCGCGCCCGGTGAGCGAGAAATCCGCGACGTCCACCACCGCCTCGTCACCGAGCTCCAGCGCGTCCAGCCCGGTCTCCCGGGTCCAGACCTCACCGCCGGTCTCCGAGCAGCCCATCACCGCCGGGGTCCAGGAGTGCGCCTTCGCCTCGTCCATGAAGCGTTCGATCGCGCCTGGCCACGCCTCGACGTCGCCGATCGGGTCGCCGCTGGCGAGCATCACGCCGGAGACCACGCGGTAGGTGACCGCGGCCTTGCCGCTCGGCGAGAAGACGACAGCCTTGTCGCGGCGCAGCGCGAAGTGCCCGAGCGAGTCCCGCCCGCCGTGCCGGGTCAGCAGGTCGCGCAGCCGGCGCTCGTCGTCCTCGGTGAGGCGCGCCGCCGGGTGCTCGGGGCGGAAGGCGAGATAGATCGTGGTGACGGCGGTCAGCAGGCCGAGCGCGCCGAGGGAGTAACCGACCGTCCAGGACACGCCGTCGGCATAGTCGACGGGACCCTCGAAGCCGAACAGTCCGTACAGGACATGCTCCAGGCGGTCCGTCAGGCTGGGGCTGCCGACCTCGTTGTGAGGGTGCGCGCTGACGATGACCAGGCCGAGGCCGAGGGAACCGGCGCCCATGAGAATGAAGTTGGCCAGCGCCTTCCAGCGGCTGCGCGGGTCGGGCAGCGCGGCGAACTCACTGCGGTGGCGCAGCAGGAGCGTCAGCAGCAGCAGCGAGACCAGCGCACCGATCACCGAGTGGCGGTAGACGAACTGCCCCACCGCGCCGACGGGCAGCAGGATCACCGCGGCCCGCCAGGCGCGGCGCTTGTGCCGCTTCAGCCCGTGGGCGAGCAGCAGAAGCAGCACGCCGGCGCTCAGCGAAAGCGCCGCGGCGAAGGGCCTGGTGGTTCCCGGCAACACCTCGGCGAGCGAGTGCATACGGCTGTGCCGGAACCGGGGGAAGACCCCGGCGGCAATGTCGATCAGGCCGACGAGTGTGCAGGCCGTGCCGACCAGCGAAGGAACCACTTCCGATCGGGGGCCGCGCAGGACGCGACGCACCTGATCCGGAACCAATCCTGATTTGTCCCCATCTACCGTTGCAGACATCGCTTCCCGTGACTCCGCGAGAGATCCTGTGTCCGTGCGCCGCAGTTCAGCGGGCTCCGGACGATTAGCGCTCTCTAGGACGGGACTTTCGGGAGGTGGGTTCACTCATTCACAGGAAATTCTCAAGGAAGAAAGCTCACGCGACTCATGGGTCTGACCAGTAACAAAGTTCTGGCCTTGGCCATCCTCCTGGCCGTGCTGCTGTTCGCCGTCACGATCTGGCTCTGGCCGCGGCTGGCGCGCCGCAGCTGGGGGGCCGTGACCGGCAGGATCGGTCTGCTGCTCGCGACCCAGTTGGCACTCTTCGCCGCGGTCGGACTCGCCGCGAACAACTCGTTCCTCTTCTACGGCTCCTGGTCCGACCTCTTCGGTCAGGAACAGGACATGGGCGTGGTCGTCGACCACTCGGCCGGCGGCAAGCGGATCAAGGTCGTGGAGAAGAAGAAGCTGGATGTCCCGGGCAGCTCACGGCCCGCGACAGGCGGCCAGATACAGAAGATCGTCGTGGCGGGCGAGAAATCCCGGATCGACACACCTGCGTATGTCTACCTGCCTCCGGAGTATTTTCAGCCGAAGTACCAGAAGAGCACCTTTCCGGCAGCACTGGTGCTGACGGGTTATCCCGGTACGGCCGAGAACCTGCTCAAGGGACTGAAGTACCCGAGAACGGCCTTCATGCAGGCCAAGGACGGCGCTATGCAGCCGATGATCCTCGTGATGCTGCGGCCGACCGTCGCGCCGCCGCGGGACACCGAGTGCGCGGACGTACCGGGCGGGCCGCAGACCGAGACCTTCTTCGCCAAGGATCTGCCGAAGGCGATCTCTGAGACGTACCGCGTCGGCACCAAGCCCCGGAACTGGGGCTTCATCGGGAACTCGACCGGCGGCTACTGCGCCTTGAAGATCGCTCTGCACCACCCGGAGCAGTTCGGCGCGGCCGCGGGCCTCTCGGCGTACTACAAGGCGGCCGACGACCCGACGACCGGCGATCTCTTCCACGGCGACAATAGGGCGAAGAGCCGCGCCAATCTGCTGTGGAGCCTGGACCATCTGCCGCAGGGCAAGTCGTCGTTCCTGGTGACCAGTTCGAAGGCGGGCGAGGGCAATCTCAAGCACACCCTGCAGTTCATCCACAAGGTGAAGGCTCCGGCCCGTGTCTCGTCGATCATGCTCGACAGCGGCGGGCACAACTTCAACACCTGGCGGCGCGAGATCCCGCCCGCCCTTACGTGGCTGAGCGGACGGCTCAGCGCGTCGTAGGCCTCAGCAGCGCGCGAGGACCCAGTGCGCTGCGCATCGGGCCCCCTCTGACCGGCGATCAGAGCCTCAGAGGGGACGCGGGGCATCCGGCACCCCCGGCACCCCGGCTATCGCGCCAGTATCAGACTCATCGCCTCGGCGCGGGTTGTCGCGTCACGCAGCTGGCCGCGCACCGCCGACGTGGTGGTCTTGGCACCGGGCTTGCGGATGCCTCGCAGGGACATGCACATGTGCTCGGCCTCCACGACCACAATCGCGCCGCGCGCCTCAAGGATCCGCATCAACGAGTCGGCGATCTGTGTCGTCAGCCGCTCCTGCACCTGCGGCCGGCGAGCGTAGACCTCGACTAGGCGGGCCAGCTTGGACAGGCCGGTGATCTTTCCGGTGTCCGCCGGGATGTAGCCGATGTGAGCCACCCCGTGGAACGGAAGCAGGTGGTGCTCACACATGCTGACGATCTCAATGTCCTTGACCAGGACCATCTCGTCATGGCCGAGGTCGAACGTCGTCGTCAGGACATCCTCCGGCTCCTGCCACAGCCCGGCAAAAATCTCCTTGTACGCCCGCGCCACCCGACCCGGCGTCTCCCGCAGGCCTTCCCGGTCCGGGTCCTCCCCGACCGCGATGAGGAGTTCTCGCACGGCGTTCTCGGCCCGCTTCTCGTCGAATTCGCCGATCATGCCCTCGCCGTCAAGCGTCACCGGGTCGGTCATCTGTGCCTCGTTCCTCGTGCTGTGGCGTACGGGCGTACCAAACGCCGCGTCCCCCAGGCTAGAACCTGGGGGACGCGGCATTCATTCCGGGCCCTGTGCGGCGCCGTACGACGACGGCACCGCCGGGGATCAGCCGATCAGCCCTCCGGACGCTCCTCGGGAACCGCCTCGATGGCCGGAGCGGCGTCCGTCGGGGCGGAGCCGTTGGAGCCGACGGCTCCGTTGGTCAGCGCCAGCTCCTTCGGCGAGAGCACCGGCGGTCGCGTCGACGGAGTGCGTCGCGAGGAGCCGGTCCAGGCCGGGCGGGCCGGGCGCTTCACGATCGGCGCGAAGATCTCGGCGATCTGCTCCTTGCCGAGGGTCTCCTTCTCAAGGAGCTGGAGAACCAGGTTGTCGAGCACGTCGCGGTTCTCGACGAGGATCTCCCACGCCTCGTTGTGCGCGGTCTCGATGAGCTTCTTGACCTCTTCGTCGACCAGCGCGGCGACCTCTTCGGAGTAGTCCCGCTGGTGAGCCATCTCACGTCCGAGGAACGGCTCGGTGTTGTCGCCACCGAACTTGATCGCGCCAAGACGCTCGGTCATGCCGTACTGCGTGACCATCGCGCGGGCCGTGGCGGTGGCCTTTTCGATGTCGTTGGCCGCACCGGTGGTCGGGTCGTGGAAGACGAGTTCCTCGGCCGCGCGCCCGCCCAGCATGTATGCCAGCTGGTCGAGCATTTCGTTGCGGGTCGTGGAGTACTTGTCCTCGTCCGGCAGGACCATGGTGTAGCCCAGAGCGCGGCCACGGGACAGAATCGTGATCTTGTGGACGGGGTCGGAGTTCGGCGAGGCCGCCGCGACCAGGGCGTGACCGCCCTCGTGGTACGCGGTGATCTTCTTTTCCTTGTCCGACATGATCCGGGTCCGCTTCTGCGGGCCCGCCACGACGCGGTCGATCGCCTCGTCCAGGGCGTGGTTGTCGACCAGCTTCTTGTCGCTGCGCGCCGTCAGGAGCGCTGCTTCGTTCAGCACGTTCGACAGGTCCGCGCCGGTGAAGCCGGGCGTACGCCGGGCAACCGCGCCCAGGTCGACGTCCGGGGCGACCGGCTTGCCCTTCTGGTGGACCTTGAGGATCTCCAGACGGCCCTGCATGTCCGGGCGGTCGACGGCGATCTGCCGGTCGAAACGGCCGGGACGCAGAAGAGCCGGGTCAAGGATGTCGGGCCGGTTCGTGGCGGCGATCAGGATGACGCCGCCCTTCACGTCGAAGCCGTCCATCTCGACGAGCAGCTGGTTGAGCGTCTGCTCACGCTCGTCGTGTCCGCCGCCCAGACCCGCACCGCGGTGTCGGCCGACGGCGTCGATCTCGTCGACGAAGACGATCGCCGGAGCGTTCGCCTTGGCCTGCTCGAAGAGGTCGCGCACCCGGGATGCACCGACACCGACGAACATCTCGACGAAGTCGGAGCCGGAGATCGAGTAGAAGGGGACACCGGCCTCGCCCGCGACGGCGCGCGCGAGAAGCGTCTTGCCCGTGCCGGGCGGGCCGTACAGCAGCACACCCTTCGGGATCTTGGCGCCGACCGCCTGGAACTTGGCCGGCTCCTGCAGGAACTCCTTGATCTCGTGGAGCTCCTCGACCGCCTCGTCGGCCCCCGCCACATCGGCGAAGGTCGTCTTGGGGGTGTCCTTGGTGATCAGCTTGGCCTTGGACTTCCCGAAGTTCATCACTCGGGAGCCGCCGCCCTGCATCTGGTTCATCAGGAAGAGGAAGACCACAACGATCAGGACGAAGGGCAGCAGCGAGAGCAGCACCGAGACGAACGGGCTCTGCTTCGACGGCGAGACGGTGTAACCCTTCTCGATGTCGCCGGCCTCGTACTTCGTCTGAAGCTTGTCGGCCAGATCGGCACCCTGGGTGCCGATGTAGCTCGCCTGGATCTTGTCGCTGCCTTTGACCTTCTGGCCGTCCTTCAGATCAACCTTGATGATCTGTTCGTCGCCGGTGGTCAGCTTGACCTGGTCGACCTGGTTCTTGTCGATCGCCTGGACGACCTCGCCGGTGTCCACCGTCTTGTAGCCGCCGGACGAGCCGACGACCTGCATCAACACGACCACGGCGAGGACGGCCAGCACGATCCACATGACCGGCCCACGGAAGTATCGCTTCACGTCCATCCATACGGAGCGGAAATCGCCCCGTCCCTCCTGCCCGTAGGTAAATGCTGCTGTGAGAAAAGACTGTTCTTCGGACGGTACCCCAGCATTGTCACCTGTGGCCGCCTTCCCTTGCTCCAACGGCGGGAGAGGGGTCAGGGTTCCCGTGCTTTCGGGGGGCTTCAGCCGCCGTACACGTGCGGTGCGAGCGTGCCGACGAACGGCAGATTGCGGTACTTCTCGGCGTAATCCAGGCCGTACCCGACGACAAACTCATTGGGAATGTCGAAGCCGATCCACTTCACATCGATCGCGACCTTCGCGGCATCCGGCTTACGCAGCAGTGTGCAGACCTCGAGCGAGGCCGGCTCGCGCGAGCCGAGGTTCGACAGCAGCCACGAGAGCGTGAGGCCGGAGTCGATGATGTCCTCGACGATCAGGACGTGCTTGCCCTTGATGTCGGTGTCCAGGTCCTTGAGGATCCGGACCACGCCGGAGGACTGAGTGCCCGCGCCGTACGAGGACACGGCCATCCAGTCCATCGTGACGGGGGTGGACAGGGCACGCGCCAGGTCCGCCATCACCATCACGGCGCCCTTGAGGACACCCACGAGGAGCAGATCCTTGCCCGCGTACTCCGCGTCGATCTTCGCGGCCAGCTCGCCCAGCTTCGCGTCGATCTCTTCCTTGGTGATGAGCACCGACTGGAGGTCGGCGCCCATGTCCTTCTCGTTCACCCGCGTCGCTTTCTGTTCTGCCGAGGGTCCGGGGGTTGTCCCCCGGACGGATACAGCCACTCGCGTTTCGCTGCGACTGCGTCAGCCTTGCCGAATGACCAGTCTGCCACCCTGCCGTCGTGCCTCGACGCGGCCGGGCAGGTTGATGGCTCCCTGGCCGCGCCAGCCCGTGATCAGCCGGTCGACTTCCTCCACGTGCCGGGCGAAGAGCGAACCGGCGGGCGCACCGGCCTCGATCACGGCCCGGCGCAGGATCCGGCGGCGCACGGCGGGCGGCAGCGCGTAGAGCTTCGCGCACTCCAGGCGGCCCGCGTCGTCCCGTACGGAGGCGTCCGCGTCGGCGGCCCAGGTGTCCAGGGCGTCGGCATCGTCGCGGGAGAGCTGCGCGGTGCGGGCGAGGGCCTCGACGACGCCCTTGCCGAGCGCCTTCTCCAGGGCGGGCAGGCCCTCGTGCCGCAGCCGGGAGCGGGTGTAGGCCGGGTCGGCGTTGTGGGGGTCGTCCCAGACGGGCAGCGACTGGGCCATGCAGGCCTTGCGCGCGGTCTGCCGGTCGAGCTGCAGGAAGGGGCGGCGGTAACGGCCGGCCGCCCCCGAGACGGCCGCCATCCCGGACAGCGAGCGGGTGCCGGAGCCGCGGGCGAGACCCAGCAGGACGGTTTCGGCCTGGTCGTCGCGGGTGTGGCCGAGCAGGACGGCGGCGGCGCCGTGGCGCTCGGCGGCGTCGTCGAGGGCGGCATAGCGGGCGTCGCGGGCCGCGGCCTCGGGGCCGCCGTCGCGGCCGACTCGTACGGTGATGGCCTCGACGGGGTCGAACTGCATCGCGGTGAGCCGGGCGGCGACCTCGGCGGCGCGGAGTTCGGAGCCGTCCTGGAGGCCGTGGTCGACGGTGATGCCGCCGGCCCGGACGGAGAGTTTGCGGGCCTCGAAGGCGAGGGCGGAGGCGAGGGCCATGGAGTCGGCGCCGCCGGAGCATGCCACCAGGACGAGCGGCTGCTCGTCTGCGGGCGCGTGATGGAACGGGGAGGCCGAGCGCGCGGGGGCCGCATGGCCGACGGAGCGCGCGAGCCGGTCGGAGTGTTCGGAGAGTACGTCGTGGAGTACGCGGCGGACCGCCAGGCGTATCGCCGCGACCGCAGGATGGGGACCCATGTCCGGTGCCCTTCGTGGAAAGTTGGGGGTGCCTCGGTCGGTTGTCGGGAGGGGAGGATCAGTCACTCAGAGTGCGTCGATGGTGACAGAACCGAGCCGATACCCGAGCATTGCACGCCTACCCATTGCCCACGGTCCCTCGGATGGGTGATTAGGGGGGCGTCCTTCTGCCGTCGGACGCCACCCGCTCACGATTCTGCTTTACGGTGCACCCTCGCGACCCAGTCCGCGGGTTTGGCGATCTCCGCCTTGGTGGGCAGCGTGTTGGGAGACGTCCAGACGCGGTTGAATCCATCCATTCCCACCTCCTCGACGACGGACCGGACAAACCGCGCGCCGTCGCGGTACTGGCGCAGCTTGGCGTCGAGGCCGAGCAGCTTGCGCAGCGCCTGGTCCAGACGGCTCGCGCCGCGGGCCCTGCGCTGCTGGAACTTCTCCCGGATCTCGGCGACGGAGGGCACGACATCGGGCCCGACACCGTCCATCACAAAGTCGGCATGCCCTTCCAGCAGGGACATCACGGCGGTCAGGCGGCTGAGGATCTCGCGCTGGGCGGGGGTCTGGACCAGCTCGACGATGGAGCGGCCGCCCTCGTCCTCCTCGCCCTCGGGGCGGGCGCCGGAGAGCGACTGGGCGGCCTCCCGGAAGCGCTCGAGAACCGTCATCGGGTCGACCTCGGTCTCGCCCAGAAATGACTGGATCTCGCCCTCGAGATGGTCGCGCAGCCACGGCACACCGGTGAACTGGGTGCGGTGGGTCTCCTCGTGGAGGCAGACCCAGAGCCTGAAGTCGTGCGGATCCACTTCGAGTTCACGCTCGACATGGACGATGTTCGGGGCGACCAGGAGGAGGCGGCCGCCGCCACCGCCCGAGTCGGAGGGGTCTCCCGCGGGCAGTTCACGGGTGGCGGGCGCGAAGGTCTCGTACTGCCCCAGAACCCGTGAGGCCAGGAACGACAGCAGCATCCCCAGCTCGACGCCGGTGACCTTGCCGCCGACCGCACCGAGCATCGCACCGCCGGCGCTGCCCGAGCGGCGCTCCTGCATCTTGTCGAGCAGTGGCTTCAGCAACTCGCGGAAGCCCGCGACGTTCGCCTGGATCCACCCGGCCCGGTCCACGACGAGGACGGGGGTGTCCTTCGGTTCATGGCCGTCCGGGATCATCCGGGTGAAGTCCCGTACATGCAGCTCGGACGCCTTGGCATGCCGTCGCAGCTCGGCGACGACGGCACGCGCCTCGTCCCTGCTCACCTCGGGTCCGGGCCGCACGAAGCGGGTCGCGGTCGCCGCGGCGAGGTTCCAGTCGACCATCTCGGCACCACCGATGCTCGTCATGCGTCAACCGTACGTTGTCGGCTCCGGGAGCGGTCAGGTGTCGGCAACGGCCGGTTCGCCCATTGAGTCACGAGGCCAGCGCGGCCGCCAGCCGGTCCAGAGCGGGCTGGGCGGCCTCCTTGGACGGGGTGTCGGCGGCCAGGAAGGCGAAAGCGAGGAGGCGTCCCTCCGGGGCTACGACCGTGCCCGCCAGGGTGTTGACGCCGGTCAGGGTCCCGGTCTTGGCGCGCACCAGTCCGGTGCCGGGCGAGGTCCGGCTGTAGCGGCTCTCCATGGTGCCGCTGAAGCCCGCGACCGGCAGGCCCGTCAGGACCGGGCGCAGTTCGGGGTGGGCCGGGTCGGCGGCGCGGGCCAGCAGTGCGGTGAGCAGCCCGGCGGTGAGCCGGTCGTCCCGGTTCAGGCCGCTGCCGTCGGCGATGCGGGCGCCGGTCAACGGGAGCTTCAGTCCCGCCAGTTGCTTCGTGACGGCCCGTCCTGCGCCCTCGAAGCTCGGCTCCTCGCCGGTGGCGAGGGCGGTCTGGCGGGCCAGTGCTTCGGCGATGTCGTTGTCGCTGTTGGTCAGTGCCCGTTCGACCAGGGCCGACAGGGGTACGGAGAGCACCTTGGCCAGCGGGGCGGACCCGTCGGCTGCTCGGCCGGGGGCGGGGGCGGGGGAACTTGCGATGCCGCGCTCGCCGAGCAGCCGCGCGAAGGCACGCACCGCGTCTCCCGCCGGATCGGGGCTGCGGCCGGCGGGCCCCGTGCTCTTCTCGTCGTACCGGCCCTCGCCCACCATGAGAGCGCTGACCGGGGCAATGTTCGGGTTGGGGCCGATGGGGTGGCGGACGGGCCCTTTGTAGAGCGAGGTGTCGTACGCGAGCCGGACGGAGGCGACCCCCCGTTCGCGCAGGGCACGGACCGTACGATCGGCGAGCGTGCGCAGTCCTGCCGAGTCGAGGCTCGCGTCTCCCCCGCCGACCAGGGTGAGCTGCCTGGCGTCCTTCGAGGCGAGGACGGTGGTGGGGATGCGGTGGTCGGGGCCGAGGGCGGACAGGGCGGCGACCGAGGTGGCGATCTTGATCGTGGAGGCGGGAGTCATCGGCTGCCGGACCCCCAGCCCGAAGAGCTGCCTGCCCGTCGCGAGATCGACGACGCAGGCCGTACGGACTGTCCCGAGCCCCGGGTCGCCGAGCAGCGGAGCGAGCACCTTTGCGAGGTCGGTGGGCGTGGTCCCCGCGGCCTTGGCCGTGGCGTTCGCGGGGGCGCCGAGAGCGGCGAGCACACCAGGTGCGCTGGGCGCGGGAGCCGGGGCCTGCCGCCTCGGTGTTCCGTGATGTGCGCCACCCACCGGACTCCGGGCAGCCGCCCGCTCCTTCTCGGCCTTACGCTGGCCCGAGTCCCAGGGACCCGCCGCGGCCACCGCCCCGGCGGCGAGGGCGAGGCCGGCCACGGCGGCGCCCGCGGCGAGCTGCCACGTCCTGACCTCTGGCACCCCGCACCATCCCCTTTCGCGATCACACACCTGCGTGAGGGACACTTAACCACCAGACGTATGTGTTGATCATGGAGGAGCCACCCGTGGAGTTCGACGTCACCATCGAGATCCCGAAGGGTTCGAGGAACAAGTACGAGGTGGACCACGAGACCGGTCGGATCCGCCTTGACCGTCGACTCTTCACCTCGACCAGCTACCCGGCCGACTACGGCTTCGTCGAGAACACGCTCGGCGAGGACGGCGACCCGCTGGACGCGCTGGTCATCCTTGACGAGCCGACCTTCCCGGGCTGTCTGATCAAGTGCCGCGCGATCGGCATGTTCCGGATGACGGACGAGGCGGGCGGCGACGACAAGCTGCTGTGCGTGCCTGCCTCCGATCCGCGCGTCGAGCACCTGCGCGACATCCACCACGTGTCCGAGTTCGACCGCCTGGAGATCCAGCACTTCTTCGAGGTCTACAAGGACCTGGAGCCCGGCAAGTCCGTCGAGGGCGCGAACTGGGTCGGCCGCACCGAGGCCGAGGCCGAGATCGAAGCCTCCTACAAGCGCCTGGAGGCGCAGGGCGGCGCGCACTGACCTCCGCCGAATTGCTCGTACGGGCGGCGCACCCTTCGGGGGTGCGCCGCCCGTCGTGCGTGAGCGAGCGGGGCGTGAAGGATCAGCCCGCACACATACTGGGCTGACACCGGCACAAGAGGGAGGGAGGACAGCACGTGGTGGCGGAACCGGAGGGTCCGGAAGACCGGAAGCCTCAGTCCGACGAGGCGCGCAGCGCCTTCACCCCGCCGCCCGGGGTGGGACAGCCGGATGGTCCCGAAGAGGACCATCCCTCCTCGGAGTTCGCCGTTCCGACCGGGGTCGGGACCGAGGGCCCGGCCGAGCCGGAGGGTTCCGCCTTCGCCCTGCCGAGCACCTACAGCGCCAGGAACTCGCCGCCCGCGTTCACGCCCGCGCACGGCATCCCCGTGGTCCGGCTGACCAAGGACGCCCCCTGGCAGGACCGGATGCGGACGATGCTGCGGATGCCGGTGGGAGAGCGGCCCGTGCCGGAGGCCGTGCAGCGGCACGAGGAAGGCGGTCCGGCCGTCCCGCGCGTGCTCGACCTGACGCTGCGTATCGGGGAGCTGCTGCTCGCGGGCGGCGAGGGCGCCGAGGACGTCGAGGCGGCCATGTTCGCCATCTCGCGTTCCTACGGACTCGACCGCTGCGAGCCGACCGTCACCTTCACACTGCTGTCGATCACCTACCAGCCCTCGCTCGTCGACGACCCGGTGACGGCCAACCGGACCGTGCGGCGCCGGGGCACCGACTACACCCGGCTGGCCGCGGTCTACCGGCTGGTCCACGACATCAGCACCGAGGAGTCGGAGGTCTCGCTGGAGGAGGCCTACCGCCGCCTCGCCGAGATCCGCCGTAACCGCCACCCCTACCCCGGCTGGGCGCTCACCCTGGCCGGCGGACTGCTGGCGGGCGCGGCGTCCGTGCTGGTCGGCGGCGATGCGCTGGTGTTCCTCGCGGCCGCGATCAGCGCCATGCTCGGCGACCGGCTCGCCTGGCTGTGCGCGGGGCGCGGACTGCCCGAGTTCTACCAGTTCGTCGCCGCGGCCATGCCGTCCGCCGCGATGGGCGTCGCGCTGACGCTGTCACCGCTGGAGGTACGCGCCTCGGCGGTGATCACCGGTGGGCTGTTCGCGCTGATCCCGGGGCGTGCCCTGGTCGCCGGCGTACAGGACGGTCTGACCGGCTTCTACATCACCGCGGCGGCCCGGCTGCTCGAGGTGGGCTATCTGGTGGTCGGCATCGTCGTCGGCGTACTGGGCGTGCTCTATCTGGGCCTCGCGCTGGGCGCGGGCCTGAACCCCGAGACGGCCATCCACAGTGTCCACCGGCCGGTGGTGCAGACGCTGGCGGCGATGGCACTGTCCCTGTGCTTCGCCGTGCTGCTCCAGCAGGAGCGGAACACGGTGCTGCTGGCCACGTTCAACGGCGGGGTCGCCTGGGTGGTGTACGGCGCGCTCGCGAACACCGCGGATGTCTCGCCGGTCGCCGCGACAGCCGCGGCGGCCGGTCTGGTGGGCCTGTTCGGGCAGGCTCTCTCGCGCTACCGGTTCGCGTCCGCGCTGCCGTACGTGACCGCGGCGATCGGGCCGTTGCTGCCCGGTAGCGCGACGTACTTCGGACTGCTCGAGATCGCCAGGAACGATCTGAACGCGGGCCTCACCCAGCTCACCAAGGCCGCCGCCCTGGCGCTGGCCATCGCGATCGGGGTGAACCTGGGCGGCGAGCTGTCCCGGCTGTTCCTGCGGGTGCCCGTGCCCGGTGTGGAAGGCCCGTCCGGCCGCCGCGCGGCCAAGCGGACGCGCGGGTTCTAGGGTCTGCCGTCCGGATCCTGCCGGGTTCGCGTGCAGCCCGCGAGAGCTCAGCGCTTGGCGTGGCGGCCGCGCTGCGACGGGGATTCGTCCTCCGGTCCGGCGGCGGCCGCTTCCTTCTTGTTCCTGGAGCGCGCCCTCAGGAACTCGATCGCGATCGGGATCACCGAGAGCAGCACGATCAGGACCAGCATGGCCTCGATGTTCTTGTTCACGAACTCGACCTTGCCGAGCCCCGCGCCGAGCAGCGTCACACCCGCGCCCCACAGGGCGCCGCCGATGAGATTGAACGTGATGAACGAGCGGTAGTTCATCCGGCTCACACCGGCGATGATCGGCGTGAATGTGCGCACGATGGGCACGAAGCGGGCCAGGACCAGCGACTTGGGACCGTACTTCTCGAAGAACTCGTGCGCCTTCTCGACGTTCTCCTGCTTGAAGAGCCTGGAGTCGGGGCGCCTGAAGAGCGAGGGACCGACCTTGCGGCCGAAGAGATAGCCGACCTGGTCACCGACGACGGCCGCGAACACGACCAGCGCGCACACCGCCCACAGCGGGAGCTCGTCGAGCGTGCCGGTCGTCACCAGCAGGCCGGTGGTGAACAGCAGCGAGTCGCCCGGCAGGAAGAAGCCGATGAGGAGGCCGGATTCGGCGAAGACGATGACCAAGACCCCGATCAGGCCGAACGTCGAGATCAGATAGTCCGGGTCCAGCCAGCTCGGTCCGAGCGCAAGGGTAGTCACGAGGTCCGGGCTCCTGAGTCGATAGTCGGTCGATCGTCGATTCGGCCGTCGATCCGGCGTGGTCGGCCACCCAAAGCTATCAACGCATCGCGGCTGCTCAACGTTCCGTCCGTCCGCCCAGGATGCACTGTGCCCCGTCTGGGACAAAGCTGTGCGTCACAAGCCCGTACGGAAGGTGGACGCAGATGGGCATCGAGGATTACGGCGGCGGGCAGGGTCCGCAGTCCGACGTCATGGTCGTCACCACGAACGACGTACCCGGGTTCCAGGTGCAGCAGGTCATCGGCGAGGTCTTCGGCCTCACCGTGCGCTCGCGGCATCTGGGCAGCCAGATCGGCGCCGGTCTCAAATCGATGATCGGCGGTGAGCTGAAGGGCCTGACCAAGACCCTGGTCGAGACCCGTAACCAGGCGATGGAGCGGTTGGTTGAGCAGGCCCGCTCCCGCGGCGCCAACGCCGTGCTGATGTTCCGCTTCGATGTGACGGAAGCGGCCGACGTGGGCACGGAGGTCTGCGCGTACGGGACGGCGGTTGTCCTGGCCAAGAGCTGAGGAGCTCCGGGCCAGGACACGGACGCCGCAGCCCGCTCAGCTGTTGCGCACCGCGTTCGCCAGGATCGCGTCGCGCAGATGGACGGCGAGCCCGGGCCGGGTGGTGTCGTAGAAAGCGCGGAACCGCTCGTCGGACACATACATCTCGCCGAGTCCCGTGTGGATCTCGTACGTGCACTCGTAGAACCACCTGGTGATGTGCCGGCGGTGTTCCTCGGCCATGTCCATGGCCCGCTCACCGGTCGGCGGCTCGCCGTCCGCCATGAGGGCGCCGTAGCGGGCGCCCCAGTCGGCGACTTCGTCCTGCATGCGCTTCCAGTCGTCCTTGGTGTAGCGCGCTGCCCGCCGCTGCGACTCGGCATAGGCATCGGTGCCGCCCCAGCGCTGCTCGGCCTCCTCGGCGTACTGCTCGGGGTCCTTGTCCCCGAAGACCTCGAACTTCTCCTCGGGCGTGAGGTTGATGCCCATCTTTCTCGCCTCCATGGCTTGTTCGACGGCGGCGGCCATCTCCTGCAGCCTGGCGATCCGGCCGGTCAGCAGCTCGTGCTGCCTGCGCAGGTGTTCGCGCGGGTCCGTGTCCGGGTCGTCGAGCAGGGCCGCGACCTCGTCGAGCGGGAAGCCGAGCTCCCGGTAGAACAGGATCTGCTGCAGCCGGTCGAGGTCGGCGTCCTCGTAGCGCCGGTGGCCCGCGTGGCTGCGGCCACTCGGACGGAGCAGTCCGATCTCGTCGTAGTGATGCAGCGTGCGCACGGTCACGCCGGCGAATGCGGACACCTGTCCCACGGAGTAGCTCATCGCTTTCCGCTCCTTCACTTCTCGTTACGCGTCTCAGCCTCGGGCCTCACGTTGCGTGAGGTGCAAGCCCGTACGAGCCTGAAGGCTGATCGCTCACCGATGAACCAGGAAGGCGGATACCGACGATGCCACTCCACAAGGGCGCCTGCGTCCCTCCGGACCAGGGCGCCGCCGGGCAGGCGGGGGAGCGCAGGCTCTCGGTCAACCCCTTCTACTCCGCCGACCCGGTCGGCGGAATGACCGCGGCTCCCCCCACGCACCGGCTTTCGGACGGGCCGCTTCCGCCCACGACGGCATACCAGCTGGTGCATGACGAGCTGATGCTCGATGGCAACGCACGGCTCAACCTCGCCACCTTCGTCACCACCTGGATGGAGCCGCAGGCCGGGGTGCTGATGGCGGAGTGCCGGGACAAGAACATGATCGACAAGGACGAGTACCCGCGCACCGCCGAGCTGGAGCGGCGCTGTGTGGCCATGATCGCCGACCTGTGGAATGCCCCGGACCCGGCCGGCGCGGTCGGCTGCTCGACCACCGGCTCAAGCGAGGCCTGCATGCTCGCCGGGATGGCGCTCAAGCGCCGCTGGGCGCGGCGCAACGCGGACCGTTATCCCTCCGCCGCCCGGCCGAACCTGGTGACGGGCGCCAACGTCCAGGTCTGCTGGGAGAAGTTCTGCAATTTCTGGGAGGTCGAGGCGCGTCTCGTGCCGATGGAGGGCGACCGCTTCCATCTCGATCCGCAGGCGGCGGCCGATCTCTGCGACGAGAACACCATCGGCGTGGTGAGCGTGCTGGGCTCGACCTTCGACGGGTCGTACGAGCCCGTCGCCGAGGTCTGTGCCGCGCTGGACGCCCTGCAGGAGCGTACGGGCCTGGACATCCCCGTCCATGTCGACGGGGCGTCCGGCGGGATGGTGGCGCCGTTCATCGACGAGGATCTGGTCTGGGACTTCCGGCTGCCCCGGGTCAAGTCGATCAACACGTCCGGGCACAAGTACGGCCTGGTCTATCCGGGGGTCGGCTGGGCGCTGTGGCGTTCGCACGAGGACCTGCCGGAGGAGCTGGTCTTCCGGGTCAACTATCTGGGCGGCGACATGCCGACGTTCGCCCTCAACTTCTCGCGGCCCGGCGCGCAGGTCGTCGCGCAGTACTACACGTTCCTGCGCCTCGGCCGGGAGGGCTACAAGGCGGTTCAGCAGACCTCCCGTGACATCGCCTGCACGCTCGCTGACCGGATGGAGGCGCTGGAGGAGTTCCAACTCCTCACGCGAGGCGACCAGTTGCCCGTCTTCGCGGTCACCACAGCGCCGGACGTGAAGAACTTCGACGTCTTCGACGTCTCGCGGCGGCTGCGCGAACGCGGCTGGCTGGTCCCCGCGTACTCCTTCCCGCCCAACCGCGAGGACCTCTCCGTGCTGCGGCTGGTGATCCGCAACGGCTTCTCGGCCGACCTCGGCGAGCTGCTGCTGGACGATCTGAACCAGCTGCTGCCGGAACTGCGCCGCCAGCCGCACCCGTTGACCAAGGACACGGCAGCGGCGTCCGCGTTCCACCACTGATCAGCGGTCGTCGTGGGGATGCCGTTCGCCCGTCGCGTACGGATTCTCCTCGCCGTCCGCGAGCACCCCGGTGAAAGGCTCCCCCTCGCCCGCGAACACGTACGCCCCGTCCTCGATCCGCCGGATCAGCCCCCGCGTCCACTGTGCGCCGAAGTCCGCCGAGCCCACCCACATGTTCATGATCTCGCCGATGTGCCCGATCGACTCGGGCCCCGCCTCCGGCGTGTAGTACTCGGTCACCGAGGACCGCCACTCCTCCAGGCCGCGTACCCGCTCCTTCAGCAGGGCCACGGCCTCCTCCCGCTCGAGGTCGACGATGAAGCCGATCCCCGCAGAGAGCACGTCCATCCTCTCGTCGAAGGCCGTAAGTGACGTCCGCAGCAGCTTGAAGAACTCCTCCGTGCCCTTCTCGGTCATCTCGTACTCGGTGCGCGGCGGCCCGCCCGCCGTGGACGGCGCGGTCTCATGGGCGTGCAGCAGCCCTTGCTTCGCCATCTGCTTCAGCGCGTGATAGATCGAGCCCGGCTTGGCGTTGGACCACTCGTGCGCGCCCCAGTACTCCAGATCGTTGCGGACCTGGTAGCCGTGCGCCCGCCCGTGCTGACGTACGGCCCCGAGGACCAGCAGCCGGATCGCTGACATCCGCGTACCTTTCTATTCAACTTTGAATAGAGTACCCGGCAGGGCTCAGCCCCAGCTCTGACCGCTTTCCAGCGCCACCAGGTCGAACGCACCCTTGCCGTCCAGCGATTCGCGGATGATGTCGGCGTGCCCGGCGTGCCGGCCGATCTCCTCGACCAGGTGCAGCAGCAGCCAGCGCACGGACACCGCGGCGTCCTTGGGGAACCAGGGCGCGGGAGGCAGCGGGAAGGTGTCGTTCAGGCTGGGCACGGAGTGGACGAACGCCTCCGTCTCCTTGGCCACCTCGTCCCAGAAGGCCAGCATCTCCGGGACGGTCTCGTCGCCCACCAGACGGAAGCTGTCCCCCCAGGTCTCCTCGGTGCGCTGCCGCTCGTTCGGCCGCTGCTGCGCCATCCGCAGCCAGCCCAGCTCCGTCTCCGCAACATGCTTGAGCAGCCCGGAGAGCGAGAGCTCGCTGGCGCTGGGCCGGCTCGCGGCCTGTTCCTCGGTCAGCCCGAGTACCGAACGGCGGATCGCGCCGCGCTGCGCCTCGACGAAGGAGAGCAGCGCGCCGCGCTCGTCGCCCTGAGCCTCTGCGGGAACGTGAGTGACCATGAAGTCCGCCCTTCCGAGCTTGGTTGTGCCGTCCTGACAACAACCAAGTTACGGACACTTGCGGTCAGCTTCTGTCCGCAAAGGGCCCAGGCTCCAGGAACGTCAGAACGGGAAGTGCGAGCGCCCGTGCTGCACCGAGATCCACTTCTGGGTGGTGAAGGCCTCGATCATCGACTCGCCGTTCAGCCGGCCGCTGCCCGAGTGCTTCTCGCCGCCGAAGGGCACGATCGGCTCGTCGTGGACCGTGCTGTCGTTGATGTGGATCATCCCCGTGTTGATGCGCCGGGCGATCCGTACACCGCGCTCGATGTCAGCGGTGTGCACCGCGCCGCTCAGGCCGTACGGAGTGTCGTTGGCGATCCTGACCGCCTCGTCCTCCCCGTCGAACGGCACGATCAGAGCCACCGGGCCGAAGATCTCCTGCTGCAGGACCGGCGAGTCGGCATCGAGCCCGGTCAGCACCGACGGGCGCACCAGATTGCCCTCGGAGCTGCCGTGCAGCAGAGCGGTCGCCCCGGCCTCGACGGTCTGGTCGACCAGCGCCGTGACCGCGTCCGCCTGCGTGGAGTTGATCAGCGGGCCGATGTGGGTGCCGGGGTCCTTGGGGTCGCCGACCTTGAGGCTCTTGACCTTGGCGACGAACTTCTCGGTGAACTCCTTCTCCACCTTCCGGTCCACCAGGACACGGTTCGCGGCCATGCAGACCTGGCCCTGGTGCACGTAACGGCTGAAGACCGCAGCGTCCACCGCGTAGTCGATGTCCGCGTCCTCCAGCACGATCAGCGCGCTGTTGCCGCCCAGTTCGAGGATGGCACGCTTGAAGCTGGCGGCGCAGACCGTGGCGACATGTCGCCCCACCCTGTCTGAGCCGGTGAAGGAGATCGCCTTCGGTACGGGGTGCTCCAGCAGCGCGTCGCCGATCTCCGCTATGTCGGTGATGACGACATTGAGCAGCCCGGCGGGCAGGCCCGCGTCCTCGAAGACCTTGGCGACCAGGGACCCGCCGCAGATCGGGGTGTTCTGGTGCGGCTTGAGGACGACGGCATTGCCCAGCGCCAGCGCGGGGGCCACCGACTTGATGGACAGCAGGAAGGGGAAGTTGAAGGGGCTGATCACGCCCACGACGCCGACCGGCAGCCGGTAGACGCGGTTCTCCTTGCCGTCGACCGGCGAGGGCAGGATGCGGCCCTCGGGCCGCAGCGAGAGCTGCATCGCCTCGCGCAGGAACTCCTTGGCGAGGTGGAGTTCGAAGGCCGCCTTCAGATGCGTGCCGCCGAGCTCCGCGATGATCGTCTCGGTGATCTCCTGCTCGCGGTCCTCGATGATGCGCAGGGCACGCTCGAAGACCAGGCGGCGGGCGTACGGATTGGTCGCGGCCCAGGCTTCCTGCGCCCGCTCGGCGGCGCGGTAGGCCTGGTCCACCTCGGCGGCGGTGGCAACGGGGATCGAGGCCAGCTTCTCGCCGTCGTACGGGTTGAAATCGATGATGTCCCAGGAGCCGCTTCCCGGCCTCCACTCGCCATCGATGTACTGGTGGGCCAGCTCGGTGAAGAAGGACATGTGATCCGATTCCTTACCGGAAGACTGCAGAAGCAGATGCCTGATGTCGGGTCATCGTACTTGTGTTTCAGGTGAGTTGAAGGAGCCCTCGAAGAAGATCCCGGGTCTCGGCCGGATCCGGGCTGTCCTCCTGCAGACGCCTCATCACCCGTTCGTACTGCGCCACTTCCTCGCGCTTGTCGAGATACAGGGCGCTGGTCAACTGCTCCAGATAGACGATGTCGGAGAGGTCCGACTCGGGGAAGCGCAGCATCGTGAACGAGCCGCTCTCGCCCGCGTGTCCGCCGAAGCTGAAGGGCATCACCTGAAGCGTGATGTTGGACTGCTCGGAGATCTCGATCAGATGCCTCAACTGGCCCTGCATCACTGAGCGGTCGCCGTAGGGGCGGCGCAGCGCCGCCTCGTCGAGGACGGCATGGAAGCGGGGGGCACGCTCGGAGACCAGAACCTTCTGGCGTTCGAGGCGGAGGGCGACACGGCGGTCGATCTCGGCCGTGGGGGCGCCGGGGATACCGCGGGAGACGACGGCATGGGCGTACGACTCGGTCTGCAGCAGGCCGTGCACGAACTGCACTTCATAGATACGGATGAGCGAGGCGGCGCCTTCCAGACCGACGTATGTCTGGAACCAGCCCGGCAGTACATCGCCGAAGCTGTGCCACCAGCCGGCCACATTGGCTTCCTTGGCGAGACCCAGGAGGGACCCGCGCTCCGCTTCGTCCGTGACTCCGTAGAGGGTCAGCAGGTCCTCGACGTCCCTCGCCTTGAAGCTCACCCGTCCCAACTCCATGCGGCTGATCTTGGATTCGGACGCCCGGATCGAGTACCCGGCCGCCTCTCGGGTGATGCCGCGTGTTTCGCGCAGCCGCCGCAGCTGCGAGCCCAACAGGATGCGCCGTACCACCGAACCGCTCGATTCGCCTGCGGTCACGACCCCAACCCTCCCCATCGACTCATTGGTCCGCCTTGCCGGAGCACCCCCGAACCCCGAGACCCGGGATTCTGCCACCAAAACGCTTCACCCCGTACTCATTCGATTACGGAAATGAGACGGCCTTGGCAAGGGCTGGAAAGAGTTTGGTGGAAGAAATGAGCAAGAACCGCCACGGGGTCGGACAGGCCGGGCGCGTGCACGTGCATCTGCCCTTGCATCTGCCCTACGCATTGGGAACCATGGACCTCGCGCACCTGCGTGCTCGTTCGTGTTGTAGCGTCACAGCCGCGATTCCCGGGAGTGCCTCGCATGGGGATGAATGGATCGACCATGCTCGAGCCGTTAAGGCAGGGGCTTCCGCCTATCGATCCCGCGGCGGTCTCCAGCTCGGCCTCGTGCGCCCTGCCAGCCCGCTTCGAAGCGGTGCGTGGAGCGCGGAAGTTCACCCGGACCACTCTCGGCCAGTGGGAACTGAGCGACCGTTTCGACGATGTCGCCCTGGTCGTGTCCGAACTCGTGACCAACGCACTGCGGCATGCACTGCCGGGGGAGACGTACAGGGAGACCCAGGAACCGGCTGTACGGCTGCACTTGATGCGCTGGACGACCCGGCTGGTGTGCGCGGTGCGCGACCCCAGCCAGGACAGCCCGGGGGCGGCCGGCGAGAGCGGCGACGCCTCCTTCCCGGATCCCAGTGGCGCGGCCGAGTCCGGCCGGGGCCTTTTCCTCGTGGACTCCTTCAGTGACAGCTGGGGCTGGCACCCGCTGGCCGGATCGCTGCACGGCAAGGTGGTCTGGGCGCTGTTCCGGCTCGGCTAGGCGCCGTGTCCGGTCGATCAGGACCTAGACCAGGTGATCGAATTCCCCGTCCTTGACGCCCAGAAGCAACGCTTCTATCTCCGCCGGCGTATATACGAGTGCGGGGCCGTCCGGGTGCCGTGAGTTGCGCATCGCCACGTCCCCGCCCGGCAGCTTGGCGAACTCCACGCACGAGCCCTGGGAGTTGCTGTGCCTGCTCTTCTGCCAGACGACACCGTGCAGCTCCGTCGCCGCCATGCCGTTGTACACGTTGGGCACAAGTCGCTCCCCGGGTGCAAGGTGCAGGTGTCAACCATCCCGGATCATAGCTGTGTTCATATGCCAATGCATGGGCACCGGCACGAGCAGATGCACGTGCACGCCTGGTGGCCCCACGGTTACAGCTCCGGTGGAAGCTTCCTTTAAGGGAGAGACGTGTCCCGCACCCTTCCGGCTCCCATTCCAGACGTACGTGAGCAGGCACACGTCGGGTTCCCCGCCGGAGTGCGCACGTCGTGCTGGTAGCTTGGCGCGGTCTTGAAACCGACTAGGGGGACCGATAGGTGCACAAGCGCGTACGAATGTCAGTCGCCGCGGCGGGTCTTGTGGCCGCGCTCGCGCTGACCGGCTGTGGCAGCAGCGACAGCGACGACGCGGGCAAGGGCACGACGTCCGCCACGCCGACCGAGGCGGGCGGCGACAGCGGGTCGGCGAGTGGGAGCATCGACGGCGCCTGGTCCGGTGTGACCGACGGCAAGGCCGTCGCGCTGTCCGTCTCGGGCAAGACCGCGGCGGTCGTCGGCGACGGTCATGTCTGCACGGGCGAGGTGACGGACCACGGCGGCAAACCGATGCTGTCGCTGAAGTGCGCGGACGGGAACACCGACCGCACGATGGGCTCGATCGAGTCCAACGACGGCTCCAAGCTGGTGATCTCGTGGGACGGGGGCGCGAAGGACACGCTCTCCAAGACCGCGCCGGGCAAGCTGCCCGAGGGGCTGCCGACGGGACTGCCGACCGGTATCCCGACTCCCTGACGCCTCCGGTGCCTCTGGCACCTCTCACGTCCTGACGTTCGAAGTCGGCCGCGGGCCGCGGACCTTCACGGGTTCGCGGCCCGCCGTCGTGTCAGCGCGGTCCCGCCCGGCGGCGATTGCACCGTCAACTACAACTTTACTTCCTCTTGGTGTGGCTACGGAGGCTGTTGGGACAGCCTCGCATGCACAGGCGGTGAGCGCGGACGGGTGCGGGAGCCTCAACTCCCGTGTGAAGGCGCCCGGTTCACCGACCCCCCATGCACAACCGAAAGGCACCAACATGAGGATGAACCGCGCCATACGGCACGGCGGCCGTTTACTGGCCCTGACGGCGGCGGCCTGCGGAATCGCGGCGGCGACTGCCCTGCCCGCCTCCGCCGAAGAGCAGCCGACACGGGAGCAGCTGACGGCCGACTGCGCCTCCGGCGAGGGCAAGTGCACCTTCAACTCCCCCCAGCTGGGCGAGGCGTACCTGGGTGAGTTCCGCCAGGTCTCCGACTCGCTCTACAACTGCAGTACGTCGGACGCCACTCAGTCCATGACCTGGAGCGACACCGTGGGCTCGACCGACTCGGTCGGCGTCTCGGTCACCGCTGGCGGCAAGATCGCGGGCATCATCGACCTGAGTGTGACGGCGACCTACAGCCACACCTGGACGAGCACGCACTCGGAGAGCAGTTCCCTGGGCATGACGGTCAAGCCCGGTGAAGTGGGCTGGATCTCCCGCGCCCAGGTGATGCAGAAGGTCTCCGGCACCTGGCAGACCCACTACGACAGCCCCAAGTGGGATCACTACTACTGGTTCTGGCAGGACACCATCACGGGTCCGGCCGCGAACGGTACGGACGGTAAGAGCAACGCGGTGGTCGTCAAGAGCCGCAAGATGACGGACGCGGAGAAGAAGTCCTGCTCCGCGGATGCCCACGGGGGCAGGGCGTTCGTCCAGGAGCGCTGACGCACGGCCCCTGCCCTGCCCTTGCGGCGGGGCAGGGGTCCGCCGTCGCGCTCAAGCCCGCTCAGCCGCTGAGCCTGCGGCGCTCCCGCACCGGATGCGCTGTGTCCGCGGCAGCCCTGCCGTGCACCCAGCCGGCCTCGTCGGTCGCGCCGCGTACCCGAGTGGTCGTCGTCTCGGGGAACATCTGCTCCGCGCGGTCGGTGACCGCCACGTCCCGCGCGGCCAGGACCGGCAGCAGGTCGCTTCCCTCGTCGGCCGTCACCGCGTCGGTCGCCGCCGTGAGGAGTTCGCCGAGGCGGGCGGCGTACGACATCAGGAAGGACTGCCGGAAGGTCTTCGTCCGCTTGCGGCCGCCCGCGCGCTGGGTCGCCTCCGCGCGGGTCATCGACGTCGTCCCCTGGACCAGCAGCGAGGTGTAGAGCAGCTCGACCGCCTCCAGGTCGCCGTCGAAGCCGACGACCGTCGAGAAGCCGAAGGCGCTGTTCCATACGGCGCGGCAGCGGTTGGCGGAGGCGACGGCGTCCAGCAGGATCGCCTTGGCCGTTTCGTAGGGGGCGTCCACGCCGATGCGGCAGGCCGCGGGCACGTCGGGACGATGGGCCCGCGCCGCGAGCATCGCCTCGTCCAGGCTGTGCCGTGCCATCAGCTCCTGGGCCTTCGCGGTGAGCGCCTCCGCCTCCTGCGGATAGCCGGTCGCCTCCGCCTTGGCGAGCAGCGCCCGGATCCGGCCCAGCATGCGCGGCTCGTGCGGCGCGGGCTCGGCGGAGAGGGGCGCGCCGGGTATCGGGCCGACCGGTTCGATCGCGGGGAGCCGGATCAGCAGGCGGTACAGCTCCAGTACGGCGGTCGCGTACGAGAAGCGGTCGGCGGTGTACGGGGGCTGCTTCAGCTCGTCGAGCTGGGCCCGCCAGCGCGGGGCGAGATGCGCGTACCGAGCGCTCTCCCCCGTGATCAGCCCGGCGGCCAGCCGCTCGTGCACGTCGCCGAGGTCGCGCCGTACGAGCCGTACGAGATCGGCGGGCTGCCAGCCGCGCTCCCAGGCCCGGCGCAGGAACTCCTCGCCGCGCAGCCTCAGTTCGATGTCGGCGTCCGGATCGGCGGCGAGCAGGGAAGCGCCCGTGTCGAGCCCTTCGTGGCCGTCGGCGTACAAGGCCACGGCAAGCGCCTTCTCGACCGTGCCGACCGTGCTCACGCCTCCGATGATCCCACGGGGTGTCCCACGGGCTGGGGCCTGCCCCTCGTGCCAAAGCCGCTGCGCCTAACTGTCCCCGCCTTCGTCGATCAGCCGTCGCACCTCGCGGTCGATCAGCCCCAGCCGTGCCTCCGCCACCAGCGGCACCGCCCTCCGCTGCCGCCGCGCCTCGTGGAGGTCGATGTCCACGGTCACGAGCCCCGGCTCCCACTTGGGCGCCTGGGCCACCACCGAACCACGCGGGTCGACCACTCGTGAACCGCCCCAGAACGACGCCCCGTTCTCGCTGCCCACCCGGTTCACGAACACGACCCAGCACTGGAGCATCCGCGCCGTGTAGGTGAGCAGGCTGTCCCAGTACAGACCCGTGTCCATCGCCTCCGGATCGAGGCTGGCCGCACTGTTCGCGGGCACGATCACGACCTCGGCCCCGTCCTGCACGGCGAGCCAGGGCAGCGCCGGCTGCCAGGCGTCGTTGCAGATGAGCGTGGCTGCGCGACCGGCGCCGCCCGGCAGGTCGTAAGCGCGCAGCAGCTGGCCGGGGCTGACGTGCTTGCGCTCCTCCCAGGCCAGATAGTTGGGCAGATACAACTTCCTGTGTGTGTGCAGGAGTTCACCGCCGCTGTAGTACGCACAGGCGTTGTAGGCCCGCAGCGCGGTGTGCTCGTGGAACCCCGCCACCACGTCCGCGCCGTACGTCCCCAGCTTGAGCAGCCGCGGATCGCGCGCCTGCACCGAGGCATCGCGCCGCAGCGCGCCCAGGTGGTAGCCGTGCAGGCTCAGCTCGGGGAAGACGACGAGATCCGCGCCCTGGGCGACGGCCTGCTCGATCTGCTCCCGGGCCGTTTCGAGATTCGCGTCCACGTCCCCCAGTACGCAGTCGGTCTGTGCCAGTGCCATTCGCATGCAACGAGCCTGACAGCGGTGGGGCGATCGGGCACCTCGGGCGGGCCGGCCGGCCAGGTCCTAGGGCCTGTCGTTCGGATCAGGCCGGATCAGTGAGCGGGGTCTGGTGCGTGCAGTTGCAAGGCGGAGGAAGGAGCCCACGCGGAGCGTAGGCGACTGACGACAACGCAGCAGATGTGCGTGCCAGGGCACGCGAGCCCGGCAAGATCCGAACGACAGGCCCTAAGCCCGGCGGACGCTCTTCTTCGCCAGCTCGTACGCCGGGAGCATAGCCTCGTGCTCCGCGGTGTCCAGTCCGCCGAGATGCACGACGACCACGCCCTTGGGGGTCGTCAGGGCGAGCGCCCGCTCCTTCTTCGGCGCGTCCAGGAACTCGTTGGTGTTGAGGTAGGTCACCTCGGTGGCCGCGTACTCGCCCGCCTTGATCTGGGCGTACGCGACCTTGTCCCTGCTCTTCGCCTCCCCGGCGACGAACGCCTCCAGCGCCTTGCGGGGATCGTCACCGGCGCGGCCCCCGGTCCAGACGCGCAGGAAGCCGATGTTCCCGGCAGGCTTGGCGTCGATCTCGCAGACGAGGGTGACGGGGCCCTGCTTCGTCAGCCCGAACTGCTTGTCCATCGTGTCGGCCTTCGGCTTCCAGTCGGCCGCCAGATCGAACGAGACGGGCAGGGCGCACGGCGACCCCGGGCCCCCGACCGTGCCGCCCTTCGCGGCGGCCACCGGCGCGTCCCGCTTCCCGTCCGCCTTCCCGTCCGCCTTCCCGTCCACCTTCGAAGCGCCCTTCGCGCTCGCCTGCGGCAGAGGCCGGTCCGAGGCCTCCTCCGACGAGCAGCCGGTCAGCGCCACCGTCACCAGTGCCGCCGGGACCAGCCCGGAACCCACGCCCCGCAGAAGACCTCGCACCACGATTCCCCACCCCTGGGTCAGTTCCGAACAAACCTGACCGATCCTAGATCGCTGCCGTCAGGGAATGATCACCAGCTTCCCCCGCACATGGCCCGTCTCGCTCAGAGCCTGCGCCTTGGCCGCCTCCTCCAGCGGGAAGGCCTCCACGACCGGGATCCGGATCGTGCCGTCCGCCGCCAGCCGGGCATGCCCGGCCAGGGCGATCTCCGGGCGCTGGGTGCCGCCCGCCGAGAAGGGGACCCCGTGCGCCGCCGCGTCCGGGTCCGCGATGGTGATGATGCGGTCCGTCGTGCCGCCGCGCAGTTCGACCGAGGCGGGAAGCGCGCCCTTGCCCGCCGCGTCGAAGACCGCGTCCACACCCTGGGGAGCGGCCGTGCGCACGCGCTCGACCAGGCCTTCGCCGTACGCCACGGGTGTCGCACCCAGCTTCCCCAGGTAGTCGTGGTTCGCCGGGGACGCCGTGCCGACGACCCTCACGCCCGTCTCCCGGGCGAGCTGGACGGCCGCCGCTCCGACCGCCCCGGCGGCGCCGTGAAGCAGCAGCGTCTCGCCACTGCGCACGCCGAGCAGGTCGAGCACCCGCTGCGCGGTCTCGGTCGCGACGGGCAGGGCCGCGGCGTCCGCCCAGCCGACGCCCGCGGGCTTGGGCACGAAGGACTCGGCCAGGGCGTACTCGGCGTAGGCGCCGGTGGTCGTCCACCCCAGGACCTCGTCGCCGGCCGCGACATCCGTGACGCCCTCGCCGACCTCGTCGACAATCCCGGCGAACTCGAGCCCGGGGATCCGCGGGAGGGTGGTCGGGTACTGGTGCTCCATCCAGCCGTAACGGATCTTGTAGTCCAGCGGGTTGACGCCCGCCGCCCTGACCCTCACCCGCACCTGGCCGGGGCCCGGTTGCGGCACTTCGGCCCGCACGAGGCGCAGCACCTCGGGTCCGCCGAACTCTTCGAAGACGATCGCTCGCATCTGGGACATGTGCGTCTGTGACATGACTGGCTCCTGCCGTCGGGATCAACCGAGGTCAACCCTCGGTCCCCGGCGCTGCGGACCCGGCCCGCCTTTCGGACAGTTCGACCTGGCCGAAGGGACAGCCCCCCGCGCCCGTCGCCGCCGTACGCTGGCCGTCATGGAACTGACCGGATCCGAGAACGCCGGGTCTGCCCTGGCCGCCGCCTACGAGGTGATCCGGCAGCCGCTCGGCGCGATCCTGCCGCGGCTGTCCGCGACCCTGAACGGGCTCGTCCCGCATCTGGCCGTGGCCGAACTGTCCACGCACTGCGCGCACTCCCCCTTCAAGACGTACGGCGAGCACGCCCCGGCGGGCCGGATCACGGCGGCCGAACTGGATCCGCTGGCCGCCTCCGTGCCCGCAGGACAGCCCTGGCAGGGCACGGCCAGGATCGGCGGAGCCGAGCACCAGGTGCTGGCTGTGGCCAGCGACGCGACCCCGCGCGGGGCGCTGCTTGTGCTCGTACGAACGGGCGACACCACCCCTCTGCCTCCTGTCCCCGCGGCGGACACCGCCGTCGTCCAGACCATGTGGGACCTGGTCACCAGCCATTTCGACCGGCTCGCCACCGAGGCCGTACCGAGCGCGCTGGCCCGGTCGCGGGCTTCGGCAGCAGAGCGGGCCAGAGTGATCGCCGAGCTGACCGAGGCCCATGCGACCGCGCTGTCGGGAGTGCTCGGCGTGCTGCGCGGCCGGGGCCTCGACGACACGACGGCACGCGCGGCGGCCGTCGATCTGGCGGTCACCGCGCTCGTCGAACTGCGGGCCGAGGCCGAACGCGACCAGGCGGTCGCCGAGGAGCCCGCCGGACAGGCCTTCGCCCGGCTCGCGGACTCCTTGCGGCCGATGCTGCGCTACAGCCCGGTCCGCCTGGAACTGGGCGCGCCCGATTCGGCCCGTCCGCTGGCCGCCGACGTGGCTCACGCGGCGCGCGCCGTCGTACGGGCCGTGCTGCTGACCGTCCTCGAACAGGACGAGGTGAGCCGGGTCCATGTCGGCTGGCACCTGACCGACGCCGAACTGCGCGCGACGGTACGGGACGACGGCCCCGGCGACATCTCCAGCTGCTCGCTCGGTCCGCACCGGGTGGGCGAGCGCCTCGATGCGCTGGGCGGGCGGCTCGACGTCGACGCCGTGCCCGGCTGGGGCACCACGGTCACGGCGACCATTCCGCTGGGGGCGCCACCGGCCGTACAGGCGGATCCGCTCGGTTCACTGGGGGCGCGGGAGCTGGAGGTGCTGACGCATCTGGCCCGCGGGCACCGCAACCGGGTGATCGCCGAGGAGCTGCACATCAGCGAGTCGACGGTGAAGTTCCATGTCGCCAACATCCTGACCAAGCTGGGAGTGGCCTCGCGGGGCGAGGCATCGGCGTTGTTCCACGCGGTCGCGTAGGGGGCGCGGCCCGTGGATCGGAGCCGTTGTCGGACCCGGCTGCGACACTCGCTCCCATGAGCGAACGATGGGCTCTGGCGGCGGCGGAGGGCGAGGGGGCGCGGCTCGTCCCCCTCGGCCCCGACGGCCTGCCCGCCGGGCCCGTCCAGGAGGAGCCCGAGCTGACCGAGGCCGTCCGCTCCCGCCCGGACGTCGGCAGATGGGTCTGGCGCTCCACCTCCGAGATCTACCCCCGGCTGCTGGCGGCGGGGGTGCGCGTCGAGCGGTGTTACGACATCGAGGACGCGGAGCTCCTGCTGCTCGGCCACGAGGGACGGCTCGGCGAACCCCGGTCGGCGGCGGCGGCCTTTGCCCGGCTGCACAACCGCCCCGTACCACCCGATCCCCCGCAGCGAGCGGCGGAACCGGGCTCGCAGTCCTCGCTCTTCGAGCCACAGCCCGTGCCCGTACCGCTGGAAGCGCTCCTCGAGGTCTACGCCGGCCAGCAGCGAAGACACGACACCGCCGTGCATCCGGGGCGGATGCGGCTGCTCACGGCCGCCGAGTCCGCGGGCATGCTGGTGGCCGCCGAGATGAACCGCGCCGGGCTGCCGTGGCGCGCGGACGTCCACCGGGACGTGCTGCACGAGCTGCTGGGCGAGCGGTACGCGGGCGGTGGAGAGCCGCGCCGCCTGGCGGAGCTGGCGGACGAGGTGTCGGCCGCCTTCGGGCGACGGGTGCGCCCGGATCTGCCCGCGGATGTGGTGAAGGCGTTCGCGCAGGCGGGGATCAGGGTGAAGTCGACCCGGCGCTGGGAGCTGGAAGAGATCGACCACCCGGCGGTGGAGCCGCTGATCCGGTACAAGAAGCTGTACCGCATCTGGACCGCGCACGGCTGGGGCTGGCTCCAGGACTGGGTCCGCGACGGCCGCTTCCGCCCCGAGTATCTGCCCGGCGGCACGGTCTCGGGCCGCTGGACGACCAATGGCGGCGGGGCACTTCAGATCCCGAAGGTGATCCGGCGCGCGGTCGTCGCGGACGCGGGCTGGCGCCTGGTGGTCGCGGACGCCGACCAGATGGAGCCGCGGGTACTGGCCGCGATCTCCCGCGACCCGGGCCTGATGGACGTCGCCGGCCATGAGGGCGATCTGTACTCCGCGCTGTCCGACCGGGCCTTCTCCGGGGACCGCGACCACGCGAAGGTCGCGCTGCTCGGAGCGATCTACGGCCAGACCTCGGGCGACGGCCTGAAGAACCTGGCGATGCTCAGACGCAGATTCCCGCTCGCCGTGTCGTACGTCGACGAGGCGGCACGGGCGGGCGAGGAGGGGCGGCTGGTGCGCACCTGGCTGGGGCGCACGAGCCCGCGGGCGGCTGGTTCGGGGGACGACGACGAGGCGGGAATCCCCCAGGAGAGCGAGGAACTCCCTTCCACGGATACGGAGTTCACCCCCGGCTACGCCTCCTCCAACGCACGGGCGCGCGGCCGTTTCACCCGTAACTTCGTGGTGCAGGGCAGCGCGGCGGACTGGGCCCTGCTGATGCTGGCGGCCCTGCGGCAGGCCACCGCCGGCATGCGTGCCGAGCTGGTCTTCTTCCAGCACGACGAGGTGATCGTCCACTGCCCGGCGGACGAGGCGGCGGAGGTCGCGAAGGCGATCCGCGAGGCCGGTGAGCTGGCCGGGCGGATCGCATTCGGTCGGACGCCGGTGCGGTTTCCGTTCACGACGGCGGTGGTGGAGTGTTACGCGGACGCGAAGTGACCGTGTCCCGGGGGGCTATCGGGCCGTGAGCCACACGGGGTCCGTGGCGATGGCCTTCAGCTCCTCCATCGTGATCAGGGGTTGTTTGCCGCGCTTGAGCGACTTGGGGGTCGGGGCGTTGTAGGCGGAGATCTGGATCGACAGACCGTTCGGCCGGAAGGTATCGACCTGCCAGTTGCTGCCGGAGCTTCGCGAGCGCACGCGTCGACCTGGTGCGAACGGCAGCCGAGCTGACCTTCATGGCATCAGCGGTCTCCTCGACGCTGCGGTCCTCCCAGTACCGCAGCACCACCACGGCACGGTCCTTGGGAGCGAGTTGCCCGAGCGCACCGAGCAGGGCGAGGCGCAGCGTCGGATCGGCTCCGCGCGCCCCCCAGCGTCGACTCGTAGCCCCGTCGGAGGTCTCCGGCGTCGCGACCGCCGGCCGCCACTGCTCCCACGCCTCGTCAACCCGCCCGTGCGCCTGCAGCGGGGCGCGCCGGTGACCGCGTACGGGGTCGTGGTGACCCGCACCTCATGGCCGGCATCGACCCGCGAGAAGGTGGTGCGGGTGGCCTCGGCGGCGTACCTCCTAGCCGTGTGCGCGGCGGGCGCCCGGGCTCTTCCCCAGCCGTGACGGACGGGCGGTCCGCTCAGCGCTCGGCCCCTGGGTCGAGCACGGGCTTCACGTCGAGTACGGGTGTCCCGTCCAGCGCCTCCAGGTTCCGTACGCGCACCCTCGTGCCCTCCTCCCTCCCGTCGATCGCCACGAGCGTCACCCGGTGCAGCCCGATCGGGTTGGGCCGGTCCGGCGAACGCGTCGAGAACACCCCCGTCACCGGCCTCGTCCCATCACCACGCGGATGCACCGCCAGAACTTCGCGGCTCGCGCGATCGAGCCAGGTCAGCACCATCACCTCCTCACCCGCCCGCAGATCGCGCAGGCCCTCGCTCACCTCCGGCTCGAACACCAGCCAGGCCTCGGGCGCGCCCTCGTCCCCCTGCTTGGGAGCCGACCCGCGGTCGGTCAGAGGGGACTCGACCCGGCCGATCGGCCGCAGGACGTACGGACTGTCCTTCATGCTTCCTCCCACGCGTGGCTTGATCCGTGGCTGATAGTTGTCACATTGGCTCGGTCTCACGGGTCACTCCTGTGACACGCGGCGGCGAAGGAATGTGTCCCATGGACGAGAACGATTTTCTGGCGGAACGCTTCGAGGAGCACCGCGCCCGGCTGCGCGCCGTGGCCTACCGGATGCTGGGCTCCTCCGGCGAGGCGGACGACGCCGTCCAGGAAGCCTGGCTGCGGCTCAGCCGCTCCGACGCCGACGCGGTCGAGAACCTGGGCGGCTGGCTCACCACCGTCGTCGCCCGCGTGTGCCTCAATATGCTGCGCTCGCACGAGACCCGGCGCGAGGACCCCTGGGACGCGCACCGTCCGGAACCGGCCGCCGACCGCGAGGACATCGCCGACCCGGAGCACCAGGCGCTGCTCGCCGACTCGGTCGGCCTGGCGCTCCTCGTCGTACTCGACACCCTGACGCCCGCCGAACGGCTCGCCTTCGTCCTGCACGACATGTTCGCCGTGCCCTTCGACGAGATCGCCCCCGTCGTGGAGCGCACCCCGGCGGCCACCCGCCAGCTCGCCAGCCGCGCCCGCCGCCGGGTCCAGGGCGCGCAAACCGCCCCCGAAACCGATGTCACCCGCCAGCGCGAAGTCGTCGACGCCTTCCTCGCCGCCTCGCGCGGCGGCGACTTCGACGCGCTGCTGGCGCTGCTCGACCCGGATGTCGTCCTGCGCGCGGACAGCGCGGCGGTTCGGTCGGGAGCGGGCGCGGCACGCGGTGCGCAGGCGGTGGCCCACACCTTCGCGGGACGTGCGCAGGCAGCGCAGCCGGCGATCATCAACGGCGCTGCGGGGCTGGTGTGGGCCCCGGGCGGACAGCCGCGCGTGATCTTCGGCTTCACGATCGCCTCCGACGGCAGGATCGTCGCGATCGACATCGTCGCCGACCCCGAGGGCGTGGGCCGGCTGGACCTGGAGGTCCTGAGCGGCTGACGGGGATTGCGAGGCATCCGGCCTGCGGCCTGCGGCGACCCGGTCACTACGGAGGGCGTACGGACCGGGCCACCGTTTTCGCGGCTCTCGGCCGCGGGCCGTCAGGCCTCCTGGATCAGGCCGATGACGTTGCCGTCCGCGTCCTTGAGGATGGCGTTCAGCTTGCCGCCGCCGACGTCCTTGACGTCCTGCAGGGTCTCCGCACCGGCACCGACGAGCGCCTTGATCCTTGCCCTGATGTCATCGACGTGCCAGTAGGCGACGGGGCCCGTCATGCCCAGGCTGTGGCCATTGGGGTCCAGACCGACATCCTGGCCGCCGACGCGGTAGCCGACGTAGTAGACCTCGTCCATGACCGGCTCCAACCCCAGCAGCTCGGTGAAGCGGGCCTTGGCCTGCTCGATGTCCTTGACGGGGTAGATGATCGTCTTGATGCCTTCGTTCATGACGTGCTCCTGGTACTGGGTTCATCGTGCTCAGGTCGTGCGTTCACTGCCATGACACGACGCGACGAGGGAATGTGACCGCCGGACACACGGACCTGCCCCCCGACCGGAGGCATGGGAAAACCCATGGTGCATACCACCAGGATCGCCAACACTGGTGAGGGTGGAAGTCTTCTGCGACGAGTCCGGCTCCGACGGCGAGAATCTCACCGCCGGAAATACTGATGAGTTCGCCCACGCCAGCGTGCACCTGCCGCTTGAACCAGCGGCGGATTCCATCCAGGAAATACGCAGCAGAATCTGCTCACCGGCGGAGGAATACAAAGCGAATCATCTGCTCCGGGGAAAGCACCGCTCGACCCTTGAGTGGATGCTGGGCCTGTCGGGGCCCATCCACGGGAACGCTCACGTCCATCTCACCGACAAGGCGTTCTTCGTCGTCGGCCGGGTCATCGGCCTCCTCGTGGGCGAAGGTCGCGGCCGGACCCCGGGCGCCATGGCTCTCACCCTGTATCGCGAGGGCCCTCGCGCCTTCGGGCACGAACAGTGGCAGGCCTTCCTGGAATCGTCCAACAATCTGATGCGCACCAAGAACCGCTGGGACGCGCGAACCCCCGTCGACTCCTTCTTCCATCTGGTCGACGCGCTGCACCCGGCGGGCGCGGGCAACGGAGTCGGCGACATCATGGAATTGCTTCAACAGGCCAGGCCCCGTGCCGATTCTTTTTGGGCACGGACTCTCGAAAACCCTACGAAGATTCCGTCATTGGACCCCCTCATTCCGGCCATCGTCCAAACCGTCGCCCACTGGAGTGCGGGCGGACAGCCTGTCTCCCTCGTCCACGACGAGCAGAACGCGCTGACGGAAGAGCGCATCGCCTGGCTCAAGGAGCATCTCCGTTCACCACAGGGCCGATTGACCAGCGTGCGGCTCGTCGACTCCCGCTCCGATCCGCGCGTTCAGCTCGCCGATTTCCTGGCCGGAGTGGCACGGAAGATAGCCTCGGACGAACTCAACGGCCGGGGCGACGCGGAGCTCACGGCGCTGCTGCGGCCGTATGTGGACGCGTCCTCGATCTGGGGCGACGACCGAAGCTGGTCCCTGCTGGGCCCCGCTCACGCTCAGGCGGACCAATGAAAGTGCGACCAATGAAAGAAGCCCAGGTCAGCGGAGAACTGACCTGGGCTTTCTTGAGCCGCCTTCGGGATTCGAACCCGAGACCTACGCATTACGAGTCGACACATGATCATCACGATCTTGATCAACTTTGCTCGGATCTTGGGAAAGATGCAGGTCGGAGCGGGTGCAGGCTTCTACTTCCGTCTGGTCGTGCCGCATCGTTCCTGATCCTTCCGTTCCCACCAGGTTCCCATCCGTTCCCGTACTGCAACCCCAAGGCCGTCCTGAATGGCAGCATCGCTGGTCGGAGCGGGGGCCAATCGGGGAGCTTCGCATCGGCATTGGGATGAGACTCTCCGAACAGGCATGCCAGCTCGTACGCGCCTTCTGGCCCAGCGGGCTGACCCTGGTCGCCCCCACTAACCGTGGCTGCAGTGGGACCTCGGCGACACCCACGGCACGGTGGCGGTCCGAATGCCGGCACACCCCGTGGCCCTCGACCTGCTCACCGAGACCGGGCCGATGGCGGGCTCCAGCGCCAACCTGACGGGGCAGACGTCCCCCCAGGACTGCGACGCCGCACAGAACATGCTCGGCGACTCCGTCTCCGTCCACCTCGGCGGCGGCCCGACCTCGGCTGCCGTGCCGTCCTCGATCGTGGACGTCACCGGCAAGGCACCGGTCCTGCTCCGCGCGGGCGTGCTCAGCACCGAGCAGCTGCGCGAGGTCGTACCCGAACTGGGGGACTCTCACTGAGGCGCCGCGAGCCGAGCCCTTTCACTGTCGGGGACGCTGGCCGACAGGGCCGGACCATCAAGCTGTTGCCACCCGCCCCGGCCTCCGGCATTGTCGTCTGCGCAGTTCGATCCTGCATTTTTCGTGGAGTACCACTGCTTGAGCTGATCAGACGGCTCGTGATTAAAATCGTCTCTCATGTCGAAGCCTGACGAACTGCTTGTTGACGTCGCCGCTCTGGTGGAGTCCGGGCACAGCAATCAGATGTCTCTGACCGTGGTCGCCGGTGGTGCTGTCATCACGGGGCGGCTGGCTCCCGAAGTCGTCTGGAGGCAGCGGGTGTCGGAGGTTTTGGCGGACTCGGCCCGCCTGAGCGATTTCTCCGCCGTGTTCACCGCTGCGACGCACGGGGAGGGGCCGCCCAGGCATCTGCACTTCCATGTGGCGCGGATTTTGCAGGGCGCGGTGGGGATCCCGGAGACGGGCGGGATGTACCGCGTGGCGATCGAGGACGTCAGTGCCTGGACAATGGGCGACTTCAGCTACTCCGACCACTGACCCATTGCCGCGCCGAGAAACCTCGGTACGCGGTGAGGGTCCGACCGGCGCACCCCGGTCGGACCTTCACCGCTGCTTGTCGGCGGCTCGCGCCTGCCCGTCGGTCAGGCGGCCACAGGGGCGCCGAGCATCGCGGAAGCCTGTTGGAGCGGGTTGAGAACGCGGGTGGGCGCGGGGGCCTGGGGAAGTTCGCGGCAGGTGAAGCCGAGCCGGGTCATGGCTCGGAGGACTTCGCTGGCGCTGAAGTCGCGGCGGTCCTGGCGTGTGATTACTTGGCCGACCTGTTTGACGGGGTAGGTGCGGCGGCCGATGATCACGGACTCGCCGGAAGCCTGCTCGGGCTTGACGCCCTTCATCGATTCCAGGACGCCGCTCTTGGTGAGGTCGAACGGGAAGCGGGCGATGACACAGCGCATGATGCCTCACAGGGAGAGGGACGAGGGGGGATGGTTCTGCCACGGTTGAGGCGGTTCAGCGGGCAAGGGCGAGGACGCCCAGAGCACTGCCGTGTTCGTCGACCACCAGCAGGGCATCGAGTCGGCTGTAACGCATCGCGTGCTCGGCTTCGGCCATGGTGGTCACGGGCGAGGTGAACGGCCCTCGGTCGCCGAGGATGTCCCGCAGCTGGATCCGGTCCGTGTACGTGGAGCTGTCACGGGCTGCGGTGAGATGGGCCTGGGTGAGAAGTCCGGTGCACAGACCGTCGTTGTCGCAGACGAGGAGGTGTCCGGTGCGGGCGCTGGCCATGACGGACAGGGCGACCTCGACGGTCATGTCGTCGCAGACCTGCGGTCCGGCGGTGTCCATGGCGTCGGCCGCCGTCCTGTGCACGGGGGTGGCACACATCGAGCGGGGCTGCATCTGAACCAGCGTCAAAAGGTGCCTCCTGCAGTGGTGGGCCAGTTTCCTGATCCCGAAGTTTCTAGGCCGCCGCGTCGAAGGAGGTCTGCCGCGCTGTCATGCGCCGGGCCGCCGAAGCGGGGCTGCGCCGGCCGCGTGAGGCCGCGCTGCGCTGACGCCGCTCGACTACCGGCGCGGTGATCGTCACGGGGATGCCGGAGGGGGCTTGGGCGCCGGTGATCCGGCCGAGTGCCTCTTCGCCGGAGCGGACCTGCGTGGTCTGGGGCACGATGCCGGCCGCTGTCATGAGGCGGGTCATGTCCCGGCGCTGGTTGGGGGTGACCAGGGTGACGACGCTGCCGGACTCCCCGGCCCGCGCGGTTCGGCCGCCGCGGTGCAGGTAGTCCTTGTGGTCGGTCGGCGGGTCGATATTGACGACGAGGTCGAGGTCGTCGACGTGGATGCCGCGGGCGGCGACGTTCGTGGCCACGAGCACGGTGACGTGTCCGGCCTTGAACTGGGCCAGGGTCCGGGTGCGCTGGGGCTGCGACTTGCCGCCGTGCAGGGCGGCGGCCCGCACCCCGCTGTTCAGCAGGTCTTGTGTCAGCCGGTCGACGGCGTGCTTGGTGTCCAGGAACATGATCACCCTGCCTTCGCGGGCCGCGATCTCGGTCGTCGTCCGGTGCTTGTCGGCGCCGTGGACGTGCAGCACGTGATGCTCCATCGTGGTGACCGCACCTGCGGACGGGTCGACGGAGTGCACGACGGGGTCGGTGAGGTAGCGGCGGACCAGGCGGTCGACGTTGCGGTCGAGGGTGGCGGAGAACAGCATCCGCTGGCCCTCGGGGCGTACCTGGTCCAGGAGCGCGGTGACCTGGGGCATGAAGCCCATGTCGGCCATCTGGTCAGCCTCGTCCAGGACGGTGATCGCGACCTGATTGAGTCGGCAGTCGTCGCGGTCGATGAGGTCCTTGAGCCGGCCCGGCGTCGCAACGACGACCTCGGCGCCACCGCGCAGCACATTGGCCTGCCTGCCGATCGGCATTCCGCCGACGACCGTGGCCAGGCGCAGCTTCACCGAGCGGGCGTAGGGGGTGAGTGCGTCGGTCACCTGCTGGGCAAGCTCACGCGTCGGCACGAGGACCAGGGCCAGCGGCCGGCGGGGCTCAGCGCGCTGTCCGGCGGTGCGGGCCAGCAGGGCCAGGCCGAAGGCGAGGGTCTTGCCGGAGCCGGTGCGCCCGCGTCCCAGGGCGTCGCGGCCCGCGAGGGTGTTGGGCAGGGTCGCGCCCTGAATCGGGAACGGGACGCTCACGCCTTGCGTGGTCAGTGTGGCCAGCAGCTGCTTGGGCATGTCGAGGTCGGCGAACGCCTCGACCGCGGGCAGCGCGGGAGTGATCGTCTTCGGCAGGGCGAACTCGCCCTGGACCGCGGCGGGCCGCCGGCCGTGGCCACCCGATCGGCCCGGGGTGCCGGAACGGGTGGGGGCGGGCGAGCCGAAGCGGGCGCCCCGCCTCGAACCGGCGCCGGACCCGAAAGCGGGGCCCTCGGTCCGGCGGGGGCGGGAGGAACGGCCGTTCGTACGTGTGGGGTTCATCGAGAACCTTCCTTGATACGGCGCGCATCAAGGAATTCCCGCAGCGAAAGAGCAGCTCGGGGAATCACAAGAACGAACCGGATGGAATACGAAAAGGAATGCGGCTTGCCCTGAATCCGGTGCGGGATGCAAGCCATGAAATAGGTGACGCCATGCGGACGTGAAATCCTGGACATCGACCGGTACAGCTCCGAAAAGACGCGCATCCCTGAGGATGGGACTCGTCGTCCCACAGGTGACACCACTGTGGGAAAGATCCGCAGCTGGGACCCGCACCCCGAGGGATGCCGGGCCCCAGCTACGAAGTCCGCGTCAGCGTCAGGCGGGAACGATGTTCTCGGCCGTCGGGCCCTTCTGGCCCGCCGCGATGTCGAAGGTGACCTTCTGGCCTTCGACCAGCTCACGGAAGCCCTCGGCAGCGATGTTCGAGAAGTGGGCGAACACGTCGGCGCCCCCACCGTCCTGCTCGATGAAGCCGAAACCCTTGGCCGCGTTGAACCACTTCACAGTGCCTGACGCCACGTCATATCTCCTTTGAGGCAGTACGCCGGGACCCGCGATGTGCGGATACCGGGTCGCCGCGATGATGCCCCGTCCGGAAAAAGACCGGCAATACAAAAAGCTTCCAGATTGCCGGGAAATTCCGGCGAAGGAGCTCGAGAGTTTTTGGGAACCACAACTGCAACTGAGATCGACGGTAGCATGAGGTAGCAGCCCATGTACGGTAAATTACTCCACTCCCTTGGTTGCCATAAAAACACTCCCCGCACTGCGCGTTAAACCCTCATCTCGCGGTCATAGATATTGCGCCACCCGGAGCGCAGCGTTTCAGGAAAAGCGGGCACCGTTCACCGCTCGGGGGGCACAACTGTTCCGGTGGCACCGTCTCGCCCGGCGTCGGCCCCGTCGACCCGTAGCCGGTCTCGACACAGATCGGGGGCGCGGTCAGTAGATGGCCAGGAAGATGGCGATGTAGTGCGCGGTGAAGGCTGCCACGGTCAGCGCGTGGAACACCTCGTGAAAGCCGAACCAGCGGGGCGAGGGGTCGGGGCGCTTCAGGGCGTAGACGACTGCGCCCGCACTGTAGAATGATCTTCCCGACCTCAAGACACAGGTCATCGGAGAACTATGGCTCCGAGATCTCGAACTCACCGCCTGGCGCATGCTGCACGCCGACGGCAGGTCGGACGATCCCGCTGGACGCAAAGCCTTCCTCGAAGCCTGTAAGAGTGTCTGAACGTCTGCTCCGCCGTCCTGCGGGATGAAGCTGAAGCTCCCCCTCCGCGTTGAACCCCTTCACGGTTCCCGTAGCCATGCCTCATGCCGTCCAGGCAGACGTGGGCGAAGGGGACCTTCCGAACCATGACAGCCAGCCCGGACGGGACATGTCCGCACTCTGACCACCGTGGGAGACGACCCTGCGGCACACCCTGACACGCGTGTGCGGGGACCCGCCGGTACCCGGCGGGCGCGCTGCCTCAAGCCACGGGCGGTCCCGCCAATTCGGCGGTGCGGCGGTATTCGGCGTTGATGCGCTGGGCTTCCTCGAGTTGGTCTTCGAGGATGACGATGCGGCAGGCGGCCTCGATGGGGGTGCCCTGGTCGACGAGTTCGCGGGCTCGGGCGGCGATGCGCAGTTGGTAGCGGGAGTAGCGGCGGTGGCCGCCCTCGGAGCGCAGTGGGGTGATCAGGCGGGCTTCGCCGATGGCACGGAGGAAGCCCTGGGTGGTGCCGAGCATCTCGGCGGCCCGGCCCATCGTGTAGGCGGGGTAATCGTCGTCATCGAGACGGCTGTACGAGTCGCCTGCTGTCATTGCACCTCTCTTTGGAACGCGTGGAGGGGCCTTGGTGCCGTACTGGCACCAAGGCCCCGAAGGAACTGCTACACCATCTGCCGGCCCTAGTGCCGCGCCGGCCTTCTGTGTCCGCACGCCCACCCGGGAGAGGGCAGGGAATGCGGGGATCGCGGTTGCTTGACCGGAGACCACCTCACTATCGATGTCCTGCGGTACCCGGACTCAAGACTTCTGCCCGGGCGATCCTGATGGCGCCTGGCTCCTCCGTTCTTCCCTCGGTGATCAACTACTTACCAAGCGGGGGACTGCGTACTGCTGGTACTGCTCTACTGCGAACTGCTGGGTGATGCGAACTACCCAGTGGCCTGCGACAGCGCCACTCTTCGGCAGCCAGCCCCGTCGCCCGTCCTGCGTCTGCTCTGGCTTAGAACCCCACTGCCGAACTTCCCGGTACGCGCGCCCGCAGCCGACGCCTTTACCGAGGTGCTGCTCACTGACTTCACTGCTGGGTACTGCCAACTGCACTTACGGGTACTGCACTTGCGTTAACTGCGACTGCGGTACTGCTCACGGCGGCCCCTGATCACTGCGGGCCACCCGGTCCGGCCGTCAGTCCCGTCGCCGTCCTGCAACAACCCTGGCTTCGGAACTCCACCACCGCACCGTCCTGCGAACTGCAACTGCGGGTACTGCTGCCCGGCAGTTCGTCTCTGCCAGGCCCTGCTGTCTCTCTGGGCTACGAGAGAAACCATAACCACACCACCGCTCAATGTCTACTCCGGCCGACATAGATTTCCGCGCGTTCGACGGTGAGGTAATCGACCTCGAACAGCGACGAGGGCAGCGCGAGGCCGTCGCTGCCGACGCGTTAACCGGCCGCAGGCCGGGGCAGAAGCCCGGGCAGACTGGACCGGGCATTGACGACAGAGACCAGGGTGACCTGATGGACACGATGAGCGTCAACGTCGCAACCGTCCGCTCCGCGACATCCGTCGCCGGCGCACGCGAGAGCGCCCGGGATTTCCTCGAAGGTCTCCTACAACCGATCGCAGCCGAGGCTGCCGACACCGTGGTTCTGGTCGTCTCGGAGCTCGTCACCAACGCCCTGCGCCACGGCGGCGGCACCTGCACCCTGAACCTGACCGCGCACCCGGACAGCATCGAGGTGGCCGTCCACGACCGCAGCCCGCAGGCCCCGCGCATGCGCACCCCCGACCTGAACGGCGGCACCGGAGGCTTCGGCTGGCCCATGGTCAACCGCCTCGCCCGCGCCACCGCGGTGACCCGCCACACGGCCGGCGGCAAGACCGTAAGCGCCCTCCTCGCCCGGTAGCGCCAAGGCGCCGCCGCCGCCCGGCCCGACCGGCGGCCTCCTCAAGGTCAATCTCACCGATAACCGCTGCACCGACAGCCGTGACGGCTGCCTGTAGCGCCGGTTTCCGAGGCTGCTATATCCGTCAAGCGGCCATCGCGAGGTTGTTGGCGGCCGTCAAGTTCTCCTCGACCGACCCCCGTTCGAGCAGTTTGACGACCTGGAGGGCGATGGCCCGCTTCAAGCAGCACCGGGCCTCCCGAGGCGACTTGCCCTCGGTGGTGCGCCGCTGAATGTAGACCTTGGTTGTTGGGTCGGTGCGCATGCGGATCAGCACGATGGTGTGCAGCGCCCGGTTGAGTTGCCGGTCGCCCCTCCGGTTCAGCCGGTGGCGGTTGGTCAGGCCGGAGGACGCGGGGATCGGCGGCGTGCCGGCGAACGCCGCAAACGCGGCCTCGGACCGGAAGCGGCCCGGGTGCGACCAGCTCACCAGGATCTGACCCGCGCTGATCGGACCCACGCGGTCAGCCGCGGCAGCTCGGGCGCCATCGCCTCGACCAGCACGACGATCTCGGCCTCCAGCTCCTCCGCCTCCGCCTCCGCTCGCAACGCCTGGACCCGAACGGCGGTGGACCGCAGTGCACGCGCGGTCATCCGGGGCTCGATGGTCTGGATCGGCCGCTCCCGGAGATTGGCGCAGTGCTATATCACCGCCTTGCGGCCCTTGCCGCGCAGCTCGGCCCGCAGGTCCTCGGGCGCGGACACGAGCAGCGCCTTGAGGTGATTGATCGCCGCCGCGCACGAGGTGACGGCGCCCTGACGGGTGGCCAGCAGGACCCGCAGCGCCTCGCGTTCGCCGCGGCGACGCGGGTGAATCAGGTGCTCGGCGGTCAACGCCTCCAGTCGGCATCAGGCCACCCTCGGCCCGCCTTCGACTAGCGAAAATCCAGACATAGAAGACTTATCGGAGAATCGCCGTTCCCAGGATGTTCCCATCTGGGCGCAGAAAAAGCCCCCCACGATCTTCGTGGGGGGCTTCCAAGGCTCTGACCTGGGCTTTCTTGAGCCGCCTTCGGGATTCGAACCCGAGACCTACGCATTACGAGTGCGTTGCTCTGGCCAACTGAGCTAAGGCGGCAAGCTGCGGATATACGCGTCCTGACGAAGACACGTTCGCATCAGCAGCGGCGCCAAGTCTACAGGGTTGTTTCGGGTGCCCCGAACCACCCCCGGACCACGTCCGGGCGTCAGCTGCAGCGCTTGTTCTTCGGCGGAACCGTGCCTTCCAGCAGGTAGGTGTTGATCGCCGTGTCGATGCAGTCGCTGCCGCGCCCGTACGCCGTGTGACCGTCGCCCTCGTATGTCAGCAGACTCCCGGAGGACAGCTGGCCGGCCAGCCCCTGGGCCCACTTGTAGGGGGTGGCCGGGTCCCGGGTGGTGCCGACGACCACGATCGGGGCAGCGCCCTTCGCCGCGATGCGGTGCGGTGCGCCGGTGGCGGGGGTGGGCCAGTACGCGCAGTTCAGCGAGGCCCAGGCAAAGCCCCTGCCGAAGACCGGCGAGGCCTTCTCGAACTCCGGGAGCGCCGACTGCACGGCCGCGGGGGCGGTGAAGGCGGGCGGCGAATCGAGGCAGTTCACGGCCGCGTTGGCGTACATCAGGTTCGCGTACGTGCCGTCGCTCTCGCGCTCGTAGTAGCTGTCGGCCAGCGAGAGGAGCGCGGCTCCGTTACCCGCCATGGCTGCCGTCAGGGCCTCGCGGAGCTGGGGCCAGGCGGCCTCGTCGTACATCGCGGCGATCACTGCCGTGGTGGCCAGCGCCTCACCGAGCTTGCGGCTCTCACCGGTCTTAACGGGCTTGGCGTCGAGCGCGGTGAAGAAGGCCTTGAGCCGGAGCGAGGCGTCCGCGGCGGAGGTGTTGCCGAGCGGGCAGTCCTTCTGCTTGACGCAGTCCGCGGCGAAGGACTGGAACGCGGTCTCAAAGCCCGCGGTCTGGTCCCGGTTCATCGCACGGGAGGACAGTGACGGGTCCATCGCTCCGTCGAGGACGAGACGCCCGACGCGGTCGGGGAACAGCTCGGCGTATGTCGCGCCGAGGAAGGTGCCGTACGAGGCCCCGACGTACGAAAGCTTCTCGTCGCCCAGCACAGCGCGCAGGATGTCCATGTCACGGGCTGCCTCGACGGTGGAAACATGGGGCAGGACCTGGCCGGAATGCTCCTTGCAGCCCGCAGCGAAATCTCTCAGCGAGGTCGAGAGGCCGGCCGTCTCGGCGGCGTCGTCGGGCGTCTGGTCGACCTGGGTGTACGCGTCCATCTGCTTGCCGCTGAGGCATTCGACGGGCTCGCTGCGGGCCACACCGCGCGGGTCGACCGCGACCATGTCGTACCGGGCGCGGACCGGAGCGGGGTAGCCGATACCCGCGTAGCCCTGCAGATAGTCGACCGCAGAGCCTCCTGGGCCGCCCGGGTTGACCTGCAGCGAGCCGAGGCGCTTTCCGGGGCCGGTGGCCTTCTTGCGAGCCACGGCCAGCTTGATCGAGTCGCCGTCCGGCGCACCGTAGTCCAGCGGAGCCTTCATCGTGGCGCAGTCGAAGCCCTCGACACCGCACGGGCGCCACTTCAACTCCTGCTCGTAGTACGGCTTGAGCGCGGCGGCGGGGGCGGCCCGGCCCGGTGCGGCGGACGCGGAGGCGCCAGGCGAGGAACTCCCGCCCGTACAGCCGGAGATCAGCAGACCGGCCGTGGCCAGCGCGAGGGCGGAGGTGCGCAGCAGGCGCCTGGTGTCCATCCTCGGAGCGTAGCCGCAGGGTGCGGACCGTGCCTGCCCGTGCTCGTACGGGTGAGCCGGTCAACACCCCAGCAGGCCGCTCAGCCCGCGCGCAGTGCCACCGCCATCGCCTCGACCGCCAGCAGCGGCGCGACATTGCTGTCCAGCGCATGGCGACAGGCGACCACCGCCTCTATCCGGCGCAGGGTGCCCTCGGGGGTCGAAGCGCCGGCAATCCGGTCGAGAGCGTCCCGTACGTCGACATTGGCGAGCGCGATCTCCGAGCCCATCTGGAGGGCGAGCACATCGCGGTAGAAGCCCGTCAGATCGGTGAGCGCGAGATCGAGGCTGTCTCGCTGCGAACGCGTCTTGCGACGCTTCTGCCTGTCCTCCAGTTCCTTCATCGCCCCCGCGGTCCCCCGCGGCATCCGCCCCCCGGCCGATGCGCCGAGAGCCGCCTTCAGATCCTCGGTCTCTTTGACGTCGATCTCCTCGGCCACCTGATTGGCGTCCTCGGCGGCGGCGTCGATCAGCTCCTGGGCGGCCTTGAGGCAGCCGCCGATGTCCTCCACGCGCAGCGGCATCTTCAGTACGGTCGCCCGACGGGCCCGGGCCCGCTCGTCCGTCGCCAGGCGGCGGGCCCGGCCGATGTGCCCCTGGGTGGCACGGGCGGCGGACATGGCGACATCGGGCTCGATGCCGTCACGCCGGATCAGCACGTCGGCGACGGCCTCGACGGGGGGCGTACGCAGCGTGAGATGGCGGCAGCGGGAACGGATCGTCGGCAGCACATCCTCGATCGAGGGCGCGCACAGCAGCCACACGGTGCGGGCGGCGGGCTCCTCGACGGCCTTGAGCAGGACGTTGCCCGCACCCTCCGTGAGCCGGTCGGCATCCTCCAGGATGATCACCTGCCAGCGCCCGCCGGCCGGGGAGAGCTGCGCGCGCCGGACTAGCTCGCGGGTGTCCTTGACGCCGATGGAGAGCAGGTCGGTACGAATCACCTCGACGTCGGCGTGCGTGCCGACGAGGGTGGTGTGGCAGCCGTCGCAGAACCCACAGCCAGGTTCCCCCCCGAGGGCACGGTCGGGACTGGTGCACTGCAGCGCCGCGGCGAACGCCCGGGCGGCGGTGGACCGCCCGGAACCGGGCGGACCTGTGAACAGCCAGGCGTGCGTCATCTTGGACGCGTCCGGGGGCTGCTCGTGCCGGGCCTCGGCGGTGACGCGGGCGTCGGCGTCCCGGGCGGCGGCGGAGAGCTGTGCGTGGACGCGCTCCTGACCGACGACGTCGTCCCAAACGGCCATGCGCCGTCACCCGCCTTTCTTGCGTGGGGTCTCCATTGTGGGCGAGGGGTCTGACAGAGCGGTGCGGGCGCGGCCTCAAACAGCCGCGCCGCCGCACCGGGCATGCTCTCAGCGCCTCCCGCGCCCCCCGCTCTCGTCGTCCTCGTGCGGGCCCAGCAGTTCGTCGGCCAGCGACGGGAGGTCGTCCAGCGGCGTTTCCTCCGCCCAGTCCGGGCGGCGGCGCCGGCCGGCCGCGGCCGGGTCGACCTGAGGGAGCTCACGCGTCCGCTCGTCCGGGGCCGCGCCCGCGTCCCGTACCGGAGGAAGCACCGCCGTCTCGTCCGCGTCCCGTACCGGAGGAAGCACCGCCGTCTCGTCCGCGTCCGCCGGGAACTTCGGGAGTACCGCCGTCTCGTCGACAACCGGGCCCGGCTTCGCTACCTCCTGGGTGACCTCGTCCGACGGCGCGACCACCGGCGTGGGCACGGTCACCTCGGTGGGCGAAGCCGCGGACGCGGCAGCAGCGGACGCGGCCGCCTCCGCCAGCCTCCGCGCCTCTTCGGCCCTCAGCAGCGCCTCCTCCGCCTTGCGCTGCTTCTCCTGACGCCTTTCCTCCGCCTCGGCCCGCAGCCGGGCCTCCTCCTCGGCCTGCCGGCGCCGCCGTTCCTCTTCCTCCCGGCGCGCCTTCTCCTCCGCCAGCCGACGCGCCCGCTCCTCGTCGGCGAGCCGCCGTGCTTCCTCGGCCCGCTGCCGGGCCTCCTCCGCCTGCCGTTCGGCCTCGCGCTGCCGCGCCTCCTCCAGCTCCCGGCGCTTGCGCTCCTCCTCCTCGGCGCGGAGTTTGGCGAGCTGCTCCTGCCGCTCGCGCTCCAGCCGCTCTTCCTCCGCCTTGCGCGCGGCCTCTTCCTCGGCCCGGCGCCTGGCTTCTTCCTCGGCCGCCCTGCGCGCTTCCGCCTGCGCCTTCACCTCGGCCTCGGACAGCGGCAGCATCTGGTCGAGCCGGTGTCGTACAACCGTCGTGACCGACTCGGGCTCCTGCCCCGCGTCCACCACCAGGTACCGGCCGGGGTCCGCCGCCGCGAGGGTCAGAAATCCGGCGCGCACCCGCTGGTGGAACTCAGCCGGCTCCGACTCCAGCCGGTCCGGTGCCTCGGTGAAGCGCTCCCGCGCCGTCTCCGGGGAGACGTCGAGCAGCACCGTCAGATGCGGTACGAGTCCGTGCGTCGCCCAGCGGTTGATACGGGCGATCTCGGTCGGGGACAGATCCCGGCCCGCGCCCTGGTAGGCGACCGAGGAGTCGATATAGCGGTCGGAGATGACGATCGCGCCGCGCTCCAGTGCGGGCCGCACGACCGAATCGACGTGCTCGGCGCGGTCGGCGGCGTACAGCAGTGCCTCCGCGCGGTTCGAGAGCCCCGCCGAGGACACGTCGAGCAGGATCGACCGCAGCCGCTTCCCGATCGGTGTCGCGCCCGGCTCACGCGTCACGACGACCTCGTGGCCCTTCGCCCGGATCCACTCCGCGAGCGCCTCGACCTGGGTGGACTTCCCGGCCCCGTCGCCGCCCTCTATGGCGATGAAGAACCCGGTCCGGCACGGCGCCTGCGCCGGGTCCGCCCCGCCGCGCAGCGCGTCGCCGAGGTCCCGGCGCAGCGGAACACCGGACCGGTCGTCCGTCTTGGCGAGCACCACGGCCGCGACCGGCAGCAGCAGCGCGCCGACCAGCATCAGCGTGAACGCCGCACCGCCGTGCGCGAAGACGAAGTCCCCGCTCGCGAGCCGGTGCGGCCCGATCGCCGCGGCGAGCAGCGGAGCCGCCAGCGCGCCGAGGGCGATGGCGACCCGTACGACCGCCTGGAGGTGTTCGGTGATCCGCGGGCGCCGGAAGTCCTCCGTCTCCTGGTCGATCAGAGCGTGCCCGGTGCTCGCGGCGACACCGGCCGCGAGTCCCGCGAGCAGCGCGATGAACAGCACGCTCGCCGTGTCGGGCACCAGGCCCATGGCGAGCAGCGCCATGCCGGTGACGGCGAGCGCGAGTGCGAGCAGCCGGCGGCGGGACAGGGTGGGCAGTACGGCGGCGGCGCCGCGGATGCCGACACCGGCACCGCCGGTGAGCGCGAGCACGAGCAGCGCGAAGGCGGCGGGGCCGCCACCCAGGTCGAAGGCGTGCAGTACGGATACGGCCACGGCGGATGCGATCGCGCCCGCGACCGACGCGCAGGCGAGGACGAACAGCGGTATGGCGTCCGTACGCCCCCTGTCCACGCCGTTGCCGGTGGACGGACGGCGCAGCCCTTCGAGCGGCGAACGCGGCCGCGGGGTCTGCGAGCCGGGCAGCTCGACGAAGTACAGCGTCGAGACGGATGCGGCGAAGAGACCGGCCGCGACATACGAACCGAGGGCCGCCTGGTGCAGCGAGAACCAGTCGATGCCCGAGCCGAGCAGGTTTCCGACCAGCGTGGCCACGAGCAGGACCGCGGCCCCGGCGGGGATGACGGCGAAGCCCGTACGCAGCCAGAGCCGCCGCAGCGCGTCGAGATGGTCCGGCAGCGGGCGCACGGCCGCGCCCTCCAGCGGCGGGGCGGGGAGCAGTGCGGGAGCGGCGCCGTCGCGGGCGACCGTCCAGAAGCGCTCGGCGACGCCCGCGACAAAGACGGTGATCAGCAGCATCGCCGTGGCGTTGTCCAGCGTCCAGTCGATCCACAGCGGCGCCACCACGAAGAGCGCGAGCCGCAGCCCGTCCGCCCCGATCATGGTCCAGCGCCGGTCGAGCGGCCCCTTGGACGAGGTGAGCGTGGTCAGCGGGCCGAGCAGTACGGCGCCGAAGAGCAGCGTGGCCAGCACCCGCGCACCGAGCACCGCAGCGACGGCGAAGGCAGCTCCGCGATAGCCCTCCCCGAAGGTGCCCGCCAGGACCGAGGCCTGCAGTGTGAGCAGGAGAAGGACAAGGATGGCGACCGAGTCACCGATACCGCCCACGACCTGGGCGTTCCACAACCGCCTCAGCGGGGGGAAGCGCAGCAGGGCACGCACCGCACGTTCACGGGAATCCGCGCCAAGTGCGTCGGTTGCGTCGGAGTCTGAGGCAGTCTCTGAGGCGGTGCTCACGACCGCCTGCTGCTCGGCTGGCTGCTCGGCTCGCGTCATCCGCCCAGCCTATCCGGAGCGGCCCGCTCCCCGGAGGCCTGTCCGAACATACAGGCGCTTTGTGCGGAGGGGGCGAACCGTCCCCCGCGCAAAGCGCCCGAACCCTTTGCCCAAACTCCGAACACGGCCGGGCATACGGCTACTCGTCCGTCGGCGCCTTTGTAGCAGCCCTCGCCGACGCGGTCGTCTTCTTCGCCGCGGCGGCCGAGGTCGTCTTCTTCGCCGCGGCGGCCGAGGTCGTCTTCTTGGCGGCGGTCTTCTTGGCCACAGCCTTCTTGGCGACCGTCTTCTTCGCAGCGGCCTTCTTCGCGGGCGCCTTCTTGGCCGGGGCCTTCCGCGCCGTCTTCTTGGCGGGACCCTTGGCCCGCTTCTCGGCGAGCAGTTCGTAGCCGCGTTCCGGCGTGATGTCCTCGACGCTGTCGCCCGTGCGCAGCGTCGCATTCGTCTCGCCGTCGGTGACGTACGGACCGAAGCGGCCGTCCTTGACCACCACCGGCCGCTCGCTGACCGGGTCCGTGCCCAGCTCCTTCAGCGGCGGCTTGGCCGCGGCCCGCCCACGCTGCTTGGGCTGTGCGTAGATCGCCAGCGCCTCGTCCAGTGTGATCTTGAAGAGCTGGTCCTCGGTCTCCAGGGAGCGCGAGTCCGTGCCCTTCTTCAGATACGGGCCGTACCGGCCGTTCTGCGCGGTGATCTCGACGCCTTCCGCGTCCTTGCCCACCACACGCGGCAGGGACATCAGCTTGAGCGCGTCGTCGAGCGTGACGGTGTCCAGGGACATCGACTTGAAGAGTGAGGCGGTGCGCGGCTTGACCGCGTTCTTGCCCGTCTTCGGGGTGCCCTCGGGAAGGATCTCCGTGACATACGGGCCGTACCGGCCGTCCTTGGCGACGATCTGGTTGCCCGTCACCGGGTCGGCGCCCAGTTCGAAGTCGCCGCTCGGCTTGGCCAGCAGTTCCTCCGCGAACTCCACGGTCAGCTCGTCCGGGGCGAGGTCGTCGGGGACGTCGGCCCGCTGGTGGCCCTCCGCGTCCTTCTCGCCGCGCTCGATGTACGGGCCGTACCGGCCGACGCGGAGCACGATGCCCTCGCCGACCGGGAAACTGGAGATCTCCCGGGCGTCGATCGCACCGAGGTCCGTCACCAGCTCCTTCAGGCCACCGAGGCGGTCCCCGTCGCCGTTGCCCGCGGCGGAGGCGGCTCCGCCGTCGTCGCCCTCGCCGAAGTAGAAGCGCTTCAGCCACGGCACTGCCTGCGCCTCGCCCCGTGCGATGCGGTCGAGGTCGTCCTCCATCCTCGCGGTGAAGTCGTAGTCGACGAGCCGGCCGAAGTGCTTCTCCAGCAGATTGACCACGGCGAAGCTCAGGAAGGAGGGCACGAGTGCCGTTCCCTTCTTGAACACATAGCCACGGTCCAGAATCGTGCCGATGATCGACGCGTACGTCGACGGGCGGCCGATCTCGCGCTCTTCCAGCTCCTTGACCAGCGAGGCCTCGGTGTAGCGGGCCGGCGGCTTGGTCGCGTGGCCGTCCACCGAGATCTCCTCGGCGGACAGGGCGTCGCCCTCCGAGACCTGCGGGAGGCGCCGCTCACGGTCGTCGAGCTCGGCGTTCGGGTCGTCGGCGCCTTCCACGTAGGCCTTCATGAAGCCGTGGAAGGTGATCGTCTTGCCGGAGGCGGTGAACTCGGCGTCACGGCCGTCAGCGGCGCGGCCGCCGATCCGGACGGTGACGCTGTTGCCGACCGCGTCCTTCATCTGAGAGGCAACGGTCCGCTTCCAGATCAGCTCATAGAGCTTGAACTGGTCGCCGGTCAGCCCCGTCTCGGCCGGCGTGCGGAAACGATCACCCGAAGGGCGAATCGCCTCGTGCGCCTCCTGCGCGTTCTTGACCTTCCCGGCGTACACACGCGGCTTGTCCGGCAGATAGTTGGCGCCGTAAAGCTGGGTGACCTGCGCCCGGGCCGATGCGATGGCGGTGTCGGACAGCGTGGTGGAGTCCGTACGCATATAGGTGATGAAGCCGTTCTCGTACAGCTTCTGCGCCACCTGCATGGTGGCCTTGGCCCCGAAGCCCAGCTTGCGGGAGGCCTCCTGCTGCAGCGTCGTCGTGCGGAACGGTGCGTACGGAGAGCGGCGGTACGGCTTCGACTCGACGGCGCGGACCGCGAACGAGGCATCGGCCAGCGCGGCGGCCAGTGCCCGGGCATTCGCCTCGTCGAGGTGGAGCACCTGGCCGGACTTGAGCTGCCCGTCCGAGCCGAAGTCGCGGCCCTGCGCCACGCGCTGTCCGTCGACGGTGTTCAGCCGGGCCGTGAAAACGGAGGGGTCTGAGGCATCCCCGGCGCGGCCGGTGGAGAAGGTGCCTGTCAGGTCCCAGTACTCGGCGGAGCGGAAGGCGATGCGCTCGCGCTCGCGCTCGACGACAAGACGGGTGGCGACGGACTGCACACGGCCGGCGGACAGCCGCGGCATGACCTTCTTCCACAGGACCGGCGAGACCTCGTAGCCGTAGAGACGGTCGAGGATACGGCGGGTTTCCTGGGCATCGACCATGCGCTTGTTGAGCTCGCGCGGGTTCTCGACGGCCTCGCGGATCGCATCCTTGGTGATCTCGTGGAAGACCATCCGGTGGACGGGGACCTTGGGCTTGAGGACCTCGAGCAGGTGCCAGGCGATCGCCTCGCCCTCGCGGTCCTCATCGGTGGCGAGGAAGAGTTCGTCAGACTCGGCGAGCTGCTCCTTGAGCTTCCTGACCTGGGCCTTCTTGTCGGCGTTGACGACATAGACCGGCTGGAAGTCATTCTCGACATCGACACCGAGGCGGCGCACCTCGCCGGTGTACTTCTCCGGCACCTCGGCGGCACCGTTCGGGAGGTCGCGGATGTGCCCGACGCTCGCCTCGACAACATAGCCGGGGCCGAGGTAGCCCTTGATCGTCTTCGCCTTGGCAGGCGACTCGACGATCACGAGTCGGCGGCCGCCCTGTGCGGTCTCGCTGGTCGGGGACAACTTCGCTCTTCTCTCCGGTCGACGCTCTGTGGGCGCTCACGGCTGTACGGCACTGGGTGCGGCACGGCTGTGACGCTGCTGTCGCTGCGGAGTGTGACGGTACAACCCGCCCCCGTGTCAAACGGCAAAAGCCCGCAACGGCCACTCGAACGGTAACCCGAGTCCGGCTATTCCTGCCGCCGCGGATCGGCACTACGGCACTGCGGAGCCCGGATGCCCCCAGATCAGACGCGGCCGAAGCACCAGAGACCGAGGGCGAGGAACACCGCGTCGAGCAGGACCGCGAGCGCGACGGCCGTGGCGGGACTCACTCCGTGGGCGACCGGCGCGCGGTGGCGCAGACGCACCCCCGTCCACAGCAGGCCCGCCCCGAACAGCGTGAACGCCGTCCCCGCGAAGATCGCCGGCCCGCTCTCCATGCCCGTACCCGGTCCTTCCCTGAAGCCGAGGTCGCCCGGAGGCCGAGGCTGGCACCTCCGGGCGTCATGGGTGCGAATTCCGGGTGAACGCCATATGGGCTCACCCACCCGGAGTCCGACCCTCCCTTTCTTGGAGTCCGGCCCTCCCCTTCTTATTGATGTTGGCCGGTTTCACCTCATGGACGCACCGGTTCCAGAAAACCCTCCTCGATCAGCAGCCGCAGCGCCTGCGGGGTTCGGTCGCGCAACACCACCGGATCCTCGCCGAGCAGCTGGGCGATCGCGTCCAGAATCCGCCCGGCGCTGAGCGACCCGTCGCATGCCCCGGCAAAGCCCGCGCCGACGGTGTCCACCTTGGTGGCCCGCCGCATACCGCGGTTCTGACGCAGCACGACGTGCTCCGGGTCCTCCGCGCCCGGCAGCCCGACCTGCTCCTGCACGACCTCCGGGGCCAGCGTGAAGTGACCGGCGAGCAGCGCCGCGTCGTCGTGCGTGCGCAGATATTCCTGCCGCGCGAAGTGTGCCTGCACGCCGACGCCGAGCGGCTGCTCGACAGGGTGGGGCCACTCCTCGGCGACGATCGAAGGGCGCTCGGAACCGGACTTCCTGAGCGTGATCCAGCCGAAGCCGACGGCCTTGGTCTTGCGGGCCTCGAACTCGTCCAGCCACGCGTCGTACCGCGCGGCGTACTGAGCGGGGTCGCTGCGGTGATCGCCGCTGTCCCGCAGCCACAATTCGGCGTACTGCGTCACGTCCTGCACTTCGCGTTGGACGATCCAGGCGTCACAGCCGCGCGGCACCCAGGAGCGCAGCCGCTCCTGCCATTCCTCCCCCTCCACGTGCTGCCAGTTGGCGAGGAACTGGGCGTATCCCCCGTCGTTCAGCCTGTCCCCCGCCTGCTGAACGAGCGAGCGGCACAGATCGTCCCCGCCCATGCCGCCGTCCCGGTAGGTCAGCCTGGCGCCCGGGGAGATGACGAACGGAGGATTGGACACGATCAGGTCGAACGTGTCCTTGTGGACCGGCTCGTAGAGCGAGCCTTCGCGCAGATCGGCTTCGGGAGCCGCGGAGAGCGCCAGCGTGAGCCGCGCGAAGTGCAGGGCCCGCGGGTTGAGATCGGTGGCCGTGACGCGCGTCGCGTGCTGGGTCGCGTGCAGCGCCTGGATGCCGGAGCCGGTGCCGAGGTCGAGCGCGGAAGACACCGGCGTACGAACGGTGATCCCGGCGAGCGTGGTGGACGCCCCGCCGACACCGAGAACAACTCCCCCGCCCTGGCCGCTCGCGCCGGCAGCGCCGCCCACCGCGCAGCCCAGGTCCGAGACGATGAACCAGTCCTGGCCCTCGGGACCGCCGTACGGCCTCACATCGACCGTGGCGCGTACGTCGTCGCCGTCATGCACCACCCAGCCGTCGGCAAGGCACTGATCGAGCGGGAGGGCTGCCCCCGCCCGTTGTGAGGCGACGGGGCGCTGGAGCAGAAACAGCTGTACGAGCGTGTCGAGGACGCCGTCCCCGCGGGTGGCGCGCAGCGCCGGCACCGTCTCGCTGCGGGCGAGCGCGGCATAGGCGGGGGCGCCGAGCAGGTCGAGCAGTCCGTCGGCGGTGAAGCTCGCGGCGAGAAGGGCTTCACGCAGCCGGGGTGAGCGGTCGGGCGAAGGAAGGCCTGAGGCAGGGCTGGTCGTACTCACCCGCCCATTGTGGCGGCCTGCACTGACGAACGCCGACGGCCGGGCCCTCTTCCCGCGTGCTGCCTCCTACTGCCCGCTCGCGCTTTTTGGCCTACGCCGTCTCCGAGGGCTTCGACGCGGCGTTCGCCGATGCCTTCGACGAAGCCGGTTTGGACGGGGAAGCCGGGGTGGAGGGGGAAGCCGGGGTGGAGGGCGAGTCCGAGCCAGAGCCGCCCGCGGGCGGACTCGAGGCCTTCACCGTCTGGCAGCCGGGCTGCTTCGCCATCGCCTTGCCCAGGTCACCGGACTGCAGCTTCTTCACCGCGTCCTGCTTCATCTTCTCGATCTTCGCCAGACCGTCGGCGACGCCTTGCAGCCCGTCCGCGAACTTCTGCTGGTCCTTGGCGTTGAGTCCGTCGACCTGCTTCTTGAGAGCGAAGTACGCCTTCGCTGTCGCCTGGAGTTCGGCGACAGCGTCCTGCTGGATCTTCGCGCCGTCGTCGATGGGCGGCGTTCCGCCTGCCTTGACCGCGGTGGCGAGCGAGTTGTTCACATCGGCGAGATCCTGGAAGGCCTTCGAGTCGGCGGCCTGGATGTCGGCGGGCTTGCCGTCCGCCGCCGTCGAGATGATGGCCTGCTCGGCGTTGGCCCTCTTCTTGATCTGCGGCTGCGCCTGGTTGCAGAACGTCTTGGCCCAGTCGTTCACCTTGTTGTCGCCGTCGCCGTCGGTGCAGCCCGACAACGCCAGTACCAGTACCGCGCCGCAGGACAGTGCGGCCGCAAGCTGCTTGTTCACCGGATTGGTCCCTTCCAAGGCTCTCGGCCCCGGAACATACACGCCATGTGGGCGACAACCGCGTGCGGTATGCCCGATCTGTTACCCATTAGAGCCATTTGCACCAAGGGAGACAAGGCTCACGACGGCGCACAAACGGGCGGTCGGCACGTCAATACGCGCCGCCCGCCCGCCTCTTGAGCAGGTGTTACGAAACCACCGCAGGATCAGGCGACTTCGCGCTCCGCTCCGCATGGTTGTCTTCGTCACCGACGGCGATGCCTCGCCGCTTGGAGATGTACACCGCGCCCGTGATGACGAGGATGGCCAGCAACGCCACCAGCGCCCTGATTCCGGCGTTGGAGTCGTCCCCGTAGCTGAACTGGATGACCGCGGGCGCAATCAGCAGCGCCACCAGGTTCATCACCTTCAGCAGCGGGTTGATCGCCGGTCCCGCGGTGTCCTTGAACGGGTCGCCGACGGTGTCACCGATCACGGTCGCGGCGTGGGCCTCGCTGCCCTTGCCGCCGTGGTGTCCGTCCTCGACGAGCTTCTTGGCGTTGTCCCACGCGCCACCGGAGTTGGCGAGGAACACGGCCATCAGCGTGCCGGTGCCGATCGCGCCTGCCAGGAAGGAGCCGAGGGCACCAACACCGAGCGAGAAGCCGACGGCGATCGGCGTGAGTACGGCGAGCAAACCCGGTGTGGCAAGCTCGCGGAGCGCGTCCTTGGTGCAAATGTCGACGACGCGCCCGTACTCCGGCGTCTCGGTGTAGTCCATGATCCCGGGGTGCTCGCGGAACTGCCGCCGCACCTCGTAGACGACAGCGCCCGCCGAACGGGACACCGCGTTGATCGCGAGACCCGAGAAGAGGAAGACGACCGCGGCGCCGAGGATCAGGCCCACCAGATTGTTCGGCTGCGAGATGTCCATCACGAGATTCAGCGGACCGCCGTCGCCGACCTTCTCACCGACGTCCCTGGCCGCGGTCGCGATGGCGTCGCGATACGAACCGAAGAGCGCGGACGCGGCCAGTACGGCCGTGGCGATGGCGATTCCCTTGGTGATGGCCTTGGTGGTGTTGCCGACGGCGTCGAGGTCGGTGAGCACCTGTGCGCCCGCGCCCGTGACGTCGCCGGACATCTCGGCGATGCCCTGGGCGTTGTCGGAGACGGGTCCGAAAGTGTCCATGGCGACGATGACGCCGACCGTGGTGAGCAGGCCGGTACCGGCCAGAGCCACCGCGAACAGGGCGAGCATGATCGACGTACCGCCGAGCAGGAACGCCCCATACACACCGAGACCGATCAACAGCGCGGTGTACACGGCGGATTCCAGACCGATGGAGATACCGGCCAGCACGACGGTCGCGGGTCCGGTCAGCGAGGACTTGCCGATGTCCCTGACGGGACGCCGGGTGGTCTCGGTGAAATACCCGGTCAGCTGTTGGATCAGGGCCGCGAGAACGATGCCGATGGCCACGGCGACGAGCGCCAGAATCCGGGGATCTCCGGCGTGCGACGTGATCGCGGCCTCGGTGACACCGTCCAACTCGGCGTACGAGGACGGCAGATAGATGAACACCGCCGCAGCCACCAGGCCGAGCGAGATCAGCGCGGAGATGAAGAATCCACGGTTGATGGCGGACATCCCGCTGCGGTCGGCGCGCCGCGGGGCGACCGCGAAGATGCCGATCATCGCGGTGACCACGCCGATCGCCGGGACGATCAGCGGAAAGGCGAGTCCGGCGTCGCCGAATGCCGCCTTGCCGAGGATGAGCGCCGCGACGAGCGTGACCGCGTACGACTCGAAGAGGTCGGCCGCCATGCCGGCACAGTCACCGACGTTGTCGCCGACGTTGTCGGCGATGGTGGCGGCGTTGCGCGGGTCGTCCTCCGGGATGCCCTGCTCAACCTTGCCGACCAGGTCGGCGCCGACGTCGGCGGCCTTGGTGAAGATGCCGCCACCGACACGCATGAACATGGCGATCAACGCGGCGCCGAGGCCGAAGCCTTCGAGCACCTTGGGCGCGTCGGCCGCGTAGACGAGAACGACGCAGGAGGCACCGAGCAGGCCGAGGCCCACCGTGAACATGCCGACCACGCCTCCCGTCCGGAAAGCGATCTTCATGGCCTTGTGCGAGACGGCCGTCAGATCCTTTTCCGGCTCGCCCTCCGCCGGAGTCGCTTCACGCGCGGCCGCTGCCACGCGCACATTTGCTCGTACCGCGAGACGCATGCCGATGTATCCGGTGGCCGCCGAGAAGAGCGCACCCACCAGGAAGAACACCGAACGTCCGCCGCGCTGTGACCAGTCGTCGGCCGGAAGAAGCATCAGCAGGAAGAACACCACGACGGCGAAGACGCCGAGGGTGCGCAACTGCCGGGCCAGATAGGCATTCGCGCCCTCCTGCACGGCTGCCGCGATCTTCTTCATGGAATCTGTGCCCTCGCCGGCGGCCAGCACCTGGCGCACCAGCACCTGGGCGACGATCAGTGCCGCCACCGCGACGGCGGCGATCACGATAACGATCAGCCGGTTGTCGTCGGTGAGTACCGCGGCTGCGAGAGAAGTGGGGTGATCGGTCAGTTCTGGGTTGAAGAGCCCCGCCATTCGTCCTCCTTGACGCTCAGAGCTCAAGATGTGGACGGATTGTAGGTAGCGGAACCTGATCAAAACAGGGCGCGGCAATTGGAATTGACCTTCACTTGCTCCTCAGCAAATGATCGGGTTCCGAAACACCCCCCGAAAGGGGTAACGGGTCAAAGGCATTGACGTGCGATAAATGATCTAGATAAATGGAAAAAGGCCCTGCTCAGCAGGGCCTTATCCAAATTAAACGATCAATGGGCCGACATTCCGGCGCCGTTGTCGATCATCCGCGATCAGGGCACGACGGTGACGGGCGTCGTCGGCCAACTCATCCGGATCACGCCCCCCTCCTCGGTGGACGTGACCTCCACGTCGTCGACGAGACCGCTGATGACGGCGAGACCCATCTCGTCCTCGCCCTCGGAGTCCGCATCCCCGTCAGCGGCGTCACGGGCCCCCGGGGCCCCGGAGGACCCCTCGGCGCCCGCGCTCGGGACCTCGTCCCCGACCTCGATGGAGAATGCCTTCTCCTCCTCAGTCAGCGCGACCCTGACGGGCGCTGTGATGCCATGGCTGCGGTGCAGCCCGACCGCACGGCTGCACGCCTCGCCGACAGCGAGACGGACCTCGTCGAGCACGGCCTCGTCGACCCCTGCCCGGCGAGCCACGGCGGCCGCCACCAGACGGGCCGTCCTGACATGCTCAGGCTGGGCGCTGAAGCGGAGTTCAACGGTTGCCATGCGATCCCCCTCGGACGTACGGGCGTGCATCTCAGGGGCCCGGGCTGGATGCCCGGTGCCCCTCACTTCTTCCGGCAGTCTCCGGCCAACCGTCAGTCGGTGGCCGCGACAGCTTCGTCGACCGTGGTGTGGATCGGGAACACCTTGGTCAGACCTGTGATCCGGAAGATCTTGAGAATGCGCTCCTGGTTGCAGACCAGGCGCAGCGAGCCCTCATGCGCGCGAACGCGCTTCAGGCCGCCCACGAGTACGCCGAGGCCGGTGGAGTCGAGGAAGTCCACGCCTTCCATGTCGACAACCAGGTGGTAGCTGCCGTCGTTCACCAACTCGACCAACTGCTCGCGCAGCTTGGGCGCGGTATACACATCAATCTCGCCACCGACCTCGACGACCGTACGGTCGCCACCAGGGCCGGACACATTGCGAGTCGACAGGGACAGGTCCACGGATCCTCCAGCACCTTGCTATCGAGCGGCCGCCCCCTCAGGACTCCCCGGCGGAGCCAGAGACGGTCGCCAGCCGCGATGGCATTCAATCACTTACCAGCAGCCATGCACGACGCCTTGAGACCATTGTCCGTCACGCCGGTGACACACTCGGTCCCGATGGCCAAGAATCACCGTCCCAGACGACCCTCCGAGAGCGGGGACAACCGCCTCTCCCCCGCTACGGTCCTCGACCGGCTCACCGCCGGGGCGAGCCGTGCCGCGCGCATCACTCATACGGAGCACTTGCCCCCAAGGCCGGGCCGTCATGCCGTCTGGCCCGACCGCATCCGCCCAGAAGTGATCAAGGCCATTGAACAGGCGGGGATCGACCATCCGTGGGCCCACCAGGCCAAAGCCGCCGAGCACGCCCTGGACGGCGAATCCGTGGTGATCGCCACCGGCACCGCCTCGGGCAAGTCCCTGGCCTACCTGGCGCCCGTGCTAACCACCCTTCTCGACGGCGCCGAGGCCGCCAATGGACGCGGTGCCACGGCTCTCTACCTGGCCCCGACCAAGGCTCTGGCCGCGGACCAGTGCCGCGCCGTCAAAGAGCTCGCCGCGCCGCTCGGCAACCGGGTGCGTCCCGCCGTCTACGACGGCGACACGCCGGTCGAGGAACGGGAGTGGGTCCGGCAGTACGCGACGTACGTCCTGACCAACCCGGACATGCTGCATCGCGGAATACTTCCCTCACACCCCCGCTGGTCCTCCTTCCTGCGCTCCCTGCGCTACGTCGTCATCGACGAGTGCCACACCTACAGGGGCGTCTTCGGCTCCCATGTCGCCCAGGTGCTGCGCCGCCTTCGCCGCGTATGCGCCCGCTACGGTGCGAACCCGGTCTTCCTCCTCGCCTCCGCCACCGCCGCGGAACCCTCTCTGGCTGCCGGCCGCCTCACCGGCCTGCCCGTCCAAGAGGTGGCAGACGACGCCTCGCCACGCGGTGAGCTCGTCTTCGCCCTCTGGGAGCCCCCGCTCACCGAGCTGCACGGCGAGAAGGGCGCGCCCGTACGCCGTACCGCCACCGCCGAGACCGCCGACCTGCTCACCGACCTGACCGTCCAGGGCGTCCGCTCCGTCGCCTTCGTACGCTCCCGGCGCGGCGCCGAGCTGATTTCCGTCATCGCCAAGGAGCGCCTGGCCGAGGTGGACCGCTCGCTGCCCCCGCGTGTCGCCGCCTACCGGGGCGGCTACCTGCCCGAGGAGCGCCGGGCGCTGGAGCGGGCCCTGCACTCCGGCGAGCTCCTCGGCCTCGCGGCCACCACGGCCCTCGAGCTCGGCGTCGACGTCTCGGGCCTCGATGCCGTGATCATCGCCGGATACCCCGGGACACGGGCTTCGCTCTGGCAGCAGGCCGGCCGCGCGGGCCGCTCGGGCCAGGGCGCCCTGGCCGTGCTCGTGGCCCGCGACGACCCGCTGGACACCTACCTCGTCCACCATCCCGAGGCGCTGTTCCAGCAGCCGGTGGAGTCCACGGTCCTCGACCCCGACAACCCGTACGTCCTCGCCCCCCATCTCTGCGCGGCCGCCGCCGAGCTTCCGCTCACGGACACCGACCTCGAACTCTTCGGCCCGGCCACGGCCGATCTCATGCCCCAACTGGAGGCCGCCAAGCTGCTCCGCCGCCGGGCCTCGGGCTGGCACTGGACCCGCCGCGAGCGGGCCGCCGACCTCACCGACATCAGGGGCGAGGGCGGCCGCCCGGTCCAGATCGTGGAGGCCGCCACCGGCCGGCTGCTGGGCACGGTCGACGAATCGGCCGCCCACACCGCGGTCCACGACGGGGCCGTCCATCTCCACCAGGGCCGTACGTACCTCGTGAAGCACCTGGACCTGGAGGACTCGGCTGCCCTCGTCGAAGAGGCCAGCCCGCCGTACTCCACCACCGCCCGCGACACGACCTCCGTCTCCGTCCTCGAAACCGACACCGAGATCCCGTGGGGCGACGGACGCCTCTGCTACGGCTCCGTCGAGGTCACCAACCAGGTCGTCTCTTTCCTGCGCCGCAAACTCATCACCGGTGAAGTCCTCGGCGAGACCAGACTCGATCTTCCGCCCCGCACCCTGCGTACCCGGGCGGTGTGGTGGACGGTCACCGAGGACCAGCTGGACGCCGCCCGGGTCGACCCCAAGCAGCTGGGCGGCGCCCTGCATGCCGCTGAGCACGCCTCCATCGGGATGCTGCCGCTCTTCGCCACCTGCGACCGCTGGGACATCGGCGGCGTCTCGGTGCCGCTCCACCCGGACACCCTGCTGCCGACTGTTTTCGTGTACGACGGCCATCCGGGTGGCGCGGGCTTCGCCGAGCGGGCCTTCCACACCGCCCGTGAGTGGCTGACCGCCACGCGTGAGGCGATCGCGTCCTGCGAGTGCGAGGCGGGCTGCCCGTCCTGCATCCAGTCCCCCAAGTGCGGCAACGGCAACGACCCGCTGCACAAGCGCGGCGCAGTCCGCCTCCTCACGGAACTGCTGCGGGGTGCCCCGACAGCGCAGGAGGCCCCGGCGGGCCCGCCCGCGACCTGACCGCTGGGCCGTAGGGGCCGAAGCGGGCCTGCGCCGTCACGTCGGCGATCTCGCCCCGTACCGCGCAGCGCACCACCGCGGCGCCCTGTGCCCGGGCCACCTCGGTCGCCATCGCACAGGCGGTTGCTGTGCCCCGCAGAGCGTGATCAGCAGCCGCCAGGGCCGCCAAGTCGGCTGCGGAGCCTGCGCGATGGCGGGCGACCACGGCCTGCCCCATGGCCAGGACGACGGCGAATACGGCACACAGCGCGGTGGTCGCCATGGCCACCCACACGGTCGCGGAACCCCGGTCCCGGCCCCGGTCCCGGCGTCGGTGCCGGTCGCGGTCGAGGTGCCGGCCCCCGTTCAGGTGTCGGTTCCGGTTCATGAGGCCTCCTCATGGCTCGCGGCGTCCTCCGCGAACGCCGCCGCATCCGCGCTGAGCGTCAAAGACAGGGCACGCGGGCCGGGGGCCTTAGCCTCGACCCGGACACGCCAGAGATCACCCGTCCGCCCGAGCGTGACAGTGGCGCCGCTGGGAGCCGCCGAGCGGGCGGCGGCCAGTGTGGCTGTCCGAGGCTCGGACCTGGCAGCGGCACGCGCCCCGGCCCGGGCCGCGTCCACACACTGGATCTGCGCGGACGCGGCCATCAGCGCCCAGACCAGGGCCAGGGCGAAGACGACCAGGGCGGGCAGCGCGACGGCCGCCTCCGCGGTCACGGACCCCCTGTCGCCCACCTCAGAACTGCGCATCGAGCGCCTTCCCGATCACCGACTGGAGCGCCCCCGAGACGGCACCGCTCGTGACGACCTTGTACAGAACGGCGGCGAAAGCGCACGCCGCGATCGTCCCCATCGCATACTCGGACGTGGTCATGCCCGCGTCACTGCGCAGGGTGTCCCCGCGCATCCTGCGCGCCAGCCCGCGCAGCCATCCCCGAACCGGATTCCACATGTCAACCTCCAAGAGATCTCGTTCAGTTGCACACTTGCGCGTGCTCAGTTGCCGTTCAGCAGTCCGTCCGCGAGGCCGATCACGACCGGGGCCACGCCCACCGCGAGAAAGGCGGGCAGGAAGCACAGCCCAACAGGAGCTGTGATCAGGACCTGCGCCTTGCGGCCTCGTGCCGCGACCGCCCGCGCCCGGTCCGCCCGGAAGCGCTCGGCCAGACGGGACACCGACTCCGCGGCCGGAGCCCCGGTCGAGTCGGCTCGCTCCAGGCAGCGGCCGAGCCCCTCCGCTCCCGGTATCCGCCCGAACCACCCCCAGGCGCGTGCCGGCTCACCGCCGAGCCGCAATTCAGCTGCCGCCCGCGCCAGCCGCTCGCCGACCGGCCCGCCCAGCGACTCTCCGACCGCCTCAGCCGCCTCGCGGGGACCCGCCCCGGCCGAGATACAGGCCGCCAGGAGGTCCGCGGCAAGCGGTAATTGGCGGCTCGCCTCCTGATCCTCGGCCCCCGCCGCAGGCTTACGGCTTCGCTGCCAGCGCGATACCCCATAGGCCCCGCCGAGCCCGGCGGCGCAGCCGAGCACCCCTCCGACGAGCACACAGCCGGTGATCAGCGCACCCAACGGCCCCGCCCAACGCCTCGCCCAGGCCCCGCACTCCGGCCGCCATCGCTGCCGCTCGCGATCCACACCCAACAGCGCCAGGATCCGCATGCGCACCGCGCGCCGACGCCGCCTTGCGACGATCGTGAAGGCCAGGAGAGCCACCGCCGCCACCACGCACACCGCTGCCCCCAGCCTGTGGACAGCGTCCCCGGTCACGGCTCGTCTCCCTGACGCACGATCCGCCCGGCCCAGCAGAGACCCGCAGTCTCCAGCAATCCGCCGACAACGAGGCACGCGAGGCCCGCCGGTGTGTGCAGCAGAATCCGCAGAGGATCGGCGCCCAGCGCCCAGCCCATCCCGAGACCCGCCAGCGGAAGCAGGGCAAGCAACCCGATGGTGGACCAGGCACCCGCCAACTGGCTTTTCAGATCGGCCTGTTGATCCCGCTCTGCCCGTAGGGCCGCCTCCAGCCGGTCGAGCCCGACGGCCAGACCCGCACCACTGTTCACGGCCACCCGCCAGCAGGCAGCGACTCCCGCGAGTCCATCCGCACCGGGCTCCCTCGCCGCCTCCCGCAGTGCCTGTGGTACGTCACCCCCGAAGCGCGCGGCCGCGAGCACCCGCGCCTCCGCATCGCCCAGCACCCCGGTGGATCTCACGGCGAACAGCAGTGCCTGCCCCGGCTGTTGCCCGGCGCGCAGTTCGCCGGCCACCGCGCCGCACAGGGTGACCACCCCCTCGGCTCGCCGCTCCCGCTCGCGCCTCACTTCCCGGGCCCGTAGCCGCCGCCTCACCAGCGGCACCGCCACTGCCCCCGCGAACAGCGGGAGCACCGATCCACCCAGCGCGGCGAGCACCAGGGCGACGGGCAGGCACAGCCACTCCCGTCGCAGCCCAACCCGCGGCAGCACCCGCTCCCAGGCCCACCACGGGGAAGCCTTCACCTCACCGCCCGCCGCCAGCAGCAACCGCGCGCGTCTGAGCCCCTGATCCCGCCCGACCGTCAGCCACGCAGCCGCCCCGGCACACACCGCTGCCGCGTACACCTGCTCGCCGGCCATCACAGCGCACCTCCGATCAGCGACCGCAGTCGCTCCCAGCCCGGCCCGTACGCGAATGCCTCGGCGCCCCACCGCAGTGCGGGCACGGTCACCACCAGCCCCGCCGCATCCCGCTCCAGGACATGCACCTCGGCGATCCGCCGCTGCCCGCCCCTGTCCCGTACGAGATGGATCACCACCGCGAGGGCGGCCGCCAACTGGCTGTGCAGCGCCGCCCGGTCGAGCCCCGCCGCCGTCCCGAGCGCCTCAAGCCGGGCCGGTACATCCGCCGCGGCATTGGCGTGGACGGTCCCGCAGCCGCCCTCGTGCCCGGTGTTGAGCGCGGCCAGAAGCTCGGTGACCTCCGCACCACGCACCTCCCCGACGACGAGCCGGTCGGGCCGCATCCGCAGTGCCTGGCGCACCAGGTCCCGCAGCGTCACCCGGCCCGCGCCCTCCTGGTTCGCGGTACGCGACTCCAGCCGGACCACATGCGGGTGTTCGGGCCGGAGCTCCGCCGAGTCCTCGGCCAGGACGATCCGCTCGCGCTCCCCCACGAGGCCGAGAAGGCTCGACAGCAAGGTCGTCTTGCCCGATCCCGTCCCGCCGCTGATCAGGAAGGAGAGCCGGGCATCGATCAGCGCCTTCAACACCCGGTCCCCGCCGGGTGGCACCGTCCCGGCCGCGACCAGCTCCCCGACGGAGAACGCCCGGGGCCTGACGACCCGCAGCGACAGACAGGTCGAGCCGACCGCCACCGGCGGGATCACGGCATGCATGCGGGTCCCGTCCGGCAGCCGCGCGTCCACCCAGGGCCGGGCGTCGTCGAGGCGCCTCTCAGCCACCGCCGCGAGCCGCTGCGCCAGCCTGCGCACCGAGGCCGTGTCGGCGAAGGTCACTCCCGTGAGCTCAAGTCCCCGGCCCCGGTCAACCCACACCCGGTCGGGTGCGGACACGAGGACGTCCGTCACGGAAGGGTCGGCCAGCAGTGGCTCCAGCGGCCCCGTCCCGACCAGTTCGCACCGTAACGCCTCGGTGCCGCCCAGTACTTCGGCGTCCCCCAGCAGCCGTCCCTGGGCCCTCAGCGCGGCGGCGACCCTTGCCGGTGTGGGCTCGGCTCCGCTCTCCGCGAGACGCTGCCGCACGGCATCCAGCAGCCCGGTGCTCATGAGACTGTGCCACCCGTCAGCGCGCGATCCCAGAAGGCCGTGCAGAACCTGGCCAGCGGCCCGCGCGCACCGCCGGGTGGAACGCCTGATTCCTGCGCGGCCAACAGGTCCGCTTCCGCGGGAAGTTCACCCGCCAGCGGTAGTCCCAGCGCGTCCGCGACCCATTGCTCGTCCAGCCCCGCCGCGAACGGACCGCGCGCCACCACGCGCAGATCCTGGAGCACCATGCCCACCGTCGACGCCACGCGATTGGCGGCAGCCACGGCCCGCAACTCACCCGGTACCACCAGCAGTCCGAGATCCAGCTGGGCCAGTGCCTCCGCGACTCCTTCGTCCACCCGGCGCGGCAGATCCACGACCACCACCCCGCCGCGCCTGCGTGCCGCGGCCAGCACCGACCGCATCGCCTCCGGCGGAATGACCACCGAGTCGCCACGGTCCCAGCTGAGTACCCGCAGCGAATGCAGCTCGGGCAGCGACTCCTCCAGCGCCCCGCCTGCGACCCGTCCCTTGGACGTCGCGAAATCCGGCCACCGCCTGCCTTCGGCCTGCTCTCCCCCGAGCAGCACGTCGATACCTCCGCCGAGCGGGTCGCCGTCGACGAGCATGGTGCGCCGCCCGGTCCGTGCCGCGGTCACCGCCAGCGCGCAGGCCAGCGTCGATGCACCGGCCCCACCCCGGCCGCCGATCACCCCCACGGTGAGCGCCTGCCGTCCGACCCCCTCGACCACATCGGCGATCCTGTCGACGAGCCAGCTCTCGGCATCGGGCAGCCGCAGCACGCAGTCGGCCCCGATCTCCACCGCCCGCCGCCAGACGTCCGGGTCGTCCTGATCGTGCCCGACCAGCAGCACACCGCGTCTGCGGGCGGCACCACGGCAGCGAGCGGCCGCGTCGTCGCCGACGAGGACCAGCGGCGCCCCCTCCCAGCTTCCCCTGCGCTCGGGCACCGAGTGATGGACGTCCGGCTCGGCTCCCGCCGCGGCACACAGCCTCAGCAGATCGTCGAGCAGTTCCATGTCCTCGGTGACGATCAGCGGCCCGTCCCGCCGCCCTTCGACGGTCGGCGGCCGTGTGGACATGATGGATCCAGCCACGTTCTCCACCCCCTGATTACTTCGATCTCGCTTCGTGCGTAGATCTGTGATTCCTGCGGTCCGCGAACTGCGCAGCCGGAATCACCGTGCAGCGGACCGAAAAATCATGTGGATCTTGCTAAAAAACTGTGGACAACTAGCCACTTGTGAATATCCCGCTCGCTCGTACCGGTGACTCCCGGGAGCTGCACTTCCGCTACGCACAGTGACCGTGCACAGTGATGGAGGGCCGCCGATGGCACAGCTCGTACGAGGGGAGAACGATCACAATGGATCACACCAGCGGGACGAAAGGCGTCCGGACATGCGACGACCCCCGCCGGGGGGGAGAGCGGGGGTCGTCTCTCCGGCCGACTCGGGGGGGGAGGAGCCGGACCGGGTTAGCACGGTCGCGAACGATCCGTGACTTCCATGGTGTACCCGAGAGCCTTCTCAGGCAAACCCACACGCCCGAGCGTACGCCGAATGGTGGGCACCTATGCTCAGGCTCGTGGAAAACCACTCCTTGCCGCGCACAGCCGCCTTCTTTGACCTGGACAAGACGGTCATTGCGAAGTCTTCGACGCTGACCTTCAGCAAGTCCTTCTACCAAGGCGGCCTGATCAACCGCCGAGCCGTACTGCGTACCGCCTATGCCCAGTTTGTCTTTCTCGCCGGCGGCGCCGATCACGACCAGATGGAGCGGATGCGCCAGTACCTCTCGGCGCTCTGCAAGGGCTGGAACGTCCAGCAGGTGAAGGAGATCGTCGCCGAGACGCTCCATGACCTGATCGACCCGATCATCTACGACGAGGCCGCGTCCCTCATCGAGAAGCACCACACGGCCGGCCGCGACGTCGTCATCGTCTCCACTTCAGGCGCCGAAGTGGTCGAACCGATCGGCGAACTGCTCGGCGCCGACCGGGTGGTGGCCACCCGCATGGTGGTCGGCGACGACGGCTGCTTCACCGGGGAGGTGGAGTACTACGCATACGGCCCGACCAAAGCCGAAGCGATCAAGGAACTCGCCGCTTCGGAGGGGTACGACCTGGCCCGCTGTTACGCGTACAGCGACTCGGCGACGGACGTCCCGATGCTTTCCTCCGTCGGCCATCCCTGTGCGGTGAATCCGGACCGGGCACTGCGCCGGGAGGCGACAGCGCGCGGCTGGCCGATTCTGGTCTTCAACCGTCCGGTCCGCCTCAAACAGCGACTGCCCGCGCTGTCCATGCCGCCGCGCCCGGCCCTGGTCGCGGCGGCCGCGGTGGGGGCGGCGGCAGCGACCGCCGGGCTCGTCTGGTACGCCAGCCGGCGGCGTACTGCGGCGGTGCAGATTGCCAGCGCTCCCGCTGTGTAGATATGCGTCCGCGTTTGAACCTACAAGTAAAGATGTGCAGCTGGGGCTTCCGCTTGCCCTTCGGCTGGAGTACAAATGAATCAACGGCCCGCGAGACCAAGGACATCCGAAAGGATCACCTTTAACGCATGAAGGCCCACGGACCGAAGCATGAAAACTGAGCACCCACGCGACGTCGACCCGTCGATTACGGGCCAGCCGCACCAGGTGACGGGCAGAAGTTCCCGACCTGATGGGCAATATTACGAGGACGCTTGGTAACTCGGCGGACATGCCAGCGGCGGTACCAATTCCGGTACCGCCGCAACCCTGTTCAGGGGCTCTCTCCGGAGCTTATCCGGGACAGTTCAGGCCGCGCCGCGCTGCAATGCCTCACACACGGCGGTCGACTCCCGGACCCCGAGTTCCACTGCTCGCCCGCAGTGCGCGATCCAGGCAGCCATCCCGTCGGGCGTGCCTGACAGATACCCGTCGAATGCGGCCACGTACGCCGCCCGGCCCTGCTCGGCATGGCCCACCTCCGCAGGGCAGATGGCCTTCGGGTCGAGCCCACTTCCGATCAGCACGATGCGCTCGGCGGCCCGCGCGACGAGGCCGTTGTACGTACCGAACGGGCGCAGCGCCAGCAGTTCGCCGTGGACCACAGCAGCCGTCACAAGTGCCGGGGCGGAGCTGCCCGCGATGATCAGTCCGGCCAGTCCGTCCAGTCGGCCGGTCACCTCGCCCGCATCCGGAAGCGGCGCCTCGATCACCGGCTCGTCAACTTCCTCGCCCGCGAGGCGCGGCCTGCCGACCGTGACGTCGTCACCGGCACCACTCGCCGCGACGAGATGCAGCCTCGCGAGCACGCGCAGCGGCGACTGCCGCCAGATGGAAAGGAGTTGACCCGCCTCGGCGGTGAGCCGCAGGGCTGCACCCACCGTGCGCGCCTCGGGCTCGACGCCGAAGTCGGTCCGCCTGCGGACCTCTTCCAGTGCCCAGTCCGCGCCGGACAGCGCGGCTGAAGCCCGAGCTCCGCGCAGCGCCGCCTCCGACGTGACCTCGGTGCTGCGCCTGCGCATCACCCGGTGACCGTAGACCCGGTCGACGGCTTTGCGTACGGAGTCCACGGAGTCGGCGACGCCCGGCAGGGAGCCGAGGGTGGCGAGGGGGTCGACCGAGGCATTCGTACTCATAGGTAGCGAGGCTACGCGCCCCCGGCCCCGGCCCCACCTCGGAGTGGTCTTCTTCACGCAGACCGGCCACACCGTGCGATCGACCCACTACCCTAGGTGAACATGAAGATCGCTTTCGTAGGGAAGGGCGGCAGCGGCAAGACGACGCTGTCATCGCTCTTCATCCGCCACCTGGCCGCCAATGAAGCCCCCGTCGTCGCGGTGGACGCCGACATCAATCAGCACCTGGGGGCCGCGCTCGGCCTCGACGAGGCAGAGGCCGCCGCGCTGCCCGCGATGGGCGCGCATCTGCCACTGATCAAGAACTATCTGCGGGGATCGAATCCCCGGATCCCCTCCGCCGAGATGATGATCAAGACCACGCCCCCGGGGGAGGGCTCGCGGCTGCTGCGCGTCTGCGAGGACAACCCGGTCTACGACGCCTGCGCGGTCGGCGTGCGCCTGGACGACGGGGCCATCAGGCTGATGGCGACGGGTCCCTTCACCGAGTCGGACCTCGGGGTGTCCTGCTACCACTCCAAGGTCGGCGCGGTCGAGCTGTGCCTCAATCACCTGGTCGACGGCCCCGAGGAGTATGTGGTCGTCGACATGACCGCGGGGTCGGACTCCTTCGCCTCCGGGATGTTCACCCGGTTCGACATGACGTTCCTGGTGGCCGAGCCAACGCGCAGGGGGGTCTCGGTGTACCGCCAGTACAAGGAGTACGCACGGGACTTTGGCGTCGCACTCAAGGTCGTGGGCAACAAGGTGCAGGGCACGGACGACATCGACTTCCTGCGCGACGAGGTGGGCGATGACCTGCTGGTGACCGTCGGGCACTCCCCCTGGGTTCGGGCGATGGAGAAGGGACGGCCGCCCCGCTTCGAGCAGTTGGAGGCCGAGAACCGCATGTCGCTGCAGGTGCTGCAGAACGCCGCGGAGGACTCGTACGGGCACCGCGACTGGGAGCGATACACCCGCCAGATGGTGCACTTCCACCGGAAGAACGCGCAGAGCTGGGGGAACGCGAAGACAGGAGCCGACCTTGCGGCCCAGGTCGACCCCGCCTTCGTACTGGCCGAGCCTGCCGCCGCGGCACAGCCCGGCTGAGAGGACACCCTCGCGCCGACCGGCGCGAGGGGCGCCGAAGGAGGACGTGCGGGTGTCCGATGTCAGCGCGACTGAGGCTTGGCCGCGGTTGAGCCCTGACCCTGCTTGGCCGTGGCTGAACCCGGTGCGCCCGCCGGCTGGGTGGCGAGGAAGGCCGCCCAGCCGTTCTTCGGGGCCTGGCCGACCGGGAGCGTGCGCAGCTTGCGCAGAACCTCGGGATCCTGCGCGTCCAGCCAGTCGGCGAGCTGGCGGAAGGACACGCACTTCACGTCGCGCTTCACACAGACCGTCGCGATCGTCTCTTCGACCGCGCGCATATATGTCCCGCCGTTCCAGGATTCGAAGTGGTTGCCGATGATCAGCGGCGCGCGGTTGCCCTTGTAGGCGCGGTCGAAGGCCTTCACCAGGCCGTCGCGCATCTGGTTGCCCCAGGACTGGTACTTCGAGGGGTCACCCTTGACCGTCCCGGACTGGTTGACCATGAAGTTGTAGTCCATGGACAGGGTCTCGAAGGCCCTGCCCGGGACGGGCACCATCTGGAGCGAGAGGTCCCACAGGCCGAGGTCCTTCTTGGGCCAGACCTGGTCGTTGATGCCACTGGTGTCGTAGCGGAAGCCCAGTTCGGCGGCGGCGCGCACGAAGTTCGGGCGGCCCTCGAGGCAGGGGGTGCGAGCGCCGATGAGCTCCTTGTCGTAGTCGAAGGGCAGCGGCTGCTCGTTCTCCAGGCCGGCGTTGGTGCGCCAGTTCTTCACGAATGACCTGGCCTGGCTGATCTCGCTCTTCCACTCGGCGACGGACCACTGGCCGACGCCGCCGTCCGTGCCGCAGAAGTGGCCGTTGAAGTGGGTCCCCACCTCGTTGCCGTCCTGCCAGGCGCCGCGCAGTTCACGCACGGTGTCACGGATCCCTTGGGTGTTGTTGAAGCCGATCTCCGAGCGGCCGACGGGGTGCTGTGGCGGGTCGTAGAGGTTCGCCTTCTCCTCGGGTAGCAGGTAGACGCCGCTGAGGAAGTAGGTCATGGTCGCGTCGTACTTCTTGCCCACCTCGCGGAAGTGCGAGAAGAGTTTCTGGCTGTCCTCGCCGGCTCCGTCCCAGGAGAACACCACGAACTGCGGCGGCTGTTGACCCGGCTTCAGGCGCACCGGCCTGAGGAGACCCGGCTGGGGTCCGGTGAACGCGGTGGATCCGTCGCCGATGAGGCGTACCGCGCTCTTGGGGGCCGGTGCGCCCTTCTTCGCCCCGAGGGCGCCCCGCTTGGCTGCGGCCGAATCGTCGGTCATGCCCGGTACGGAGCAGCCGGCGACTCCTGCGATCAGTGCCGTGGCGACTGCCCCCACGGCGATCCTCCTCGTGGCGGCCCTCATCCGCCCACCCTCTTTCGTATGCCTATATGCCTGTACGACGCATTGCCTGTGGCGCCGTCAAGCTCGCATCGCGATGGGTGGGGAGGGGTGCGACGAGCCGCGTTCAAATTACTAATCACCAGAACGGGTGAAATGCTGCCCCATTTGCCCTGAAAATCATGCCTCAGTCTTTACTTTGCATTACGATCCATTTACCGAGAGTTGAGAATCCCGCCGCTGCACGCCGTGACCCACGGCCGCGTCCCCACATTCCGCGACCGCGCTGCCCCGGAGGAGACGGGAACCATGTCTGCCTGCGTCCCCACCCGCACCGAAGACCCCTCCCGCAAAACCCGAAAGCCCCGCCCAGCCCGCAATTCCCGAAAGAACAAGGCCCGCCCGCCCCACCGCTTCCGCATCGCGGGCGCCGATCTGTCCGCCTCGATCTGCGTCTTCCTGATCGCGCTGCCGCTCTCCCTCGGCATCGCGCTCGCCACCGGCGCACCCCTCCAGGCCGGGCTGGTGGCCGCTGCCGTCGGCGGGATCGTCGTCGGTCGGCTCGGCGGGGCGCCGCTTCAGGTCAGCGGTCCCGCGGCCGGGCTGACCGTCGTCACCGCCGATCTGATCCACCGGTACGGCTGGCGCACGACCTGCGCCATCACCGTCCTCGCCGGAATCGCCCAACTCGGGCTGGCCGCCCTTCGGGTGGCCCGCTCGGCTCTCGCCGTCAGCCCGGCGATCGTGCACGGCATGCTGGCCGGCATCGGCGTCACGATCGCCCTCGCACAACTCCATATCGTCCTCGGCGGCACCCCGCAGAGCTCGGCGACCGAGAACGTCCGTGCCCTTCCCGCCCAGTTGGCCAACCTTCAACCGGCCGCGCTGTCGGCCAGCGTTCTGACCATTGCCGTGCTGATGGTGTGGGCGCGGATTCCCGGGCGCGTGGGGCACGTCGTACGGAAGATCCCGGCCGCTCTCGCCGCGGTGGCAGGAGCGACGACCTTCGCAGTGGTTGCCAGGCTGAGCCTGCCACGCGTCGATCTGCCGTCCTGGAGCAGCCATGCCCTGCCCGAGCTGCCCCAAGGGCCGGTGCTCGGCATCCTCGCCTCCGTTCTCACCATCACCCTGGTGGCCAGCGTGGAGTCGCTCCTGTCGGCCGTCGCCATCGACAAGCTGGTGGCTGCCCGCAAGACACCGGACGTCCGTATTCCGAGGGCGCGCCTCGACCGGGAGCTGGCCGGGCAGGGGGCGGCGAATGTCGTCTCCGGTGCGCTCGGCGGTCTGCCCGTCACCGGAGTCGCCGTCCGCAGTGCCGCCAATGTGTCCGCGGGCGGAGTGAGCCGGAATTCCACGATGCTGCACGGTCTGTGGATCACGGTCGCCGCGCTGCTGCTCGTGCCCGTGCTCGATCTGATCCCGCTGAGCGCGCTGGCGGCACTGGTGATGGTCGTGGGCGTACAGATGGTCAGCATCACGCATCTGCGCAGCGTGCGCCGGAACCGGGAGATCGTCGTGTATGCGGCGACACTGGCGTCGGTGGTGCTCGCGGGGGTGCTGGAAGGTGTGGCCATCGGGATCGCCGTGGCTGTCGCGGTGGCCCTGCGCCGGCTGACCCGGACCCGGATCACCGCGGACGAACTGGAGGGGTTCCACCGGGTGCGGGCGCGTGGCCAGTTGACGTTTCTGGCCGTGCCGCGGCTGAGCAGGACGCTGAGCCAGGTGCCCCAGGGAGCCCATTGTGTGGTCGAGTTGGACGGTTCCTTTATGGACCACGCGGCGTACGAGGCGCTGCATGGCTGGCAGGCCTCGCACATCGCGCAGGGCGGGACGGCTGAGTTCACCGGCCGGGCCGGGGCGCGGATCAGCGAGCCCGCATCGGAGACGCACGGCTGCTGCCGCCCCTGGACGCCCTGGCGCAACCATCACTGCGGCGACGACCGGCCCCGGCAGGCGAAGGCGCATCAACTGGCCAGCGGGCTCAGCTCGTTCCAGCGCAACACGGCCCCGCTGGTGCGCGACGAACTGGCGCGGCTGGCGCGCGAGGGGCAGCGGCCATCGCAGCTCTTCCTCACCTGCGCCGACTCCCGGCTGGTCACGAGCATGATCACGGCCAGTGGCCCGGGCGACCTGTTCACCGTGCGCAATGTGGGAAATCTGGTTCCGCTGCCCGGTGCGGAGAACGGCGACGACTCGGTGGCCGCGGCCATCGAGTACGCCGTCGATGTGCTGGAGGTCGACTCGATCACCATCTGCGGCCACTCCGGCTGCGGCGCGATGCAGGCGCTGCTGAACGGGCCGCCCGCAAGCGTCCAGACGCCGCTGCGGCGCTGGCTGCGGCACGGGCAGCCGAGCCTTGAGCGGATGAGGAGCAGGCACCGTTCCTGGGCAAGGATCTCCGGGCGGATGCCCACCGACGCGGTGGAGCAGCTGTGTCTGACCAATGTGGTCCAACAGCTGGAGCATCTGCGGGCCCATGAATCGGTGGCCAGGCGACTCGCCGAGGGGACGCTGGAGTTGCATGGAATGTACTTCCATGTCGGCGAGGCCCAGGCGTATCTCCTCGCGAGCAGCGACGAACACGAGATCGACGAGGTCTTCGACCGGGTCGCACCAGCTCCTTCGGCTCTGCAGACGTCGCGCGCCTGAACCGCTCCTCGGCCACGCCCGTGAGAATGTATGGCCCCTCTTTCCCGCCGCCCGGGAAGGAGGGGCCATACATGGCTCCACTCACAGCCCCAACAGGTCTAAACCAATTTCCGGAAGGCTCTTGTCACCCGGCCCTCTGGCTGATGAGCTATGGCCTGGGACACATAGGCACATAGGACGCCCTGGGAAAGGGAGATGTCGTGAGCAACGAAAGCCTGGCCAACCTGCTCAAGGAAGAGCGGCGGTTCGCACCGCCCGCCGAGCTGGCCGCGCACGCCAACGTGACGGCGGAGGCGTACGAGCAGGCCAAGGCGGACAGGCTTGGCTTCTGGGCCGAGCAGGCAAGGCGGCTCAGCTGGGCCACCGAACCGACCGAGACCCTCGACTGGACCAACCCGCCCTTCGCGAAGTGGTTCGCGGACGGCACGCTGAACGTCGCGTACAACTGCGTGGACCGCCATGTCGAAGCGGGCAACGGCGACCGGGTCGCCATCCACTTCGAGGGCGAGCCCGGCGACAGCCGCGCGATCACCTACGCCGAGCTCAAGGACGAGGTCTCGCGCGCCGCGAACGCCCTGACCGAACTCGGTGTCCGCAAGGGCGACCGGGTCGCCGTCTATATGCCGATGATCCCCGAGACGGTCGTTGCGATGCTGGCCTGCGCCCGTATCGGCGCCGCGCACTCGGTGGTCTTCGGAGGCTTCTCGGCCGACGCGCTCGCGACCCGTATCCAGGACGCGGACGCCAAGGTCGTCATCACGGCCGACGGCGGCTACCGGCGCGGCAAGCCTGCCGCGCTCAAGCCGGCCGTGGACGACGCGATCGACCGCGTGGACAACGTGGAGCACGTGCTCGTCGTGCGGCGCACCGGCCAGGAGGTCGCCTGGACCGAGGGCCGCGACGCGTGGTGGCACGAACTCGTCGACGGCCAGTCCGCGGAGCACACCCCCGAGGCCTTCGACGCCGAGCACCCGCTCTTCATCCTCTACACCTCGGGTACCACGGGTAAGCCGAAGGGCATCCTGCACACGTCCGGCGGCTACCTGACGCAGGCGGCGTACACCCACCACGCCGTCTTCGACCTCAAGCCGGAGACGGACGTGTACTGGTGCACGGCCGACGTGGGCTGGGTGACCGGCCACTCGTACATCGCGTACGGGCCGCTCGCCAACGGCGCGACCCAGGTCATGTACGAGGGCACGCCCGACACTCCGCACCAGGGCCGCTTCTGGGAGATCGTGCAGAAGTACGGGGTCACCATCCTCTACACGGCGCCGACCGCCATCCGTACGTTCATGAAGTGGGGCGACGACATCCCCGCCAAGTTCGACCTGTCCTCGCTGCGTGTGCTCGGGTCGGTCGGTGAGCCGATCAACCCGGAGGCCTGGATCTGGTACCGGGAGCACATCGGCGCGGGCAAGGCGCCGATCGTGGACACCTGGTGGCAGACGGAGACCGGCGCGATGATGATCTCGCCGCTGCCCGGTGTCACCGAGACCAAGCCGGGGTCCGCCCAGCGGGCGCTGCCCGGCATCTCGGCGACGGTCGTGGACGACGAGGCCCGCGAGGTTCCGGACGGAGGCGGCGGCTATCTCGTCCTCACCGAGCCGTGGCCGTCGATGCTTCGCACCATCTGGGGCGACGACCAGCGCTTCATCGACACGTACTGGTCGCGCTTCGAGGGCAAGTACTTCGCGGGCGACGGCGCCAAGAAGGACGACGACGGCGACATCTGGCTGCTCGGGCGCGTCGACGACGTGATGCTCGTGTCCGGGCACAACATCTCGACGACCGAGGTGGAGTCTGCGCTTGTTTCGCACCCCAAGGTCGCCGAGGCGGCGGTGGTGGGCGCGACGGACGAGACGACGGGTCAGGCGATCGTCGCCTTCGTGATCCTGCGGGGCACGGCGAGCGAGGACGAGAATCTGGTGAACGACCTGCGCAACCACGTGGGCGCCACGCTGGGGCCGATCGCGAAGCCGAAGCGTGTGCTGCCGGTGGCGGAGCTGCCGAAGACCCGCTCGGGCAAGATCATGCGGCGGCTGCTGCGGGATGTCGCGGAGAACCGCCAGCTGGGCGATGTCACGACTCTCACGGACTCGTCGGTGATGGACCTGATCCAGACGAAGCTGCCGACGGCGGCGAGCGAGGACTGATTCAGACACCTGTTAGGAGGGGTCCGGCCGCGGTGCGGCAGGGCCCCTCCCTCGTGTCTGCCCCTGGCCTGACACCGTCGCCCCGGACGCGGTGACTCCGCGCCGCGGGCGTCGAAGGCGCACCCGTCCGCTCCCCGACCGCGCGACGCATGCCCCTTACGCCCCTTAAGGTGAGGCTCACCGGATACGCCCCTGCGCTCTTAGGTAAGCTAAGGACCGCGTTCATCACGCAGCAGGAACCTAGGTGCGCCGGGAAGTCTGGTCGGCATGTGCTCCGTCCCGCCCACCCGACCGGAGGTCTCCCGACGTGGCCGCGCCCACCCCCACCAGCCGCAAGTTCCTCGGACGTCTGTCTCTGCCCGAGCGAACCTTCGTCGCGGACGCGCTGCGGGCCGAGACCGTGGGTGGTGTCCTTCTTCTCGTTGCCGCGGTGACCGCGCTCATCTGGGCCAACGTCCCCCTGGGCGACAGCTATGAGACCGCACGCGACTTCCACATAGGCCCCTCCGCCCTCGGCCTCGATCTCTCGATCGAGCACTGGGCTGCCGACGGACTGCTCGCCATCTTCTTCTTCGTTGCCGGGATCGAGCTCAAACGCGAACTGGTGGCCGGTGAGCTGCGCGACCCGAAGGCCGCCGCGTTGCCCGTGATCGCCGCCGTCTGCGGAATGGCCCTGCCCGCGGTCGTCTACTTCGTCGTCACCACCGTCGGCGGCGGGTCCACCGGCGGCTGGGCCGTACCGACCGCCACCGACATCGCCTTCGCGCTCGGCGTCCTCGCCGTCATCGGCACCTCGCTGCCGTCCGCGCTGCGCGCGTTCCTGCTCACCCTCGCCGTCGTCGACGATCTCTTCGCGATCCTGATCATCGCCGTCTTCTTCACCGACGACCTGAACTTCGCGGCGCTGGGCGGTGCCGTCGTCGGCCTCGGAGTCTTCTGGCTCCTCCTGCACAAGGGCGTTCGCGGCTGGTACGTGTACGTCCCGCTGGCTCTCGTCATCTGGGGGCTGATGTACAACAGCGGCATCCACGCCACTGTCGCCGGTGTCGCCATGGGCCTGATGCTGCGCTGCACCAGGCGCGAGGGCGAGGAGCACTCTCAAGGCGAGCGCATCGAACACCTCGTGCGGCCGCTGTCCGCGGGACTCGCCGTACCGCTGTTCGCGCTCTTCTCCGCGGGAGTGGTCGTCTCCGGAGACCTGCTCACCGACGTCTTCACCCAGCCGGAGCCCCTCGGCGTCGTCCTCGGCCTGGTGGTCGGCAAGACCCTCGGCATTTTCGGCGGCTCCTGGCTCGCTGCCCGCTTCACCCGGGCCGAGCTCAATGAGGATCTGTCCTGGCCGGACGTCTTCGCGGTGGCCGCGCTCGCCGGAATCGGCTTCACCGTCTCTCTCCTCATCTGCGAACTGGCCTTCGCGGGCAACCCGGTACTCACCGAGGAGGTCAAGGGCGCCGTCCTCATGGGCTCCCTGATCGCCGCCGTGTTCGCCACGATTCTGCTCAAGCTGCGCGTACGGAAGTACAACGCGCTCGTCGAGGAGGAGGAGCGCGACGAGGACCACGACGGCATCCCCGACATCTATGAGCAGGACAAGCCGGAATACCACCTTCGGATGGCGGCGATCTACGAGGAGAAGGCCGCGGAGCACCGCCGTAGGGCCGAACTGGCGGGGGCGTCGCGCAAGGGCGGCGACGGTCCGGCATGATCTGACATCGGAACAGATCGGAACTGACATCGGATCCGCCGATGAGGAGAGGGAGTCAGCGATGAGCGACCCCGGCAACACCGCGGCGAACGTCGTCGGCGCCGAGCGCAGTCTCGGCCAACTGGTCGCTTCGGCGACCGCCGAGATGTCCGCGCTCGTGCACGACGAGATCGCCCTGGCCAAGGCGGAGCTGAGGCAGGACGTCAGGCGCGGCGCGATGGGCGGTGCGGCTTTCACCGTCGCGGGAGTGTTCGTGCTCTTCTCGCTGCCGGTGCTGAGCTTCGCGGCGGCGTACGGGATCCACAATCTGGGTCTTGGCCTCGCCTGGTCGTTCCTCATCGTGGGCGGGGCGTATTTGCTGCTCGCGGGGCTGCTCGCGCTACTGGCCGTGGCCAAGTTCAAAAAGGTCAAGCCGCCGGAGAAGTCCATCGCGTCGGCCAAACAGACGGCCGCCGTACTCCAGGGCGTCAAGCCGCACCCTCGCCCGGCGCAGGACAAGGCCGCGGTCTGAAGACCACTCTCGCAAGGCCGTGAGCACCGGCTGAGCATCCCCTGGGGGTCGCACCTCGCCCCGTCGCGGGTGGGCGTGGCGACCGCGTGGTGCTGAGGTGTGGCACGCTCGTCTGCATGACGGCCCCTGATACCGGTTCTGGCAGCCCCGTACGCATCAATGGTCCGTGGACCCATCGCGACGTGGCGGCCAATGGTGCGCGTTTCCATATCGCCGAGATGGGCGATGGACCGCTGGTGTTGCTGCTGCACGGCTTTCCGCAGTTCTGGTGGACGTGGCGGCATCAGCTGACCGCGCTCGCCGACGCCGGGTTCCGTGCGGTTGCGATGGATTTGCGGGGCGTGGGCGGCAGCGACCGTACGCCCCGTGGCTACGACCCCGCGAACCTCGCGCTCGACATCACCGGCGTGGTCCGCTCGCTCGGCGAGCCGGACGCGGCGCTGGTGGGTCACGACCTCGGCGGCTATCTGGCATGGACCGCGGCGGTGATGCGCCCCAAGCTGGTGCGCCGGCTCGCGGTCTCCTCGATGCCGCATCCCCGGCGCTGGCGGTCGGCGATGCTCTCCGACGTCTCGCAGAGCCGGGCGGGCTCGTACATTTGGGGCTTCCAGCGGCCGTGGATTCCGGAGCGTCAGCTCGTGGCGGACGACGCGGCCTTGGTGGGCAAACTCATCCAGGACTGGTCAGGGCCGCAGCCGCCGGAAGAGAACGCGCTCGACGTGTACCGGCGGGCGATGAGCATCCCGTCGACGGCGCACTGCTCGATCGAGCCGTACCGGTGGATGGTGCGGTCGTTGGCCAGGCCGGACGGGATCCAGTTCAACCGCCGGATGAAGCGCCCGGTGCGGGTGCCGACGCTGCATCTGCACGGCTCGCTGGACCCGGCGATGCGGACCCGCAGCGCGGCGGGCTCGGGCGAGTACGTGGAAGCGCCGTACCGCTGGCGGCTGTTCGACGGCCTCGGCCACTTTCCGCACGAGGAGGATCCGGCCGGGTTCTCCAAGGAGCTCATCGCCTGGCTGAACGACCCCGAGCCCGACCGCTAGGGCGGCGGCGCGCGGCGGCACCGTCGGCCCCAATTGTGCCGCTGCCTCCACACCCGTGAACGCTTGTACGACGAACAGCCAAATGCCTGGCGCATAGGCCAATTGGCCGTCCCCGGCGCGGTTACCGACCATGGGGCACGGGCACACGTCGGTGTATGGGCTGGACGTACGACTACGGTGACGCAGCACGCAACCGCCGCTCGGCCAACGGGCCGGTTACCCACGAGAGGGGTGGCCCCCAAGGCGAGGGCCATGAGCATCCCGGGCAGGGGATCGGTATTCCGCGCATCCTGCGGCGCCGGGCCCGCTGGGTCTCGGCGCGGCTGCGGCATACCCGAGGCTGACGCCCCGGCCGCCTACGGCTGACCCGTACGGCACCTCGTACGGCCCACCGCCGCCCCCTCAGCACCTCGTACGGCCCGCGGCTGACCGCTACAGCGCGCACCCCTGGCTGTCGACCTGCTGGTTCGCGGTCAGGCCGAACGAGATGTCCTCACGGATCTCGTCGACCGACAGCGCGTAACCGGTGTCCGGGTCGTCCAGCGAACGGGCGAAGATCACGCCGTACACCCTGCCGTCGGGCGTGAGCAGCGGACCGCCGGAGTTGCCCTGACGGACTGTCGTGAACAGCGAGTAGACGTCACGGCGTACCGTGCCGCGGTGGTAGATGTCGGGGCCGTTGGCGTTGATCCGGCCGCGGACGCGGGCCGAGCGCACGTCGTACGAACCGTTCTCCGGGAAGCCCGCGACGATCGCGCTGTTGCCGGAGCGCGCGTCGGAGTCGGCAAACTGGAGCGGCCGCGCCTTGAGGTCGGGCACGTCCAGTACGGCGATGTCGCGCTGCCAGTCGTAGAGCACGACCTTCGCGTCGTACAGCTTGCCCTGACCGCCGATCTGGACGGTCGGCTCGTCGACGCCGCCGACGACGTGCGCGTTGGTCATCACTCGGCGGTCGGAGAAGACGAAGCCGGTGCCTTCGAGCACCTTGCCGCAGCTCTGGGCCGTGCCGACGACCTTGACGATGGACCGCTGGGCGCGGGCGGCCACCGGGCTGCCCGCGAGCGCCGGGTCGGGGGCCTGGACCTCGGTGATGGGCTCGTTCGAGAACGGGCTGAAGACCTGAGGGAAGCCGTTCTGCGCGAGGACGGAGGAAAAGTCGGTGAACCAGGTGTTGGCCTGACTGGGCATCACCCGGGAGACCCCGAGCAGCACCTTGGAGCTGCGGACCTCCTTGCCGAGCGTCGGCAGGGCGGTCCCGGCGAGTGCGGAACCGATCAGCCACGCGACCAGCAGCATCGCCACGACGTTGACCAGCGCGCCCCCGGTCGCGTCCAGGGCGCGCGCGGGCGTCCAGGTGATGTACCGGCGGAGTTTGTTGCCGAGATGGGTGGTGAAAGCCTGCCCCACCGACGCGCAGACGATCACGATGACGACGGCCACGACCGCTGCTGTCGTGGACACGTCGGAATCGTTCGTCAGCTGGCCCCAGAGCACGGGCAGCAGATACACGGCGACGAGCCCGCCACCGAGGAAACCGATCACCGAGAGGATGCCGACGACGAAACCCTGTCGGTAGCCGACGATCGCGAACCACACGGCGGCGACCAGCAACAGAATGTCGAGCACGTTCACCGTCATTTGCCTCGCAGATTCGTCGGCGCCTGCTCCGTCCGGGCTGGAGCGGCAGGGTTCAGCCTGTCATGAGCGCCAGTCGAGCGGGACTTGCTTGGCGCGGTCCCATGGTCGTTCCCATCCCGCGAAATGCAGAATGCGGTCGATCACACCGGCGGTGAAACCCCAGACCAGAGCCCCCTCGACCATAAAGGCCGGACCACTGTGCCCGCTCGGGTGCACGGCCGTCGCACGGTTGGCCGGGTCCGTGAGATCCGCCACGGGCACAGTGAAGACCCGCGCGGTCTCGGCGGGGTCGACCGCTCCGACCGCGCTCGGGGTGCGCCACCATCCCAGTACGGGCGTGACGACAAAACTGCTCACCGGGATGTAGAGCTTGGGCAGCACGCCGAAGATCTGGACGCCCGCCGGGTCGAGGCCGGTCTCCTCCTCGGCCTCGCGCAGCGCGGCACGCAGCGGCCCGGTGGTGGCCGGATCTCCGTCCTCGGGATCGAGCGCGCCACCGGGGAAGGAGGGCTGCCCGGGATGTGAGCGCAGGCTCCCGGCGCGCTCCATGAGCAGCAGCTCGGGCCCCCTGGCGCCCTCGCCGAGCAGGATCAGGACAGCGGACTGCCGGCCGCGGCCGCTCTCGGGCGGCAGAAAACGGCTGAGCTGCTCGGGCTCGACCGTGTCCGCGGCGCGCACGACGGGGTCGAGCCAGGCGGGCAGACCGTCGGTGGTGACCACCACCTCTTGGTCGTAGTTCTGCTCGTACGTCTCTTCTCCTGCGCGCATCATCGGCACCCCTCGTTCACAACGCCTCGAGGCGCGTGCATCGTTCCGTCGGTCCGGGTCGGGGACGTCACCCGCCCGCCCCAAGAGGCGGAGCCGGCTTGCCCGGGTAGTCCGGCGGCGGGTTCAGGCGCTGGCCGGGCTGGCCGCCCTTCTCGTACTTGAGCAGCTTCTTCGCCTTCTGGGGGTCCGTCTCTCCCTCTCCGTACGCCGGGCAGAGGTGGGCGATCGGGCAGACACCGCAAGCGGGCTTGCGGGAGTGGCACATACGGCGGCCGTGGAAGATCACCCGGTGCGAGAGCATCGTCCACTCGCTCTTGGGGAAGATCGCGGCCATCTCCGCCTCGATCTTCACCGGGTCGTCCTGTTCGGTCAGCTTCCAGCGGCGCACCAGGCGCTGGAAGTGGGTGTCGACGGTGATGCCGGGCACTCCGAACGCATTGCCGAGGACCACGAACGCGGTCTTGCGGCCCACTCCCGGCAGTTTCACCAGGTCGCCGAGGCGGCCGGGGACCTTGCCGCCGAAGTCGTCGCGGATCGCGGTCGCGAGGCCCATGATCGCCTTGGTCTTGGCGCGGAAGAACCCGGTCGGGCGGATGAGCTCCTCGACCTCTTCCGGACTCGCGGCGGCGAGATCCTCGGGCGTGGGGTACTTCGCGAAGAGCGCGGGAGTGGTCTGGTTCACCCGCAGGTCCGTCGTCTGGGCGGACAGGACCGTGGCGACGAGCAGCTCGAAGGGGTTGGTGAAGTCCAGCTCCGGGTGGGCGTACGGGTAGACCTCGGCGAGCTCCCGATTGATCCGGCGCGCACGGCGGACCATGGCCAGCCGTGATTCCGATTTAGGCGATTTGCCCGATTTCTTAGGGCCGAGCGAGGGTTGTTCGCCCACAGCGGAATTCTGCTTTCCGGACACGCTCCCAGCCCCCTTGGCCTGCGCTCTCACCGGCGAATTGGACACCCGGTCAGCCTACGGGCCAGCACTGACATCCGCCCCGGTCACAGCCAATCAGGACCCAATCGGGCCCCTGCCGCACGAACAGGCGCTCCAGTGAGTCAGACTTGGTGTGATTGATCGCACGGTTTTACGGCCAGGGATCCGACCTGCGCCCGCACCCCGGGTGCCCGGTCCGGCATCATGGGCCACCCCGGTCCCTGAGCAGGTCGACAAGGAGAGAACACGTGGACGACGTTCTGCGGCGCGCCCCGCTCTTCGCGGCGCTCGATGACGAGCAGGCCGCGGAGCTCCGCGCCTCGATGAGTGAAGTGACGCTCGCCCGTGGCGACGCTCTCTTCCACGAGGGCGACCCCGGCGACCGCCTGTACGTGGTCACCGAAGGCAAGGTCAAGCTCCACCGCACGTCCCCCGACGGCCGCGAGAACATGCTCGCCGTCCTCGGCCCGGGCGAGCTCATCGGCGAGCTGTCCCTCTTCGACCCCGGTCCGCGGACCGCGACGGCCACCGCGCTGACCGAGGTGAAGCTCCTCGGTCTCGGGCACGGCGACCTGCAGCCCTGGCTGAACGCCCGGCCGGAGGTGGCCACCGCGCTCCTGCGCGCCGTCGCACGCCGGCTGCGTAAGACCAACGATCAGATGTCCGACCTGGTCTTCTCCGACGTACCGGGCCGGGTGGCCCGTGCGCTCCTCGACCTCTCGCGCCGTTTCGGCGTGCAGTCGGAGGAGGGCATTCACGTCGTCCACGACCTGACCCAGGAAGAGCTGGCCCAGCTGGTCGGCGCCTCCCGCGAGACCGTGAACAAGGCGCTGGCCGACTTCGCGCAGCGCGGCTGGCTGCGGCTGGAGGCGCGGGCCGTGATCCTGCTGGACGTGGAGCGCCTCGCCAAGCGTTCGCGCTAGCACCGAAGCGTACGAAGGGCCGACCTCCGGAGTGATCCGGGGTCGGCCCTTCGTAGTTCCGGAGTGGGCTAGTTCTTCGTGCCGTCCACGATCAGCGGGTTGCCGCTGCCGCCGCCGCACGGCACCGCGTACACCGGGTGCTTCGCCGCCGCTTCCTTGAAGGCGTCGATGCACTGGTTGGTCAGCACCTTGTCGGTGAGCGAGTTGTTAAGGATCTTGTTGGCCCTGGCGATGCCCTCGGCCTCGATCCGCCGGCGCTCGGCCTCCGCCTTCGCGGTGCGTGCCGCTTCCGTGGCCCGCTCGGTCGCCTGCTGCTGCTGGATCTTCCGGTCGATCTGGTCCTGGAGCCGGTCGGACGGCTTCACATTGCGCAGATTGACGGTGGTGACGTCGATGCCGCGCGGAGCGAGCCGCTCCTTGATCCGGTCGGCGATCTCGCTGTTGATCGTCTCGCGGGCGGAGCTGTAGCCCTCTTCGCTGGTGTGGCGGGCGAAGACGTTACGGACGATCTCCCGGCTGTCCGGGAAGACCAGGCGCTGCTGAATCGCGTCCTCGCTGCCCGCGAGCCGGTAGAGCTCGACGGCCTTGGCGGGCGTCACCGCCCATTTCACAGTGAGCTCCGCGTACATCACACCGCCCTGCGAGGAGCGCACCTCGACGACGTCCTTGTCGGAGAGGTTGAGGTCCACCGGGCGGGTGGAGAACGTCGTGACGTTGGTGAACGGCGAGGTGATGTTCATCCCCGCCGTCATGGGCGAGCCGACCTTGCCGAAGGTGACCGGGACGCCCACCTCATAGGCGCTGATGATGTGCACACAGCTGGCGATCCCCGCGAAGAGGCCCGCGAGCAGCGCCCCGAGTGCGCCGAGCTTGAGCCCGCGCTTCTCGCTGCCGCGGCCGACGAAAAACAGCACGGCTGCCGCGATGACGAGCAGGATGAAGAGCACGAACACGCTGGTCCCCCCAGGAACGGTGTCAGAAGTAAGCGGAGCGTAAAGCACAGGCCAATGAACCCGACGCCTGGGGGCCTGCCCGCGGTTCGCCCGGACCAGGTTCAGATCACGCCAGGGTTCGGGCAAGGCCAGGGTTCACGTAAGGCCAGGGTTCAGATCAGGCCGTGCTCGCGCAGATACTCCAGCTGCGCCCGCACCGACAGCTCCGCCGCCGGCCACAGCGACCTGTCCACGTCGGCGTACACGTACGCCACCACCTCGGCCGCGGTGACATGCCCGTCCTCGACCGCCGTCTCCACCTGTGCGAGGCGGTGCGCCCGGTGGGCCAGATAGAACTCGACCGCGCCCTGTGCGTCGTCGAGTACGGGCCCGTGGCCCGGCAGGACAGTGTGCACCCCGTCGTCGACCGTGAGGGAGCGCAGCCTGCGCAGGGAGTCGAGGTAGTCGCCGAGCCGCCCGTCCGGGTGGGCGACGAGCGTCGTGCCGCGCCCCAGGATCGTGTCGCCGGTCAGTACGGCCCGGTCGGCGGGAAGGTGGAAGCAGAGGGAGTCGGCGGTGTGGCCGGGCGTCGGGACGACCCGCATCTCGAGGCCTCCGACGCGGATGACCTGGCCTGCCGCGAGCCCTTCGTCGCCGAGCCGCAGCGCGGGGTCGAGGGCCCGGACCTTCGTACCCGTCAGCTCCGCGAACCGGGCGGCGCCCTCCGCGTGGTCGGAGTGGCCGTGGGTGAGCAGGGTCAGCGCGACCCGCTTGCCGGCCTTCTCGGCGGTCGCGACGACCGTCTGCAGATGGGGATCGTCGAGGGGGCCCGGGTCGATGACGACGGCGAGCTCGGAGTCGGGCTCGGAGACGATCCAGGTGTTCGTGCCGTCGAGGGTCATGGGAGAGGCGTTGGGCGCGAGGACGTTCACCGCGCGTGCGGTGGCGGGCCCCGAGAGCACGCCCCCGCGCGGCTGTCCGGGCAGCGCGGCTGCTTCGGTCATCGCGCACCTCCGGCACGCCGCCGTATCGCGGCGCTCTCCGTCATTACGAACCCTCCGTCGGGATGTGCTTGGTGAACTCGTCGTGGCCCGGCCAGCTCAGCACGAGCTGCCCCTGGTCGTCCAGCCGTGCCCGGGCCAGTACGGGATTCAGGTCCTGCTCTCCGGCGGCGGCGAGCGCGTCCGCGGCCGCCCGGTACGGCTCCAGCGCCCGCAGCATGGCGACCGTGGGCGGCATCATCAGCAGATCGCCCTTGTCATAGCCCGCGATCCCTTCCGCAGGACGGATCCAGACCGTACGGTCCGCCTCCGTCGACGCGTTCCGCGTCCGCTGGCCCTCGGGCAGAACTGCCACGAAGAACCAGGTGTCGTAGCGCCGCGGCTCGAACTCGGGGGTGATCCACCGCGCCCACGTGCCGAGCAGGTCCGAGCGCAGCACCAGGCCGCGCCGGTCCAGGAAGTCAGCGAAGGAGAGCTCCCGCTCGACCAGCGCCCGCCGGTCCGCCTCCCAGTCGTCGCCGGTCGTGTCGCCGACGACCGTGCCGGGACTCATCCCCGCGAGCAGAACGCCCGCCTCCTCGTATGTCTCGCGCACGGCCGCGCACACGATGGCCTGGGCGGACGCCGGGTCCACGCCGAGCCGGTCCGCCCATGTCCGCAGCGAGGGACCCGCCCAGCGCACCAGATGGTCGTGGTCGCGCGGGTCGACACCGCCGCCGGGATACGCGTACGCGCCTCCGGCGAAGGCCATGGAGGCGCGTCGGCGCAGCATGTGGACGGCGGGGCCGTCCACGGTGTCGCGCAACAGCATCACGGTCGCGGCCCGCTTCGGCGTCACGGCGGTGAGCTCACCGCTCGCGAGCGCGCGAATCCGGTCCGGCCACTCCGGCGGGTACCACTGACCATTGGACATGGCCGGAGGCTATCCGCTCTCGTCGGCATGTTCGAGGGGCGGCCGTGAGTGCCGCCCCTCGAACCGTGCGCCGGGTGCCCGCGTTCAGGTGCCCGCGTTGGAGTTGCCGCGGAGCTTCACATTCGCGGTACTCGCGTTCTTGATCGCCGTTTCGATCTGGGCCGTCGACGAGCCCGAGCCGATGCCCGGCACGGTTGTCGCGTTCACCGCGTACAGCGTGAAGGTGTACGGGTGCGTCGAGCCTCCGGGACACGGCCCGAAGAACTTCTGCGCGTTCGCCCCGCTGCCCATGGCCTTCTGCTTGGCACCGCCCTGGCCGGGGACGTCGAAGCCCGATCCGAGACCCTCGGGGAGGGAGGGCCTGGCCGCCGGGATGTCCCAGATCGCCCAGTGCAGCTTGTTGCCACTGCCTGCGACGTCGGCGAAGACGACGGCGTAGCTCTTCGCCCCGGAGCTTCCCGCGCCCCAGGCCGGCGGCGGCGAAGGATCCTGGCCCGCCGTGCCGTCCCCGACGCAGGTGTACTTCGCCGGGATGGTGGCGTTGTCGTTGAATGCGCTGCTGGTCAGCTTGAACTCACCCGGCTGTGGATTGCCGCCCGAGTACACGATGTCGATCAGCAGGACGCGGTCGTTGCCCGCCGTGCCGTCCCTGTCGGTCGACGTGGTGAGCCAGATGTCTCCGTCGTGGTCGACCTCGACGGTGCGCAGCCGGTCGTAGGTCCCCTGGAAGTACGTCTTCTGGTCCACCAGGTTCGAGTTCGCGTCGATGCGCAGCCGGTAGACGCGCTCACCGACGGTGGTGGCGACGAAGACGTAGTCGTTGATGCCGGTCAGGCCGCTGGGAGAGGCCGAGGACGTGGGCCAGGTCTTCTTGGGCGGGATGTAGCCGGAGCAACTGCCGTTGGTGCCCTCACAGTTGGGCCAGCCGTAGTTGCCGCCCCTCTGGATCAGGTTGACCTCGTCCATGACGCTGTTGCCGAACTCCGCCTGCCACAGGCGGCCCTGGGAGTCGAAGTCCAGGCCCTGCGGGTTGCGGTGGCCGAGCGACCAGACGGCGTTGCCGAAGGGGTTGTCCGACGGGATGGTGCCGTAGGGGTTGACACGCAGGATCTTGCCGTTGAGCGAGTTCTTGTCCTGCGCCCGGCTGCCGCTCTGGGCATCGCCCATCGAGGCGTACAGCTTGCCGTCGGGACCGAAGCGCAGCCGGCCGCCATTGTGGAAGCGGCTCTTCTCCATGCCCTGGAGCAAGATCTTGTAGTCGCTGAGCGCGTTGTTCTCGTACTTCATCCGCACGATGCGGTTGCCCTCGGACGCGGAGTGGGTGAAGTAGAGATAGTGGTCCGTAGTGAAGCTCGGGCTGATCTCGATGCCGAGCAGACCGCCCTCGCCACCCGTGCCGATCATGTTCGGGACCTTGCCGACCAGCGTCTTCTGGCCCGACTTGGTGAGCTTGTGGACGTTGAAGGTGTTGCGCTCGGTGTAGATGCCGGAGTCGTCAGGCAGGAAGCACAGGCCCCAGGCCGGTGGCCGCGGCCACGAGGGCGGCGCCTCCCGATCGGCGCGACCGGCGGGGGGTTGGTGCCACGGATCCCTCCTGCGTTCAGATAGTTAGGAAATCTTCCTAACCATGGACAGGTGACACCCGTCGACGCGTCCACGCCAAGAGAGATGCAGGGGATTACCGAAGACGAGCGGGGCCCCGAATCTGCCGGAAGACCGGCGGACTCAGGGCCCCATATGGCACTTGAGCAGGAGCCTCGGCTCCGTACAAGCTCCACTCCGTGCTGAACGATCAGTCAGTCCCGCGCGGCGCGTCGGCCGCGCGCAGGGCGCAAGTCGCCGGCGGTACGTCAGTCCTGGACGAGCTCCACCTGGATCTCGACCTCGACCGGAGCGTCCAGCGGCAGCACCGCGACGCCCACCGCGCTGCGCGCGTGCACACCCTTGTCGCCGAACACCGCACCGAGAAGCTCGCTGGTCCCGTTGAGCACAGCGGGCTGACCGGTGAAGTCCGCGGCCGACGCAACAAAGCCGACAACCTTCACGACACGGGCGATCCGGTCCAGATCGCCGACGACCGACTTCACGGCGGCCAGCGCGTTCAGCCCACAGGTACGGGCAAGCTCCTTGGCCTCCTCGGCGGTGACCTCGGCGCCCACCTTGCCGGTGATCGGAAGCTTTCCTTCCACCATCGGGAGCTGGCCCGCGGTGTAGACGTACGCACCCGACCTCACAGCCGGCTGGTACGCGGCCAGCGGCGGCACGACCTCCGGCAGCGTCAGCCCGAGTTCGGCGAGCTTCGCCTCGACGGCGCCGCTCACGACTGCTTCTCCCGCTTCAGGTACGCCACGAGCTGCTCGGGGTTGTTCGGCCCGGGAACGACCTGGACGAGCTCCCAGCCGTCCTCGCCCCAGGTGTCCAGAATCTGCTTGGTTGCGTGCACGAGAAGGGGCACGGTCGCGTATTCCCACTTGGTCATGGAGCCGACTGTAGCCGCACCGGCCGCCTGCCTCGTGACGCAGCCCGCAGGCAGCCTCCTGCATGGGCGACAGCCCGACTGGTTAGGCTCGAATACGTGAGCAGGCTCCAGGTCGTCAGCGGCAAGGGTGGTACCGGTAAGACGACGGTGGCCGCCGCACTCGCGCTGGCCCTCGCAACCGAGGGAAAGCGCACTCTCCTTGTCGAGGTCGAGGGCAGACAGGGCATCGCACAGCTCTTCGAGACGGAGGCGCTTCCCTACGAGGAGCGAAAAATCGCCGTCTCGTCGGGCGGCGGCGAGGTGTTCGCGCTGGCCATCGACGCCGAGCGCGCGCTTCTCGACTACCTCCAGATGTTCTACAAACTGGGCACCGCCGGCCGCGCGCTCAAAAAGCTCGGCGCGATCGACTTCGCGACGACCATCGCGCCCGGCGTCCGGGACGTACTGCTGACCGGAAAGGCCTGCGAGGCCGTGCGCCGCAGGACCAGGCAAGGTCCGTACGTCTATGACTACGTGGTGATGGACGCCCCGCCCACCGGCCGCATCACCCGCTTCCTCAACGTCAACGACGAGGTGGCGGGCCTGGCCAGGTTCGGCCCGATACACAATCAGGCCCAGGCCGTGATGCGCGTACTCAAGTCCCCCGAGACCGCGGTCCATCTGGTGACGCTCCTCGAGGAGATGCCTGTCCAGGAGACCGCGGACGGTATCGCCGAGCTGCGCGCCGCCGAGCTGCCCGTCGGCAAGGTCATCGTGAACATGGTGCGCCCCCACATCCTCGACGAGGAGGCGGTGCGCCACGCCGCGGGCGACCGGCGCCCGGACATCGCCAAGGCACTCACGGCGGCGGGCGTCAGCGGTTCGGCGAAACTCGTCACTCCGCTCCTGGAGCAGGCCGCCGACCACGCCCAGCGCGTGGAGCTGGAGCGCGAGCAGCGCGCGGCACTGACCGCCCTCGGCCTGCCGACGTACGAACTCCCCCTGCTGAGCGAGGGAGTCGACCTGGCGGGGCTCTACCAGCTGTCGAAGGAACTGCGGAAGCAAGGGACCGGCTCATGACCCTGGACGCGGCGCCTGCTCTTGAGGTCGACCCGCTGATCGACGACCCCGCGACACGCATCATCGTCTGCTGCGGCGCGGGAGGAGTCGGCAAGACCACCACCGCAGCGGCCCTTGGCGTACGGGCGGCGGAGCGCGGCCGCAAGGTCGTCGTCCTCACCATCGACCCGGCCCGCAGGCTCGCACAGTCCATGGGCATCGACTCGCTGGACAACACCCCGCGACGGGTCAAGGGCATTGAGGGCGAGGGCGAGCTGCACGCCATGATGCTCGACATGAAGCGGACCTTCGACGAGATCGTCGAGGCGCACGCGGACGCCGAGCGGGCCCGGGCGATCCTGGAGAACCCCTTCTACCAGTCCCTGTCGGCCGGTTTCGCGGGCACGCAGGAGTACATGGCGATGGAGAAGCTGGGTCAGCTGCGCGCCCGTGACGAGTGGGACCTGATCATCGTCGACACTCCGCCCTCGCGCTCGGCGCTGGACTTCCTCGATGCGCCCGGGCGTCTGGGGTCCTTTCTGGACGGGAAGTTCATCAAGCTGCTGATGGCGCCGGCGAAGGTGGGCGGCCGGGCGGGGATGAAATTCCTCAATGTCGGCATGTCGATGATGACGGGGACGCTCGGCAAACTGCTCGGCGGTCAACTCCTGCGTGATGTGCAGACGTTCGTGTCCGCGATGGACACCATGTTCGGCGGCTTCCGCACCCGCGCCGATGCCACCTACCGGCTCCTGCAGGCACCCGGTACGGCCTTCCTGGTGGTCGCGGCGCCGGAGAGGGACGCACTGCGCGAGGCGGCCTACTTCGTGGAGCGGCTGGCGGCGGAGGAGATGCCGCTGGCCGGTCTGGTGCTCAACCGGGTCCATGGCAGCGGCGCCGCCCGCCTGTCGGCCGAGCGGGCACTTGCGGCCGCAGAAAATCTTGACGAGGGCCGCATTGTGGATCAGGGGTCCGGGAAGACTGGTGTTCGTGACTCCGCGGCCGCCTCTCCCGACCCCCAGCCCGTGGACGGCCCTGCGGACGGCCCTGTGGACTGCACCCCCGAGCAAAGCACCCCTGCGGACCACACCACAGAACAACTGACGGCGGGTCTGCTGCGCCTGCACGCCGAAAGGATGCAGGTGCTCGCGCGCGAACAGCGCACGCGCGACCGTTTTACCGCGCTCCACCCCGAGGTGGCGGTGGCCCAAGTGCCCGCTCTGCCCGGCGACGTACACGATCTCGCGGGGCTGCGGGCCATCGGTGACCAGCTCGCGACCGGCGATTCCGTCCCGGCCGGAGCCGTGTGAACGACGCTGTGTCAGCGGAAGCCGTGACAGCAAGCGCCGCGTAGGCAAGCCGCGTAGACAAGCCGCGGCCGTGTAAACAAAACAGCGGTGGGCTACCCCACCGCTGCGTACGTCTCGTATGTCTCGTCGTCGTCGAGGCCCACGGGCAGGATGCCCGCGCTGCGCTCGTACTCCGTACGCGCGGTCTCGAGCAGCCTCCGCCAGGAGGTGACCGTGGGACGCCTGCGCAGCAGTGCGCGCCGTTCCCGCTCGGTCATTCCGCCCCAGACGCCGAATTCGACGCGATTGTCGAGCGCATCGGCCAGGCACTCGGTCCGCACCGGGCAACCGGTGCACACCGCCTTGGCTCTGTTCTGCGCTGCCCCTTGTACGAACAGTTCATCCGGATCGGTAGTGCGGCAGGCTGCCTGCGCACTCCAGTCGGTTACCCAGCCCATGCCGGCGCCGTCCTCTCCCGAATCGAGGCTCCCCCACGGCGGCAGCGGCATATTCACCGCTGCCAGTTGAGGACGTTACGGAAGGTGGGCACAGCGCAACACCCCCTTCGGGCCCAATCTTGAATGGCCCGAACGGACTATGCGTACGCGGCAGATCACCCAGGGGAGTGAGCTGAGGGCATACGCGACTATCCCGACAAAGCGGGACAGGTTAGTTGAGTCACAACGGACGCCGGGCGACGCATGAGGCAGATTCGGACACGGCCCGATGGCTTCGGATACAGCGGGAGTGGGGGAAGGCCTTGATGCAGAACCGCACTGCTGTGACAGTTGTGAGCAGCTTAGGCCAAGGCCTATACGCGTGTCCGGCGAATGAGAACGTAGGCTGCCCCCATGCCAAAGAAGCGCTCCGGCGGAGGTCTGACAGGGCCCCAGCAGGCCGCCAAGTTCCTCGGTGTCAGCGTGCTCTCCGGAGCCGTGCTGGCAGGCATCGCCCTGCCCGCCGTCGGTGCGCTCGGCCTCGCGGCCAAGGGGACGGTCAAGGGATTCGACGAGATCCCGGCCAATCTCAAGACTCCGCCGCTGAGTCAGCGCACCACGATCCTGGACTCGCAGGGCGGGCAGATCGCCACGGTCTACTCGCGCGACCGCACGGTGGTGTCGCTCAAGGACGTCTCCCCGTACATGCAGAAGGCCATCGTCGCGATCGAGGACTCGCGCTTCTACGAGCACGGCGCGATCGACCTCAAGGGCGTCCTGCGCGCGCTCAACCGCAACGCCCAGTCGGGCGGCGTCTCCCAGGGCGCCTCGACCCTGACCCAGCAGTATGTGAAGAACGTCTTCGTGGAGGAGGCCGGCGACGATCCCAACAAGGTCGCCCAGGCCACCCAGCAGACGATCGGCCGCAAGATCCAGGAACTGAAGTACGCGATCCAGGTCGAGGAAGAGCTGGGCAAGAAGAAGATCCTGGAGAACTACCTCAACATCACCTTCTTCGGGCAGCAGGCGTACGGCATCGAGGCCGCCTCCCAGCGCTACTTCTCCAAGTCGGCCAAGAACCTGAAGCTGGAGGAGGCGGCGATGCTCGCGGGCATCGTGCAGTCCCCCAGCCGCTACGACCCGGTCAACGACACGCAGGAGGCGACCAGGCGTCGCAACACCGTGCTGCAGCGCATGGCCGACATGCGCGACATCACGCAGGCGGAAGCGGACAAGGCGAAGGCGGCGCCGATCTCCCTGAAGGTCAGCAAGCCGAAGAACGGCTGCATCACGGCTGCCAACGGCGCGGGCTTCTTCTGTGACTACGTACGCGAGGTCTTCCTGTCCGACCCGGTCTTCGGCAAGACCAAGGAGGACCGGGCCAAGGTCTGGAACCAGGGCGGCCTGACGATCAAGACGACGCTGGACCCGCAGGCCCAGAAGTCGACGCAGAAATCGATCAAGGAACACGTCTACAAGACGGACAAGGTCGCCTCCGCGGTGACCATGGTCCAGCCCGGCACGGGCAAGATCATGGCGATGGGCCAGTCCAGACCGTACGGCTTCGGCAAGACCGAGACCCAGATCAACTACTCGGTCAACCAGGGCATGGGCGGCTCGAACTACGGCTTCCCGGTCGGCTCGACCTTCAAGCCCTTCGTGGCGGCGGCGGCGATAGAGCAGGGCAGGCCGCCGACGCAGGTGTATCCGGCGCCGTACGAGATGCCGTACCCCTCCCAGGTGGCGACCTGCAGCGGAAAGCCCTGGGTCAACCTCGGCGACCAGCGGCTCAAGAACGAGAACGAGAAGGAGGTCGGTCCGTACGCCCTCAAGGAGGCGATGGCGAAGTCGGTCAACACCTACTTCGTCCAGATGATCGCCGACATCGGCCTCTGCCCGGTCATGGAGATGACCCAGAAGCTGGGAGTGGTGCAGGGCAACGGCAAGAAGCTCCCCGAGGAGCCCTCGGCACTCACCCTGGGCTCCACCGGTATCTCGCCGCTGACCATGGCCAACGCGTACGCGACCTTCGCCAACCGCGGCACGTACTGCACGCCGACCGCGATCGAGTCGATCGAGACGGCGGACCGCAAGAGCCTCGAGGTCCCGAAGTCCACCTGCGGCAAGGTGATGTCCGAGCAGACCGCGGACACCATCAACACCCTGCTGCGCGGAGTGGTCGACTCCGGTACGGGTCAGCAAGCCGGTCTCCAGAGCCGTGACAACGCGGGCAAGACGGGTACGACCGACGAGCGCAAGAACGCCTGGTTCGTCGGCTACACCCCGAACCTCTCCGGCGCCGTCTGGGTCGGCAGCCCCACCCAGCTGGTGAGGATGGAGCACATCTACATCGGCGGGCAGTACCAGGAGAAGGTCTTCGGCGGTCAGGTCCCCGGACCGATCTGGCGCGATGCGATGACCGGGGCCCTGGAGGGCAAGGAAGCGCTGCCGTTCGTCAGCGTCCCGATCCCGGACCCGCCCAAGGACAAGCCCCAGAAGCCGGACGACGGCAAGCACGGTGACCAACGCGGTCAGGACAACGGCGGCCAGGACCCGTTCCCCGGCATCTCGATCCCGCCGGACCTGATCGGCGGCGGGAACAACCGCGGCCAGGGGAACAACGGCGGGACAGGGTTCCCGTAGGAAGTCCGCGGTAGTCGAGTACGGGACGTCGTGGACCAGTCGCCCTTACGAGACATCGTTACGAGACATCGTCACGAACCAGGGGACCCGGCCGGGCGGCCGGGTCCCCTGGTTCGTGCTGTGTGTCTGTGCGCGGCTCAGCCCGCGAGCAGTTGCTTCACCGCGGCAGCCACCCGGCCACCATCGGCGCGCCCTGCCACCTTCGGGTTCACGATCTTCATGACCGCCCCCATGGCACGCGGCCCCTCGGCGCCGCCCGCCTTGGCCTCCTCGACGGCCTGCGCCACAATCGCGTTCAGCTCGTCGTCGGACAACTGCTTGGGCAGGTACGTGTCGAGGAGCTCCCCCTCGGCCTTCTCCCGCTCGGCCGACTCGGTCCGACCACCCTGCTGAAACGCCTCGGCAGCCTCGCGGCGCTTCTTCGCCTCCTTCGCGATCACCTTCTGCACCTCGTCGTCGGAGAGCTCGCGCGCGGTCTTGCCGCCGACCTCCTCCTTGGTGATCGCGGTGAGGGTCAGCCGGAGGGTGGAGGAACGCAGTTCGTCGCGCGCCCTGATGGCGGCGGTGAGGTCTTCCTGAAGCTTGGACTTGAGGCTGGTCATGAGTCCAGTGTGGCAGGTGCGGCGATGTCGTCGCCCTCGCATTTCGCGGCGACGCCCCCGACGGTCCGTGGAACCCCTGGTGCGTGTGTTTGTAAGACTGCCGACACGCGGCGGCCGCACGATGGCGATGACAGCGTCGCCTTTCGGACACCGCCCGTTGACACGCTTCCCAGATGCTGGTGCTCCCCGTCTCCGTCGACACCCGCCGATGCCAACTGCTCGGCCTGGTGGGCTCGACAGCGCTTGCCGCGGGCGGTGTGACCGCCGGCGCGCTTCCCGTACGGAACGCACTCGCACCGGAATCCGGCCGGGCCGCGCTCGGACTGGTCGCCGCGTACTTCGGACTCGTACTGCTGGTCGCGGCCTGGGCGCTGCTGGGGCGGGAGGTCCGCGGACCCCAGCCGCCCGGCCGGCGGACCCTGTTGCTCACCCTCGGGCTGTGGGCGGCGCCGCTGCTCCTTACGCCGCCGCTGTTCAGCCGGGACGTGTACAGCTACCTGGCGCAGGGCGCCATGGTCGACGCACAGATAGACGTGTACACGCACGGGCCCTCGCGGCTCGGCGGACCGCTGCCGGCGGAGGTGGCGCCGCTGTGGCAGCACACCCCGGCTCCGTACGGACCGCTCTTCCTCGCCTGCGCCCGGGCCATCACCGACTTCACCCGTAGCGAAGTCTTCACCGGCGTGCTCGGGATGCGGCTCGTCGCCCTGCTCGGTGTTGCCGTGATGGTCCTCTGCCTGCCCACGCTGGCCCGGCACTGCGGGGCGGACCCGGCCGCCGCTCTCTGGCTCGGGGCGCTCAATCCGCTGGTACTGCTGCATCTCGTCGGCGGTGCCCACAATGACGCGATCATGCTCGGCCTGCTGGGCGCCGGTCTGGTGGCGGCGCTGGGGCGCCGGCCGATCGTCGCGGTCGTCCTGGTCACGCTCGCGGCCCTGGTGAAAGCGCCCGCCGCACTGGGCTTGGTGGCCGTCGCCCTGCTCTGGGCCCGGCAGCTCGAGGGCCGTACACCACGAGTGAGAGCTGTCGCGGCGGTCCTCGGGATCAGCGCCGGCACCACGGCGGGCACCACCGCACTGACCGGGACCGGATACGGATGGATAGGAGCCCTGGACACCCCGGTCTCGCCACAGAACTGGTCGCTCACCTCTTCCCTCGGCCGCATGACCGGCGCCCTGCTGGAGAACGCGGGCAGCAGCCTGGCCCAATTTGCCGCGCCCGCCTGGCACTTGGCAGGGCTCGGCGCCACCGCGCTGGCCGTACTGCTCGCATGGCGGCGCCACCACAGGCTGCGCCCGGTGTACGCACTCAGGCTGAGCCTGTTCGCGGTGGCCGTCCTCGGACCGGCGATACGGCCTTGGTACGTGCTGTGGGGGCTGTTCCTGATAGCAGCGGCCGGACCCGACAGTTCGGTGCGCAGGACGGTCGCCGTCGCGAGCGGAGTACTGGCCCTGGCGGTACTGCCGAGCGGCTTCGCGCCGGAGGGACCTCAGGTGGCGCTGGCGACCTGCGGCGGAGTCCTCGCGGTGCTCGCGCTGTGGTGCGCCCACCGCATGACGCGCGCCGCGACCCGCACCGGGACGGATCCGCTCAGGAGCGCCGCATGACGAAGAGACCGGGAAGCCGCCGGACGCGGCAAGGGAGCGCCGCATGACGACGACCAGAACCACGGGCGTGACCTGGCCGACGACCACGCGCGGAAGGCCGTCCCTCGTCGTGGGGCTCGCCGCCGCCGTCGGACTGTTCCTGGCCACGGTCCCGCTGCACCGCGACTGGTTCGACCTCGGTGTGTACTACGGAACGGTCGAGTCGTGGACCGACGGCGGACGCATCTACGACTATCTGGTCCCGGGGACGCACTACGGCTTCACCTATCCGCCGTTCGCTGCCGTGTGCATGCTGCCGATGACACTGGTCGACTGGCAGAGCGCCGTCGCGATCAGTGTGCTGCTCAACCTCGCGGCGGCTGGAGCGGTGCTGTACTGCTCGGCCGGAACCGTCGTGCGCCGCCAGGGCTGGAGCCGGTGGTTCACCTTCGCCGTCGCCGGCTGTCTGTTCGTCCTGCTGGAGCCAGTCCGCGACACCTTCAGCTTCGGCCAGGTCAATCAACTGCTCCTGGCGCTCGTACTGGCCGACGCCTGGCTCCTGTCCACGGGCCGCGGCCGCTTCGCGGGCTTCGGCATCGGCCTGGCCGCCGCGATCAAGCTCACCCCGGCCGTCTTCATCGGCTATCTGCTTCTCACCCGCCGCTGGCGCGCCGCCGCCACCGCCACGGGCGTCGCGGCCGGCGCGACACTGCTCGCCATGTGGGTGGCGCCCGACGCCTCGCGGGTCTACTGGACCGAGGCGATGTGGAACACGGACCGGGTCGGCTCGCTTGCGTACGTCTCCAACCAGTCCTGGCAGGGAGTCGTCGCCCGGCTTTCCGAGCCGGACGCCCCCAGCCGTACGGTCTGGGCGCTCGGCGTGATCGTGATCCTCTGCCTCTGGGCCTGGCGCGCACGTCGCGCCGTCGCTGCCGGAGACGAACTCACGGGCTTTGCCGTGACCGGCCTCACGGCCTGCCTGATCAGCCCCGTCACCTGGGTGCACCATCTGGTCTGGGTGTTCCCGGCACTGGCCGTCCTCATCGACGCGGGGCTGCGCCTCCAGAAGGGGGACCCGAGACGGCGCCGCCTGCTGGGATGGGCGGGCGCGATCTACGTCATCCTGTGCAGCAGCGTCGTATGGCTGTGGAGCTGGGACGCGACGGGCATCGACGGTTTCCTCGGCAGCAATACGTACGTGTGGATCTGCCTCGGCCTGCTCATCGCCCTCCCTCTGCGGGAAGAGGCCACCGCCCCGGCCGCCCGTCCGCTGCCCCGCCACGCCGGGTCTGCAACGATGGACGCATGCACGCACGCTACGGAGTACCCCTGGGAATCACGGCAGCCGGCGCTGCCGGCCTCGCCTACGCCGCCGGCTTCGAAGCCCGCTCCTTCCGCCTCCGACGGCTGACGGTTCCCGTCCTGCCGCACGGGATGCGCCCGCTGCGTGTACTCCAGGTCTCCGACATCCACATGGTGTGCGGCCAGCGCAAGAAACGCGCGTGGCTCCAGTCCCTGGCGGGCCTGCGCCCGGATTTCGTGGTCAACACCGGCGACAACCTGTCCGACCCGGACGCCGTACCCGAGGTCCTCGACGCACTCGGCCCGCTGCTCGAATACCCCGGCGTCTACGTCTTCGGCTCGAACGACTACTACGGCCCCACGCTTCGCAACCCGGGCCGCTACCTGATCGAGAAGGTCCAGGGCCGACACGGCCTGAACGGCAACGCCCCGGCGGTCGGCGTGGTCCACAACCCGTGGGAAGAGCTGCGCGACGCGTTCGACACGGCGGGCTGGGTGAACCTGAGCAACACCCGCGGCAGCCTGAAGCTCGACGGCTACGAGCTCGCGTTCACGGGCCTCGACGACCCGCACATCAAACGCGACCGCTACGACCGCGTCACCGGCGGCCCGGACACGGCCGCCGACCTCTCCCTGGCCGTGGTCCACGCCCCCTACCTGCGCGCACTCGACGCCTTCACAGCCGACGCCTACCCCCTGATCCTGGCGGGCCACACCCACGGCGGCCAGCTGTGCATCCCCTTCTACGGCGCCCTGGTCACCAACTGCGACCTGGACACCGCCCGCGTCAAGGGCCTCTCGACCCACCAGAACGCCGGAAACGTCTCCTACCTGCACGTCTCGGCGGGCTGCGGCACGAGCCGCTACACGCCGGTGAGGTTCGCGTGCCCGCCGGAAGCGACGCTGCTCACACTGGTGGCACGGGACTGAGACGGCCCGGGGACGTGCGCGAAAACCGGATTTCGTCCAGGGCCGCGGGTGGGCTAAAGTAATCGATGTCGCCGCGACAGCGGTGACATCGGGGTGTAGCGCAGCTTGGCAGCGCGCTTCGTTCGGGACGAAGAGGTCGTGGGTTCAAATCCCGCCACCCCGACAGTGAAGTACCAGGTCAGGGGCCTGATCCACCGAGTGGATCAGGCCCCTGAGTGGTTTCTCGTGTCCTCCGGGGAGTCTTTCCGCGCGGCTCGTGCAGGCAGCGCAACGGGGAACTCGGGCTGCTGTCAAACCTGTTGACCGCGGCGATGGACGGACTGCCTCGTGGGCAGGCGGCTGCGGAGCTTCGAGTGGAGCGCAGCGTGGCGAGAGCCGTGCTTCAGGCAACGAGCTGGTCCAGCGCCGTCGTGAGCGCCTTGCGCTGGTGGTCACCCGGCTTGAACTCGTGGGTACCGGCGAAGTGTGTTCGCAGGTTCAGCGAGACCTCTGCCGCCGCATCGGTGATCCACAAGGCGCCCATGATCTGGCGGAGTTGTTCCACCGTGTACACCTCCGCGCATGCCGTACGGACCGGTGACACCAAGGGAGCGGGCCGCGCGGGTCAGCCCGGCTGGCTGTGGGAAGCGAACTGGTCCAGCAGGCCCGTAAGGGCGTTGTCGCCGAAAAGCAGGTCGAGGCTGGCGGCCGACTCCGCGGCTGAGGATTCGCTGCGGGGGAACAGCGTCCGTTCGTAGGCGGCGAGTGCGGCCTCGGTGTCGCCTGCGTGGGCGGCGAGGGCGCTGCCGAGTTCGGCGCCGTCGAACATGGCGAGGTTGGCGCCCTCGCCGGCGAACGGGGACATCAGGTGGGCGGCGTCGCCCAGGAGGGTGACCCCGGGGATCCGGTCCCAGCGGTGGGCAGTGGGCAGGGCGTGGATGTGCCGCGGCACCAGGGCGCCGTCGGCCTCGGCGACCAGCGCGCGCAGGCTGTCGTGCCAGCCGTCGAAGTGGGCGAGGACGGCCGCCTTGGCGGCGTCGGTGTCAGTGAAGTCGATGCCGGTGATCCACTCGTGGGGTGCCTTGCGCGCGACGTGGACATGCAGGCTGCCGTCGGTCTCGCGGTGGGCGAGGAGTCCCTTGCCGTCGTCGAGCGCGAAGAAGAATCCGCCGCCGATGACGGCCGCGCTGCCGGGGTGGCGCCGGTCGGCTTCCAGCAGGTCCACCTCGACGAACGACACACCCGTGTACGCGGGGAGGGCCGCCGAGAGCAGCGGGCGGATCCTCGACCAGGCCCCGTCGGCGCCGATGAGCAGGTTGGTGGTGAAGGCGCTCCCGTCGGCCAGGGTCACTTCGTGGCGGCCGCCGCCCAGGGGGCCGGCGCCAGTGATCCTCTTGCCCCAGCGGACAGTGCCCTCGGGCAGCGAGGTGAGCAGCAGGTCGCGCAGTTGTCCGCGGTCAACCTCGGGACGTGCGCCGTCGCCCGGGTCCTGTTGCTCCATCCGTACGACGCCGTGCTTGTCGAGAATGCGCATGGCCTCGCCACCGGGGTGTATGAGCCGGCGGAACTGATCATGGAGGCCCGCGGCACGCAGCGCCGCCTGCCCGGTTTCCTCGTGGATGTCGAGCATGCCGCCTTGAGTGCGGGCCCCGGCGGACGCCTCCAGGTCAAAAACTGTCGCTGCGATGCCGTTGACATGCAGGACGCGGGCCAGGGTGAGGCCGCCGAGACCGGCGCCGATGATGGCCAGAGGGTGGTGGGTGGTCATGCCGATACTCCTCGTGGGGTGCGGTTCAGGCCGCGGAACCGGCCGGAGGGGCCGGTACGGGGGTGTGCACGATGCCGTTGAGCAGCACACGGACACCCCAGGCGAACCGGGTCCGGGGCTCGCCCGAGAGCAGCGCGGTGGCGAGTGCGGCGATATGGGGGTGGGTGTCGCGAGAGGCGCCGAGCAGGGCCCTGGTCAGGGCGTCCCAGTCGTCCTGGGCGTCGGCGGCCTGGCCCTGACCGGCGTGCTCGGCGGCGGTCGCGGTGGCGTACTGCAGCAGTAGGTCCACGCCCCAAGCGGCCTGCCCCGGCGGGACGCCGCCCTCGTCCATCAGAGCCAGCAGCGCCTCGACCCGCCGCAGATAGTGCTCGCCGCTGGGGCGGGCGACGAGTGCCGCGCGGGCCAGTTCGGGGTGGGCGAACAGCACCGAAGTGCAGGAGGTGAGGACCTCGATCAGCCGGTCGCGCCAGTCGCCGTCCTCGCTGACCGGCGTCAGGTCGACGGAGCCGAGCAACTCGTCCAGGACTGCCGCGTGCAGCTCGGCGGTATTGCGCACGTACACGTAGAGCGACGCCGGGCCGGTGTCCAGCTCCTGCGCCAGGCGTCGCATGGTGACCTTCTGCAGACCTTCGGACCGCATGATCCGCACTGCGGCGGCGATGATGCCCGGCCGGGTCAGGGCGCGTTTGGCCGGACGTTCCCTACGACTGAGGGGTGCATTGCCGTGAGTAGCCATGGACCGAGGCTAACGAACATGTTCGGCACGAACAAGTACCTGACGAACATGTTCGCAACCCCGCAAGGCTCCCGCCGCCCGACGACTGAGCCAGCCGGGGCCAGGTCCGTCACCCCACCGCCATCTCCGGAGTGCGCCGTTGATCTCGTCCGCGTTGACTGTGCCCACCAGCACCTGGCCCGCCGGAGATCGAGGAGAGCGCGCCCTCCATGTCCGCAAACCCCCCGCCGCCCCCAGGCCAGTCCGCAACCCCCGCGCCCAAGGACCAAGGGCCGGACCCGGGTCCGCTGACGCTGCGTGAGGCGCTGTTCAGCCCCGGCTACCTACGCCTCTTGCTGGTCTCCGTCATCCTGGGCGTGCCCATCGCGCTCGCCTGTTTCTACTTCGTGAGCCTGCAGCACGAGCTCCAGCACTGGGTGTGGGAGTCCCTGCCGGAGGCGGCCGGATACGACCAGCCGCCCTGGTGGTGGCCGTTGCCCGCGTTGCTGCTGGCCGGGCTGCTGCTTGCTCCAGTCGTCACACGCGTGCCGGGCCACGGCGGGCATGTGCCCGTCCACGGTTTCGGCGGTCCGACCCTCGGGCCGAAGGAGCTGCCGGGCGTGGTCTTCGCCGCCCTTGCGGGGCTGCCTCTGGGCGTGGTGCTGGGTCCGGAAGCTCCTCTGATGGGGGTGGGCAGCGGCCTTGCCCTGCTCAGCGTGCGGGCGGCGAAACGGGAAGCGGACCCCAAGGCCGCGCTCGTTGTGGGCACCGCCGGTTCCACTACGGCGATCTCCACGATTCTCGGCGGCCCTCTGGTGGCCGCCGTGATGGTGGTGGAGGCCGCCGGTCTCGGCGGCTCGCAGCTGGTGCTCCTGCTGCTGCCCTGTCTGCTGGCCAGCGGTGTGGGGGCGCTGGTCTTCACCGGTTTCGGGCAATGGACCGGGCTGTCGACCGGGGGGCTCACCCTGCCCCAGGTGCCGCCGGACACAAACCCGGACGCGTGGGACTTCCTGTGGGGGATTCCCGTGGCGGTGCTGATCGCGGTGATCGTCACAGCCGGGCACCGCCTCGGGTTTCTCACGGAAGCCTGGACGAAACGGCTCACCGCCGTCCGCACGGTCGCCTGTGCCATGGCCGTGGGCATCTGCATCTCCGCGTACGCCCTGGTCACCGACCGCTCGCCGGAGGAGGCCGCGCTGTCCGGCCAGACGACTCTGAGCAGCCTGGCCGCACAGCCCCACGCCTGGTCCATCGGCACGCTGGCCGCTCTCGTCCTGTTCAAGGGCCTGGCATGGGGCATCTGTCTGGGCAGCCTGCGCGGCGGCCCCATCTTCCCCTCCCTCATGCTCGGTGCCGCGATCGGCATCGCATGCTCGGGTCTGCCGGGCCTCGGTACGGCGCCGGGGCTCGCGCTCGGGATGGCCACCGCCACGGCAGTGGTCACCCGTCTCCCGCTCACCAGCGCCGTGCTCTCCTTCCTGCTGCTCGGCACTGACGCAGCGCACCAGATGCCGCTGGTCATCGTCTGCTCGGTCGTCGGTTTCATCGCCTCCCAACTCCTCGAAGGGGAGCGGAAGTCGATCACGAAAGGCTGATCAGGCCTTACGCGGCGCGTCACTGCGGTACACCGCCAGCGCCCAGATGATGAACACGTCGACCGCGATCATGACTACGGACCAGATCGGCGAGTACGGCAGGAACATGAACTCGGCGATGAGGCTGAGCGAGGCCAGGCAGATACCTATGACTCGCGCCCAGGTGGCGGCCTTGAACAGGCCCCCGGCGGTGATCACGAGGCAGGCGCCGATGATCAGGTGGATCCAGCCCCAGCCGGTCAGGTTGATGCGATAGACGTAGTTGCCGACCCGGCCGTACACGTCGTCCTCGATGATCGCAGCGATGCCCTGGAGCACGCCGAGCACTCCGACGCACAGCATCAGCACGGCGGCGAAGGCGAGTCCGCCGGTCACCCATCCGCTGTTCGGTTCTCCGGGCTGCGGCCCCGTGTACGTCGGTGTTCCTGCCCGCTGGTCCTGACTCATGGTGTGGTCCTCTGTTCGGTCCCGTACGCCGGTCACATACGGGACTTCGAGCGTCGGCCCCGGCCCATCTCGGCGCCATTTGGGTACGCCCGTCCGGGTGATTCGGGCGCGGGGCACTCAGGCGCCGACGCACCGTTCGGCTGCCGTGGAGTGGCGGGGGATCGCCGGGGCGGACGATCGTGGTGGGGGCGAGCTTCGGCGGGACGCGACCTCGGGCGGGAGGCTCACGTGGTGCACCGCACAACCAATCCTGGAGTGCTACGAGTCGTGGGTCCACCCGTCTGTCTCGTAGTCGCCATGACCACCGCGTACTTCCTGCTCCCCCTCGACAGCCTCGGACCGGACCGCCCCCTGGTCAGCTGGACGATCTTCTTCGCGGGGCTCGCCGTCGCCACGTACCTGCTGCTGCGTCAGATCAGGGATGCGTACATCGACAGGCCGGGTGCCCACCCCGTCATCGTCATTCCCGTCCTGATGCTCATGGCGGTACTGCTCTTCTCCGGGACGTACTACGCCCTCGCCAAGGACCCGGACTCGTTCCAGGGACTCAAGACACGGCTCGACGCCCTGTACTTCACCGTCATCACTCTGGCGACGGTCGGCTACGGGGATGTGGTGCCGCTGAGCCAGACCGCACGACTGGTGACCATGTTTCAGATCCTGTACAGCTTCGTCATCCTGACCGCCGCCGCGACCGCGGTGTCGCGCCGAGTGCGCAGGCGGGCCGGGGAGCGGATGGGGCGCGACGATCTCACCTGACATGTCCGCCCGAGATGTCCGCCCTGATGCCCGGCAAGAGGGCGATGGCCATGATCGGGCCCCGCGACCTGGTCCGCCGCGACCGCGCGGCGCTCATTGTCGAGGGTGCCGAAGCGTGGTGAGGGCCAACCGGACGATGACATCGGGCGACAGGGGAACCAGGGAGGGGGACCGCTCGTTGCCCCGTTGGGCAAAGGAATCGTCAAGAGGCGCGGCCCGCGCCGGATTGCGCAGGGGATTTCCATGGGTGTCAGCCTTTCCAAGGGCGGCAATGTCTCGCTGACCAAGGAGGCCCCGGGACTGACCGCGGTCGTCGTGGGCCTCGGCTGGGACGTACGGAGCACCACCGGCACGGACTTCGACCTCGACGCCAGCGCTCTGCTGGTCGACGCCAACGGCAAGGTCGTCTCCGACCAGCACTTCGTGTTCTTCAACAACCTCAAGAGCCCAGAAGGCTCCGTCGAGCACACCGGTGACAACCTCACGGGTGAGGGCGAGGGCGACGACGAACAGATCAAGGTCAACCTCGCGGGCGTGCCGGCCGAGGTCGACAAGATCGTCTTCCCGGTCTCGATCCACGAGGGCGAGAGCCGCCAGCAGTCCTTCGGCCAGGTGCGCAACGCGTTCATCCGCGTCGTCAACCAGGCCGGTGGCACGGAGCTCGCCCGGTACGACCTGAGCGAGGACGCCTCGACCGAGACCGCGATGGTCTTCGGCGAGCTGTACCGCAACGCCGCGGAGTGGAAGTTCCGCGCGGTCGGCCAAGGGTATGCATCGGGCCTGCGGGGCATCGCGCAGGACTTCGGCGTCAATATCTGAGCCGCGTAAGCCTGTTCAGCTGCTCAAGGGCCTGATCCTCGACGACGCGTGCGGCGTGGGTCGGGCCCTTGGCACGCGCCCGGGTGTCCGTCGGCCCGGTACAGCCGACGTACCTGCCCGGTATGTGCCGGCCCCCGCGGTGGCTTCGGCGGCGGGGCCGCACGGTCCGGCTCCCGTTCCCGTACGGTCGACTCGGGGGCCGACCACCTTGATGGACCGTCCGGCCCGTCAGCCTTGATGCCGGCGTCGAACCACAGGCGGAGGACCACAGCATGCCGACCGACACCCCCATCGGCCGCGAGGCCCAGGCGCTGCCGGGCGTGGAACTGCTGTGGTCCGGCCGGGTGCCCGACCATATCGCCGATGCTCTCGCCCGGCCCCACATCCTCGACGGCGAGGAGTCCACGCGCCTGGCTGCCTTTGTGCGGGACACCGACCGGGACTCCTACGCCGTCGCGCACGTGACGCTGCGCAGGCTTCTGGGTGAGCGGCTGGGACTGGCCCCGGAAGCGGTGCCCTTCTCGCGCGAGCCGTGCACCCACTGCGGGGGCCCGCACGGGCGGCCCGTCGTCCCGGGCAGCCCGGTGCACTTCTCGCTCTCGCACACCAGCGGCCTGGTGATGATCGCGCTGGCCACGGGACCCGTCGGCATCGACGTCGAAGGTGTACCCGGCGACATCGGGATCGTCGCCGATGTCGCCGCCCAGCTGCACCCGAAGGAGCGTGCACACCTCGCGGCGCTGCCCACGGCGGACCGCGCCCTCGCCTTCGCCCGCTGCTGGACACGTAAGGAGGCCCTGCTGAAGGCGACGGGAGTCGGCCTGAACGAGGACCTTGCCCTCACCTATGTCGGGGCCGGACCCCAACCGGCCGCTGACGCCGACTGGTTGGTGGCCGACCTGCCCGCGGATCCCGGCTACACGGCAGCCGTCGCCGTACGCCGCACCACGCCCGGGCCCGCGCCTCAGTAGCGCTCTACCAGGTGCTCGCGGCCCGGCGGCGGTTCGTACGCCTCGGGCCAGAAGTCCGTGACGGTCGTGATCCGGCCCTCCTCGTCACCGGTGAAGAAGGTGACCACGTACATCTCCTCAAGGCCCACGGTGACGTGGATCCAGGTGACGGCCTGGTCGCGGTCGGCCACGATCCGCTGTATGCGCAGGTGCCAGTCGCCCGGATACTCGCGGTTGAAACGGACGCACGCCTCCTGGCCGCGGATCCGCTCGCGGGTCTGCGGCAGCTCGTAGACCACGTCCTCGGCCAGCGTCGCCGCGAAGCCCGCCCAGTCGCGGGCTTCGGCCGAGGACCAGTACGTCTCAACGGTCTTGTGCAGCTCGGTCGCTGAGGTCGATCGGTTCATACGGCGAGTGTGCACCCGGCCACTGACAATCGGGCCCGGGTGATCACGAGCGCGACGCCGAAGTTATCCACAGGCTGCGGACGGCCCGAACGGATTGTCGGGGGTCCGGCGCAGAATGGGGTCATGACTGAGATCACCGACTCCACGCCGGAGCTGCCGGGCACGCCGGAGCTGCCCGGCATGCCCGACTGGGAGAAGCGCTTCCGCGCGCCGCGCGTTTCCCTGCCCGACTGGGCGGAGGACGCACCGCACCGCTCGCTCTTCGTGTCCAACGCCACCGGGACCTACGAGCTGTACGCCTGGGACCGGGCGACGGGCGAGCAGCGGCAGGCGACGGACCGGCCCAATGGCACGACGGACGGGGTGCTCTCCCCCGACGGCGCGTCGATCTTGTGGTTCTCGGACACCGACGGCGACGAGTTCGGCGTCTGGATGCGCCAGCCCTTCGGCGGTGGGGACGACGAGCCCGCCGCGCCGGGCCTCGGACCCTCCTATCCGGCGGGTCTGGCCATCGGCCGGGACGGCACCTCGGTGGTCGGCCGCTCGACCGACGAGGACGGCACGACGATTCACGTCGTACGCAAGGACGCGGAGCCGGCCGAGATCTACCGGCACCGGGAGTCCGCCGGGGTCGGCGATCTGTCGCACGACGGGACGCTGATCGCGATCGAGCACACCGAGCACGGGGACGCGATGCACTCGGCGCTGCGAGTGGTACGCCTCGACGGCAGCCCCGTCTGCGAGCTGGACGACACAAAGGGGGGCACTGAGGAACTGGGGCTTGAGGTCCTCGGTTTCGCTCCGGTGGACGGGGACACCCGGCTGCTCGTCGGGCATCAGCGGCGCGGCCGTTGGGAGCCGATGATCTGGGACGTCGCATCGGGCGAGGAGACCGATCTCGCGATCGACCTGCCGGGCGATGTGAACGCCGAGTGGTATCCGGACGGCTCGGGGCTGCTGGTCGCGCACAGCTTCGAGGCACGCGGCGAGCTGTGGCGGTACGACCTGGCGACGCGGGAGCTGGTGCGGATCGAGACGCCGGCCGGTTCGGTCTCGGGTGCGACGGCCCGGCCGGGCGGGGAGGTGGAGTACCTGTGGTCCTCGGCCGCGCTGCCGCCCCAGGTCCGCTCGACATCGGGCGGTGTCGTGCTCGATCCCCCGGGCATGAAGGCGCCGGAATCGGTGCCGGTCGAGGATGCCTGGGTGGAGGGGCCGGGCGGCCGGATCCACGCGCTGGTGCAGAGGCCGGCGGGTGCGACGGGCCCGCTGCCGACCGTCTTTGAGATCCACGGCGGCCCGACCTGGCACGACAGCGACGAATTCGCGGCGGGCCCGGCGGCGTGGGTCGACCACGGATACGCGGTCGTACGGGTCAACTACCGCGGCTCGACTGGGTACGGCCGGCAATGGACGGACGCCCTCAAGCACCGGGTCGGGCTGATCGAGCTGGAGGACATCGCGGCGGTCCGGGAGTGGGCGGTGACATCCGGGCTCGCGGATCCGCAGAGGCTGATCCTGGCGGGCGGCTCATGGGGCGGTTATCTGACCCTGCTCGGCCTGGGCACCCAGCCCGAGGCCTGGGCGCTGGGCCTTGCGGCGGTACCGGTCGCGGACTACGTCACGGCGTACCACGACGAGATGGAAGCCCTGAAGGCGATGGACCGCACCCTGCTGGGCGGTACGCCGGAGGAGGTCCCGGAGAGGTTCGAGGCCTCCTCGCCGCTGACGTATGTGGACGCGGTCCGGGCCCCGGTCTATATCTCGGCGGGCGTCAACGACCCGCGCTGCCCGATCCGCCAGGTCGAGAACTATGTGGACCGGCTCGCCGCGCGCGGCGCGATGCACGAGGTGTACCGCTACGACGCGGGGCACGGCTCGCTGGTGGTGGAGGAGCGGATCAAGCAGGTGGGGCTGGAGCTCGCGTTCGCAGCCGAGCACCTGGGGCAGGGGGTGGACCTGGGGTAGCCGGCTGGCGGGACGGGCTCCGCGAACGGGGGGCGGGCCGAGGGGCGGTCGGCACGTTCCGTACCGTGGGGGTGTGTACCGGTTCCTGCTGACGCCCCGCTGGTGGGGGATCAATATCTTCGTCGTGCTGGCGATCCCCTTCTGTGTCTTCATGGGGTCGTGGCAGCTCGGCAAGTTCGAGGACCGCGTCACCACGCATCAGCAGGCCAAGCAGGGGCCCGCGCCGGGTGAGCAGAAGGCCGTGCCTCTGGACGAGCTGTTGCCCGTCGACCAGAAGACGTCGGGGCGGCAGGTGACGGCCGGCGGGCGGTACGGCAAGCAGTTCCTGGTGCCGGACCGGCAGTTGGACGGTGAGCGCGGCTCGTATGTGCTTACGCTGCTCAAGACCGACGGCGGCCGGACGCTGCCGGTGGTCCGCGGCTGGCTGCGGCAGGGCGCGGCCGCCCCCGCGGCACCCGCCGGCAGGGTCACCGTGGCCGGCGCCCTGCAGGCCTCGGAGACCCCGGGCACCGAAGGCGTGCACGCGGCGGGCGGGCTGCCGGGCGGACAGCTGGGGATGATCAGCGCGGCGTCGCTGGTGAACCTCGTGCCGGACGACGTGTACGACGCGTGGGTCACCCTCACGGAGGCCGACAGCGGACTGAAGCCGGTCCCGGCGTCCGCGCCGGAGGGCAGCGGGCTGGACTTGAAGGCGTTCCAGAACCTGGGCTACACCGGGGAGTGGTTCGTCTTCGCCGGCTTCGTGCTCTTCATGTGGTTCCGGCTGCTGCGCCGCGAAGCGGAGGCTGAGCGAGACCGAGCGCTTGGCCTGGAGCCCGCGTAACGGGCGCCGCCGGAACCCGCGCCAATCGGGGCGGGCCCACCTGCCCGACCTTCAAACCGAGCGGTGGGGGGGCGGGTAGGGCAGCTGCCGATGTGCGGCTCCGTCGCGCGGCGCCGCGGGCGCAGGCGCCGGCCCGGACCGGCCCGTCACTGAGCGCTCAGCACACCCGTGCGGTAGATCGTGCCTGAACACGCGTTGGTGATCGTCGTCTCCGCGCTGGGCGAGCCCACCCCGGTGGTGTGGGTCACGGCGACGCTGCCGTCCGCCGGGCCGTCGGCCGTGGGGACCAGCTGGGGCTCGGCGTTCCCCGAGGTCGTGCCCGTGCCTGTGCTCGCGCCCGACGAGCCGCCCTCCGACGGCGTGGGTTCGGGCGATGCTCCGGTGGTCGGGCAGCTGTCCTTCGGGACCCAGGCGAACTTCACCTCGTACGCCGTGTCCGGCTTCAGCAGCAGCGAAGCCGCCTCCTCCGAGGGGGCCGGCAGACCGGTCGCCGCGTCGCCCGCCGTGTGCTCGGCCACCGTGATCTTGGCGGGGTCGGCCGCGCCCAGCGCCTTGAAGGTGACCGTGCCGTCGCCGCTGACCGCGCAGTCGGTCTTGGAGACATTGGTGACGCGGAAGGTGCCGTACACCTTGCCCTCGGCGTCGGGCGCCGCCTGCGCCGCGGTGACGCCGAGCTGGCCGGACTCGCAGACCGCGGAGCTGGCGGGCGCGGTAACGGGCGGGTTGAGGACGCCGCCCGTCCTGCCGTCCGTGGCGCCGGAGGGCTGCTGTCCCGGCGTCGGGGTCGCGCCGCCCTTGTTCTGCCCGGTGCCCTGGCCGCCGGCGGAGGGGCTGCCCGTCCCCGACTCGCCGTCCTCGGCTCCCGCCTCGTCCCCGGTGCCTCCCTGAGCCTGTTCGCCGTGTCCGGCGTTGACGGGGTTGGCGCTGTCGCTGCCGCCGGAGGTCGCCACATGCACGAAGGCGGGGACGGCGGTGCCGATCAGCACCACCGCGGCCGCCGCACCGACCAGCGCCTGCCTTTTGCGGGCGCGTCGCGCAGGGACTGCCCTTCGCAGGTGGTCAAGGGCTCCTTCGGAGGGCTCCAGATCCTGCACCGCCCCTTGCAGCAGCCGCCGCAGGGCGACTTCGTCCCCGCCAAGGGCTCCAAGGCCGCCCAGCTCATTTTCCGGCCCGTAGTTCACAATTCCGTTCCCAGTCCGGTCGTCAAACGGCCCGTCCGGCCCGTACTGCTCAAACCTGTCCCTGTGCCCGCTCATGCCGTCGCCTCCATGGCGACGCGCAGCGCCGCGATGCCCCGCGAGCCGTACGCCTTCACCGAGCCAAGCGAAATCCCCAGCGTCTCGGCGGCCTGAGCCTCTGTCATGTCCGCGAAGTACCTCAGCACCAGAACCTCGCGCTGGCGGCGCTGGAGTCCGCGCATCGCCTTGATCAGCGCGTCCCGTTCCAGCTGGTCGTACGCGCCCTCCTCGGCGCTCGCCATGTCCGGCATCGGCTTGGAGAGCAGTTTCAGCCCGAGGATGCGGCGCCGCAGCGCCGACCGCGACAGATTCACGACGGTCTGGCGCAGATACGCCAGGGTCTTCTCCGGGTCCCGTACCCGGTTGCGCGCCGAGTGGACGCGTATGAAGGCTTCCTGGACGACGTCCTCGCAGGAGGCCGTGTCGTCGAGAAGCAGGGCCGCGAGACCAAGCAGCGACCGGTAGTGGGCGCGATAGGTCTCGGTGAGGTGATCGACTGTGGTACCCGCGGCCATGGTGTCCTCAGCGCCCTCGCGCTGGGACGAGATGCGGGTGGTGCGGGGCATGGGGGCGATCACCGGCATGCCGGCGGGCGGGCGGGGCCGGCGGAGCGGGCGCACTGCTGCGCCGCGGACCGGGACCACCCTGGTGAAGTCGAGAACCTCTGCCACGCCTGTTGGACACGCTTCCCCCCGTCAGGGTTGTACGCGTACGCCACCGTTTTTGACGGTGAACCAAATGCGCCCATGCGTACCCGCTCTTCCCCAATGCCCCTTTTCTTCGCGGCACCGTGAAGGGGCAACCGCAAAGACGCCTCCCGCCCAACTGCCGGTTGCAGAAAGAGGGGAAGCGCATCGTCGAACATCCTTGCACCCCAGTTCAAGTGGTACAGACCTTCGTCTTGATCACAGGGTGTTCACAGAGCCTACAAAGCATTCCGCTTCCCCCGCCCCGATTCAGCGGGAAGCAGACAGAGGAAGCGCACAGAGCGGCAACAAACGGGACGGATCAGCCGGGGGCGAGCGCGGGCCCGATCTCCGCCGCGACAGCCTCCGCGATCTGAGCGGAGTTGAGCGCGGCACCCTTGCGCAGATTGTCGCCGCAGACGAACAGGTCCAGCGCACAGGGGTCGTCCGGAGCCCGCCGCACCCGCCCCACCCACGTCGGATCGGTCCCCACCACATCGGCGGGCGTGGGGAAGTCCCCGGCCGCCGGATTGTCGTAGAGCACCACTCCGGGCGAGGTCGCCAGGATCTCGTGCGCCCGCTCCACCGTGACCTCGCTCTCGAAGCGCGCGTGCACGGCGAGCGAATGCGTGGTGAGCACCGGGACGCGGACGAACGTCGCCGCCACCCGCAGCCCCGGCAGGCCGAGGATCTTGCGCGTCTCGGCCCGCAGCCCCAGCTCCTCGGACGACCAGCCGCCGTCCTGGAGGGTCCCCGACCAGGGCACCACGTTCAGCGCCAGCGGTGCCGCGAACGGTCCCAGCTCGTCGCCGACGGCCCTGCGTACGTCTCCGGGCCCGGCGCCCAGTTCCGTACCGGCAACGAGCGACAGCTGGGCGCGCAGCGCCCCGACGGCGTCACGCCCCGCGCCGCTGACGGCCTGGTAGGAGGCGACGACCAGTTCGCGCAGCCCGAACTCGGCGTGCAGCGCGCCCACGGCCGGAACCATCGCGAGCGTGGTGTCGTGCGGGCTCGCGACGATGCCGCGCGGGCGGACCCGTACGGCATGCGGATTGACCTCGGGTACGACCAGTGGCACATCGGCATCCAGCCGGAAGGCGCCCGAATTGTCCACAACCACCGCGCCTTTGGCCGCGGCGACCGGCGCCCACTGCGCGGACACCGCGTCCGGTACGAGGAAGAGCGCGACGTCGACGCCCGTCAGTGCCTCTTCGCCGAGCGCGACGACCTCGGTCTCCTCACCGCGCACGGCCAGCTTGCGGCCGGCCGAGTGCGGAGAGGCGACCAGTCGTATGGCGCCCCAGACATCCGCGTGCTGCGAAAGGATCTGGAGCATCACAGAGCCGACGGCTCCGGTCGCTCCGACGACCGCAAGCGTCGGCTTGCGGGTCATCGACCGGTGCCTCCGTAGACGACCGCCTCGTCGGAGTCGGAGTCGAGACCGAAGGCGGTGTGCACGGCGCGCACGGCCTCGTTGACGTCGTCGGCACGCGTGACCACCGAGATACGGATCTCCGAGGTGGAGATCAGCTCGATGTTCACACCCGCGTCGGAGAGCGCCTCGAAGAAGGAGGCGGTGACACCGGGGTTGGTCTTCATGCCCGCGCCGACGAGCGAGATCTTGCCGATCTGGTCGTCGTAGCGCAGCGATTCGAAGCCGATCCCGGCCTTCGCCTTCTCCAGGGCGTCGATGGCCTTGCGGCCGTCCGTCTTGGGGAGGGTGAAGGAGATGTCGGTCAGGGCGGTCGTGGCCGCCGAGACGTTCTGCACGACCATGTCGATGTTGATCTCGGCATCGGCGATCGTACGGAAGATGGCCGCGGCCTCGCCCGGCTTGTCCGGCACTCCGACGACCGTGACCTTGGCCTCGGAGACGTCGTGGGCGACTCCGGAGATGATGGCGTGCTCCACCTTCTGGTCCCCTTGCGGTTCGTTGCTGACCCAGGTGCCGCGCAGTCCCGAGAAGGACGAGCGGACGTGAATCGGGATGTTGTATCGGCGTGCGTACTCGACGCAGCGGTGCAGCAGCACCTTGGAGCCGGAGGCTGCGAGCTCCAGCATGTCCTCGAAGGCGATCCAGTCGATCTTCTTCGCCTTCTTCACGACCCGGGGGTCGGCGGTGAAGACGCCGTCGACGTCGGTGTAGATCTCGCAGACCTCGGCGTCCAGGGCGGCGGCCAGGGCGACGGCGGTGGTGTCGGACCCGCCGCGGCCGAGGGTGGTGATGTCCTTCTTGTCCTGGGACACACCCTGGAAGCCCGCGACGATGGCGATGTTGCCCTCGTCCAGCGCCGTACGGATCCGGCCCGGCGTCACATCGATGATGCGCGCTTTGTTGTGGACCGAGTCGGTGATGACGCCTGCCTGGCTGCCGGTGAACGACTGGGCCTCGTGGCCCAGGTTTTTGATCGCCATCGCCAGCAGGGCCATGGAGATCCGCTCTCCGGCGGTCAGCAGCATGTCGAATTCGCGCCCGGCAGGGATCGGGGATACCTGCTCGGCGAGATCGATCAGCTCGTCCGTCGTGTCGCCCATCGCGGATACCACGACGACCACCTGGTGGCCGTCCTTCTTGGCATCGACGATTCGCTTGGCGACGCGCTTGATGCCTTCGGCATCGGCAACGGAGGAGCCTCCGTACTTCTGCACGACAAGGCCCACGTGCGCTCCTCGCTCAGTCCGTTTCGGTCCGCACTACTGCGGTCGGCTCAGTCTAACGAGCGGCCGGACTCCGACCCGGTGCAGTCACATGGTGAGATGTCCCGCTCACTACGTGATCACCGGGAAGGGTCACGGCCACCCGGACGACTCCTGCCCCGACTCATGCGTGCTACGCGGTATGTGGGCCGTGTCACGTCGGCCCGAGGGCCCGCCCGCCGGTGACGCGCCACATAGTGGCCGGAAAAGGATCCGGGAGCTCTCAGGTGGCCGTACGCAGGCCCAGCGGGCCCGCGATCTCCTGCGCCATCACCTTCCCGGCCTCCTCGGCCAGCGCGTCCTCTGCGAGGTCCTCGTCCGTGTCCAGACCGTCCAGCTCCTCCAGCGGCTGGTCCAGCCTGACGTGGGCGACCAGCGACTGCAGCGCGCGCAGCGTGGCGGAGGCGGTCGGGCCCCAATTGGAGAAGTACGAGAACTGCCACCACCACAGCGCCTCACTCGTGCGGCCCGCACGGTAGTGGGCCAGGCCGTGGCGCAGGTCGGTGACGATGTCCGCGAGGTTGTCCGAGATCCGGGAGGCGACCGGGGCCTTGCGCGGTTCGTACGGGTCGAAGACCTCGGAGAAGACGTCGACCGGGTCGAGCAGCACGGCGAAGCGCTCGCGCAGGTCGTCGACGTCCACGTCGGGGCCGGTGTCCGGTTCGTACCGCTCGTCCGGAATGATGTCCTCGTGCGCGCCCAGCCGACCGCCCGTCAGCAGGAGTTGGGAGACCTCCAGCAGCAGGAAGGGCACCGCACTGTCGGGCTCGTCGCCCTTCGCGACTTCCGTGGTCGCGACGATGAAGGACTCGATCGAGTCGGCGATCTGGACCGCGAAGCTGTCCGGGTCCTGATTGACGGCGTGCAGGTTGGCGTCAGACATCGAGAAGTCGTCTCCCCTCGAAGGCACGCCCCAGCGTGACCTCGTCGGCGTATTCCAAGTCTCCCCCCACGGGCAGACCGCTGGCCAGCCTTGTGACCTTCAGGCCCATCGGCTTGATCATGCGCGCCAGGTACGTGGCGGTGGCTTCACCCTCCAGATTGGGGTCCGTGGCGATGATCAGTTCGGTGATCGTGCCGTCCGCGAGGCGGGCGAGCAGCTCACGGATCCGCAGGTCGTCGGGGCCCACACCCTCGATGGGGCTGATGGCCCCGCCGAGCACGTGGTAGCGGCCCCGGAACTCCCGGGTCCGCTCGATCGCCACAACGTCCTTCGGCTCCTCCACCACGCAGATGACCGAGTGGTCACGGCGCGGGTCACGGCAGATGTTGCACTGTTCCTGCTGGGCGACATTGCCGCACACCGCACAGAAGCGGACCTTGTCCTTCACCTCGAGCAGGGCGTGGGCGAGCCGGCGCACGTCGGTCGGTTCCGCCTGGAGGATGTGGAAGGCGATCCGCTGCGCGCTCTTGGGACCGACGCCGGGCAGCCTGCCCAATTCGTCGATGAGGTCCTGGACCACGCCTTCGTACAACGGAACGCCTCTCGTGGAGTGCTGTGGTGCTTACGGTAGTTGGTGGGCCCGCGCCTCAGAAGGGCAGGCCCGGCATGCCGCCCAGACCCTGGGTGAGCGTGCCGAGCTTCTCCTGCTGGAGCTGCTGCGCATTCTCGTTCGCGGCCTGGACGGCGGCGACGACCAGATCCGCGAGAGTCTCGGTGTCCCCGGGGTCGACGGCCTTGGGGTCGATGACCAGTCCGCGCAGCTCGCCGGAGCCGGTGACCGTGGCCTTCACCAGGCCGCCGCCCGCCTGACCCTCGACCTCGGTCCGTGCCAGCTCCTCCTGGGCCTGCGCGAGATCCTGCTGCATCTTCTGCGCCTGCTGGAGGAGCTGCTGCATATTGGGCTGGCCACCACCGGGAATCACGGTCACTCCTGGCATTTCGACGACGATTGTTCGGTAAGCCGAGCCTACGTGCTTGCCGGGCGGCTCGCCCCACCCTGCGGTGACAACTCTTTCGAGTGAGTGGGGGCGGACTCCCTTAGCTGATCAAGGACCTCGTGCGGGCGGAAATACCGGGATTTCTGGCGCACAGCCCACCATTCGGCGGTAGGAAGGGCATGCGCATCAGAATGCACGCGCGTGTACACGCAGTGTTACGTCGTACCACCTCGTTCCACGTCGTAGAGGAGTGACCGGTGAGCCAGCCGGACATGCAGCCCGGGGGCCCGGCCCGTGGCGAGCGCGGCGGGGCGCCGCGCGGTGACCTGGCCGGGACGCCGTTTCCGCTCGGCGACTGGGGTGAACCGGCGGAGCGCCTCGACGAGCTGTACAGGTGGGTCGAGGCGGGCGCTCTGCGTACGGCTCACTGGTATCTGGCGAACCGCGCGTGGAAACGCCGGGCGGCGCGGATGCTGCGCGTCGGCACGGCCCTGGGCGTGATCGCCGGGGCCGTGCTCCCTCTCCTGGAGGTGACGGGCGTGCGGGACGGGGCATCGGGGTGGGGATATCTCTCGCTGCTCCTGGGCGCGGCCTGCCTGGCCTGCGACCGGTACTTCGGGGTGACCTCGGGCTGGATAAGGAACGTGGCGACGGCGCAGGCGGTGCAGCGCAGGCTGGTGGTGCTGCAGTTCGACTGGGCGTCCGAGTGCGTAAGGGAGGTGCTGGGCCCGACGGAAGGCACGGCGAGCGAGGCGGCGGAGAGGTGCGTGGGGGTCCTGCGGCGGTTCACGGAGGACGTCGCGGAGCTCGTGCGGTCGGAGACGGCGGACTGGATGGTGGAGTTCGGCTCGGGCCCGGCGCCCCTGGTGATGCAGTCGACGGGGGCGGGGCCGGGACGGGGGGTGGAAGGGCAGCCGCCGGGGCGGGCGACGGATGGCCGCGGAACGCCGCTGCCGCCGGGGACGCGGCCGAACATGCCCCGCCAGCGCCCACCGGAGACGCCGCGCTGAGGCCGCGGCCTGCGGCCGGCGCTCACCGGGCCGTGCCCCCGGACCCCGCGCTGAGCCCGGACGCCCCAGAGGCTGAGGCCGGACGCCCCAGAGGGGGGATGAGGTCCGGGGCGGGCACCCGCTCACGGACCCGGGGCTCCACCCCGGATGTCGCCTCAGACTCAGGCCACCGCACCCAGGGAGCGGCAGTCTCGCCGCAAAGCAGCTCGCCTTCCGCCCCCGGGCCAGGAGGTCAGGCGCTACGGCCCGGCCGCAGCGCCCTCGTCACGATCGGCGGGAGCAGGTCCTTCGCCAGGCGGCGGGCGCGGGACGGGCGGCGGCGCGGCGGGGCCGCGGCCGCCGCAGGGGCAGACACGGGCACGGGTGCGGCCGGCTCAGGCTTCGGTAGCGGCTTGTGGCGGGACTTCGGGTGCGGCGGCGCCTTTGCCTTGTTGCCTTTTATGCGGATCAGCGGCAGGCCTGCCACCTCCTCCACCCCGTGCCACAGGTCCGCACGCGACTCCAGCCATCTCAGCAGCGCCCCCCGCACCGGCGCCGGGTCACCCCACGTGCCGTAGAGTTTCGTGCCCGTGATCACGATCGGCTTCAGGCCCGTGGTCGGCAACGCGCCCCACACCGCGGCCGAGACCCCCGGGCAGTGTTCCGCGCGGAAGTCGTCGAAGGACACGATGCCCTGCGGCTGCAGCAGCGCCTTCGCCGCCTCGATGTCGCCGTGCACATGCTCGTACAGGTGCGAGGCGTCGACATGCACGAAACGGCAGCTCCCCGGGCTCACCCGGGAGGTGATCACGGAAGTCGGCCCCTGCACCATCGTGGGCAGTTCGTCGTGGAACGACAGATAGTTCGCCTCGAACGCCCGCCTCGTCAGCGTCGAGTACGACCTGTCCATTTCCGCGCTGTTGGAGTCGTCCGGTGCCGGCGAGTCCCACAGGTCGCAGACCGTGAACTCCTCACCCTCCCGCAGATAGTCGGCCGTGAAGATCGCGCTCTTGCCCAGGTATGCGCCGAGCTCGAGCAGATCCCCTCGGCCGTCCGGATCCGTGTCCCGCTGATAGGACAGGAACCAGTCGAAGAGCAGCTGGTCCACGGGCCAGAACCAGCCCTTGACGTCCGCGAAGCGCGTCGGTCGGGGGAGAGTTTCGTCCACCGTCTCCCCCGTCACCGGGGTACTCGTCTGTGACATGCACCGGTCCTACCGGGCGGAGATGTCACGGAGCTTAAGGCGGCGCGTTCAGCGGATGTGCGGGGGATGTGCGTCAGCTGAAAATGATCATTGAGCCCTGGCCGAGGCTGCGCGTCGCCGCAGCGTGCAGGCCAAGCCACACATGCCGTTCCCGCGCGAAGGGGCTCTCGTCGTACGGAATCGGCCCCGCCGGTTCCTCCAGCGAGGTCGGCCGGTCCGGCGGCTGCGGAGCCTCCGGCGGGTTCGCCGGGTCGATGCCGATCGACGGCGCGACGAACTCCAGCTCCCGCAGCAGACCCTGGGTGGAGCCAAGCGGGCCGCCCCCGGCGAGCAGTTCGTCGTTGAACAGCGGCGAGGCGAAGTCGACGGGGACGTATGCCCCGGCGTGGTCGTAGTGCCAGACCAGATGCGACTGCTGCGCGGTCGCCTCGAACATCTCCAGCAACTGCTCGTAGTCACCGCCCAGTTCGTCCACCGGCGTCACCGCGAGCCCGCACAGCTGCAGCAGGTACGCGCGCCGCAGGAAGTGCAGCGCGTCGTAGTCGAAGCCCGCGACGGGAGCCACATCGCCGGACAGACCGGGCATGTACGCGAAGACGGGGACCGTCGGCATTCCGGCACTGGTCAGTGCTTTGTCGTAGGCGGCGATCTCTTCGGCGAAGGGGTTGTCGGGGCTGTGGCACAGCACGTCGACGAGGGGGACCAGCCACAGGTCACAGGCCAAGGGAGGGCTCGCTCTCCAGGGGTTTCGGGCACAAGGTGGGGCACCGGGACGGAACAGCATCAGGCACAAGATCGGGAACGGGGTCGGGCACGGACGGGACAGCGTAGTGGCAGGGACACAATCGGCGAAGGGTGCCGGTCAGCTGTCTGTCCGAACCGGATCCTTCGGGTCCCGCACATCCCATACCCACACACCGCCCACCCGCTTCCCCGGGCGCCCGAGCAGTTTCTCCACGGTCGCATACAGGGCCGCCTCGTTGTACTGCGGCTCCAGCACCACCACACCTGCCTTCCAGGCCGCCAGGTCGTAGCGCGCCTGGGCCTGCCAGTTCGGGCCGATGGTGGGCACGCGCCCAGTGTTGCGCACCTCGCTGAAGAGGTTGGAGGTGTGCCGGGGGGTCGCGCCGTAGATGCCGATACGGTCCGGTCCCCACGGCCCGTTGAAGTAGCCGCCCGCGACCCGGAAACCGAGGCCGGTCGCCGACTGCCAGTGCAGGGCCTCCGCGCTGCCGGGATTGGGCAGCGGCACCGTGACGACCGACTCGCCCTTGCTGACGTAGGAGCGGTAGATGCCCTGCGTGATGAACTCCGGGACCTGCGGCCGCTCCCGCACCGGATACGGCGTCGGCAGCACCGGCAGCAGCGCCGCCGCCACCGCCGCGAGGCCCACCACCTGGTTGACCCGGTCCCTGGACGCCACGAGCCGGTCGGCTGCGAGCGCGATCAGAACGCCCAGCACCGGGGCGCAGATCATCGCCACCCGCGACTCGATGACCGATTCGAAGAGCGGCTGATGGGCCAGCACACGCCATGGGCCGGTGAGCAGGATGTCCGTGTACGGGATGCGGAACTTCGGCCCGAGCGAGAGGAACGCCGCCGCAAGCCCCGTGAAGGCCAGCGCCTTGACCAGAGCGAGCCGCCACAGCCGCACCACCATCGCCGCCGCGAGCGCGACCAGGGGCCAGCCGTAGAAGGCGTTCTGCTCGGTGCGGTTCAGCGCGAGCGGATCGGCGACCTGGTCGGAGCCCGCGAGCGACCGGCCCGCGAACTCCAGTAAAGCCAGCGGGCTGTTGCCCGCGTTGTCCCCGTGCAGCACGCTCTTGTAGCTCTGCGGGCCGAAGAACTGCCAGCCCAGCGGGAAGGCGATCAACGGCAGACAGACCGCGGCCGCGACGGCGAGCCCACGCAGCAGCGGCCTCCGGGCCGCCTGCGCCACATCGGGGCGCGCGAGCGCGTACGAGAGCGCGAAGAGCAGCATGCCCACCGACGCGAGGAGCAGCGGCTCCTCGCCGAGGAAGACCTGATACGTCGCGAACAGGCCCAGCAGCACTCCGTCGCGTACGACGTTGCGCCCCTCGCACAGCCGCAGTGCCCGGTCGATGATCAGCGGAATCATGAACAGCACGAGGAAGTTGGGGTGCGCGTTGCCGTGCGAGATCATCGGCGGCGCGAAGGCGGCGAAGGCCGCGCCGAGCGCGGCCGCCCACCGGTTGCTCACCAGCCGCCGGGCGATCAGCCAGTACCAGGCACTCGCGGTCGCCGCGAGCCCGAGCGTGAGCGCCAGCGCCCAGGTGACGGTCGGGCCGAGCAGCAGCGTGACGGGCGCGAGGGGTATGGACACCCCGAACATGACGGTGTTCGCCATCAGGTTCACGCCGTCAGGAAATCCCTGGAGCGTGGTGAAGAGGGGATTTCGCAGATGCGCGACATTGTCGGCGGTGACTGCGAAGAACCACTCCCACTGGTTCTGGTCCTGCCCCGAGTCGGCGAGATAGCCCCGGTCGAGGTCCGCCCACAGATTCTTGTAGAGCAGTACGGACGCGAGGACGAAGAGCCCGACGACGGCCAGGTCGACGGGGCGCAGGGCACGGGCGCGCAGTCTGAGCAGTTCCAGCAGCACCCTGCCGTAGTCCAGCGGCCGGACCTTGGAGCCCGCCTGGTGCGACCAGCGCACCGGGACCTCCGTCACGGGCCATCCCGACCGCCGGAAGAAGCGCAGTACCTCGACGTCGATCCCCCACCCGTCAAGCCGTGAATCAGCAAAGGCCGCACGTGCCTTGTCGCCGTCCAGAAGCTTGAAGCCGCACTGGGTGTCATGAATGCCCGGCACGGCGACGGCGCGTATGAGGCGGTTGCCCATCCGGCCCAGCCATTCGCGCGTCCGCCGCTGGTGCACCTCGATGCGCGAGTCCGGGTGCGCCCGCGAACCGATCGCCGCCGCGCTGTCCTCGGCGGCGAGTTCCTTGTCGAGACGGTCCAGCTCCTCGATGGGCGTTGCGAGGTCGGCGTCCGTGATCAGGACGAGCCGGCCGTACGAGGCGAGCACGCCCAGGCGCAGGGCGCTGCCCTTGCCGCGGTTGCCGTCGCCGCTGACGAGCTGGATGCGAGGCTCCTCGGCCGCCGCCTCCTTGGCGATCGTGGCGGTGGCGTCGGTGGAGCCGTCGTCGACGACGATCAGCTCCCACTCGCCCCAGCGGCCGGGGTCCGCGCGCAGATGGGCACATATCGCGTCCAGGGTGGGACGCAGCCGCCCCTCCTCGTTGTACGCCGGGACGACGACACTCAGGTCTACGCTCACTGCTCCAGCCGATCCGCCCAGGCGAGCGCATGCTCGTCGTATGCGCCGACGGCCGCGCGCACGCCTTCGGCGTCGCCGGTCGTGACGGCGTCCACCAGCTCCTCGTGGCCGCTCCACAGCCACTGCCGCAACTCCTCAGCGCTGCGCAGACCGCGCAGATACGGGACGGCGAACACCCAGGTCTGGACGCGCAGCCGGTGCAGGAAGTCGCAGATGTACCGGTTTGCAACGAGTGCGCAGAGCTCGCGCCAGAAACGCAGGTCGTAGCCGATGAGGATGTCCAGGTCCCCGGCGCGGGCGGCGCGGGCGGCTTCCTCTGCCCGGCGGCGTACGGACACCAGCGCCTTGCCCGGCACCCCGGTGATGCCGCGCTTCTGCGCATGGTGGAGGACGCCGGCCACAATGAGTGCGCGTGCCTCGACCATGCCGCGGTAGTCGTCGACCGAGAACTCGTGGACCCTGAAGCCCCGGTGCTGGTCGGAGTCGAGCAGCCCCTGGGCCGAGAGATCGACGAGGGCCTCGCGGACGGGTGTTGCGGAGACGCCGTACTGCTCGGCGATCTGCTTGACGGTGAATTCCTGCCCGGGCTGCAGACGCCCGGCCAGGACCTCGTCGCGCAGCGCGTCCGCGATCTGTTGTCGCAGGGTGTTGCGGGTGACAGCGGAACTGCTGCCGTTGCCCTGCATCGTGGCCTTCTCCTTCTCCGGGGTCCCGGACACGATAGGCCAGACGTCACGAACCGGGTGCGGACAGGGGATTCTGACATGACAGACGTCTTCGAGGCTGCGACGGGTGACGGTCAACCACCAGATTTCTCCGCACGGGCCGCGGACGTACGGGCCGCGGAGGTGCGCGCCGCGCTGGACGGCCTGCTCCAGATCCGCCGCGTGACGAACACCGCGCCGGCGGCCTGGGAGCTCAACCGGATGGTCCGCGCGGTCGCCCTTGCCCTGGAGGCGGCGGGCATCCCGCCCTCGGCCGTGGACGCCTCGGGTGCGAGGACGGCGACGGGCTATCGCGTACGCGCGTCGGACAGGGCCCGGATGGTGTGCGTGGACTGGCTGGGCCCGCCGGGCGGCGGAGCGGCTCAGGAGGAGGAGTTCCGGCTGGCGGAGTGCGCGGGGGCGCTGGCGGCGCTGGGGTGGGAGGCGCTGATGTACCGGGGGCCGCGGAAGCGGCGGTTCTTGGAGGTGGAGCCGGCGCGGTCCTGACCGCGGCCTGCGGCGGACTGTTCCCCACTCCGCCCTCCTCCTACGGCGCGGCGGCGGGAGATTGCCCAGCCGCGCAGCAGCACGGCGCCGCACCGGGATTCCGGTGCGGCGCCCTGAGGAAAGCCGAGTCAGGCCGTGTGCTCGTCCGCCACCGACAGCGCCGCGTCCAGCGCCGCCAGGCCCTCCTTCGCCTCCGCCTCGGAGATGTTGCACGGCGGCACCGCGTGCGTGCGGTTCATGTTCACGAACGGCCACAGGCCATGGGACTTGCACGCCGCCGCGAACGCGGCCATCGGGGCGTTCGCCGCGCCGGTCGCGTTGTACGGCACCAGCGGCTCGCGCGTCTCCTTGTTCCGTACGAGGTCGAGCGCCCAGAAGACACCCGTACCGCGCACCTCGCCGACGCTCGGGTGCCGCTCGGCGAGCTCGCGCAGACCCGGACCGAGAACGGTCGCGCCGATGTGTGCGGCCTGCTCGACGACCTTCTCCTCCGCCATCACGTTGATCGTGGCGACCGCGGCGGCGCAGGCGAGCGGGTGTCCGGAGTAGGTCAGGCCGCCGGGGTAAGGGCGGGTCTCGAAGGTCGCGGCGATCTCGGCGGAGATGGCGACTCCGCCGAGCGGTACGTAGCCCGAGTTGACGCCCTTGGCGAAGGTCAGCAGGTCGGGTATGACACCGAAGTGGTCGGCGGCGAACCACTCGCCGGTGCGCCCGAATCCGGCCATGACCTCGTCGAGCACGAAGACGATCCCGTACCGGTCGCAGATCTCGCGTACACCCACGAGGTAACCGGGCGGGGGCGTCATGATGCCCGCGGTCCCCGGGATCGTCTCCAGGATGATCGCGGCGATCGTTGCCGGGCCCTCGAAGGCGATGGTGTCCTCGAGATGCTGGAGGGCGCGGGCGCACTCCTGCTCCTCGGTCTCGGAGTAGAACGGCGACCGGTAGAGGAACGGCGCCCAGAAGTGCACGACACCGGAGGTGCCGTTGTCGGAGGCCCAGCGGCGCGGATCCCCGGTGAGGTTGATCGCGGTCGCGGTGCCGCCGTGGTACGAGCGGTAGGCGCTGAGGACCTTGGGGCGGCCGGTGTGCAGCCGGGCCATCCGGATGGCGTTCTCCACGGCCTCGGCGCCGCCGTTGGTGAAGAAGATCTTGTCGAGGTCGCCCGGCGTCCGCTCGGCGATGAGGCGTGCGGCCTCGGAGCGCGCCTCGACGGCGAACGCGGGCGCGAAGGTGGTGAGCCTGCCCGCCTGTTCCTGGATCGCCGCGACGACCTTGGGGTGCTGGTGGCCGATGTTGGTGTAGACGAGACCGCTGGTGAAGTCGAGGTAACGGTTCCCGTCGTAGTCCCAGAAGTACGAGCCCTCGGCACCGGCGACGGCGAGCGGGTCGATCAGGCCCTGGGCGGACCAGGAGTGGAACACATGCGCACGGTCTGCGGCCTTCACGGCTGCGCCGGCCTGGGGGTCGGGATGAGGGGTCATGCGGGCAAGGGTAAGGAGGGGCGGGTGGGGACCGACATGGCCACGGTGTATGGCCGTGGCGCCGTTCCTGGGCACTGTGTCGCTCCCGCCCCGGGGGAAGTCCCGGGGCGGGACTGCATGCATTGACAGCATGCTGCTGATACGACAGGATACTGTCATCGAGGCAGGAGGGCCACCATGAGCACCCGCACCGTTCATCTCGCCGTCTACGACACCTTCGCCGACTGGGAATCCGGCCACACCACCGCACACCTCACCCAGAACGGCTTCACCGTCCGCACCGTCGGCCCCACCACCGAACCCGTCACCACCATGGGCGGCGTCCGCATCCAGCCCGATCTCGCCCTCGGCGAGCTCGACCCGCAGGACAGCGCCCTGCTCATCCTCACCGGCGCACACCTCTGGGACACGGGCGACGACCTCGCCCCCTTCGCCGCCGAGGCGCGCTCCTTCCTCGACGCCGGCGTCCCCGTGGCCGCCATCTGCGGTGCCACCGCCGGGCTCGCCCGCGAGGGACTGCTCGACGACCGCGATCACACCAGCGCCGCCTCCTTCTACCTCGGGGCCACCGGCTACAAGGGCGGCGACCACTACCGCGAGGCCGACGCCGTCACCGACCGCGACCTGATCACCGCGGGCCCCACCGAGCCCGTCGCCTTCGCCCGCGAGGTCTTCGCCAGGCTCGGCGTGTACGAGGGCGAGAAGCTGGACGCCTGGTACCGGCTGTTCCACGACTCGGACGCCTCCGCCTTCGCGGTCCTCACCTCATGAGCCGCGCGGAGCAGGACCTGCTCAGCCGGACAGCACTCGGCGTCTTCCGGCTGAACGGACAGTTCCTCGCCCTCTCCGAGGAGTTGGCGAAGCCCGCCGGGCTGACCGCGGCCCGGTGGCAGGTCCTCGGCGCGGTGCTGCACGAGCCGCTGCCCGTCGCCGGGATCGCCCGCGCCATGGGCATCACGCGCCAGAGCGTGCAGCGGATCGCCGATCTGCTCGTCGAGCGGGGCCTCGCGGCGTACGCACCCAACCCCGCCCACCGCCGCGCCAAACTCCTGCGCCCCACCGACGACGGCCGCGCCGCGATCGCGCGGATCAACCCCGGTCACGCGACACTGGCCGCCCGTCTCGCCGAGGCGCTGGGCCCCGGGCAGTTCGCCGAGACGGTACGGATTCTTCAGGAACTCTCCAAAGCCCTCGACAGCCTCGGGACGCTCCCGCCGGATCCTGACCTCTAGGAGGCGTCGGCGCGCACTATCCTCGGTCCGTCGGCAGCGAAGCGGTACGGGGGAAGGGCGCGCGGCGATGGAGCCTCTGGCACCAGCAGATCCACGGCACATCGGCGAGTACCGTCTGCTGGCCCGCCTCGGCGCGGGCGGCATGGGCCAGGTCTACCTCGCCCGCAACGACCGCGGCCGCACCGTCGCCGTCAAGCTCGTACGCCATGAGCTCGCCGAGCAGGAGGAGTTCCGGGGCCGCTTCCGCCAGGAGGTACGGGCCGCTCTGCGGGTCGGCGGCGAGTGGACCGCGCCCGTTCTCGACGCCGACACCGAGGCGCCGGTGCCCTGGGTCGCCACGGGCTACATCGCCGGGCCCGCCCTGCAGACCGTCGTCTCCGGCGACCACGGCCCCCTGCCCGAGCGTTCCGTCCGCATCCTCGCCTCCGGTCTCGCCCACGCCCTGCGCAACATCCACGCCGCCGGGCTCATCCACCGCGACCTCAAGCCGTCGAACATCCTCGTCACCATCGACGGCCCCCGCGTCATCGACTTCGGCATAGCCCGCGCCCTGGAGACGGTCACCGACGGAGGGCTGACCCGCACCGGCGCGCTCGTCGGTTCGCCGGGCTTCATGGCTCCGGAGCAGGTACGCGGCGACCGTGTGACGCCCGCCTGCGACATCTTCTGCCTCGGCTCGGTTCTCGCGTACGCGGCGACGGGCCGGATGCCGTTCGGTTCGGCGGACAGCGGGGTGCACGCCCTGATGTTCCGCATCGCGCAGGAGGAACCGGACCTGGAGGGTCTTCCACAGAGCCTGCTCGGTCTCGTACGGGACTGCCTGCACAAGGATCCCGAGGCCCGCCCGACGCTCGAGAGGATCCTGGAGCTCACGACCTCCGACGCGACCGCCGAGCCCTGGCTGCCGGGCGCGCTGATCGCCCAACTGGGCCGTCATGCCGTCCAGTTGCTGGAGGTGGAACAGCCGCAGGCTCCGGCCCCGGTCCAGCCGCCGACGATGACCGCGCCCGCCCCGAAGCCGCCCGTCCCGACGCCGCTGCCCACACCGCCCCCGCCGCTGCCGGCCTACGGCTACCCGCACGGCCCGGCCCCGGTGACTCACGGCCCGCCGGTGCCGTACCAGCCGATGCCCGCCCCCTACGTACCCCCGCCCCCGCCCCGCAGGAGGGGCGGCACGATCGCCCTGATCGCGGTGGCCGTGCTGGTCGCGGTCGCGGCGGGCGGTGCGGTGTACGCGGTGATGGGCGACGACGGCAAGAAGTCCCCGACGGACGCCAGGCCGGGCCCCACGACCTCCTCGCCGACGACCCCGACAACCCCGGCCACCCCTGCCGTCCGAGGCTCCACGGCGCCCCCGACCTCACCCGGCTCCCAAGAGGGCGGCGTCCCCGCGGAGTACGTCGGCACCTGGGAGGCGTCCTTCGCCACGGCCGACGGCAACAACACCCGCACCATGACGATCTCCCAGGGCACGACGGGCACCCAGGTGATGACCTTGTCGGGCACCGGCCCGAACTACGACTGCACCTGGTCCGCCACCCTCCAGGCCTCGGGCCCACCCCTCGAACTCGGCCCGACCCAGGTGACCTCGGGCGACCCGAAGCAGTGTTCGCCGGGCCAGTGGAGCCGCCTGGACATGCCCAACGACACAACGATCGTGCGTGAGTTGGTGGGCTCGGGCGGCGCGCCCCTCACGTACACGAAGTCGGGCTGAGGCTCACACCGAACCGCGGCGCGGACCCGGGGCCGGGAAAGCTGATAGCGCGTACGCCTACGGGCAGCCACCGGCGGACTCACTGGCCCCGGCTTCCTCGGCTACATGAACCGGGGGACGGCCAGGACGTCATCCGCACGCACGGCCGTCTGCCGTGCGCGACGCCCAAGGGGCGGCGGATCTGCGGCGAGGGCCGACCTCGTAGGCTTCGGCGCATGGAACAGCTCGCGCCCCAGGATCCGCGCTCCATAGGTGAGTACAGTCTGCTCGGCCGCCTTGGTGAGGGCGGTATGGGCCGGGTGTACCTCGCACGTTCCGCGGGCGGGCGCACGGTCGCCGTCAAGCTCATCAAGGCCGAGCTCGCCGGGCAGCCGGAGTTCCGTCACCGGTTCCGCCAGGAGGTGTCCGCCGCACGCCGGGTCGGCGGGGAGTGGACCGCGCCCGTGCTGGACGCGGACACCGAGGCTGCGGAGCCGTGGGTGGCGACCGGGTATGTGGCCGGACCCTCGTTGCTGCAGGTCGTGCGGGAGAGCCCGCTGCCTCATGAGTCGGTGCGGACACTGGCGTACGGCCTGGCCGGCGCGCTGCGGAGCGTGCACGGAGCCGGCCTCGTGCACCGGGATCTGAAGCCGTCCAACGTACTGGTCACCATCGCCGGTCCCCGGGTCATCGACTTCGGCATCGCCCGCGCGCTGGAGAACCCGGCCGAGGAAGTGACGCAGACCGGCGTGGTGGTGGGGTCGCCGGGATACATGTCGCCCGAGCAGATCCAGGGTCAGCGCGTCGGACCCGCAGGCGACGTCTTCTCGCTGGGCTCGGTGCTGGCCTACGCCGCGACCGGGCGGCTGCCGTTCGGGCGTTCGGACACCGGGATCCACTCGATCATGTTCCGCATCGTCAGCGAGGAGCCCGATCTGAGCGGCGTGGACGGGGAGTTGCGGCAGCTGATCGCGGACTGTCTGGCCAAGGAGCCGGCGCAGCGGCCGACGCCGGAGCAGATCGTGGAGCGCACCCGTCCCGCCGATCCGGCCGCGCCGTGGCTGCCCGCGGCTCTGATCGCCCAGCTCGGCCAGCACGCGGTGTCGTTGCTCGACGCCGATACGCCGCCGAGGGGCGCCGCGGCGAACCCACCGGCGTACGGTGCTCCGGCACCCGGAGCCCATGGTCCCGCAGCCCCCGCACCCGCAGCCCCCTTGGCCCCCGCCCCCTACGGCCCCTGGGTACAGGCGCACCTCACGGGCGCAGGTGGACCCGACACCACCGGTACGAGCCCTCAGGCACGCAAGCGCTCCGGGCGGACCGTGGCGATCGCGGCTGTCGCCGTGGCCGCGCTGCTGGGCGCTTCCTTTGCCGCCGTCACTCTGCTGCGCGGTGGCGGAGACACGGTGAGCAGCCGTCCGGGCGGCGGCGGGCCGGCCACAGGGCAGCCCGGCGTGGCCGGTCAGGGCAAGGGCAAGGAGTCGCTGTCGTCGTCCGAGCCCGGGAGCGGCGCGAGCAAGGATGCGAAGACTCCCGCGTCCAAGGAGCCCGCGGGCAAGAAGCCGGGAGAGCCGGGGAAGGCCGCCGGGCCGGCCGCGCTTCCCGCCGCGTATACCGGGACCTGGACCGGGAGCGTCTACCGCGACGGCACGGACACCGGGTCGGAGCGCCGGATCACCCTCTCCCCCGGCACGGTCGGCGACACGGTCGTCGCGAGCATCAGCGTGGGCGAGAGCTATCTGTGCAAGGGAACCGGCAAGCTGCTTGCGGCAGGCGGCGGTTCGATCCGTATCGACACCGGCGTCACCGCGAGCACGCCGGCCGGGAAGTGTTCCGCCATCGGCGAGCAGACCCTGACGGCGCGCTCCGACGGAACCCTCGCGTGGACGGCAAGCGGCGGCCGGACCTCGACACTGCGCAGGGCGGGCTCGAACCGGATCCCGGAGCGCTTCCTGGGCTCGTGGGAGCGGTCGTTGAGCAGCTCGAAGGGTACGCAGCGGCTGACCGTCGCACAGGGCGCCGTGGGCAGCAGCGTCGTCACCTTCACCACCACGGGGGACGGCGCGGCCTGTACGTCGGACGCCGAGCTGTTCTCGGCGGGCGACCGGGTCGTGATCGGCCCCTCCCGGGTGCTGAGCGGCGACTGCGCGGCCGCCGGGTCGTCGGTCCTGACAGTGAGCGGCAGCACGCTGACCCGGTCCTTCCTCGACACGGGCAACTCGCCCCGAGAGTACCGCCGTTCATGAGGAGGGCAGCTCAGCCCCCCTCGGCCGGCATGACCCGGGTCACCTTGCCCTTGGGGTCGGCCTCGAGGTGGCCGCTTTCGTAGTCGTCTGCCAGGTAGACGGCGAGGTTCTTCGGCGTGTTGAACGTTTCGTTGGCCGCGTTGACCAGCAGATAACGTGAGGTCGGATTCTTCACCTTCAGGTCCTTCTCGGCCCTGGCCAGCAGAGCAGGGACGACGTCCCAGTCGAATTCGTCCAGGCTGAACGGGAGATCGCCGCCCATGAGCGTGCTGCTGATGATGCCCTTGGTCGCCCCCTCGCCGACGCGGTAGGTCCAGCTGTCGTAGCGCTTGTCGCTCCCCTTGACCATGACGGACACGGAGATGTGCTCCGGGTAGACGGTGAAGTCACCGGCCCTGTTGGTGCCCGTCTTCGCCTTGATCTCCTTGATCGCCATCCGGATGCCGGCGGGCGTGAGCAGATCGACCTTCTCCGTCTTGTCCGGTTCCGTCCTCTCCGGCGGGGCGGAGGACGTCGCGGTCGGTGTCGGGGTCCGCGAGCTGGTGGCCGGGGAGCCGGCCGGTGAGGAGCCGGTGGCATCGCCCTTCCCGCCAACGTCCGGCAGCAGGGACCACACCAGGACGCCCGCCAGCACGGTCCCGACGACGGACGACGCGATCGCGATCCGGCGCTTCGCACGGGCGCCCGTCGGGGGCGTTGTGTGCCGTGTGGGGCCCATCGGGTAGGGGGTCGGCGGCCCCATGGGGACCGGCACGGCATTGTGCCCGGTCGCGGGTCCGAAGCCCATCGGCGGCCCGAACCCGGGCGGTGCGGGCGGCGGGGTCGCGGGTCCCGGCGGAGGCGTCGCCGGTCCTGACGGGGGCGTCAGCCGGTACGACGTGGTCCCGGCCGTCCCGCCCGTCCCGCTTGGAGTGCCGACCTCACCCTGAGCAGCCTGCGCAAGCATCCGGTCGACGGTCTCCGGGTCCGGCCGCGCGGCCGGGTCCTTGACGAGAACCGCGGCCAGTACCCCTGCCAGCACACCCGCCCGCCGAGGAGGCGGAAGCTCCTCCTTGAGCACGGCGGCCAAGGTCGCCAGCGTCGTCCCCCTGCGCAGCGGATGGTTCCCCTCGACGGCGACGTACAGCATCATCGCCAGTGACCACAGGTCCGAGCCCGGGCCACCGTCGTCGCCGGAGATACGCTCGGGCGCCATGTAGTCGGGCGTGCCGATGATCGACCCGGTCATGGTCAGCGAGGTCGACTCGCGGATCGCCGCGATGCCGAAGTCCGTGAGGACGGGGCGTCCGTCGGGCCGCATCAGGACATTGGCGGGCTTCACGTCACGGTGCTGGATGCCGACGTCGTGCGCGGCCCGCAGTGCGGCCAGCACGTCGCGCCCCATCCTGGCCGCCTCGACCGGCGTCATCGGCCCCTTGTTCAGCCGGTCCTGGAGCGATCCGCCGGTGACCAGTTCCATGACGAGCCACGGGTAGGCGTGCTCTGCGCCGTCCACCACGTGGTGGATGGTCACCACATGGGGATGATTGACCCGGGCGAGCGCCCGCGCCTCCCGCAGCACTCTCTCCCGCAGCATCGCAGCGGCCCCGGGGTCCGCCTCGGCGAGCCCGGGATCGGGCGGCCGCACCTCCTTGAGGGCCACGGCCCGGTCCAGCGCCAGATCGCGCGCTCGCCACACCATGCCCATACCGCCGCCACCGAGCCGGGCCTCCAGCTCGAAGCGCCCGTCGATGACCCGTCTGCCGGATTCCCCGTCGCTCATGGGCGGGAGCCTACGAGGTGCCGGTGACACGAGCCCGGGCAGGTGCCTCCATCGTTGTCCGGCCGACGCGCTCCACGCCGGCGGGTGTGGGTCCGCACCGAGGAACTCGCGGAAGGCCCGTGGCCGTTCCCAAGGTGACCTGGCGCAACGCCGGACAGGGGAGCCACCATCCGGGGCTCCCCCGTCCGAAAGCCGTCCTACAGGAAGGAGTTGATCTCGATCGTCTCGGTACGGCCGGGGCCCACACCGATCGCCGAGATCGGCGCGCCCGACATCTCCTCCAGCGCCTTCACATAGTCCTGGGCGTTCTTCGGCAGGTCGTCGAAGGTCTTCGCCTTGGTGATGTCCTCGGACCAGCCCGGCAGGTACTCGTACACCGGCTTCGCGTGGTGGAAGTCGGTCTGGGAGTACGGCAGTTCCTCGACCCGCTTGCCGTCGATCTCGTACGCGACACACACCGGGATCTGCTCCCAGCCGGTCAGGACGTCCAGCTTGGTGAGGAAGAAGTCGGTCAGGCCGTTGACCCGGGTCGCGTAGCGCGCGATGACCGCGTCGAACCAGCCGCAGCGGCGGTCACGGCCGGTCGTCACACCGCGCTCGTGGCCGATGCGGCGCAGCGCCTCGCCGTCCTCGTCGAAGAGCTCGGTCGGGAAGGGACCCGCTCCGACGCGCGTGGTGTACGCCTTGAGGATGCCGATGACCCGGCTGATCTTCGTCGGACCCACGCCCGCGCCCGTGCAGGCGCCGCCCGCGGTCGGGTTCGAGGAGGTGACGAAGGGGTACGTGCCGTGGTCGACGTCGAGGAGTGTGCCCTGGCCGCCCTCGAAGAGGACGACCTTGCCCTGGTCGATGGCGTTGTTGAGGATCAGCGTCGTGTCGGCGACGTACGGCTTGATCTGCTCCGCGTACTGGAGCATCTCCTCGACGATCTTCCCGGCCTCGATGGCGCGCCGGTTGTAGACCTTGGCGAGCAGCTGGTTCTTGGACTCCAGCGCCGCCTCGACCTTCTGCTCGAGGATCGACTCGTCGTAGAGGTCCTGGACGCGGATGCCGACGCGGTTGATCTTGTCGGCGTAGGTCGGGCCGATGCCACGGCCGGTCGTGCCGATCTTCCGCTTCCCGAGGAACCGTTCCGTCACCTTGTCGAGAGTGACGTTGTACGGAGTGATCAGATGGGCGTTACCGCTGATCAGGAGCTTGGACGTGTCGACGCCGCGGTCGTTCAGCCCGCTCAGCTCGGAGAGCAGAACCGCCGGGTCCACGACGACGCCGTTGCCGATGACCGGGGTACATCCGGGCGAGAGGATTCCGGAAGGGAGCAGATGCAGCGCATACTTCTGGTCGCCCACGACAACCGTGTGGCCGGCGTTGTTGCCGCCCTGATAGCGCACCACATAATCCACGGATCCACCGAGGAGGTCGGTGGCCTTTCCCTTGCCCTCGTCACCCCACTGAGCACCGAGCAGCACAAGTGCGGGCACAGGCGTACACCCCTTCCGGGCGGGGCAAGACCAAGGTCAGGGGGCCTGAGCCGTGCCTGAGTCTTCGGACCGGTTGCCCCGGAATAGACGAAGCCCCTGGCGCAATAGCGCAAGGGGCTCTTGCACAAAGATGCTACCCGAGGAAGGACCGAGGTGTCGGCTCACGACCAGCTACTGGTGGTCATCGACCCGGTCGCCCGCCGAAACGACGGCGAGTCCGTGCGGATCGCGAAAGATGTGCTGTGTGGCGGGTCGGAGGCGAAGATCTGCCTCCCCGAGGGGCCCGAGGAATTCGCGCGGGCACTGGCCCGCAGAGGGTCGCGCAGGCCCGTGGTGGTGGGTGACGACCGGACGCTGCTTCGGGCGGTGGCCCTGCTGCACCGCGACCGCTGGCTCGGAGACGGGGCCCTGGCGATGGTCCCGGTGGGGCCGTCCGTAGCACTGGCGCATGCGCTGGGTGTGCCGCGCGGAGCGGTGGCCGCGGCGCGGGCCGTGCTCGACGGGGTCGTACAGCGGCTCGATCTGCTGGTGGACGAGAGCGACGGGGTGGTGCTGGGGGATCTGGCGATCCCGGCGGCCGCGGGGCCGGCGGGAGCGCCCGCGATGAACGGCTCGACCGGCGGCGCGTCCGTGTGGGACACCTGCCGTTCGCTGGTCCGCACCCTGGTCCGACCGGCACCGCACACATCCGCGGTACGGACCCACCGGTTGCGGGTGGAGGCGGACGGGGTGCTGCTGACCGACCTGGACCGCCTGGTGGAGGCCGTGACGGTACGGGCGGGGGGCGGACGCGCGGAGGTGACGGTGCGGCACGGCGCCCACACCGATCCGGTCATGGCGCGGGCCCTGACGGTGACGGTGTCGGGCGCGGACTTCCGCTACCGGGCGGACGCGCTGGTCACGGGCCCCGTCCGGACGCGGACATGGACGCTGAGACCGGGGGCATGGGGCCTGACCCTGCCGTCGACGGCGGCCGCGGCGGGGGGCGGTTAGGGGCACCGTCAAGCGTGGCGCCGGGCTGGTCGGTCTGAGGGGCCGCCGGCCCGGCGCCGTTCGTCGGGGTCAGCCGGTGCAGCCCTCGACCGACCCGGTGCAGGCGTTCGGGCTGTTGTCGGTGACCGAGGTGGCCATGAGGGACACCGAACCGCTGCTGTTGTGGATGCCACCGCCGGCGTCGGCGCCGCCCACCGAGGTGTTCGTCGTCACCGCCGAGTAGTTCATCGTGACGGTGCCGCCGAGGTTCGCGACGCCGCCCCCGGACAGAGCGGTGTTGTCCCGCACCGTGGAAGCGTTCAGCGTCAGGGTGGCGCCCGAGAAGTTGGCGATACCACCGCCGACATCGGCTGTGCTGGAGTGCACCGTGGAGCCGTTCAGCGTCATCATGCCGGCGTTGAGGACGGCGCCGCCGTAGAAGTTCGCGTTGCTGTCGCGCACGATCGAGTAGTTCAGTGTCACCGAGCCGTTGTTGAGGAGACCGGCGCCGTTTTCGGCGGAGCCGTTGGCGATGGTCAAGGCACTGACCTGCACGTCGGCACCCGCGCCTACGGTCAGGGTCGTACCGGCGGCATTGCCGTCGAGAACCGCACCGCCGAAGCCGATGAGGCTGAGGTTCTTCTCGACGGTGACGTTGCCGGCGCAGGTCCCCGCAACCATGATCGTCGACCCCGGGGCCGCGTTGTCGATCGCGGTCTGGAGGTTCTGGGCGGGGCAGTTCACGATGGTCTGGGCCGAGGCGGGGGCGGCCGAGACCACTCCGGCCGCGGTCGCGGTGACCGCCACGGTCACGGCCGGCGCCCACAGGCGCCACGCGCGAGTCGCTCGCATCTTGAGCATGCTGTTGTCTCCTGTTCGTCTGCCGGGTCGCCCGGCGCGAGGCATGGGTGCCCGAACAGGTCGACAAACGCAACCCGGGCAGCACAGCCGTCCCACGAACGGCCGGAGCCGATGACCTGGGTGGGCTAAGGACGAACTACAGCTCGACGCGCAGCTCCTCGAGGCCGCGGATCACGAAGTTCGGCCTGCGTTCCGGCTCGGCCGCCGGACGCAGGGTCGGAGCCTGGTCGAGCAAGGCCCCCAAGGACGCCGCCAGTTCGATACGTGCCAGGGGCGCGCCGATGCAGTAGTGGATGCCCGCGCTGAAGGAGATGTGCGGGTTGTCCTCGCGGGACAGGTCCAGGGTGTCCGGGTGGGCGAAGACGTCCGCGTCGCGGTTGGCCGAGCCGAAGAGCAGGGCGACCTCGGAGCCGCGCGGGATCGTCGTGCCGTCGATCTCGATGTCGTCCAGGACCCAGCGCTCGAACAGCTGGAGCGGGGTGTCGTACCGCATCAGCTCCTCCACAGCCGTGGACAGCAGCGAGCGGTCCGCGCGCAGGGCCGCCAGCTGCTCGGGGTGGCAGAACAGCGCCCACCAGCCGTTGACCGTGGCGTTCACCGTGGCCTCGTGGCCCGCGTTCAGGAGCAGGACGCAGGTGGAGATCATCTCCTGCTCGGAGAGCCGTTCCGACTCGTCGTGCGCGGCGATGAGGCCCGAGATCAGGTCGTCGCCCGGCTCCTTGCGGCGAGCGGCGATCAACTCCCGCAGGTAGTCGGAGAATTCGACGGACGCCCGGACGGCACGACGCGCCGTCTCCTGCGAGGGGCTCAGCTCGTACATCCCGCAGATGTCCGCCGACCAGGGCCGCAGCTGCTTGCGGTCGGCCTGGGGGATGCCCAGCATCTCGGCGATGACGGCGACCGGCAGCGGCTCGGCGACGGCCGTCAGCAGATCGCCGCCGCCGTCCGCGACGAGAGCGCCCACCAGCTCGGATGCCAGCCCCTGGACGTACGGGACGAGCCGCTCGACCGTGCGCGGTGTGAACGCCTTCGAGACCAGGCGCCGGATGCGGGTGTGGTCCGGGGGCTCCAGGTCCAGCATCCCGTTGTCGTTGAGCGTGTGGAACGGCTCGTGTGCTTCGGGCGGCGGCGTACGCCCGAACTCCTCGTGGGTAAAGCGGTGCAGATACGTCCGGCCGAGCCGCCTGTCCCGCAGCAGTGCGGAGACGTCGGCGTGGCGGGGTACGAGCCACTGGCGGGTGGGCTCGTAGAAGTGGACGCGTCCGCGGGCGCGGAGTTCGGCGTAGGCGGGGTAAGGGTCGGCGAGAAACGCGGGTGACCAGGGGTCGAAGGCGGCCATGGGCTGACGCTAGCCGAAGGTGCGGCCGGGCCGTAGCCCCCGGTACAGCTCCTGGTCCTGATCCGAACGACGGTTCTAGACTAGGGGGGTGTCTCTTGGATCAGGCCGGATCAGTGAGCGGTGTCTGGTGATGGGGGCACCTCCCGTGCCCGAAGGGCTACGGGGGAGCATCGCAAGGCGGAGGTGGAGCCCACGCGGAGCGTAGGCGACTGACGACAACGCAGCGAGGTGCCGTGCCAGGGCACGCGAGCCCGGCAAGATCCGAAAGACGCCCCCTAGCCCGGCGTGACCAAGCGCGCCTCGTACGCGAACACCGCCGCCTGCGTCCGGTCCCGCAGACCCAGTTTCACCAGCACCCGGCTCACATGCGTCTTGATCGTCGACTCGGCGACCACCAGATGTGAGGCGATCTCCGCGTTCGACAGACCCTGCGCGATCAGCACGAGGACCTCCGTCTCGCGCTCCGTCAGGTCGCCCACCTGCGCCAGCGCGGGCGGCCGCGGGTTCTGGGACAGCTTGGAGAACTCCGTGATCAGGCGGCGCGTCACCGTCGGGGCGAGCAGTGCCTCGCCGGACGCCACCACCCGTACGCCGTCGGCGAGTTGGCGTGCGGACGCGTCCTTCAGCAGGAAGCCGGATGCTCCCGCGCGCAGCGCCTGGTACACGTACTCGTCGAGGTCGAAAGTCGTCAGCACCAGCACCTTGGATTCGGCGTGCGCCGCGACGATCTCCCGGGTCGCCTCGATGCCGTTCAGCTCCGGCATACGGATGTCCATGAGGACCACGTCGGGGGTGAGCTCGGCGACCCTGGCGACCGCCTCGCGGCCGTTCACGGCCTCGCCGACGACCTCGATGTCGGGCATCGCGTTCAGCAGGACCGAGAAGCCCTCGCGGACCATCATCTGGTCGTCGACGATGAGGACGCGGATCGTCATGAGGTCTCCTCGGAGGCGGTCTCGGCAGCTGCGACGGGAATGAAGGCGGTGACTTCGTAGCCGCCCTCCTGCGTGGGCTGCGCCGTCATCTCGCCGCCCAGCATCGTCACACGCTCCCGCATGCCGGTGATGCCGTGCCCTGCCCCCGGTGAGGGCTTGACCAGGCCCTGGGGCGCGGTGTTCACGATCCGCAGGCCCAGACCCCCGAGGACGTAACTGATCTCGACCCTCGCCGTCGACCCGGGCGCGTGGCGAAGCGCGTTGCTGAGCGCCTCCTGGATGATCCGGTAGGCCGACAGCTCGACGCCCTGCGGCAGCAGGCGGACCGCGCCGGTGACCGTCTTGTCCGCCTCCAGGCCCGCGTCGCGGACATTGGAGAGCAGGTTCTCGATATCTGCGAGCACGGGCTGCGGGGCGTCGGGGGCCTCGTAGTCCTCCGCCCGTACGACGCCGAGGATGCGGCGGAGCTCGGCGAGCGCGGCAACAGCGTTCTCACGGATCACCTCGAAGGCCCTGGCCAGCTCTTCGGGCGGGTTCTCCACCCGGTAGGGCGCGGCCTCGGCCTGGATGGCGACGACCGACATGTGGTGGGCCACGACGTCGTGGAGCTCGCGTGCGATCGTCGTGCGCTCTTCGAGCAGTGTGCGCCGGTCGCGCTCGACGGCCGTCACCGTCTGCTGGGCCGCAACTTCCTCCTTGGCCTCGCGGCGCACGTGCCACACGGTCACCACCAGCAGCACCAGCGCGGCGACGAAAAGCATCTCGGGAATGTTGGAGCTGCTGCCCGAGGAGAGCATGACCCCGGCGAACAGGCCGTATCCGGCGGTGAGCAGCCACATCCAGGCCGCAGTGCGCGGCCGGGTCCGCAGCGCCACGAGAGTCATCACCGCCAGATGCGCGACAAAGCCGCTGGGCGACCACGGCCAGTCGCCCTCGAAGCCGGCGGTGACGCCGAGGGGCGTCGACGCCAGCGAGAGCCACCACGCCCCGACGGGCCTGAGCAGCGTCATCACCACGGCGGCCGCCGGTATGAACCCGGTGAGCACCAGCGCCGGTCCCACGCCCTCGCCACCGTATGCAAGGAGCAGCGTGAACATCGCCACGGCGCCCACCGCGGCATGCGGCATCCAGGCCGCGGCGTCGCGTATCCGGCCCGGGAGCCGCCGGGTGAGCGGCCCGTCCGTGCGCCTCCGCGGCAGCGGCCGGTAGGCGAACGCGTCATGGAACAGGTCCTGGCGCAGGCCGCTCAGCGCGCCCATGGCCAGGCGGTACTCGGGGGTGCGGTTCATCTCGGTCACGTACAGAAAGGTAAGCGGACGGACGGATGCGGTCGTCAGCATCACTGCGGATCCTGCCGCGTCCGTCCTGAGTACTACGTGGTGCTACCTGGTGGTCCGTCCCGTCCGGCGGCTGCGGGCGTCCTTGGTGATCCGTCGCTCACCGGACGAATGTCCGGGCGCTCTACCAGGCGAGTTGAGCGATCTCCTCCGCCACGACCGCGCACGCGTCGGCGGCGGGATCGATGAGCGGGAAGTGCCCGACGTCTTCGAGGAGGGTCAGCCCGACCGTCTCCCCCGCCTTGGCCGCGGCGTCGACAAACGACTCGGAGACCTCGTGCGGCACAACGATGTCGATACGGCCCTGCACGACGGTGGTGGCGATGCCCGTCGGCAGCAGTGCGGCCGGGTCGGCGTGCGCGCTCCTCGCCTCGAACTGCGCCTCGCCGCCGAGGAGCTGGATCACCGCGCCACCGCACACGTCGAGCTCGACGGCGTGCGCGAAGTCCGCGATCGGGGCGAGCGCGACGACCCCGCGCAGCGCGGGCGGCACGTCCAGCCGCCACGGCGATCCGACGGGCAGCACATGCCGCGCGGCGGCCCACAGCGCGAGCTGCCCGCCCGCGGAATGCCCGGTCACCACGATGCGCCGGACGTCCGCGTGCGGCAGGGCCTTGCGGGCGAGCGCGGGCAGGGCGTCCATCACCGCGGCGACGTCGTCGAAGGTCTCCGGCCACCGCCCGGCGACGGGGCCGCTCCCGCGCTGCTGCGGAATCTCGCGCCCGCGCCGGTACTCCACGGTGGCGACAGCGAGCCCGCGGCGGGCCAGGAAGTCCGCGAAAGGGGTGACATGCTGCCGGTCGTACGGAGCCCGCCAGGCGCCGCCGTGCAGTACGACCACGAGGGGCGCACCGGCCTGCCCGCCGCGGGGCGCGTAGAAGTCGACGACCTGGTCGGGATGGTCCCCGTACGCGACGGACACGTCCGGCGCGACGGCGGGATGCGAAAACACCGACTCGGCCTCGGCGGCGTCACGGGCGACGGGGTCGACGGGGTCCGGCATTGCGCTCCAACCTTCCTGCGGAGTGGCGGAATTGACCTGACCAGCGGGGACGGTACCAGCCGGCTCCGCTGGGCGGGGCTTGTCCCCACCCCACTCTTTCCCGTGACCGGAGCTGCCCCGGGCCCCCGCGTGCGACCTCGGCCGCACGCGGGGGCCGGGGCAGCGCCCCGGGAACACCCTCAGCCCGCCAGAACCTCCGCCAGGACCGCCGCCGCCCGCTCCGCATCGCCGAATCCCACATACAGAGGCGTGAACCCGAACCGCAGCACGTCCGGCCGGCGCAGATCACCCACCACGCCCCGCGCGATCAGCCGCTCCATCACCGCGGGCGCGTCCGCGCACTGCAGCGCGACCTGGCTGCCGCGCTCGGCATGTCCGACCGGGGTGAGTGAGGTGACCGCCCCCGCGGGCACGTACGACGCGACGCACTGAAGGAAGAAGTCCGTCAGCGCCAGGCTCTTGGCCCGTACCGAGTCGATCGAGATCCCCTCCCACACGTCCAGCGCGGCCTCCAGCGCCAGCATGGACAGGATGTCCGGCGTCCCGACCCGCCCCCGGACCGCGCCGTGCGCCGCCTCGAAGCCGGGCGTCATCGCGAAGGGGTCCGCGTGCGAGTTCCAGCCGGGCAGCGGGGAGTCGAACGCCGCCTGGTGCCGCTCGGCGACGTACAGATACGCCGGCGAACCAGGCCCTCCGTTCAGGTACTTGTATGTGCAGCCGACCGCCAGGTCCACGCCGTGCTCGTCCAGGCCGACCGGCAGCGCGCCCGCGCTGTGGCAGAGGTCCCAGACCGCGAGCGCCCCCGTCTCGTGGATCGCCGCGGTGAGCGACGGCAGGTCGTGGAGGCGGCCGGTGCGGTAGTCGACATGGTTGACCAGCGCGACCGCCGTGCTCGGCCCGAGCGCTGAGGGCAGGTCCGCCGGGGCGACCGGCACCAGGCGCCGGCCCGTCATCCGGGCCGCCGACTCGGCGATGTAGCCGTCCGTCGGGAATGTCGTCGCGTCGACCACGATGTCCGTACGGGAGTCGTCCCCGCACAGCCGCACCGCCCCGACAACCGCCTTGAAAACGTTGACACTCGTGGAGTCGCCGACCACCACCTGCCCCGGCCCGGCCCCCACCAGCGGCGCGATCCGCTCGCCGATCCGCTCGGGCGCCGTCCACCAACCGCTCTCGTCCCAGGAGCGGATCCGCAGCTCGCCCCACTGTCGGCCCACCACGTCCGCGACCCGCGCGGGTACGTGCGCGGGCAGCGCGCCCAGCGAGTTCCCGTCCAGGTAGACCGTCTCGTCGAGCGCGAACAGCTTGCGCGCACCGGCCAGTTCGTCGGCGGCGTCGAGCGCCGCGGCCCTGTGGGCCAGTGACTCAGACATGGCTGCGCGCCGTCCACAGCTCCGGGAAGACGTTCTTGCGGGCCCGCTTCTCCAGCCAGGCAACCCCCGCCGAACCGCCCGTTCCCGCCTTCGAGCCCATGGCCCGCCGCGTCGCCACCAGGTGGTCGTTGCGCCAGCGCCACACCAGCTCGCCGACATCGGTCAGTGCCTCGCCGAGACGGACCGCGTCGGAGTCCTGGTCCTCGCCGCCGTACACCGCGGCCCAGACCTTCTCGACGTCCTCCGACGGCTCGTACTTCTGCGACAGGTCCCGCTCCAGGACCGAGGACGGCACCGGGAGCCCGCGCCGGGCGAGCAGCCGCAGCACCTCGTCGTACAGGCTCGGCTCGTGCAGGGCCTTCTCCAGCTCGGCGTGCACGCGCGGCGCACCCCGGTGCGGCACCAGCATCGACGCCGACTTCTCGCCGAGCAGGAACTCCATCCGCCGGTACATCGCGGACTGGAAGCCGGAGCCTTCGCCGAGCGCGCTGCGGTACGCGTTGAACTGCGCGGGCGTCAGGTGCGCCAGCGGCTTCCACGAGGCGTTGAGCGATTCGAGTTCGTAGGTGCTGCGCTTCAGGGCGGCGAGTGCGACGGGCAGATCGTCCGCGCGCAGGGCGCGGGCGGCCGTCTCCCACTCATGGACGATGACGGTGAACCACAGCTCCATCACCTGCGTGGTGACCAGGAAGACCATCTCTCCCGGGTCGTCCGAGAGCGTCTTCTGGAGATGGGTGAGAACGTCTGCCTGGACATAGTCCTCATAGGGAGTAGTGCCCGCGAAATCCAGGTTCGGGGCCGCGTCATGTGACATCGCTGTCTCCTCGACGTGTCCGGGTAGCGGTCCGCCCCTTCCTGTTGGCTTGGGAGCCCCGGTCCCCACCGGCATCATAAGCCGCCGGTCTTTGCCCGGGTCAGAGCTCCGGGCCTGTGACGTACGTCCCGTCCTCGTCGTACGGCCAGGCATTGGAACGGCAGCCGTCCAGCCCTTTGATCTGCTGCATCATCACCGGCGCGAGCCTGTCCGCGCCCCCGCAGCCCAGGTGCCGGCGGATGCCGATCTCGTGCCCGATCTCGTGGTTGATGATCAGATGCCGGTACTCGGCGGGGGTGCCCGCGAACGTCGGTGAGCCCAGCAGCCAGCGGCGCAGATTCACCACGACACCGTCAGCGGTCTCGCAGTTCAGCTCGCCGTGGGTGTCCAGGCCCTGCGCGCCACAGAGCCGGTCAGCGGTGGCCGGGGTGGCGATCCTGATCACGAAATCGGCGTCGGCCTCGGACTCGACGAGCTGGAAGGAGCCCCTGCCGTGGGCGCCCCAGCCGCGCGGATGGGCGAGGATCTGCTCGATCTCGGCGGCGGCGTCCTTCGCGGGGATGTCGACGCCGTTCTCGACCTGGACGCGGTAGCGCCGGAGCGGGCCCGAGCCGGACGGGCGGCCCGTGCCGCGGGCGGTGGTGAAGCTGCCCGCGCCGGAGGCCGGGACCTTGGCGGGCGGCTTCTCCTTGGCAGGCGGCTTCACCTTCTCGGGCGGCTTGGCGGCGGGCGGCTTGGCGGCGGGCGGGCGGTTTCGCGAGGGCGCCGAGGAGGTGGTGCGCGGCTCGGGGTCGGCGGGCTCGGGGCTCGGGGACGATGGAAGGAGCGGCTGGACGGTGTCCTGGACGACTCCGGTCACGGGCCGCTCCCTGCCCTGCCAGTGCGCGAGGGCCGCACCGCTGCCGAGCGAGAGGACGACGAGGGCCGCGCCGAGCGGGAGTATGCGCAGAGGCCGGCCGCGGGAATCCTTGCGACGGGCGACAGCACGCTTGCCCAAGACAGACCCCTCCCCAGCGGTACCGGTGTGTGGGGCGGACAGGCCGAAGGCCCGCGTCCCACGATCAAGACAGGAGAAACGGGCCTTCGGTTCCATGCGTCAGCACAGCGCGGCTGCAAAGGATGGCGTTTGCGCAGGTCAGAGGCGTGGACCGGTTGGTCTCGGCGGGTATGGAAGGGAGCCGGGGAGCAGGTCGGCTCCCAGATGGCTCCCAGAACGGGGCAGGTCCTCGGTACTGGCCGGCGGGGCGGTCCCAGCGCGCGCAGAGCCAGGGTGCCTCCTCGGAGACGGGAACCAGGGGGCGCGACGGTGGTTCTGGCGCACCGTTCCGAGCGCGAGCACAACGTCGGAATCGCGCCGGCGCGTACAGGCGAGTCGGCCAGGGTCAGGTGGAGCGGCGGTAGTAGGTGATCGAGAGGTTCACCGGGCCGTCGTCGGAAGGTGTGTTGAGGATGCGGATGATGGCGATCTCCCGGCCGCCGTAGGCCCGGACGCAGAAGCTGCGGTCGGCGCGCAGGGTGGTGAAGGGCAGGGCGGAGGCGGGCTGGGTGTCGAGGCCCTGGAGGCAGTCGGGGAGGGTGACGGTGCCGACAGGTGGGATGTAGGCGGCGCTGTCGTCGGGGATGTAGAACTCGCCGGCCTCACGGCCCAGGAACCAGGCGGGGGTTTCCCGGCTCACTCTTCCCGTCTTGAGGTCGATCTCGTAGTCGGAGTCGGGGGAGGTGAGTTCGAGGTTGGTGTAGGGGACGGTGTAGTCGGGGGTCGCGGTCGGCCGCGGGGACGCGGAGGACGGGCTGGGGGTCGCGCCGGTGGACGGGGGGAGGCCGATGGCGGTGGTGTCCTGGTCGCCGGGCTCGTCGAGGTAGTCGGAGTCGAGCAGGAGGAGGGCTGCTGCCGCGACGCCGGCGAGGAGGGCTGCGGTCGCCAGGAGCGCGGTGCGAACGCTTTCGGCTGTCCCCGCCGCGCTCGCGGCGGGGACACAACCCGAAGGACTCACCGGTGTACGGCTCTTTCAGCCCGCGATTTCCTGGGCGGCGCGGATTCCCGACAGGTAGGCGCCGTGGACGGTCGCGAACGACGTGCGGTGGGTCGCCTCGCCGGCGAAGTACACGCGGTCCTCCACGGTGGCGGCGAGTTGGTCGCGCATGGCCGGTGTGGAGCCGACCTTGTTGAACGAGTACGCGCCCCGCGCGTACGGGTCGGACGCCCAGCGGCTGATCTGGAAGCCGGTAGGAGCGGGGATGTCACGGCCGAAGATGGTCCTCAGCGTCTCCATGGCGCTGTCGACGATCCGGGTGTCGCTCCAGCTCTCGATCGTGCGGCCGAAGTCGGCGGCGTTGAAGCCGAGCAGCACCGGCCGGCCGTTGACGCGGCTGACGTTGATCCACTGCGCCCACTGCCCGTATTTGTCCAGGGCCGGCACGTAGTTCAGCCAGTCGGTGTCCGGCCAGAACTTCCGGGGGAAGCGCAGGTAGCACTTGTTGAGCACGCCCATGCCGAGCTTGTCGATGGCGTTGCGCTTGGCGGACGGCAGTCCGGGGCCGAAGGTGACCGCGCCGCTCTGCAGCACGCCCAGCGGCAGCGTCACCACGACCTGGTCGGCCCGGAAGGTGCCCTTGGTGGTGGCGACACTCACGCCGCTGGAGTTCCAGTCGATGCGTTTGACGACGTGGCCGGTGCGGATGGGCAGCCCGGCCGCAAGGAGATCGGTGATCTGTTCGTAGCCGTCAGGGAACAGCACGTCGTCGCCGTTGATCGGGGTGTCGCTGTCGAAGTACGAGGCCGACATCTGGCGCACGCTGCCCGAGTACTCGTGCTCGTAGTCGTTCAGGGCACTGTTGACCATGGCCTTGTCGTCCTTCGACAGCTCGGACCAGTCCAGCTGACGCTCGACGACGCTGCGCATCGACGCGTCCCGCTCCTGGTTGTCCTGGTAGGAGGTCAGCGCGTCGGCGGTCTCGTCCTGCCACCGTTCGAACGCCTTCGCCCTGGCGCCCTCGGCCTCGCTGCCGTCGGTGAGGTAGTCGGTGGTGTTCTCCAGGTCGGTGACGAGCGTCCGTGCTTCGGCCTTCGCGGCCAGCGCGGTGATCGGGTTGCCGTCGACGCCGTGGATCCACGAAGCGCCGAGATCGACCGGCGCGCCGTCCCAGTCGTCGCTGGTCCAGATGCGGCCGCCGATCCTGTCGCGCGCTTCGAGGACCAGCACGTCCTCTCCCTGGTCGGCCAGATGGCGCGCGGCGGCGAGTCCGCTAATGCCCGCGCCCACGACGATCACCCCCGTGCGGCCGGACGGGGTCGACTCGGTGGCGGCGTCGAATTCGTCCGCCCGGCAAGCGGCCAGCACGGCCAGGCTGGGCAGGCCCAGGCCCACACTCTGCAGGAAACGTCGACGGTGCATCGTCATGGCTCTATACCGATCTGCGATCTGACACGGGCTCTGAAGGATCTCGGGACGCTCCGCCGCGCGCGGAAGCCTGCCCGTGGGCAACAAGCCGCGCAGGCCAACGGCGGCCCCCGGTCCGTCCGGGTGCCGCCCCGTGCCTGGTGGGGCGTATCTGCTGCCGCTCCATCGCACACGGTGTGGACCGGCCGGGCGTCCGCTCTCAGTGGAACGGGCGCACGAGCACCGGCGCCGGCCGCCTCGACGGGGGCGCGGCCGGCGCCTGCCTGGGGGCGCCCTGGCTGGACGCCTGTCGGTTCCGCGGCAAGAGCGCGGTGCGCCCGGACGCGGTGGGGACGGGGAAGAGGTGGCGTATGGCGACGGTGGCCGCGGAGCGGATCAGGCTGCGGGACAACAGACGACACCCCCTCTTCAGTACAATGAGGCTGACACTTCAAAGGATAAATTGAAACACCGATGTGTCAATAGAGGCATGGGAGTCTTCTCAGCGATGCGTACCGACGCGACAGAGGTGCTGGACTCGGCGATCCCGGTGCTCGCCAAGGACCGCGGGGCATCCATGCAGACCATCGCCGCGCGCGCGGGCATCAGCCGGGCGACCCTGGTCCGCCTGTTCCCCACCCGCCAGCACCTGGTGCGGGCGATGGCCGTGAAGATCCTGGACGACTGCGACCGGACCCTTTCCCGCGCCGAGACCGACACCGCACCCATAGAGCAGGTGCTGGCTGGGCTGGTGAGCGATTACGTGCCGTTCGCCCAGCTGTGGAACCTGGTCTACGTCGAGCCGGACGTCCTGGGCGTGCCCGAGGCAAGTGATCGGGCCGAGGGGGTCTTCACCCGGACGGTCTCGTTCGTGGAACGCGGCCAGGAGGCGGGGATGCTGCGCAAGGACATGCCGGCCACCTGGCTGGCCTCGACCTTCTGCGGCCTGGCCGAGACCGCATGGGAGCTGACGCTCGAAGGTCACATGGGCGCCCGCCAGGCCCCGGACTTCATCACCGCGATCCTGTTGCGCGGCGCCATCGCCTGACGGGCCCCGGCGCTCTCTCATGCCTCGGCCGACGGCGGTGCCGGCCCGACTGACATGCGCTTGTCCTGCCACGCCTGCTCGAACTCGGCCATACCCCGTTCCGGGGAGGCCAGTTGTCCTCGTTGGTCCATTCCGGCGCGCGCTCACGGACGTTCGCGAGCGCCTTGTCCGAGCTGAGGACCACGGCGTTCCTGATGAGGAGGTCGACCGGTTCTCCCGCCCTGGCCTCATGGGCGTCCCGACCGCCCGTTCTTGAGTGGCAGACTGCTTGCATGACGACGCACAAGAACCTGCTCGGCGGCCCAGAGCCGACGTACCTGCCGGAGAACGAAGACGCGTACCGCCTGCTGGGCGAGGAGTCCCTGACGCCGGCCGAGGTCGCGGCGAAGCATCCGACGTTCTCGCTGGCCTGGGCGATGCTCGCGGACGACGCCTTCGAGGCGGGGCGAGTGGTCGAGTCGTACGCGTACGCCCGGACCGGCTACCACCGCGGTCTCGATGCGCTGCGCCGGGCCGGGTGGAAGGGACATGGCCCCATCCCTTGGGACCACCGGGCCAACCGCGGGTTCCTGCGCTGCCTCGGCGCCCTCGCTCGCGCCGCAGGCGAGATCGACGAGAAGGACGAGACGGAGCGGTGCTGGCAGTTCCTGAAGGACAGCAGCGCCGAGGCGTACGCCGAGTGGAAGCGGTAACAATCACCGCAGTTGAGACGTCTGTGCCGCCGTCATTCAGACAGCGTCGGCGGCACGGAGAACTCCCGGGTCAGGCTCCCGCGGACCCGGGCACCCGTTCAGCCGCCTGTTCCAGCGGTGGCGCCGAGACCCCGCAGTTCACCCGGCACTGCGGCCGCGCCCGCGCCAGGACATCCGCCGGCTGCGGCCCCCGTACCGTCGTCCACGCGATCAGCGAGCCCAGCACCAGCACCCCCGCACACATCGGCATCGCCCGCCGGAACGTCTCCCCGAACTCCGTCGCCGAGCGGTACGCCTCCGGCCCCATGCCCGCCAGCAGCGGCAGCGCCGCCACCGCGAGCAGTCCGGCCGCGCGGGCCGCCGCGTTGTTGATGCCGCTCGCGAGCCCCGCCCGCGCGGTCTCCACGGATGCCAGCACGGTCGCGGTCAGCGGCGCGACCAGGGTCACCATGCCGAGGCCCATGACCAGCATCGCGGGCAGCACATCTGTCACATACGACGCGTTCTCGCCCACCCGCAGCATCAGCAGTATCCCTCCCGCGCACAGCAGCGGGCCCACGGTGAGCGGGATGCGCGGGCCGATCCGCTCCCCCAACTCGCCCGATCTCGCGGAGAGGAGCAGCATCAGCACCGTGGTGGGCAGCAGCGCGGTACCGGCGCCGAGCGCCGAGTAACCCGCCACCACCTGGAGTTGCAGGGCTGTCAGGAAGAAGAAGCCGGCGAAGGCGGCGTAGACGCACACCGTCACCAGGTTGACCGCGGTGAACTGCCGCGACGCGAAGATCGACGGCGGCAGCATGGGCTCGGGCCGCCACCGCTCGACGAGCACGAACGCGGCTCCCACCGCGACGCCCGCGATCCCCGCCCACAGCTGCGGGCCGATGAGCGCGTAGGTCACCAGGGCCAGTGCCGCCGCCCCCAGCACGGCGCCCAGTACGTCGAACCGGCCGTGCGCCTGCGGGTCGCGCGACTCGGGCACATGCCGCAGCGCCACCGGCACGCACAGCGCGGCCAGCGGCACATTGATCAGGAACACCCAGCGCCAGCCGGGCCCGTCGACGAGCCAGCCGCCGAGGAACGGCCCTACCGCCGCGCCCACGCCGCCGAAACCGGACCACAGGCCCACCCCGCGCGCCCGGTCGTCCGGGTGGAAGCTCGCCTGGATCAGCGACAGCGACCCCGGGGTGAGCAGAGCCGCGCCGACGCCCTGAAGGGCGCGGGCCGCCACCAGGAGAACGTCGTTGGGGGCAAGGCCACACAGCAGTGAGCCGATGGCGAACCACACCACACCCAGAACGAAGATCCTCCGCCGCCCGTAGCGGTCGCCGAGTGCCCCGCCGAGCAGGATCAGCCCGGCGAGGGTGAGCGTGTAGGCGTTGACGGTCCACTGCAGGACCGCCATGTCGGCGTCGAGATCCTCCCCGATGCGGGGCAGTGCGACATTGACGACGGTCGAGTCCAGCAGCGCCATGCTGGACCCGAGCACGGTCGTCAGAATCACCCAGCGGCCGGTGGCCGTGGAAAGCCTGACCTCGCCGGGACTGTTGTCCATACCGGGATCATCCCAGCCGCCTCCGGCTCAGACGAGCCGGCTGAGTGCACGGATCAGGGCGTCCACGCCCTGCTCCGCCTTGGCGCGCGGGCAGCCCACGTTGAACCGTACGAAGCCCTCGACGCCGTAGGTGGTGCCGGGCAGGATCGCGACCTTCTCGCGCTGGATCAGCTCACGCTGCAATGCCGCGTCGTCGACGCCCAGCGCCCGCAGATCGATCCAGGCGAGATAGCCGGCCTGGGGCGGCTGCCAGCCGAGTTCCGGGAAGGCGGAGCCCAGCCGTTCGGCGACCATCCGCAGATTCCCCGCCACATACGCGCCGAGCGCGTCCAGCCAGGGCGCGCCCTCGCGATACGCGGCGATGTGCGCGGTCAGCGACAGCACGGCCGGCGAGGCGAGCCCTTCGCCGGTCTGCATCCGGCGCAGGAACACCGCATGGTCGTCCAGGTCGCCGATGATCCCGTACGAGCCGCTCAGCGCCGGGAAGTTGAAGGCCTTGGTGGCGGACGTGATCAGTGCCCAGCGGCCCGTTCCGAACCGCGTCCACGGCAGATGGCGCTGCCCGTCCGCCGCGAAGCCGGGGTGGACGAAGTCGGCGTGTATCTCGTCGCTGACGACGGCGACGTCGTACGCGGCCGCCAGCCGGGCCGTCTCGGCCAGCTCGGCCCGGGTCCACACCCGGCCGGTGGGGTTGTGGGGCGAGCAGAGGACGAGCACCTTGCTGTCGGCGCGGGCGAGCTGCCGCTCCAGTGCGGCCATGTCACCGACCGGCACCCCGCGCAGCTCCCGCCCGAGGCCCGATATCGCTTTCAGGAAGCCGTCGTACGTCGGTGTGTGGACGACGACCCCCTCGCCCGGCTCGGACCACATCCGCAGCAGCTGCGAGAGCTGGTTCAACACGGACGGCCCGTACACGACCCGTCCGGTGTCGATCTCGGTGTCGTACCGGCTGCTGAACCAGTGCGCCACGGCGGACAGGAAGTCCTCGTGCCGCCAGTCGGTGTAGCCGAAGACGCCGTGGGCGACGCGGCGCTGAAGCGCTTCGAGGACCTCGGGCGGTGATGTGAAGTCCATGTCGGAGATGGTGAAGGGCAGCAGCCCGTCGACGCCGAAGCGGTCGGCGACCCCGTCCCACTGGATGCACCAGGTGCCGCGCCGGTCGACGGGGGTGTCGAAGTCATAGCTCACGATGAGTCCTTCCCGAGGCATGCCGCGGGCCCGGCACCCCGCGAGGGGGTGCCGGGCCCGGCGGTGCGGACGTCGTTTACTTGAGCTTGGTGCCCGTGGAGCGCAGGGCCGCGCAGGCCTCGGCCACACGCTTGGCCATACCGGCCTCGGCGGCCTTGCCCCAGGTGCGCGGGTCGTAGGTCTTCTTGGAGCCGACCTCGCCGTCGACCTTCAGCACACCGTCGTAGTTCTTGAACATGTGGTCCGCGACGGGGCGGGTGAAGGCGTACTGGGTGTCGGTGTCGAGGTTCATCTTCACGACGCCGTTCTCCAGCGCGGTGGCGATCTCCTCGGCGGTGGAGCCGGAGCCGCCGTGGAAGACGAAGTCGAACGGGTCGGCCTTGCCGTACTTGGCGGCAACACCGGCCTGCAGATCCTTCAGCAGTTCGGGACGGAGCACGACGTTGCCCGGCTTGTAGACGCCGTGGACGTTGCCGAACGAGGCGGCCAGCAGGTAGCGGCCCTTCTCGCCCAGGCCGAGGGCCTCGGCGGTGCGCAGCGCGTCCTCGACCGTGGTGTACAGCTCATCGTTGATCTCGTGGCTGACGCCGTCCTCCTCGCCGCCGGTCGGGGTGATCTCGACCTCGAGGATGATCTTGGCGGCGGCGGCCTGCGCCAGCAGCTCCTGGCCGATGGCCAGGTTGTCGGCGAGGGTCTCGGCCGAGCCGTCCCACATGTGCGACTGGAACAGCGGGTCCTGGCCCTTGGCCACGCGCTCGGCCGAAACGGCGAGCAGCGGACGGACATAGCCGTCGAGCTTGTCCTTGGGGCAGTGGTCCGTGTGCAGGGCAACGGTGATGTCGTACTTGGCGGCGACGATGTGCGCGAACTCGGCCAGCGCGACCGCGCCCGTGACCATGTCCTTGTTGTGCTGGCCGCCCAGGAACTCGGCGCCACCGGTCGAAATCTGGATGATGCCGTCGCTCTCGGCCTCCGCGAAGCCGCGCAGCGCAGCGTGCAGGGTCTGGGACGAGGTCACATTGATGGCCGGGTAGGCGAACTTGCCTGCCTTCGCCCGGTCGAGCATCTCGTTGTAGACCTCGGGAGTCGCGATGGGCATGTGTCCGCTCCTTGTGATGTGCGGGTATGTGGTGCTTGGCCCTGACCTGGGGGCGACGTCATCGTCACGGCCTATCTTTCCAGACTCTTGGCGCGGCTCCACCCTACGTGCGTCCTGGACATGCGTGAGGGGCCGGGTGTTTCACGTGAAACAGCCGACCCCTCATCATCACCGCAGGTCAGAGGCCTCTCGCGACCCAGGTCACGAGTTGCTCGCGGACAGGTCTCAGGCGAGACCGAGCTCGTCGAGCGAGTAGGCGTTGACATAGGGCAGCCCCGCCTCGGCGATGGCCGGTGCCGCGCCCCGCTCGACGATCACGGCGACCGCGACGACCTCGCCGCCCGCCTCGCGTACCGCCTCGACAGCGGTCAGCGGCGAGCCTCCGGTGGTCGAGACGTCCTCGACGACCAGGCAGCGGCGGCCCTTGACGTCGGTGCCCTCGATCCGGCGCTGCATGCCGTGCGCCTTGCCCGTCTTGCGTACGACAAAGGCGTCCAGCCGTCGGCCGCGCGCCGCCGACGCGTGCAGCATCGAGGTGGCCACGGGGTCGGCGCCAAGGGTCAGCCCGCCCACGCAGTCGTAGTCCAGGTCGGCAGTCGCATCGAGCATCACCTGTCCGACAAGCGGCGCGGCCTCGCCGTCCAGCGTGATCCGGCGCAGGTCGATGTACCAGTCGGCCTCAATGCCCGAGGAGAGGGTCACTTTGCCGTGCACCACGGCTTTGTCCTTGATCTGCTGGAGCAGCTCACCACGTACGTCAGTCATGCCCGCCAGCTTAAGGTCCCGCCCAGCCGATCTTGCCGGGCTCGCGTGCCCTGGCACGCACACTGATCCGACGTGATCGTGGACAGGACCCAGAGGCGGCGCCGGCCTAGGACGTGTTTTAGAAGTGGCGCCGTCCGCCCGCAGGGCGGGCCCCGCGGCGTCTGGTGCGTGCAATCGCAAGGCGGAGGATCGCCCTCGTACTGGACGTACTTGGGCGACTCCGACAACACCGCGTGGGGGCACCTCCCGTGCCCGAAGGGCTACGGGGGAGTGCGTGCCAGGCGTCGCGGGGCAGGCGAGACTTCCAAAACACGCCCTAGAGGCGGCGCCAGCTCCAGGTCGTCGCGATCTCCAGGGGTTCGATGGGAGTGACGAGCCGGGGGTGGCTGTTGAGACCGTTGGGCGGGCCGGACTGCGGTTCCACGCAGACCGCCTCCGCCTGCTCGTCGTAGATCACCACCCATTCGGCGCGACTGGCCACCGTCAGCTCCAGCTGCTGCGGCCAGGTGAGGGTGACCGAGACGCCGTCGGGCATCCCGAAACAGTCGTCCCAGGGCCCGGGCTGGGGCGCGATGCGCTGCCCGGTCGGCAGGTGGTCGTCCCCGCGCTGCTCCTGCCACGCGGCACTGAAGTCGACGCGCGCGTTCTCACCGCTGCCGAGGCTGCGCAGGAACCACGGGTGCCAGCCGGCCTGGGCGGGGAAGGAGGTGTCGTACGTCTCGATGCCCAGGGCGAGCGTCAGGGAGTCCTCGGCCAGCTCGAAGGTCTGGGTGACACGTCCGGTGTACGGCCAGGGCTCGGCCAGGTCGTAGGTGAAGGACGCCTCGCTCTTGGCGGTACGGGCGGTGCGCCAGGCGGTGTCGCGGCCGGTGCCGTGGATGGCGTGCGGAGGGGAATTGAGCGGTAGTTGATGCGCCACGTCGCCGTTGTGGAACAGGCCGTCTCTGACACGGCCGCACCACGGGACCATCGGAAAGCACCCGTACCGGTCGCCCTGGCGCAGCACCTCGGTGCCGCCGATGCTCAGGCTCGCGACTCGGCAGCCATTCTGCGGACGTACGGTCAACTCGACGTCTCCGGCGGCCAGCCGGACACTCTCTTCGCTACTCACACAACGACAGTACTGGCGATGACTACTTGCGGCGGCGCAGCACCCGGCTGACCACCACGGCGGAGGCGAGCGCGAGCGCGGCGGCGGGCGCGATCCAGCGCAGGGTGACCCCGGCGGCACCGGCGTCGGGGGCGGGCGCGGGGGCGTAACGTCCGCGCGGCGGGGCGTGGTCGACCTCTTCGGCGCTGCGCCCGATCATGGTGCGACGGGCGTGCGCGGCCTCGGCCGGCGGCACGTCGGGGGTGACGGGAAGCTCGCGGATTTCGGCGAGTTCCTCCGGCTCTTCGGGTCCGTCCGGACCCTCCGTCTCGCCCTCGTCGAAATCGGCCGCGTCGAACTCCTCCTCGGCGGCCGGGCCGAGGGAGGGCGGCGGCACGGGCTCGTCGAAAACGGACGGCGCCGTGGCGTCGCCGTCCTGCCGCTGCGCCGCCTCGTCGTCTGCAGTGGCGTCCTCCACCGGTGCGTCCTGCACCGCCGGGTCCTCCGCGGTCGTCGCGAGCCGGTCCGCGAAGCGGTCCAGAAGCCGGTGCGCGGCGGATGCCGTCGTCGTGTCCTCAAGCTCCGTCAGCCGGCCCTCGGCGCTCGACGTCCCCGTGAAGGTGAGGGTCGTGCCTCCCTCGGCGGGCTCCGGCTGGATCGTGATGCTCACCTTGGCCGAGCCGGTGCCGCGGGCCTCCACGCCCTCGCCCTCGACCACGAAGACGTCGCCCTGCTCCACGATGCGCAGGGTGCCGCGGTAGGTGATCGTGTGCCCGCCGATCCTGACCTTCAGCCGGCCGGAGAGCGGGCCCGCGGACTCGTCCGCGTCGTGTTGGAGCCCCGGCACACAGCGGGCGACCCGGGCAGGGTCCCTCAGTGCCTGTCGGACGGTCTCTGCCGGAACCGGAACGAACACCTCATGCTCCATGGGAGCCGAGCCTACTCAGACGCGCCCGCCACGTCTGCGTTTCGGTCCGTGTACGGCTCACTCGATGCACTGCCAGTCGATGCACTGCCCTGTCGGCGTACCGCAGTCGGTGTACCGCTCAGTCCGTGTACCGCGGGTGCACCAGCGTGGAGGGCGGCAGATCCGGCAGCCTCGTGCGCTCGGCGCACCGCGCCGCGGCCGCGAGCCCGGACGCGTCCACCGCCCTCAGCCGCGGCGTCGAGGAGGCGAGCCCGAGCTGCGGCGCCCACCCCACGGCCGCCAGCAGGAACCCCCAGCCATGCGGCGCCGCCGTGCAGTACGGGCGGGTCCGGAACCCGGCGGACCGCAGCGTCGCGTCGACCGTCCAGAAGGAGCGCGGGCGGGAGCCCGGCCGCCCCGCGTGCACGACGAGCCGCCCGCCGCCCGAGAGGACCCGCGCGGCGAGTCCGTAGAACTCCTGGGAGTAGAGCTTCGTGCTCGGTGTGATGCCCGGGTCGGGCAGGTCCGAGATCACCACGTCGTACGTCCCGCGCGGCGCCCGTAGCCAGGTGAAGGCGTCAGCGATGACGACCCGCACCCGCGCGTCGCGCAGGGCATGCCCGTTCAGCGCGGCCAGCGCCGGGTCGATGCGTGCCAGCCGAACGACGCCCGGGTCCAGTTCCACGACGGTCACCGTCTCCACGTCCCGGTGGCGCAGCACCTCGCGCGCGGCCAGCCCGTCGCCCCCGCCCAGGATCAGCACGCGGGCGTGCGGCCCCAACATCGCCGGGTGGACCAGCGCCTCGTGGTACCGGTACTCGTCGTGCCCGCTGACCCTCAGCCGTCCGTCGAGGAAGAGATCCGGCGGCCCCGAACCGCTGCCGGTGAGCACGACCTCCTGGACTTCGGTGCGGACGGCGACACGCACGTCGTCGCCGTAGACCGCCCGGCGTGCCGCCCGCTCGAAGTCGTCGGCCATGACGGTCGCGGTCGCCAGCAGGGCGAGGACGGTCACATTGGCGACGAGCAGCCGACCGCGCCAACGCGCCGTCAGATCCCGCCGGAACAACCACAGCACGAGCGACCCGCCCGCCACCGCGTTGACGGCTCCCGTCAACAGCGCGCCCGTGAGCTGGCCCAGCCAGGGCAGCAGCAGAAACGGGAAGGCGAGGCCGCCGACCAGCGCACCCACGTAGTCCGCGGCGAACAGGTCGGCGACCGTACCCTCGGCGTCGCGCCGGGAGATGCGCTGGATCAGGGACATCAGCAGGGGGATCTCCGCGCCGATCAGCACCCCGATGGCGAGCGAGAAGCCCACCAGCACGAACCGGGACTCGCCGATCCATGCGAACGCGGCGTAGAGCACCATCGCCGAGGAGCCGCCGACCAGGGCGAGGGCCGTCTCCAGCACACCGAATCCGACCGCGGCACGGCACCGCAGCCTCTTGGCGAGGAGCGAGCCGACGCCCATGGCGAAGACCATGACCGACAGCACGACGGACGCCTGGGTGACGGAGTCCCCGATCAAATAAGAAGCGAGCGCGACCAGTTCGAGCTCGTACACGAGTCCGCAGGCGGCGCAGACGAAGACGGCGGTGAGCACCAGATACCGGCCGGCGTCGGGGCGCACAGGCAGCCGCACCGCGCACGAGGGCGGCGGGACCGGCGGCCGATCGATCATGTTCGTAAACGCTACGTCAGGGGTGGCGTGCGGCCTGTCACCCACAAGGGTTCACTACAGCGTAGCAGGCATACGGACACCGACCCGCGTTCGGGTGACAACGAGTTGGCCCTCCTGCGGATAGGCATGCCATGTGCGCCACCGCACCTGGCCGTCGAGCCGCTGCGCAAGCATCGCCGTGAACGCGTGAGGTGATCCGGGGAAGGTACCGGCCAGTCCCTGGGGGTGGTCGGCGACCAGCGCGAGGAGTTCCTGCGCGCGTCCGGCGAAGGAACCTTTTGACAGCGTCTCGACGCGGGCCGCGAACTCGTACTCCCAGTCGCCGAGCCGCTTGGCGACCCCGAGGGGCAGCGGGGTGCTGCTGCCGGGCATGCAGGCGACGGTTTCGGAGCAACTGCCCTGATCCTCCTCCAGCAGCACCTGGTGCGAGGCGCCCAGGAGCCTCAACTGGAGCTTGGCTCCGGACAGTTCAAGATCGAGGACGGCGAGGGCGGGCAGCGGCTCCCGGCCCAGCGCCCAGGCGAGGTCGTCGGCGCGGGTGTCGGTGTAGGCGGTATGGAGGGTCGTGAGCATGGGTCGGCTCCGCAAACGCGCTTCGGCGGGTGGACACGTGGACCGGCGGCGCCCCTGAGGGGAGTTGAAAAGATCCGGGGGAGCGCCTGCTCGGGTCCACATCAGGTCCGAGGGCTGGATGGTTCCAACAAGGTTCCGACAGCGAGGCAATCATGAAGTAAGCGACGCTCACAGCATTTTTACCCAACTTGCAGGGGTTTCCATCCCTCCGGGGGCCTGACGGTTCAACTGTTCAACTCCGAACGGCCGCAAAGGTCACTCCGGCTCAATCAACAAGAAGGCACCCGACGGGAGTTGACTCCGCCGGGTGCCTCCAGTGGTCGCGGACCAGCTGCCCCGTGTCAGCTGCCTCCGCCGCCGCATCCCCCGCCGCCCCCGCAGGACGACCCCCCGCCGCAGGACGAGCCGCCCCCGCACGAGTGGCCGCCGCCCGAGTCACCGCCACCGGCCCACCAGCCGGCGCTCCCCGCCGAACCGCTGCTCCGGCGCCCCCTGCCGCTCCCGGCCCGCTTGGAACCGGCGGCCATCGCGATGATCACGACGAACACGAACCCAATGATCAGAATCCCGATGAACGTTGTCACTGCACTCACCGTCCTTCCATCCCCCGAAGCGAGCTCTCCGCGTCGTCGCGTGACCGCTTCTTGCGTGTGAGGGGGATGCCCCCGGCCCCAGGAACCCAAAGCAGACTTGAGCAACTTCAGAGGGTTCTCTCTGGGCAACGGCGCCTGACCTGCACAAAAGGGCAGTTCAGGGGCCGTCCATGGGTTACTGGGCCGTCTGTGGGCCGTGATCTTCCTGCGAGATGCGCTGAAACACCGTGTCGATGGCGCTGCGGGCCCGCTGGCGGCTGTCAGGCATCAGGTGGGCGTACACCCGGAGCGTCAACCCTGGGTCGGCGTGCCCCATGTACTCGCTGACGGCCTTGATGTTCTCACCCGCGTCCAGCAACGCAGACGCGTAGAAGTGCCGCAGTGCGTGCATCCCGTGCTCGCGCGCCGACTCGTACTTGCCGTTCTCATCCGCTTCCGGCGAGATGAGGCCCGCGACCGCGAGAGCGGGCTTCCACTCCTTGCCGTTGAAGTTGCTACGCCACACCAGGCCTCCTTGCTCAGCCGTGAAGATCAGCCGGGCGGACACCTTCGGCCCCTCCGGCACATCCCACGGCAACGTGATCTCTACGGGCTTGCACGCATCCATGTGCGCCCGGAGGGCTTCCGCCACGGAGTCGGGCAGCGGAACGTCCCGCTTCTTTTTGCCCTTGGGGAGAGCGAATACCGGGTGCCCTTCCACGTGTTTGATCTGCCGGACCACGTGCAGCGTGCGCCCTTCGGTGTCGATAGCGTCCTCAGCCAGCCCGAACACCTCGCCCTGGCGCAGGCCGCATCCGGCGCCGACGTCGACCATCGCTCGGTACCTCTCCAGAAGAGCCGCGCGAACGGCGAACACCTGAGCGGGCACCCACGGGACTACGGGATGCGGGGCAGGCTTGGGCCGCCGGACAGTCCGTGCACCGCACGGGTTGCGCGACAACAGCGTGTCGTCGACGGCGGCAGATAGGACCGACTGAACGGCGGCGAAGATGTTCCGGGCGTAGGAAGGGCCGACGCCGGGCTTCGCTTCCAGGGCGGCAACGAACTCCCTGATGTGCTCCGGCCGGAAGGTCCCGATCGGACGGGAACCGAGCAGCGGGTAGACGTGCAGCCGCAGGCGCCGGCCGAGTTCCTTCCGGGTCATCGCGCTGGGTGTCTTGCTGTCCAACCACTTCTCGGCGTACTGCCGGAACGTGATCCGCACGGACTTGGGGTCGGTGTAATGACCGCGCGTCATGTCCGTCTCGATGGCGCTGAGCCACTTCTCAGCGAGGCGCTTCTGTCCGTCGGCAAAGCTCTTCGACTTCTCCGTGCCGTCGGGGCCGACGTAGCGGGCGCGGTAGCGCATGCCGGTGCCGTGGCGGTCGGTCTTGACGCGGACGGTCTTGCCAGCGGCGTTAGTTTCTGTCTTGTACCAGCGGTCTTGGATGTGGCCTGCCATGCGGCGGCGATCCCTTCTGGGCATACGGAAGGGAGGGCCACGGGGTGGCCCTCCCTGGGGTACTGAGCTGTTCGGCGCGTGCTGGAGTCAGGCGGCGATCTGGTCGGCACTCTTGCGCTGGGTGACGTAGGCGCGGACGTCGGTGGGGTCGTAGCGGACGTACTTGCCGATGCGGAATCCGGGCGGGCCGGTTCGCTTCCGGCGCCACTGGTAGACGGTTTCGAGGGGCACCTCGAACATGTCGGCGATGTCGTCGGGTGTGAGGTAGCGGTCAGGCAACCCGGCGCGGAGAGTGGCGCGCGGGTCCGGCTGTTCACGTTTGGTGCTCATGGCGTGTCCTCCGTGCGCGGGTGGGGGCCTGTTCCGGGGTCTGCGTGTGTCCGAGGTGCGGATTTCTGCGTCACCGCGTCACCAGCGTCACCTGAGGCTCTGACCTGCGGGTTTGGGTGACGCGGCAGTTCGGGGCTGCGTCACCGGTGCGTCATCGGCTGCGTCACCGGGTGACGCAGGTGACGCAGGATGACGCAGAGCCAGCCGTCTGCGTCACCGCTGTCGACGCAGGTCAGGGGCCGTTTTCTGGCCCGGGTGACGCAGGTGACGCAGTTTCTTCCCTCTTAGGACAAAGAAGGGGCTGCCTGTAGTAGTCGAGTGCGCCTTACAGAGCGAAGAAGGAGCCGCTGCGCGGCGCGACCTTGGGGCGGCGTTCCGCCGAACAGCAAGAGGAGCACGTGCTCTTCTTGCTGTTCGCTTGAGCGTGCGGGTCGCGGGTCAGAACGCCCGCGTCTGCGCGTGCGGAGGCAGGGTCAGGGCGACCGTGCGGGTCATTTCGAGGTAGCGGCCCGCCTTGGTGCGGCCCGAGTCGATGAGGACGCCCCGGGCCGCCAGCGTCGGTTGGAGGCGCTTGAGGCGGTCGGAGAGGACTTTGCCGGTGGTCGGCCAGCCCTTGGGCAGGGGACGGCCATCCTCGCCGCTGTAGAGGCGGCTGAGGCAGGACAGCCACTCGGTGGACGTCATCTGCTGCGCCGCGCCGGGCTCGATGGTTTCGGCGTGCCTGAGGACGGTCTGGGCGAGGAGATCGCCCTCGATCACGTCGTCGTTCAGGTCGTCCAGACTCGCCCGGTAGGCGGCAAGAGCCCCGAGCCCGGTCGCCGCGTCGAACTGCGCGCACAGGTGCGCGAAGTCCGCCATCCGCAGGTCGGTCGGGGTCTCCGCCTCCACGGCGCGCACCTTGACGGTGAGGTCCAGGAGCGAGCCGAGGACCACCGGCAGAACCTCTGCGTAGTCCGCCCACAGTTCGGCTTCGGTGCGCCGCACCTTGGGACGCTCCAAGCGCAGGGGCAGGAGCCGTTCGGCGAGGTCGGGCCGGATAACGCCGACGTCGATGCCGGTCAGGAGCAGGGGGCGGCGGTAGCCGACCCGGAACACGTCCCCGTCGGTGAACAGGGCCCGCTTGACGCTCTCGGCTCCGGTGACGATGCAGCACATCGCGTCGGACAGGTCCGGCGTCATGTGGGAGAGGTTGTCCAGCGCGGTAATCCATCCGGCCGCCACTGCCGCGATCAGATTCTCCTCATCCTTCGGCGCCCGCCGCAGGTCACCGCTCATGCCCTCGATGATCCTGGTGAGCATCCGGCCCCCGGTGGACTTCCCCGCGCCCTGCGGCCCGGTGAGGAACGGCGCGGGGACCGGCACGGACGGTCCGAGGCAGCCGATCAGCCACGCGATGGCCAGGCATTCGGTCTCGGCGTTGGCGAAGTTGCACAGCCGCATCAGAAGATCGATGCCCTTGCCGTCGGTGTCCTTGACGGGAAGGGGCAGTTCCCCGGTGAGCTGGGTCCGCCGCCAGCACACCTCGCGAGGGTCGGGGGTGAGGATGTCCCAGCCGGTGGGGTGGATGCGGACGGACTTCCCGTCATCGCGGCCCAGGTCCAGCCACGTCGCCCCGTCGAACCCGGGGGCCACGCGGATGTTCACGGCGTGCGTGTCCGCGTCCAACGCGAGCGCTTCGATCAAGTCCAACGCCTCCTTCATCGCTGACCCGTTGAACACGCCGCGCCCGTCCTTGAACAGGCCCACCATGAGTTCCTGGCGGTGGCTGCCCGTGGTGCCCTGCGAGCGCATCGGCCGGGCGACGGGGTGCCCGTTCCTCTGCGCGTACACGGTCCCGTCGGCGGTGCGGAAGTACCGGAAGTGGGCCTGTGCATAGTCCGCGATGACCTCGCGAGCGGGATTCTTGTCGTCCTCAGACATGGCTCAGTCCCAACGTGTTCAGGGCGTTGGTCCACGCATCCATGCAGTGCCGGGGCGACTCCCCCTTGGCCTGCGCGGCGGTGAACAGCCGCGCGGTGTGCGCCTCGGTGAGGCAGCCGCACCGACCGTGCGTCGACAGCACCGCGAGGAACGTCCGGTACACCGTCGTGTGCACCGCCTCCCGGGCCTCGGTAATGCGCTGCTCCGCCATGGCAATGCCACGGTCCAAGTAGGTCGGCGTGCGGTGCGGACACTCGCCGCCGCCCGCCAGTGCGGGCACCGTGACGGAAGCCGGACGGGCCGGGGCCGGCTCCTTCACGGTCAGCGCGCGCACGACGTCGGGCAGGGGCGCCATGGTGCCGGTACCGGGACCGAGCCAACGTGCGTAGGCCATGGTCGACTTGATGTCGACGCCGGGCCGTACGGCGTTGGCGGACTGCATGGCGCCCTGGTAGAGCCAGTGCTCGCCCCGGGTCGTTGGCACGGTCAGTGTGGCGGGCAGGCTCGAACGAGCCCATCCGATGGCTTCCGCATTGTCGAGGTCGACGACGGTGAGACCGGCGCCGCCGGGGTGGTAGGCCACCGCCGCTGCGTCTCGCCACGCCCGCGCCCACGTCGGCGAGTTGATGACGCCGGGGTCGGTGGTAGCGGCGGCCCAGCCGTGGCAGGGCGCCGGGCAGGTGCAGGACCCGGGGATCTTCATGTTCGGCCGGCCGCCACAGGCTCCGTTCGCGCAGGTGCGGCAGTTCCCGAAGGGCACCTTCCCAGCGCGCAAGGGCAGCGGCGGCACACCGGTGGCCGCGAGCCTCAGCGCGGTGCGCTGATGGTCTGGCAGCGTGCTGATGTCGGTGGGTTGGGTCATGCTGGATGTCCTCCAGTTCGTTACGAGCGTGCTGGGTGACAAGGGCGGCCCCGGTTCATTGGCGTGAGGTGGGGGCCGCCCTTGGCGTAGCTAGTGGTGGTCGGTGGCCCAGCGTGCGTACTGCTGGCGGACGTAGGCGCGCGGGTCGCAGATCACGGCGGCGTCGTCCAGTGCCTTGAGCTTTCGGGCGATGTCGAGGGCCTGTTCCTCGGTGGCGGTGCAGCCGGGGGCGAGGCCGGTGGCCATACGGTCGACGACTGCGGCCCGGCGCAGCCACCACTCGCGGTCACGTTCGTGCGGCTCGCGGTCGCACAGCCAGTTCAGTTCGCTCGGCGCGTCCGGGGCAGTGGCGTAGGCCTCGGTGAGGCCGGGCCACTCCGAGATGGGCCTCGTGGGGGCGTCCTTGTGGTCGGCGTAGAGGTAGAGGCGTTGCTGCTTGCCGTCGCAGTCGGGGTAGCCCGCGATGGTTCCGGCGTTGAAGGCGTCGTCCAGAGCGACGACGATGCGGTCGGCATCGGTGGTGGCGCAGACGATACGGATCTCGAACATGAGGGCTCCCGTTGCTTGGTGGTCCCGTTGGCGGGACGTGCTGTCGTGGGTCACTGGCCCTTGGGGCGGGTGAGCTTGAAGGTGAGCCCGCCGACGCCGATGGGCCCGGCGGCCCCGGCGATGAGGGTTGCGGTGTGGATGGCGAACTCGAAGAGCGCGAGGATCGCGGCGACCGTGCCCGCAACCCCGATCGCGGTGGCGAGGCCGAGACCGAGCGGCACCAGGTAGGTGCGCGCAGTCCGCGCCGCCGGGGCGGCCTGGACGACGACGATGATCGGCCGTCCTTCGCGTTCGGCCTGCCGGTAGACGTCGGCGGGTATGTGCGGGGCAAGGGTTCCGGGCGCGGGCCCGGGCGGTTGGTGGGTCATGGTGGTGCCTCCGTTCGGCTCGCGGTGGGTGGTGCGGGAACGGGGCGGGCCGGTCTCCACAGGGTGTGGAAACCGGCCCGATGCGCAGCGACGTCCGGTGTCGGCTTGTCGTGTCGCTTGTCGTCTGACTTGTCGTGCGGCTTGTCGCTTGTCTTGTCTTGTCGCTTGTCGCCTTGCAGGTCACAAGCCGTTTCGGGCCCTCAGCAAGCCGCCAGGGCCCCTTCTCGCAGGGATGGGCGACAAGCGACAGGCGGTCACGCCTCGGGGGCGTGGCGGTGGTGAACGTAGCGGGCTTTGGTGCCCGCTCCGACGCGTACGGCGGTGCCGTCGTCGGTCCATGTCTTGAGCCATCCGACGACGGTTTGCCGGGTGGTGCCGTGCTCGTCTCCGAGCGCGCGGGCGATGGCGGACGCCCCGGTTCCCTCCGGCCCGGCGGCGAGCAGCAGCGCGAGCGCGGCCTCCTTCGCGGCGTTGTCCTCGGCTCTGAACGCGGAGAGGTTCAGCCCGGTCGGTGTGGGCGGCTGCTCCGTTCCCGTGTCCGGCTCGGCGGCTCCGGGTTCGGGGGCGGTGGCGAACTGGGCGTCGATCTGCTCGCGGAACTTCCGGGCGAGCGCGTCCGCGGCGGACTCTTCGGCGGGCCGCTGCTCGCGCAGGGCGGAGAGGTTCAGCCCGCCCCCGGTGCCGTCGGCCTCGGCCGCTGTGCCCGTGGTTGGTGCGTGGTCATGGTCGTGCATCCAGGCGATGCGGTCGCTGTACCAGCGCCGCGCGTAGTCCTGCCCAGCCGCTTTGGCGGAGGTGGCGTCCAGGGTGGGGTGCCGGTCGGAGGTGGCGGCCACGATGTCGCGGATCTGGTTGGGCAGGATTCGCCACGACTTGAACAGCGCCGGGGCCGATTCGGGGGTGCCCAGGAATCCGGCGCCCTTGTAGGGGGCTTGGTCGGTCTTGAGTCCGCGGCTGCCGGGGAACATCTTGCCGAGGTCCATGCCCTCGGTCTCACCGCCGGTCAGCGCGACACGGACCTTGGCTTCGCGGCGGATCATCAGGTTCCCGAGCACGGAGCCGGTGGCCCCGAGTGCGGTCAGCACGGTGCGTACGCCCATGGCGCGGGCGATGCGGATGACTTCCAGGATCTTCCTGGCCAGCTCCCGCATGTTCTTGTCGGTGCTGGTCAGGATCTCCGCGCCCTCGTCGATGACCAGCATGATCTGCGGAATCTTCGCGCTGATCGGCAGCAGGTCGGTGTTCGCACGCGACATCAGGTCCTGGTAGGCCATCTTGCGGTGCTTCGCGACCCTGACCGCCGCATCGAGCATCAGCAGTGCCTCCTCGTAGGAGGCGGCCAGCCAGTCCACTCCCGGGCGCAACGGGGCCTGCCCTTCGTCCGGCTGGTGGTTGAGGGCGGGCAGGACCCAGGGGAGTCCTGCCGATCCGGCGTTGAGGTCGATCACCCAGGTGAGCACGTCTTCGGCGCGGGCGAATCCGGCGAGGATGACGTGGACCATGTTGGTCTTGCCCGATCCGGTCGGGCCGACCACGAGCGCGCACTGCTCGCGCAGGTGGGCGCGGATCTCTTCCGCGTTGGTGCGGTACCCCCACGGGATGCCCGTGTGCAGGGACAGTGGCCCGTAGTCGGTCGGGTAAGTGACCTCTTCGGCGAGCACGTTGACCGTGGTTACGTCGATGAGGACGCGGCCCTGGTCGATGCCCTGCGAGGCGGAAGCGGTGCAGCCGTGCGGCAGCCGCGCATCCGCCGAGAGGCGGGCGGACTCCCGCGCGATCTTGTCGTAGGTGGTGCCGCCGGCCGGGAGTTCGGCGTCGATCGTGAATCCGGTCCCCGTCGGCCACTGCTCGACGGCGAGGACGCGCACGGTGATGCCGCACACGCGCTGGATCCGGTCGACCCATTCGGCGGCGATCGCCCGCCGTTCCGCGGAGAGCTCCCTCGCGATCTGCCGGTCAGCGGCGGCGATCGCCTCCAACTCCCGTGCTTCCTCGTGCAGGAGGGTGGCGCGGGCGGCAGCCCCGAGGCCGACGCCGAGGGTGGCGAGGGATCCGAGGGCGGCCCATGTGAGCGGGCCGGTGGTCATGGCCCATGTCGTCCACCCGGCACCGACCAGCCATGAGGCGGCGCGCGTGCCGATCGTGCGGGCAGAGAGGCGGTCGCGGAGGCTGGTGGCGGTGTGGCCGATCGCCCCGGCCGCGCCGACCGCGAGCACCCAGCCCGGGGGCATGCCGGTGGCGGCGCCGGTGGCGGCGAGGGCGAAAGCGCCGGTGGTGGCGGACAGAGCGCCGGTCACGGGTCCGTGACCGGCGGTCCAGTCCCACACCGGCCCCGTGCTGGCCTGTGTGTTGGTGGTCATGTCAGACGTTCCATCCCTTCTCGGCCTCGGTCCCGTTGCGCGGGTCCTCGTGGCGGGCGATGTCCTGCTCGTGGGCCTGCCGGAACAGCGGGCCCATGTCCTCGGCGACCGCGACCGCGCTCATGAGGGCGCCGAAGATGTCGTTGAAGCCGTCCGCGACTTCCTTCTCCAGCGGGAACTCCGAATCGGCCCGCTCAGCGAGGATCCGCATCACGTTCGCCACGCTGGTCAGCGCGGCCGGGAGCCCTTCGACCATGGCCAGGATCTCCATGGCGTCCTCGGGGTCGTAGCTGTTGGCCGCGGCTTCCATCTCCGCCGCGTACTCCTCGAACCGGAAACCAGACACGATCTCTCCCTCACTGCTCTCGCTGCTGGTGGGTGCTGCCGGCGTCGGCCCGGCCGGGCGCTTGGCCGTGTCCCCGATCTGCTCCGTGTTGTCGTCGGCGGCCTCGGCATCGATGGCGGCCTCGGCGTCCTGCAGGGCTGCCCGGATTTCCTCATCCCGTGCTGTGCGCTGCTCGTGGGCGGTGCGCATCATGCGGGCGTAGAGACGGCGGCCGGGGTGCACTAGCCGCGGCAGCCCGAGCTTGCGGCCGATCGGGGACGTGATCAGACCGACGAGGCCGAGGGCACCGGCGAGCAGGGCCGCGAGCAAGCGGCGACGCTGGAGGCGGGCCGCCGAACGGCGCAGGGCTTTGCGCGCCTGTTTGCGGGCCGGTGCCTTCCGCACCTGGTCGCGCTGCCCGGCGACCTGCCCGGCGGTCCGCTGGTCACGCGACCTGCGGGCGCGCTCTATCGCCGCGCCCCGGGCCTTGCCCACGCGCCCGGCAGCCTTGCCAACGGCCCGACCGACCAGCCCCTTCTTGGCGAGCGAGGCGGACCGCTGATCGGCCTTTGCCTGCCGCCGCGCATCCGCTACCGAACGGCGTGCGCCCGTCGTCTCGTTCCGGCGGGCGGCCCGCGACGGCGACACCTGCCGGGCCGCATCCCGCAGCGCCTTGACCTGCCCGACCTTGCCCCGACCCGTGCCCGACGCTGCGGACGGCGACGCCGCGGCGGCCCTGCGGCCGCTGCGGTTCAGCCCTCCCGCCTTGGCAGCAGCACGGGACGACTTGCCCCGGCTACGACCAGCGAACTTAGTGGTGCCGGCGTTCCCGGTACGGGCCTGGCCCGGCACCCGCCCCGCACCGTGCCGACCGGTCGATGCCGCTCGCGCCGCCCCGCCCGTACGGCCTTTGGTGGTCTTGCTATTGGCCTTGCTCTTGCGGTCGGGGCGGTGGCGGGTGGCCGCGGCAGCGGCAGCGGTGCCGAGCACGACCGCGCCGGTGGCGGCGACGGCGAGCGCGGCAGGTCCGCCCACGAGCGTGGCGGCGGCCAGAAGGGATGTGGTGGTGTTCGTGCCGGTCACCGCGAGCGGGACGACCGGCCACCCGCCCGGCGTGTGCTCAACCTCGGCGGCGGCCGGGGCTGATGTGGGTTCGGGTGCCGGGGGCGGTGTGGTGTCCGGCGGGGCGTCGGTGCCCGCTTCCGGAGCGATGGTGGTGTCAGTCATGCTGGTGTGCACTCCTTCGCTGGAGAAACAGCAGGGCCCGCACGCGATGCTTGGTAGGCGCGGTGTGTGGGCCCTGCTGGGTGAGGTGTTGCAGGTCAGAGCCGGTTCGGCTCCAGGGAGAAGAAGACGACGTTGGCCCTGGCGAACGCGGGGTTCTCCGTGCCGATGTGGTCCCGCAGGGCCACGAAGAGGCTGTGCCGGGTGTCGTCCGAGGCGGGGGTGACGGTGCCGTACCAGGTACCGGCAACCCGGCCGGGCAGATCGAGAGTCAGCACGTAGTGGTGCGAGCCCTGATTCCCGGCGGCCTGGGTGGTGCTCTCTTCCGTCTGGCTGCTCATGTGCTGTGTCTCCTGTCGTGTCAGGCGGCGGATGCGGATGAGTCGGCGCACGGGGTGCACATGCCGAGCGAGGTCGGGATGCGATAGCCCGCGTCCCGGCGGCAGTTCGGGCAGATCCGGCGAGCGGCGTTCGCCCGCTCCAGGGCCGCTCGTTTGGCGGGGGTCATGGGGCGGACGGGCTTGGCCCGATCGATCCGGTAGAGGAAGGCGACCAGCGGGCCCCGGCGACGCCGGGGGCGCTGCAACTCCGCGGCCACGTCCTGCCCGCCGGGCCGCAGCCCCATGGCCCGCAGCTGGCGGTAGGTGGCGTAGCCGTCCGGTGCGAGGCGCCACCGGTAGACCGGCAGCGCGCTCACGACGACGCGCCTTCGAGCGTCCGGCCGACGGTGGTGTCGCGGTATTCCTGGTAGCGGGTGGAGACCCAGCCGACCGACCAGCCGCACAAGTCCGCAGCCGCCCGGACCGCCAGCCCCTCGGCGAACGCGGCATGCACGACGGCGCGGGCTCGGTCCTCGGGCAGCTTCTCGTTCACCGAGCCGCCGGACAGCAGCGCGGCCCGTTCACGCGCGGCCCGCTCCTCCCGCTCCGCCTGCTCACGACGGGCAGCGGCTTCCCGCTCCAGACGCTCCGCCTCGCGGCGCTGAGCAGCTTCCCGTTCAAGGCGTTCACGCTCACGCTGCTGCTGTTCACGCTCACGTTCACGGCGTTCACGTGCCTCCCGCTCGGCACGCTCGCGGGCTTCGGCCTGCTCCCGTTCCTCGCGCCGTGCCGCCTCTTCCCGCTCGGTCTGTTCACGGGCCAGCGCCGCTTCGTGCTCGCGCTGTTCACGGGCCAGCGTCGCGGCGTGCTCGCGTTCCTCGCGGGCCCTCTGCTCGGCCGCCTCGCGCCGTTCCCGCGCAGCCTGCTCGCGCTCGTTCTGCTCTGCCCGCATACGGGCTTCCTGCGCAGCCAGTGCGGCGGTGATGGCCCGCCGGTAGGCGAGTCCGGTCTCTGCCGTGACGATCAGCAGCAGCGGAGCGACCGCGTGCACAGCCACTCCCACCAGGTCTTTCCTCAGCGCAGAGTCGGCGACGTTGAGCGCGAGGGTCATGCAGCCGGTCATCCACCGCAGCACGATCGGCCACCGGCCGCCCTGCCCGCCCAACCGGGCCAGCACCGCGTCCAGGCGGACCACGATGACGACCGCGGCGTCCACCACCAGCGGCAGAATCGGCGCCGTCCAGTCCCACTCATCGGGGGTGTGAACGGCCATGAGCGGCGTGACCGTGAGGATGGAGTAGAGCATCGCCCCGGCCACGATCAGCCACGTCCCGACCGACAACGCGCGCTCGGCTGAACGGATCTGAACACTGTTCATTCCGTCGCCTCCCGCACCGTGACCGACGCGATCAGCAGCACCGCCGACGACGGGTCGTCAAACGTTGCGCTGTCCTCGAACCACTCCCACTCCGCGCCGTCCGTGAACACGTAGCCGAGCGCGTTCAGCGCCCGTGAACGCTCCTGAACGGTCGGCACCACAGCACTTCCGAAAGCGCGCTCGGGCCACTGCGACACCGGCACCCCGAGCAGCACCACATACAGGCACCACCGGCCTCCGCTGTTCGCGAGCTGCGCCTTGAACGTGGCCATCAAGCCACCTCCGGCGAACCCGTGACGCCCCGGTTGGTCAGCTCACGGCGGGCAACCAGCACCCGCCGGCGGGCCCGCCGGATCCGGCGGACGTCCAGCGGCGACGGTGCGCGGTCCAGGGTCGTGATCTGCGCGTCCAGCAGCTCAAGCTCCGCCGTGATGACCGGCATCTCCCACTCGATCGCGTCCAGCTCCGCGGCCGTCGGCTCGCGGTCGAAGTCGGGGGCGGTAACAAGCGTCTGAACAGCAGCGATGTGCTTCATGAGTCGTGGTCTCCCTAGCAGGTTCACGGCTCGACAGCGGCCCCGGAGGTGCAACTCCGGGGCCGCGCGCCGTGGGACGGAAAGTTGTCAGACGGTGGCGATGATCAGAGCGGCGACCAGCAGCCACAGGTGATGGAAGGACTGGTCCAGCGCGTAGGCGCCGGTCCCGATGTGCGGGTTGTCGTCCCGGCCGGCACGCGGAGCGCCCAGCCGGTAGAACTCGCCCTTGCCCGTTGCCTCAGCGAGGCGGGCGAGGGTGCTGCGGCGATCAGCCCAGCCATGCGACAGGGCATCCACGGCGAGGCCAGCAGTCACACTGGCCGCGGAGAGCTCCAGCCCGAGCAGCCACGCCACCGGCATCAGCAGCAGGGCTTTCGTGACCGTCAGGGTGGCGACGTGCCGTGCGGCGGCGAGGCTGCCGGGCCAACCCGGCAGCCCCTTCGCGCACGACTGATGCGATGTCTGCACCCAGTGGTCACCCACCGAATGCCCGACCCATAACGCGATGAAGACCGCAGCGAACAGAGCAGCATCCATGCGAGAACTCCCAGGTAGAGAGGGACAAGCAAGCCGTCCGGCTCCCCTCAGCGCTGCTCGTACGAGACGAGCAGCGGAGGCAACCGGCCGCGGCTGCGCCGCGGAGTTGATGTGCGGCATAGCCGCGTGATCCGCCTTTTCGACTCGGGGAGACGGGGCCCACCTATGCAGTTCTCAAGCAACTCCCAGCGCGGGGCCCCTCGTTGAGGCGAGCAATCCCGAACCAGAACCGCTCCTCCCTTGAGGGCGGCGTCGCACTTACAGATTGGACCGGTGGACCGGTCCAGTCAAGCAGTGAATTTGGAGTTGAGAGAAGGCGAGACGAGTTTGCGCAGCTCAGAGGGTATGACGGGGCATCAAAAAAGCTGGACCGGCGGACCGGTCCAGCTCCGTCGCGCGACCCTCTACATCGCGTAGGTGTCTACCTGCTCGAAGAGTGCTGCGGGAGTGACGCCCTCCTCGCAGACCAGCGGACGACCCTCTTGGTCATGCGCCGTGTGGAGGAGTACAGCGACCGCGCTTCCCTCCTCCACCCCCAATCGGTCCGCCTCCGTACCCGTGGCGAGGCGCACGGTGGTGACATCTACTCCCTCGGCCGGGAACCGACCGGTCTGCCGACGGACATAGCGTGTCGTGCCCTCGGCGATCGGGGCCGTGTCGGAGAGGCGGGGCGCCGCCTCTCCGATCTCAGGAGGGAACCACGCTTCCACGTAGCTATTCGGGGTTCCGTCCGGGAGTTGGAGGACGCGGACGCGTCGGAGTGCCAGCACTCCGGAGGCGATTCGAAGCGCGTTGGCGACGCGGACGGGCGGCTCCGCCCAGTCGGGTTCGCCGATCCGTAGGAACGGCATCCCGCCCAGGATGCGTGCCGACCCGGCCCGGCGGGCGCCGGCGGGGCGCGCTACGGGCGTCTCTGTGACGACGAAGCCGGTCCCCTGCTTGGCCACCACTACGCCGTCGTTGCGCAGGACGTCTACGGCCTTGATGGCTGTGGCACGCGACACGTCCCACTGCTCGGCCAGGTCGCGGCCGGACGGGATGGTGTCGCCAGGGGCGAACTCACCTGCGGCGATGCGGGCGCGCAGAGACTCGGCGATCTCTTCGTACTTCAGAACGGCCATGGCTTCCTCTACCTCGCACGCTGGACTGGTCCACCGGTACACACGATACTGCGAGCATGTCGAATCTCGAATTGGCTCCCTCTGTGATGCGGTTCTACGGCGAGACAGTGAACGAGGACAGCCGCCTGCGCAGCTCGGCAGACGGCCGCATGGAGTTGGTCAGGACGCAAGAGCTCCTCCGACGCTTCTTGCCCCCCGCGCCGGCGCGCGTTCTCGACGTGGGAGGGGCGACTGGGATTCACGCTGAATGGCTCGTTAAGGACGGCTACGAAGTCACGCTTGTGGATCCGGTGCCGCGGCATGTCGAGACCGCCTCGGCCGTGTGCTCGGCGATCGTGGGGGACGCTCGTGATCTGCATGAGCCGGACGACAGTTTCGACGTAGTGCAGCTTCTTGGGCCTCTGTACCACCTGCCCGATCCCGAGGACCGGACTAGGGCGCTGGCCGAGGCCAACCGAGTGGTGAAGCCGGGTGGGTTGGTGGCTGCGGCGGCGATCAATCGGTACGCGTCGCTCTTCGAGCACGTCACGTATGCCCACCTGCACACTGAGCGGATTCGGGATTCGGTTTCCGAGATCCTTGAGACGGCCGTCTACGACGGGGTACGCGGGTTCACTCTGTCGTACTTCCACCGCGCTGAAGAGCTGGTGGCGGAGTTGGTTGCCTCCGGTCTGGAGGACGTGCAGGTCTTCGGGATCGAAGGGCCTGCGTGGTCACTGGTGAAGGCAGCCGAGCAACAGCCGGGCGAAGGGCCGACGGACGACCTCATTGCGTCTGCCATGGAGGCAGCACGCATGGCGGAGCCGTACCCAGAGCTGCTAGCCGCCAGTTCGCACTTGCTCGCCGTGGGGCGGGCTCCCTACCCGGCGGCGTCTGCGGCGCCAACGGCGCCGCAGACTGCCGAGATCGGAAACTCTCACAATTCCTGACGGCGGTGCGGGCATACAGGCCAGAAAGGAATTGATCAAGCCCGGGACCTAAGTCCCGGGCTTATCAATCTTGCTGCCAAATAGGGGGATCACGCCGTCTTGGCTATCCACTTCTTGGGGCTCAAGAAATAGATCTTCACGTACGGGGGACCTTGCTGTCACTGTTCGAAAGATCCCCGGAGTTACCCGGGATTCTTTGGCCAATGAGAGTTCGTCCATCCCTACGCTCGACAGGATTTCCACCGCTTTGGGGTAGAGCGACGGTTGCTCCACGGCGGGCATCTCTCCTGGTTCGCGGCGGCGCCATCCCTTCGATGACAAATAGGCGACTGCGTTGCGATACGTCACGTCACTCATTACGCCGAGAGCCCTGGAGCGATACAGGAGAGCCTGAAGGCTTACCCCGTAAGTCTCCTTCAGGGTTGCGAGGATTCTCCAGTCTGCCTTGCTGGGCAAAAGATCGCGCAACTCATCCTCCGGGAGGAGGAGTTCAGCCGCGAATCGGTGAGCCTGGTTCTCGACTACCTTGCTCCCTGGTTCGGCATCCACATGCATCACGAGGTGCCCAATTTCGTGGGCGACATCGAAGCGCTGGCGGTAGTAATCTTCCTTGGCTGGATTCAATACCACCGTCGGCCTATAGCCGTCGTCAAAAGAGTAGGCGTCAACTGCGGCAGTTTGGGCGGGGCTGAACACCACCACGACGCCATGGTTTTCCGCTAGGCGCACGAGGTGGCCGACCGGCCCTGAGCCGATGTCCCAGTGCTTGCGAAGAAGACGAGCCGCCTCCTCTGGGAGCGTGCTCGACTCGTCTTCCACGTCGACGCTTAGCCGCGGCAGATTGGGTTCCGGGAACTCGACGTGCCGTTCGAGAGCGGCGCCCACATCTCCAGAGATCACTCCGTACGCGAAGGCTTGATCTCGCGCCAACTGCGTCGTCGAACGCAATGAGCGAAAGTGAGGTACGGAGTCGCTAGCTGTCGATTGGTGGGGGCCAGGGAGGAAGAAACCCGGATCCACTCCAAGCGTCAGGCATAGCTGAGCAACTGTCGCGGGCGCTGGGCGCTTCGTGTTGTTTTCATACGCTGCGACAGCGGTAGCACTTTTGTCGATTTTCGTTGCGAGTGCGTTCTTCCTTAGGCCGATCAGCTGTCGCGCGAGCGTCAAACGTCGTCCGTCGAAGAGGCGAGAGGCGTCACTAACCTGCACATCTGTGCGGCGTGAGGAATCCATGACTATCCACTCGTTTCATTACTTGTCGTTCTCTCCCGACGCCTGGCGACGCTCTCCGCTCCCTTCCGACGACTGACGGCGAAGGCGAACGGGTGCGTCCTGGATGCCGGACAATCCGGGACGAGGGTCGGGCGAAGTGGGAATCGGTACCGAATTGGGAGTACCCGGTTCGGCTGCAAGTAGATCATGCTTCCAGTACCAGGCATCTCCGCCCCCACGATTCAAACGAGAGCGCCCCAAGTAAAGTTCTCGGATGTTCAGCTCTCGTTCAATGCTGTGGGCGACGATGAGCGTTGTCGCGTTGAGCTCCGCGTTCTCTTCCCTCAGTGCCTGGATGGTGGCGGCGAGCGACTCGGCCTCGTCCTCCCAAAGGGTGGGGTGAGGGTCCAGCCACCCTGGTGGCTTCCCCTGAGACGCAACACGCTGCTTGGTGGGGCTCTTCTGGGGCCACGGGATGCGATTGCTCTCCCCGAACACGAACGACGTGAGCAGGATCCGCCAATCCCCACACCGCCACCCCGGCGACTGATTGAGGTCGGACCAGACGACTGCGCCTGGGGCAATGAGCGGCATCTTGCGGTGCTCGCCCGGTGCCAGTCCGGCGGCCACGAGGTCCAGGCCGGCTGAGGCAGACTCGGGTGAGTCCACGCTGTGCTTCCCCGTGGAGAACGCTCGGTGCAGTCTGTCAACGAAGAGCTTGTGGGCGGTAGATCCGACCCAGCCCTGATCATGCCCCGTGTCGGGGTCGTAGTCCTCCATGGTGCGTCGGTAGGCCGACGCGCTAGCCCATGTGAGGGTCGCGAGAACACCACTGGACTCAAGGTCCTCAAGCGCATCCTGCTGTTCGCTCATGCCGCATGACTATACCTCATCCCAGTAAGTAGTGCGTAAAAATAAACCTGGCGCATGGAGTAGTGCGTTCAAGTGAACCGAACATGTGACCTATTCCGAGCTGAACCTATCGTCTTGCTGGCCGGCCCACCAGTGCCCCGCCTCTGCTCGTGCCGACGGCCTGGCATCGATCCTCGACGTTGGTGACAGTCGTGGCATTCGCCTGATCCACGGCGTGAGCGCCTGCGACTATGTGGTCATGTCGAAGCCTGGAATGCCTCTCCAAGCCGCGCTCATTCCCGACTGCACCAAGCCAGAAGCCCACCGTGCTGCCTACAAAACAGCCAAGGCCAACGACGCGATCTTTGTGTGCATTGCTCGCCAAGGGGAGCGCTGGAAGGTGCAGCTTGACGCCATGGCCAGCCGCAAGCCCTACGTACCGGATCAGGCGATGACCGTCCTGCAATCCGCGGCTGAAGCGCTGGTGTTGGACGGCACCGTGGAGCAGGCCAACATTGGAGCTGACTACATCTCCATGTGGCCGATCGAGACCGAAGAGAGGGCGCGCGAGATCGGAGCCGCGTTCCACGCCGCAATGTACGGTCTCCAGCTCCTACACATCGCAGCTCCGGGCCAGCCGGAACCGTCGCCGCCTCGGCCAGGAGGGGGCCGGTGACATCAATCCTTGACATCAACGTGGGCGCACAGCAACGCACGGCGACAGCCTCGGAGCCTCACCCCGCTGGTCGGTCTGTGCAGCTCGGTCCTTGCGCTTGAGTGATCCGTAGCGACGCTGCACCCGCCTACGGAACAGATGCGCCGCACGCCATGCCACATACCCTCGGACGGCCCCGTCCACCGCGGGCGGGCTGGGCCGTCGGTGGGCCGTCCGAGGGCGGCCAACGACGACAGATGACGACAGTCGATAACAGCCCTCCCCCTGCTCAGAGAGCGCGCCTTGAGTGCCGACGCAGGTGCTCATCCGCGAACGTGAGTTGAGCAACTCCAGAGCTTCGCCACCTCGCCACCGCGCAGGGGACGCCGGACGGTGTCTGCCGAACACCCCTGAACCGCTGAACCGCGTCGTCCGAACCGCGTCGTCTAAACCGTGTCGTCCGCCCAAAGCGTGCCGTCCACGCTGCCGTCCGATCCGGGCAGCGCCAGCTCCGCCCAGATGACCTTGCCCTCGGGGGTGTAGCGGGTGCCCCAGCGCTCAGCCATCTGCGCGACCAGGAACAGACCTCGGCCGCCTTCGTCCATCGTGGCCGCATACCGCAGATGGGGCGAGGTGCTGCTGCCGTCGGCCACCTCGCAGGTCAGGGTGCGATCGTGCAGCAGTTGCATGGTGACCGGTGCGGAGCCGTAGCGGATGGCATTGGTGATCAGCTCGCTGAGCACCAGCTCCATGGCGAACGCGAGCTCGGACAGACCCCAGTCGTCCAGCTTCTCGGCCACGGCGGCGCGCATGCCCGCCACGGCGGCGGGATCCAGCGGCACGTCCCAGACGGCGACGCGGTCGCGCGGGATCGCCCGTGTGCGGGCGATGAGCAGCGCCACATCGTCCTTCGGCCGACTGGGCAGGAGCTCGTCGAGCACCGCCTGACAGCTCTCGTCCGGCGACCGGTCGGGATGGGACTCCAACGCCTTGCTCAGCATCTCCATCCCCACGTCGATGTCCCGGCTGCGGTCCTCGATGAGCCCGTCGGTGTACAGGACGAGTTGCGTGCCCTCCTCCAGCTCCAGTTCGGCGGTCTCGAACGGCATACCACCGAGGCCCAGGGGCGGCCCGGCCGGAAGATCGGGGAACGACACACTGCCGTCACGGTGGACCAGCGCGGGCAGGGGGTGCCCGGCCCGCGCCATGACGCAGCGGCGGGAGACGGGATCGTAGACCGCGTACAGACAGGTGGCGCCCATGACCCCCGCACCCGCGGCAGCCCCCTCCTCCTCCTGGTCGATCCGCCCGACCACGTCGTCGAGGTGGTTGAGGATTTCGTCGGGCGGCAGGTCGAGCGTGGAGAAGTTGTGCACCGCCGTACGCAGCCGTCCCATCGTGGCCGCCGCGTGCAGGCCGTGGCCGACGACATCCCCGACGACCAGCGCCACGCGGCTGCCCGGAAGCGGGATCACGTCGAACCAGTCGCCGCTCACCCCGGACAGCGCGGGCAGATAGCGGTGGGCGACATCGAGGGCACTCTGCTCGGGCAGGGCCCGCGGGAGCAGGCTGCGTTGAAGGGCGACGGCCAGGGTGTGCTCACGGGTGTAGCGGCGCGCGTTGTCGATGCTGACTGCCGCCCGGGCGACCAGTTCCTCGGCCAGGGAGACGTCTTCTTCCTCGAACGGCTGCGGCTTTTCCGAGCGCCAGAAGTTGGTCATGCCGAGGGTGACGCCCCGCGCCTGGAGGGGCACCGTGATCAGCGAATGGATGCCGTAGTCGATGATCATCCGTGTCCGCTCCGGGTCCTGGGCATGCCAGCCGGACTCGGCGGACAGGTCGGGAACCAGCTCCGAGAGGCCACTGCCGAAGCCCCGTGCCTGCGGTGTGGAGGGGAGGAAGTCGATCAGGCGGTCGAGTTCGTAGAGGGGATGGTCGTCCCGGATGCCGTGGACGGCGGTGCGGCGCATGTCGGCGCCCGTACCTCCCGGCTCCTCCCCCCGCAGAACCGGATCGGCCAGATCGACGGTGACGAAGTCGGCGAATCGCGGGACCGCCACCCTTGCCAGTTCCTCGGCAGTTCGCACCACGTCGAGCGTGGTTCCGATGCGCAGACCGGCGTCGTACAGCAGTTTCAGCCGCTCACGGGCCACCTCCGCCTTGCCGTCCAGCGCCCGCAGCTCCGTGGAGTCACGCAAGGTCACGACCGTCCCCGCGGGGCCGCCCTGCCGGTCCGTGGGCCGCTGGTTCACCGCGAGCAACCGCTCCCCGGCCAGATGCACCTCGTCCGTCGCCACCCGGCCGGAGGCCAGCAGCTCCACCGTGGAGGGTTCGAGGCTGGGCAGATCCGAGATGTGCCGCCCTTCGGCGTCGGGCGGCAGATCCAGCAGTCGCATGGCCTCGTCGTTGGCCAGCAGCAGCTGACCGTCGTTGTCGACGATGAGCACACCCTCGCGGACGGAGTGCAGCACGGCGTCGTGATGCTCGTACATGCGGGTCATCTCGGCCGGGCCCAGACGGTGGGTCTGCCGCCGAAGCCGCCTGGCCACCAGCGCCGTCCCGGCAGTGGACAGGGCGAGCGCGGCCGCTCCGGCACCGAGGATGATCGGCAGCTGCCTGTCCACCACACTGGTCACGTTCTTGACCTTCAGGCCGGCGGACACCAGGGCCACGACGTTGCCCTTGACGTCGCGGATGGGGACGGTCGCCTGTACCTCGTGGCCGAGCGGGCCATGGACGCTCTCGGTGTACACGCGTCCGGCCAGCGAGGGTTCGATCTTGCCGACGAACCTCTTTCCGATCCGGTCCGGCTTGGGATGCGTGTAGCGGATCCCCTTCGTGTCCATCACCACGATGAAGTCGACGCCGGCCGCCCTCCGCCCCGCCTCGGTGAGAGGCTGCAGCACCTTCGAGGGCTGAGGGGCCTTCAGCGCGGCCAGAACGCCCGGAGAGTGCGCAAACGTCTGTGCGACGGCAATGGAACGGCGCTTCGCCTCCGAGCTGCTGTCGAACCGGGACTGCAGCACAAGCGCGAGCACCGCGGTCGCCACAAGCAGCACAACCAGAGCCACCTGCAGCATGAAGACCTGTCCGGCAACGCTCCGGGGGTGCTTGTCGGTCAGTGACCGAACCGGTGCGCTCCGGAGTCGGTCGGAGCGTTTGAGCACATTGCCTTTCTAACACAACGCAGGCAACAGGCTTTCCGGGCGCGGCGAAGCCCGGCTGCGATCAGCGCGCGTTGATCAGCTGGTCAACGGCCTTGCGGATCGAGTCCTCGCGTTTGCAGAAGGAGAAACGGACCAGCCAGGCCGGAGCGTTCGCGCTGAGGTAGAACGCCGACGTCGGGATGGCTACGACACCTGCGCGCTCCGGCAGCATCCGGCAGAACTCGACCCCGTCCGCGTATCCCCACGGCCGCACGTCCGCCTGCACGAAATAGCCGGCATCCGCGCGGAAGGGCCTCAGTCCGGCCTCGGCCAGGCCGCCGCTCAGCAGGTCGCGGTTCGCGCGCAGCGTGTCCCGCAGACCGGCCGCCCACTCCTCCACCGAGCCGAGTGCCTGCGCCAGCGCTTCCTGGTACGGAGTACCCGAGGCGTACGTCAGGAACTGCTTGGCCGCGCCCACCGCGGCGACGAGCGGCGCCGGTCCGCAGACCCAACCGATCTTCCAGCCCGTCGTGTTGAAGGTCTTGCCCGCCGAGGAGATGACCACCGTCCTCGCCCGCATGCCCGGCACAGCGGCAATGGACCGATGGCGCGCGCCGTCGCTGTAGACGAGGTGTTCGTAGACCTCGTCCGTGATCACCGTCAGCGCGTGCTCACGGCACACGTCCGCGACCGCTTCGAGCTCCTCGGCCTTGAAGACCATGCCCGTGGGGTTGTGCGGGGTGTTGAGGATCAGCACCCGGGTACGCGGGGAAACGGCCGCGCGCAGTGCGTCCGTGTCGAGGGCGAACCCGTCGCCGTCGAGGACGAGGGGAACGGCGACCAACCGTGCGCCGGCGAGGCGGGCATCGGCGGCGTAGGCGTCGTAGCAGGGGTCGAAGGCGATGACCTCGTCCCCTGGATCGCAGAGCGCCAGCAGCGCTGCGGCAAGGGCTTCCGTTGCACCCGTCGTCACCAGCACCTCGCCCTGAGGCCGGTAGTCGAGGCCGTACCGACGCAGCTGATGAGCGGCGACGGCCTCGCGCAGCGCGGGGAATCCATGGGCCGGCGGGTACTGGTTGCTGCCCGCGAGCACGGCATCCGCCACGCCCTTGAGCAGCACGGGCGGACTGGCCAGCTCCGGCACCCCTTGCCCGAGATTCACGGCCCCGGTACTCCGCGCCAGCTCCGTCATCTCGGTGAAGATCGACGTGCCCATGCCGTGTACCCGGGCCGCAGGACTCCAGCCCGCCGAGCCCACGACGCCGCGCGCATCAGCCGTCTCTGCCGTGTTCATGCGATCCCGCTTTCCCGAGTCCGTCATCAGGAGATCCGGCTCTCACGATAGGCAAGAGCAGGCACTGCATGCGCTGGACGAGTGGTGGAGAACAGCGCCGTCGAGCGTGTCGGCAGCGACCGCCGGCTCTCGCGACAACACAAGCCCGGCCGAGAGCGGCGGTCGGTGACCGTCGCACTGGCCGGGCTGTCGTCGGTCTTATGCGGGGCGCATCTGCTGACGCTGTCCCCGATCACGCGCTGAACGAGCGGTCAGGCGTCGTCGGCAGGCTTCTCGTCGGCGGGCGTCCCGTCCGCCGTCTCCAGGCCGAACTGCTCCGCGAGCCACTTGTCGAACTCGATGGCGGCACGGACCCAGCTGACCGTCGAGGAGACGAAGTGCTCCAGGCTGACACCCGTGCCGATCAGCATCTGGGCCTCGCCGATGAGGCGGATGGTGGGGCCGTCCTCCTCCTCGTCGTGCAGGTGGGTGTAGACCTTCGGCCACAGGGTGCGGCGGTTCCAGTCGTCGACCGCGTCGAGGATCTTCGCCTTGTCCTCGACGTCGTGCGGACGGTCGTAGAAGGTTCGCACGGAGAAGACCTGCTGGTCGGCCTCGCCGCGGAACATGAAGTACGTACGGAATTCCTCCCACGGCGCCGCGAGGTCACCCTCGTCGTCGACGACGTACTTCAGTTCCATCTGGTCGAGGAGCTGCTTGACCAGGTCCTGGTCGGGAACGACGGGGCCCGCCGGTCCTGCGGCCTGAGGCTGGGGCTGGCCCCCGAAATTCGGAATCGAGGACGGATCGATGGTCACCGTGGATTTCCCTTCGTACGGTTCCTGCCATCCTCCCCCATGTCGGGCGGGGGCTGGCAACCCCCACCCGACGGGTCCGCTCGTGGCGTAGACCGAGTTGGCCCTTACAGCGGCCTTACAGCGTCTTTCCCGTGGCCAGGCCGGTCTGTCCGGTGGCCGGGCCGACCATCAGGCCGTCCCCGAAACGGTCCACCCGCACCGTGTCGCCGTCCGTGACCTCGCCCGCGAGGATCTCCTTCGCGAGCCGGTCGCCGATCGCGGTCTGCACCAGACGGCGCAGCGGGCGCGCGCCGTACGCCGGGTCCATGCCCTCCTCTGCCAGCCACTCCAGCGCCTGGGGAGTGACCTCCAGCGCCAGCCGGCGCTCGGCCAGCCGCTTGGCGAGGCGGCCGATCAGCAGCTCGGCGATCCGGCTCAGCTCCTCCTTGTTCAGCGCGGAGAAGACCACCAGGTCGTCGAGCCGGTTGAGGAACTCCGGCTTGAAGGAGGCCCGCACGATCTCGAGGACCTGCTGCTTCTTCTCCTCGTCGCTGGTGAGCGGCTCGACCAGATACTGGCTGCCGAGGTTCGACGTCAGGACCAGGATGGTGTTGCGGAAGTCCACCGTCCGCCCCTGGCCGTCGGTCAGCCGCCCGTCGTCGAGTACCTGCAGCAGGATGTCGAACACCTCGGGGTGCGCCTTCTCCACCTCGTCGAGCAGGACGACGGAGTACGGGCGCCTGCGGACGGCCTCGGTGAGCTGGCCGCCCTCCTCGTAGCCGACGTAACCGGGAGGGGCGCCGACGAGGCGGGCGACGGAGTGCTTCTCGCCGTACTCCGACATGTCGATACGGACCATCGCCCGCTCGTCGTCGAACAGGAAGTCGGCGAGCGCCTTGGCCAGTTCGGTCTTGCCGACACCGGTCGGGCCGAGGAAGAGGAACGAGCCGGTGGGCCGGTCGGGGTCGGCGATGCCGGCGCGCGTCCTGCGTACCGCGTCGGACACGGCCCGGACGGCCTCGGTCTGGCCGATCAGCCGCTTGCCCAGCTCCTCCTCCATCCGCAGCAGCTTCTGAGTCTCGCCCTCCAGGAGCCGTCCGGCCGGAATACCGGTCCAGGAGGCGACCACATCGGCGATGTCGTCGGGGCCGACCTCTTCCTTGACCATGGTGTCCCTGGCGGCCTCCTGCTCGGCCTCGGAGGCTTCCTCCAGCTCACGCTCCAGGGCCGGGATCTCCCCGTACAGCAGCTGGGAGGCGGTGTCGAAGTCGCCGTCGCGCTGGGCCCTTTCGGCCTGGCCGCGCAGGTCGTCGAGCTTCTCCTTCAGCTCACCGACGCGGTTGAGGCCCTGCTTCTCCTTCTCCCAGCGCGCCGTGAGACCGCGCAGTTCCTCCTCCTTGTCGGCGAGGTCGCGGCGCAGCTTCTCCAGGCGCTGCCTGGAGCCGGGGTCGGTCTCGTTCTTGAGCGCGAGCTCCTCCATCTTCAGCCGGTCGACGGCGCGCTGCAGCTCGTCGATCTCGACCGGCGAGGAATCGATCTCCATCCGCAGCCGGGAGGCGGACTCGTCGACGAGGTCGATGGCCTTGTCCGGCAGGAAGCGCGAGGTGATGTACCGGTCGGAGAGCGTCGCGGCGGCAACCAGCGCGCTGTCCGCGATCTGCACCTTGTGGTGGGCCTCGTAGCGGCCCTTGAGCCCGCGCAGGATCGCGATCGTGTCCTCGACGGTCGGCTCGTCGACCAGCACCTGCTGGAAGCGCCGCTCCAGGGCCGCGTCCTTCTCGATCCGCTCGCGGTACTCGTCCAGGGTGGTGGCGCCGACCATGCGCAGCTCGCCGCGCGCCAGCATCGGCTTGAGCATGTTGCCCGCGTCCATGGACGAGTCGCCGCCGGCGCCCGCGCCCACCACGGTGTGCAGCTCGTCGATGAAGGTGATGATCTGGCCGTCGCTCTCCTTGATCTCGGAAAGGACGGTCTTGAGCCGTTCCTCGAACTCGCCGCGGTACTTCGCACCCGCGACCATCGCACCGAGGTCCAGCGAGACGAGCCGCTTGTTCTTCAGGGACTCGGGGACGTCGCCCTTGACGATGCGCTGCGCGAGCCCTTCGACGACGGCGGTCTTGCCGACACCGGGCTCACCGATCAGCACCGGGTTGTTCTTGGTGCGGCGGGACAGCACCTGGACGACCCGGCGGATCTCCTGGTCCCGGCCGATGACCGGGTCGAGCTTGCCCTCCCGGGCGGCCGCGGTGAAGTCCGTACCGAACTTCTCCAGTGCCTTGTACTGACCCTCGGGGTCGGGAGTGGTCACCCGGCGCCCTCCCCTCACCGTCTCGAACGCGTCCAGCAGCTTCTTCGCCGTGGCCCCCTGCCGGTCCAGCACCTCGCCGGCCTGCCCGCCCTTGGCTGCGATGCCGATGAGCAGGTGCTCGGTGGACAGGTACTCGTCCCCCAGCTCCTTGGCCCGCCGTTCGGCATCGGCGACGACCGCCAGCAGCTCCCGGTTGGGCTGAGGCGGGGCGACGGTCGAGCCGGTCACGCTGGGCTGTGCCGCAAGCACCCGTTCGGCTCCGGCACGCACGGCCACCTGGTCCGCCTCGACGGCGGCCAGCAGATCGACGATGTTCTCGTTGTCCTCGCCCGCGAGCAGCGCGAGCAGCAGATGCGCTGGGGTCAGGTCGGGATGCCCGGCGGACACCGCCCGGCTGGTGGCGGCGTTGAGCGCATCCCGGCTCTTGTTGGTCAGCTCGGCGTCCACTGCGGTCTCTCCTCCTCGAAGGCAGGGCGTTTCCCTCACACTGACTCATTCAGCGTGCACAAAGTTGAGTCTATTCCACTCAATCTAGTGAACGGTAGCGTCCGCCGGTAGGTTCCGGGCATGGCCATCGATCCGCGCAACCCCGACGCGTCCTTCCTCAGCTTCTGGCGTGAGTACCACATGTCCACACTGACGACACCGCGCCAGGACGGCACCCCTCACGTTGTCGCGGTCGGCGTCACGTACGACCCGGAGGGCGGATTCGCCCGCGTCATCACCAATAAGCACAGCCACAAGGTGGCCAACCTCCTGGCCGCGGGCCCGGAGGGGGCGCCGGTCGCGGTCTGCCAGGTCGACAAGGGGCGCTGGGCGACCCTGGAGGGCCGCGCGAGGGTCCGTGCGGAGCCCGAGCTCATCGCGGACGCGGTGGAGCGTTACGCGGAACGCTACGGGCGCACACCGGCCCCGAATCCGGACCGGGTGCTGATCGAGATCACCCTGACGCGGGCGATGGGCCGGGCGTAGGGAACACATCCCCGTGCCGGAGCCTTCCGTACGGGAAAAGCACAGCGGCGCCATCGCGTTTCAGGTCCACGATGGCGCCGCTGTGTGGGGGAAGCACCTGAGCGATTTACAACGACGGGGGAACCGCTCAGGCACTGCGGGGGGTGGCGGTGGTGGTGTCGGGCTCGACCAACTGGTGATCGCGTTGATCGAGATTGACGAAAATCATGCCGTACCGGATGGCACAGCGGACGGGCTGCGGAGCTCCACGGGGCCGGCGAAGGCACCGATACGCGCGGACGTCTTCGTCCTCCTCGCGCGCCACGACGATCGGCTCTCCGAAGAGGGTGACCATCAACGAGTCGCCACGGTGGGGGATTGCCGTGACGAGGTCGATGAAATGCCACCCCGATCGATAAGCCGTAGCCATCTCGCGCCGGAAGACCCGGTCGTCCGGTGGAACGGTCATGCGTCCGTGCGGGCCGGAGCGACGCCCCAGGAGGGCTCACCTGGCGTACCCGCGGCGTCAGCCGGAGCGACACCCCATGAAGGCTCACCGGGAGTGCCCGACGCGTCCGCCGGAGCGGCAACACCCCAGGAGGGCTCACCGGGCGTTCCGGCCACAGCATCAGTGGGAGCGAAGCCCCACGACGGTTCCCCAGGAGCTGCCGTCACCGCGCCGGCGGGAGAGCTACCCCAGGAGGGCTCACCGGAGGCCACCGCACCGAGCGCGGCCGCCGCTATGGCAAGAGCACAAAGAGCACGTAGCGTCCTAGACATGGGTGATCTCCACCTCTTTTGATCATTCCTCCTCCCCCGCGCATAAGACGATGTCTCACTCCGAACGCTTGCACCAGCGACGGCAGGCATCATGTTCCTGTAATGCAGGAGCCTGAGGGGGTGCATATGCCATCTAATGAGGGCGAAACGGGACACCCTCACGCAGACGGCGAGCTGTGCGAAGCGGGGAAAAGTCTCTACATCACCGCACTGCGCACCGGACGTATAGCCCGGTCAGAGGCGGAATCAACACCCTGCCTCTTCGATCTCGCCCTGCTGCACCCGGATCCCGACGACGCTCAGTGGCTCCGACCGGTCCCGCCGACCACTGCGCTGACACAGCTGATACACCCCATTGAGCGGGAGATCCAAGAGCGCCGACGACGAACTGTCGCTCTGACCGATGCTCTTGAGCCATTCATGGCGTTCACCGCTCAGAACTCCACCGTCCCACAAGGAATTACCGTCCTCGAGGGCCTCAACCGCATCAACACAACCCTCGACCAAGTCACCGCAGACTGCACCGAGGAGCTTCTCACGGTCCAGCCCGGCAGCGGGCGACAGCCGCACATCCTCGAAAAGGCCCTGCGCCGCGTGGAACCGCTGATCGACCGCGGTGTCCGTATGCGCACGCTCTACCAGCACACAGCCCGCCACCACCCCGCCACGCTCGCCTACATGGAGCAGGTGGGGCCCTCCGGCGTGGAGGTGCGCACGCTGGAGGAGATCATCGACCGGCTGATCATCGTGGACCGGAGGGTGGCCTTCATTCCGGCGAGCAGCGACCGGCTGTCCGCACTGGAGCTGCGGCACAAGGGCATAGTCGAGTATCTGGTCGGCGTCTTCGAGCAGTTCTGGCTCCACGGCAACCCGTGGGAGGAACCGATCTCGTACGGACCGGACCTCGACGGCATCACCGGCATCCAGCGCTCGATCGCAAAACTGCTGGTCGAAGGCCATGTGGACGAGGCGATCGCGCGCCGGCTCGGGATGAATGTCCGTACCTGCCGAGCCCATATCGCCAAGCTGGGCTCGTCGTTGGGCAGCGGCAGCCGGACCCAGCTGGGCTATCTGATCGCCCAGTCGGGAATCCTTGAACACGAGTCCTGAACCTGACCGAAACCCATATACCGAAGGGGCGGTGCGGCAACTCGCGTTGCTGCACCGCCCCTTCGGGCCGAGACATGGCCTATTCGGAACGCTTGGGCCGCCAGACCACCAGCGCGCTCGCCTGCTGCACATCCTGGTACGGCACGAGATCGCGCCGGTAGGAGGCATGCACCTGAGCCTCGCGCTGCTGCATCGCCACAGCCGCTCCCTCGACCGCGGCCGACAGCTCGGCAACCCTTTGCTGAAGCGCAGCGACCTGGTTCTCCAGTTCGATGATGCGCTTGATTCCGGCCAGGTTGATGCCCTCGTCCTGCGACAACTGCTGGACGGTGCGCAGCAGTTCGATGTCCCGGGCACTGTAGCGTCGGCCCCGTCCGGCGGTGCGGCCGGGGGAGACAAGACCGAGCCGGTCGTACTGCCGCAGCGTCTGCGGATGCAATCCCGAGAGCTGGGCCGCCACCGAAATGACGTACACCGGCGACTCGTCGGTCAGTTCGTAGGGGTTGCGGCGACGACCGTCCATCTCATGCTCCCTTCGCGGCCTGGAACAGCTCGGCCCGCGGGTCCTCGTCCGCTGTGGCTTCGCGGTAGGCCTCCAGCGCTTCCTTCGCCTTGTCGCCGAGCTCCTTGGGGATCGCGACCTCGACGGTGACCAGCAGGTCGCCACGGGTGCCGTCCTTGCGGACCGCGCCCTTGCCGCGCGCACGCATCGTACGGCCGTTGGGTGTCCCCGCGGGCAGCTTCAGCGTGACCGGCGGACCGCCGAGCGTCGGCACCTTCACCTCGCCGCCGAGCGCCGCCTCCGTGAAGGTGACGGGCACGGTGACTGTGAGGTTGTCGCCCTTGCGGCCGAAGACCGGGTGGGAGTCGACATGCACGACGACGTACAAGTCGCCCCCAGGGCCGCCCCGTTCGCCCGGGGCTCCCTTGCCGCGCAGCCGGATCCGCTGGCCGTCGGAGACGCCCGCAGGGATCCGGACCTGCATCGTGCGGGAGGAGCGGGCGCGCCCGCTGCCCTTGCAGACCTCGCAGGGGTCCTGCGCGATCAGCCCGCGGCCCTTGCAGTCCACGCACGGGTCGGTGAGCGAGAAGGAGCCGCTGCCGCCGCGCGAGACCTGGCCGGTGCCGACACAGGTCGGACACACGCGCGGCGTGCCGTTCTTGTCGCCGGTGCCCGAACAGGCCTTGCAGGCGGCCGAGCTGGACATCCGCAGCGGGACCGTGGCTCCGTCGACCGCCTCGGTGAAGCTGAGCGTCACCTCGGACTCGATGTCCTGGCCACGGCGCGGCTGGGTACGCGTACCCGGTCCGGCGCCGCGGTTGAACAGCCCGCCGAAGACATCGCCGAGACCGCCGCCGAAGCCGCCGGCGCCCCCTTGAGCGCCGCCCGGGGCGCCGCCGAAGAGGTCGCCCAGGTCGAAGTTGAAGGAGCCGCCGGGCCCGCCCGGCGCACCGGCGCGGAAGCCACCGTTGCCGAAGAGTGCGCGCGCCTCGTCGTACTCCTTGCGCCGCTTGGGGTCGCCGAGGATGTCATTGGCCTCGGAGATCTCCTTGAAGCGCTCCTCCGCCCTGGCGTCGCCCTTGTTGGCGTCCGGGTGGAACTCGCGGGCGAGCTTCCGGTACGCCTTCTTGATCTCGGCCTCGGTGGCGTCCTTGGGGACGCCGAGGACCTTGTAGTAGTCCTTCTCGACGAAGTCCTTCGTACTCATCGACGTCCCTCCTTCCGGACCATCGTCGGATCAGCCCTCCTCCGGGCCACCGCTCTCCTCGTCGTTCGCCGTCTCGTCCTTCGCGACCCCGGCCGCGGGGGTCGCGCCCGGCTGGGGCTCGGCCACCGCGACCCGTGCGGGCCTGATGGTCCGTTCGCCGATGCGATACCCCGGCTGCAGGACCGCGACGCACGTGGTCTCGGTGACATCCGGTGCGTACGAGTGCATCAGGGCCTCGTGGATCGTCGGGTCGAAGGGCTCGCCCTCCTTGCCGAACTGCTGCAGGCCCATCTTGGCGGCGGCCGTCTCAAGAGACTCGGCAACCGACTTGAACCCGCCCACCAGCTCTCCGTGATCACGGGCACGGCCGATGTCGTCGAGCACGGGCAGGAGCTCGGTCAGCAGGCTCGCCGTGGCGATCTCCTTGACCGTGATCCGGTCGCGCTCCACACGACGGCGGTAGTTCTGGTACTCGGCCTGGAGCCGCTGGAGGTCCGCCGTGCGCTCGTTGAGCGCCATGCGCACCTGGTCCAGCTGAGCCGTCAGGCCGGCGATCTTTGCTGCTGCGTCCCCTGCCGGGGCCGCCGGGCCCTCCTTCTCGGAGGACTCGGCGGACGCGGCGGCGTCGTCAGGGGTGGCGCCTGAGGGGACGTCGGGCTTCTCCTCGAAGCCCGGGGTCTCCTCCGTCACGCGGCACCGTCCTTCTTCGGCTTCTCGTCGTCGACGATTTCGGCGTCGACCACATCGTCCTCGGCCTGGGGCTGCTCGCCGGCCTGGGCGCCCTCGGCGCCGGGCGCACCGCCCTCGGGGGCGGCGTTGGCGTACATCGCCTGGCCGAGCTTCTGGCTGACCGCGGCGACCTTCTCGGTCGCCGTGCGGATCTCGGCCGTGTCCTCGCCCTTGAGCTTCTCCTTCAGCTCGCCGAGCGCGGTCTCGACCTCGGTCTTGACGTCACCGGGGACCTTGTCCTCGTTGTCCTTGAGGAACTTCTCGGTCTGGTAGACGAGCTGCTCACCCTGGTTGCGGGACTCGGCGGCCTCGCGGCGGCGGTGGTCCTCGTCCGCGTACTGCTCGGCCTCCTGGCGCATCCGGTCGACCTCGTCCTTCGGCAGCGAGGAGCCGCCGGTGACGGTCATCTTCTGCTCCTTGCCCGTGCCCAGGTCCTTCGCGGTCACGTGCATGATGCCGTTGGCGTCGATGTCGAAGGCGACCTCGATCTGCGGGACCCCGCGCGGGGCGGGCGGCAGACCGGTCAGCTCGAACATCCCGAGCTTCTTGTTGTACGCCGCGATCTCGCGCTCGCCCTGGTAGACCTGGATCTGAACGGACGGCTGGTTGTCCTCGGCCGTCGTGAAGATCTCCGAACGCTTGGTCGGGATCGTGGTGTTGCGCTCGATCAGCTTGGTCATGATGCCGCCCTTGGTCTCGATACCAAGCGACAGCGGGGTGACGTCGAGGAGCAGGACGTCCTTGACCTCGCCCTTGAGGACACCGGCCTGCAGAGCGGCACCGATGGCGACGACCTCGTCGGGGTTCACACCCTTGTTGGCGTCCTGGCCTCCGGTGAGCTCCTTGACGAGCTCGGCGACGGCGGGCATACGGGTCGAGCCGCCGACCAGAACCACGTGGTCGATCTCGGACAGCTGGATGCCGGCGTCCTTGATCACGTTGTGGAACGGGGTCTTGCAGCGCTCGAGCAGGTCTGCGGTGAGCTGCTGGAACTGAGCGCGCGTGAGCTTCTCGTCCAGGTGCAGCGGGCCCTCGGCGGAGGCCGTGATGTAGGGCAGGTTGATGTTCGTCTCGGTCGACGACGACAGCTCGATCTTCGCCTTCTCCGCAGCCTCGCGCAGACGCTGGAGAGCCATCTTGTCCTTGGACAGGTCCACGCCGTGACCGTTGGCGAACTGCCTCACCAGGTAGTCGACGACGCGCTGGTCCCAGTCGTCACCACCGAGGTGGTTGTCACCGTTGGTGGCCTTCACCTCGACGACGCCGTCGCCGATCTCCAGCAGCGAGACGTCGAAGGTGCCGCCACCGAGGTCGAAGACGAGGATGGTCTGGTCGTCCTTGTCGAGGCCGTAGGCCAGGGCGGCCGCCGTCGGCTCGTTGACGATGCGCAGGACGTTCAGACCGGCGATCTCGCCGGCCTCCTTGGTGGCCTGGCGCTCGGAGTCGTTGAAGTACGCCGGGACGGTGATCACGGCGTCGGTGACCTTCTCGCCGAGGTAGGACTCCGCGTCACGCTTCAGCTTCTGCAGGATGAAGGCGCTCATCTGCTGCGGGTTGAAGGTCTTCCCGTCGAGCTCGATCTTCCAGTCGGTGCCCATGTGGCGCTTGACCGACCGGATGGTCCTGTCGACGTTCGTGACTGCCTGACGCTTCGCCACCTCGCCGACCAGCACCTCACCGTTCTTCGCGAAGGCGACGACGGACGGCGTGGTCCTGGCACCCTCGGCGTTGGTGATGACGGTGGGCTCGCCGCCCTCCAGAACGCTGACGACGGAGTTAGTCGTGCCCAGGTCGATGCCGACCGCACGTGCCATTTCAATTCCTCCAGCTGACTTGAGTGGATCTGGCTCAAGGATGCACGACCGACCCGATGACGTCAACAGAGCTGAGTCGACCCCACTCAACTTTTATCCGGCTCTTACCTGCAGCCCGCCCCCGGACCTGCGCCCCCACGTCCGCCGCAGCGCGTGGCGCACCCCTTCGCGGCGACCCGCGTCTGGGAGAGTCATAGCCGCAAAAAGCGGTCAATTGAGCCAAAGGGCGTGCGTCCATGCCTGCGAAGCGAGCCATCGACCTGACGGGCAGCCTGCTCCTGCTACTGCTCCTGTCCCCCGTGCTGCTCACCCTCGCCGCCGCGGTCGCCTCGACCACCGGCGGCCCGCTCCTGACCCGCCGCGACAGGACGGGCCTTGGCGGTTCCACGTTTGCGATGCTGTCGTTCCGTACGACACCGGCCTCGCCCGCGGGACGGCTGCTGCGCCGCCACTTCCTGGACAATCTGCCGCAGCTGATCAATGTCGTACGCGGGGAGATGTCGCTCGTGGGCCCCCGGCCGCTGCCGCCCGGGCAGGACGCCTCCGTCGCGGGGCGGGCCCGTCTCGGCGTGCGCCCCGGAATGACGGGGCTGTGGCAGATCAGCGGCCGCTCAGAGCTCCCCTGGGAGGAAATGGGTGTGCTCGACCTGCATTATGTGGAGCAGTATTGGCTGGGACTGGACCTGTTGATCCTGGTCCGGACCCTGCCGATCGCGATCGCCGGACGCCGCGCGGCCCGTCCGGTCAGGCTTGCCTGAGCGACACAGATCACCGGCTGCGCGGCTACAGTGCGGCGGCATAAGTGGGTACTCTCAGCACGGACTGAATAAGTTACCGCTTAGTAGACTGTCGAGATTCCCCACCCTCGCAGGCCCGAGGAGCCCCAAATGCAACTCGCCGCGATCATCGTGTCGCTGGTCCTGACCGTGGTCGGCGTTGCGCTCATCGCCCGAGCCGTCGCGCAGATCTACCGCTTCGTGAAGCTCGGTCAGCCGGTCCCGGCAGGCAGCCGCACCGACGACCCGAAGCAGCGCACGATCACCCTGGTCAAGGAGTTCCTCGGCCACACCCGGATGAACCGGTGGGGGATCGTGGGCTTCGCCCACTGGTTCGTCGCGATCGGCTTCCTGACGCTCCCGCCGACTCTTGCGCAGGCGTACGGCCAGCTCTTCGAGGCGGACTGGACTCTGCCCGTCATCGGCGGATTCCTGCCGTTCGAGATGTACATCGAGTTCATCGGCATCATGACCGTCGTCGGCATCGTCGTGCTGATGGCGATCCGGCTGCTCAACCTGCCCTCGCGAGCCGGCCGCAAGTCGCGCTTCGCGGGCTCCAAGGCCTGGCAGGCGTACTTCGTCGAGTACGTCATCCTCACGATCGGCCTCGCGATCCTCGCCCTGCGTGGGCTCGAGGGCGCGATCCACCACATCGAGGGCTACGAACCCGCGTACTTCGTCTCGTACCCCCTGGTCCTGGCCTTCAAGGGACTGAGCGTCCCCACGCTCCAGACGCTGATCTACTTCACCGCGATGATCAAGATCGGCACCTCGCTGATCTGGATGATCACGGTCTCGCTCAACACCAACATGGGTGTCGCCTGGCACCGCTTCCTCGGCTTCCCGAACATCTGGTTCAAGCGGAACGCCGACGGCTCCACCGCTCTCGGCGCCCTGCAGCCGATGACCAGCGGCGGCAAGGAGATCGACTTCGAGGACCCGGGCGAGGACGACGTCTTCGGCGTCTCCCAGGTCGAGCAGTTCTCCTGGAAGGGCATCCTCGACTTCTCCACGTGCACCGAGTGCGGCCGCTGCCAGTCGCAGTGCCCGGCCTGGAACACCGGAAAGCCGCTGTCCCCCAAGCTCCTGATCATGTCGCTGCGCGACCACGCGCACGCCAAGGCCCCGTATCTGCTGGCCGGCGGCGGCAAGACGATGGAGGGCGAGGAGAAGGCGTCCGCCGAGGCTCTGGGGGACGTCCCCGCGGCCGCTCTCGCCGAGGCCGAGCGCCCCCTGATCGGGACGCTGGAGGAGAACGGCGTCATCGACCCGGACGTCCTGTGGTCCTGCACCACCTGCGGTGCGTGCGTGGAGCAGTGCCCGGTCGACATCGAGCACATCGACCACATCGTCGACATGCGCCGCTACCAGGTGATGATCGAGTCCGCGTTCCCGTCCGAGGCGGGCACGATGCTCAAGAACCTGGAGAAGAAGGGCAACCCCTGGGGGCTCGCCAAGAAGCAGCGCGTGGAGTGGACCAAGGAGGTCGACTTCGAGGTCCCGATCGTCGGCAAGGACGTCGAGGACCTCAGCGAGGTCGACTACCTGTACTGGGTCGGCTGCGCGGGTGCCCTGGAGGACCGGGCCAAGAAGACCACCAAGGCCTTCGCGGAGCTGCTGCACATCGCGGGCGTGAAGTTCGCGATCATGGGCGGCGACGAGAAGTGCACGGGTGACTCCGCCCGGCGCCTGGGCAATGAGCCGCTGTTCCAGCAGCTCGGCCAGGAGAACGTGGCCATGCTGAACATGGCCTACGGAGAAGACGACGAGGACGAGACGACCAAGAAGCCCAAGTCGTCGAAGAAGATCGTCGCGACCTGCCCGCACTGCTTCAACACGATCGCGAACGAATACCCGCAGCTGGGCGGCGAGTTCGAGGTCATCCACCACACACAGCTGCTCCAGCACCTCATCGACGAGGGCAAGCTCATTCCGGTGACGCCGGTCGAGGGTCTGATCACGTACCACGACCCCTGCTACCTGGGCCGCCACAACAAGGTCTACACGCCGCCGCGCGAGATCATGTCCGCCGTCCCGGGCCTGCGCCAGCAGGAGATGCACCGTCACAAGGAGCGCGGCTTCTGCTGTGGCGCCGGTGGCGCGCGCATGTGGATGGAGGAGCGGATCGGCAAGCGCATCAACACCGAGCGTGTGGACGAGGCTCTTTCGCTGAACCCGGACATCGTCTCGACCGCCTGCCCGTTCTGCCTCGTCATGCTGACGGACTCCGTCAACGGCAAGAAGAACGACGGCAAGGCGAAGGAGAGCCTGCAGGTCGTGGATGTCGCGCAGCTGCTGCTCGACTCGGTGAAGACACCTCCGGCCGAGCCCGCTGGTGAGGCCGAGTCGGAGGACACACCGGAACCCGAGCCGGTGAAGTAGTTCCTGGAAGACTGCGAAGCTACAGAAGCGGCCGGATCTGCCTCGGGGGCAGAACCGGCCGCTTCTGTCCGCAGGTTGCCGTTCATGTCGTCGATCCGCCTGCTGGGATAACCATTGACCGGCGATCGCGCCGCAGCCATTGCCCTGACGCGAGCGCCGAACGAGCATCATGAGGCGGCCGATGACGATCGAGACGGACGAGGTGGGTTGTGCGGACAGGACTGGGGCACGCGGCGACGATCGCGGCCTGCGCCTGCGTGGTACTGCTGGCGGGCTGCACAAGCACCCCCGAGCCGGAGCGGCCCGCGCCCGCCAAGAACGGCGACACCGCACCGCTCGCCGCCCGGGCGGGCGCGCTGCCCGTCCCCCACGGCAGGGGGAGCCGCGTCCCTGCCGACTTCAACGGCGACGGCCACCGAGACCTCGTTCTGAACGACCTGGTCAAGGCCCCCGGTGACAGCCACGGCGACGACGCGGGCATCGGCGTCGTCTACGGCACGGCGAGCCCCCGCGTCCTCGACCCGTCCGTACGCCGCCTCCTCACCCCGCGGGCCAACGCCGCGCCTGTCGGGGGCACCATCCCCGCCGCCTTCGACGCCGAGGCCGCCTGCGACCTCGACAAGGACGGCTTCTCCGACCTGATCGTGGCCACCGACCCGCCGTACGACGGCATCGGCCGCCCACCCGTACCGCTCCAGGTCCTCTTCGGCTCCCCGGCCGGGCTCGCGGGCAAGGCGGTCGTCCTGCGCATCCCCGAGCAGGCCCGTTACGGAAACGAGTGGCCCGACCACCCCGTCTGCGGCGACTTCGACGGCGACGGCTCCACCGACCTGGCAGTCACCGCGTCCGCGGGCCGAGTCAGCTTCCTGCGCGGTCCCTTCACCCGCACCGGCGCCCCCCGCGCGGCCACAGCCCCGGCCGAGGGCGGCGGCCCCGCGCTGTCCGCACCCTCCCCCCGGCCCGATGTCAACGACGACGGCTACGACGACCTGGTGGTCTCCACCCGCGCCCCCGAGCCGGGCGCGGCGGCCAAGGGCAAGGTGCTGCTCGGCGGCCCCGGGGGCCCCGGCCGCGCGGGCGGCCGCTATGTCTTCACCGCCGTGCCCCTCCCGCCGTCACCCGCCCTGCGTGCGGGCGAGACGAGCCCGGTGACCGACGTGCTGCAGTACGCGGACTTCGACGGCGACAAGCGCCCCGACCTGGTCACTCGTACGCACAGGGGCGAGCGGGCGGATGTGGTGGCCCTGTACCCGGCCTCGGCGCGGACGGCAGCGCTGCTCACCTTCAGCACGTCGGTCTTCCTGCACTGAGCCGGGTGCACCGGACCCGCCCGGCTGCCCCTCCTCGATCCCCTAGGGGATGTCACAGGTCGGCAGCAAAGACCTGTGCGTTCCCCGAGCGCGGGCACGTCACTCTCCGGGAACAGGTACGTTCGATTACGTGGCTGGATTCAGGATCGGACGCGGCCGGGACAACCGCACGCAGCAGCAGCAACCGCAGCAGGCACCGCCGCCGCCCTACCGGGGCGGAGGCGGCCGTGCGGCTGGGCCGTACGGGCAGCAGCAACAACCGCCGCAGTGGCCCCAGGCGGGCAGCGGCCACCAACAGCAGCACCCCCAGGGCCCGTACGGCGAACCTGAGTACTTCGGCGACCCGTACCAGCAGCAGCCCCCGCACGCCGACCCTTATGCCAACAACCCTGGCCACACGCAGGCGTTCGGCATCAACGAGGACCCGTACGGCGACGGGGCGACCTACCGCGCGGGCGCTGCGCCGACCGCGCCGACGGGCCCGCGGCTGCACTGGAAGCAGCTGCTGAGCGGCATCGTGCTGCGCCCTGGCCCGACGTTCTGGCAGATGCGCGACTACCCCGTGTGGGGCCCGGCGCTGATCGTCACGTTCCTCTACGGCCTGCTCGCGCTCTTCGGCTTCGACAAGGCCCGCGAGGAGACGATCAACGCGACGATCTCCACGGCCATTCCGTACGTCCTGACGACGGCGGTGGCGTTCGTCATCGGCGGCCTGATCCTGGGCGCGGTGACCCACACCCTGGCCCGCCAGCTCGGCGGCGACGGCGCCTGGCAGCCGACGGTCGCCCTCTCCATGCTGATCGTGTCCATCACGGACGCGCCCCGCCTGGTGTTCGCGCTCTTCCTGGGCGGCGAGAACTCCCTGGTCCAACTGCTGGGCTGGGCAACCTGGCTGGCGGCGGGTGCGCTGTTCACATCGATGGTGAGCAAGTCGCACGACCTGCCGTGGCCGAAGGCGCTGGGGGCGTCGGCGATCCAGTTGATCGCGCTGCTGTCGATCATCAAGCTGGGCACGATCTGAGCCGAGACATGCGCAGGGGCCCCCGGCCGGGGCCCCTGCGCATGCCCGCGTCAGGTCAGGCGTCGAGAACCTGCCCGCTGCCCTGCACGACGGGCTTTTCCACGCTCCACGGGAAGTTGATCCACTCATCGGTGCGCTTCCAGACGTACTCGCACTTCACGAGGGACTGCGACTTCTCGTAGATGACGGCACTGCGCACCTCGGCGACATGGTCGACGCAGAAGTCGTGCACGAGTTTGAGCGTCTTGCCGGTGTCTGCGACATCGTCGGCGATGAGGATTTTCTTGTCGGAGAAGTCGATGGCGTTCGGCACCGGCGCGAGCATGACCGGCATCTCCAGCGTCGTCCCACGCCCGTGTAGAACACATTAGAGCCGAGAGACGCAATCACCAGGCAATATGCCGGAGATTGCGCCTCAACTCAGCACCTACTCAGCACACTCGACTGAGTCAGCACCACCTACGCCGAGCGGATGCGGCTCAGCGACTCGGACAGATCACGGGCGACAGCCAGAGCAACGGCGCCCTTGATCCGCTCCTCAGCACCCGGCAGCAGATGCACATACACCTGCTCCGTGGTCTTACTGCTGGCGTGCCCCATCCAGACTGCCAGCTCCGCCATGGGGACTCCCGCCGCCATGGCGACCGAGGCGAAGTAGTGCCGCAACGACTTGGGCGTGAGGCCCCGGTGCTCAAGCCCAGCAACCTCGATCGCCTTGTTCCACCTGTCCGCGAACGTCGTACGCGAGGGAAAGCGTTCCGCGAACGTCTCGGACTCGTAGAACCAGCCTTCCTCACCCCAGGTGTCGTACGTCGCGATGTGGGCACGCCAGGCTTCGTCAGTGATCTCGGGAACCGGGACACGGCGACCAGTCCGAGACCACTTCACATCTTCCCGGATCGCCGTTCCCCGCCCGGCACCGTCATTGGCCCCGAACGTGGAGAGCTGGGCATTGATCGTGGCGAACCCCGCCTTCTGCTCCCACTTCTGTTCGCACATCGCGAGCGCTTCGCCCACGCGCAATCCGCACCCCGCCATGCTCCACACGGCCGACCGGCCGACAACGGCTCCTGCTACAAGTCCCACCTCTGGCGCAACTCCCTTGCAGCACAGGGGATTTCACACAAGCGGACCCGTCCCTACCGACCCCAGACCAACGGCAAGGTGGAGAGGTTCAACCGCACCCTCCTGGACGAATGGGCCTACGCACAGCCCTACCGGACCGAGACCGAACGACGCGACGCCTACCCCGCCTGGCTGCACACCTACAATCACCACCGCGGACACACCGCACTCAAGGGCCAGCCACCCGCCAGCCGCGTCCCCGACCTCACGGGTCAATACACCTAGGCGAAGGACACCCCAGGTGGTCACCGAGCCGGGAGCGCGGGATGCCTGCCGACGAGGCGAGGTGGCGCCGCACGGCGGGGTGAACCGGTCCCACAGCCGCCCGGCGTGCGCGTGCCACAGCACATGCCCGGCGTAGTCGTAGCAGTCGGCACACAGCGGCAGGCCGACCAGGTGGTCAACGTCGACGTGCACCAGGCCGCAGCCGGAGCGGGCGCCCTTGGCCGCAGCGCGGAGCATCCCGGCGGGGATGACGGCGCTCCCCGTCGCGGACGCGATGCACGGGACCGAAGGACGGGGCAGTGATGGTGACGAACAGCCGGGGGCCGCTCGCGCACCGCATTCGGGATGCCCTTGCCGCCGGACAGGCCCGCCCGCACGGCCTGGAAGGTGTCTCCGGCGTGCAGGTGGGAACAGGGCTCGCAAACCGAGGCACGGCGGTTACGGCACCGCACCGCCAGCCGCTCACCAGGTTCCCCGGCGGTCGAGTAGGACGAGATCGCCTCACCGGCTACGGCATTGTGGGTGATCGTGGAGCGGACAGGTAGACCGGACGGGCACAGCCCCCGATGGTTTGATCTGTTCCAGCCAGGGCGAGAACTGAGGGTCATTGACAAGACGGACGATGTCCCGGTCGGCATCCGAGAGCAGCGGGCGGCTTCCGTGAGGATGCTTGCGCCTTGTGCCGCAGACCGGTCGGGAAGCGGAGCGGAAAGCGTTCCGGACCTGTGTCAGAAACTGTCTTCACTTCTTCCAGGGCACCAGGCGCCCGCGGCCACAAGCGACCAGGAGTCGTGATCCAGTTCCGCGCACTCCGCCTTGCCCGTGCCGTTCCCGTGGACTGCGGCCCGTGGCTCGCATCCTCCAGAACCGTCGACCACCGATCCGGCGGGGACTGTGCGCCGGACCGCCACAGGGCCGGGCCACACGAACTACAGGAGCCGACCGAGCCTCGCTTATCAATACGCCGGAGATTCAGTCCGGCTCGTAACCGTCGTCGGCGATGGCCTGCGCGAGCTGGCGGATCGCGCCGCCGAACTTCTCGTACGTCAGGTTCTCCCGTACCTCAGCCATGGCTCACACCTGCGTCCGGTGGAAATTCTGGAAGGACCGCGAGGCGGTCGGTCCCCGCTGCCCCTGGTAGCGCGAGCCGTAGCGCTCGCTCCCGTACGGGAACTCGGCCGGTGAGCTCAGCCGGAACATGCACAGCTGGCCGATCTTCATCCCCGGCCAGAGCTTGATGGGCAGCGTGGCGAGATTCGACAGCTCGAGCGTGACGTGCCCGGAGAACCCCGGGTCGATGAAGCCGGCGGTGGAGTGCGTGACCAGACCGAGCCGGCCCAGACTGGACTTCCCCTCGAGCCGCGATGCGAGATCGTCCGGCAGCGAGATGACTTCGTACGTCGAGGCGAGGACGAACTCCCCGGGGTGCAGGATGAAGGGCTCATCGCCCTCGGGCTCGACGAGCCTCGTCAGATCGGCCTGCTCGACGGCGGGGTCGATGTGCGGATAGCGGTGGTTCTCGAACACCCGGAAGTAGCGGTCCAGCCGCACGTCGATGCTCGAGGGCTGCACCATGGTCTCGTCGTACGGGTCGATACGGACCCGCCCGGCGTCGATCTCGGCCCGGATGTCCTTGTCTGAGAGAAGCACGTCCTGAGGATACGCAGAGTGCACGGGCCCACCCCAATCGGACGGCCCCGTGCGCTCCTCTCCGTACGCTCTCAGTGCCTCTCCCTGACGTTCCGCTGCGTCCCCGCAGACGACCCGCTACCGCTTGGCGGGCTCCACGGGCACGACGCTGCGCAGCCGCGCACAGCGCGGACACCGGATGAGCCGACCGGGCCCGATCCGATCGGCGCCGAGCTGCTGCATCGGGAACGAAGCGGTACTGAAGACGTGCCCCTCGGCACAGCGGACGACGGTGCGCTCCATCAAGTCCATCGGGTCCCTTCCCCAACCAAATGCGGACGAACCGCCACATTAGAGGATGAAGGGCACGGGGTCGCACGCGGCACTCCGCCTTTCAACGGTAGCCTCAACTCCCGTGCCCCGCAGTCACATCCGGCCTTCGGGAGGACGCGGGATCAGGCCCTGGATCAGGGGCCCCGGGACAGCGCAAAGGCCCCGCGGCGAAATACACCGGGGGCCAGCAATGGGGTACAGTGTGCGACGATGCGGTGCCGGTCACGGCCGCTACGCGGGTGTAGTTTAATGGTAGAACATGAGCTTCCCAAGCTCAGAGCGCGGGTTCGATTCCCGTCACCCGCTCCATGGAAAAGCCCCAGGCCAGCGGCCCGGGGCTTTGTTGTTGTCTAGACCGGTCTAAGCGTCTCGTGCCAGATCCGTGCCAGATGCTTGATCGTCCGGCTTCTTGCGCTGCCCACGGACCAGCTGGTCAAGCCCAGCAGCAACCTCCTTCTGGCGCTCCAGATCCGAGTGCTGGTAGATCAGCGCGGCACGCTCCGTGGACTGCCCGGCACGCACCATCGTGTCCTTGAGCGTCGCCCCGGATCGGGTCGTGAGGGTGTGCCCGGTGTGACGAAGATCGTAGAAGCGGAAACCCTCCGGCAGGCCGACCTTCGCTCTGGCCTTGCGCCACTTCCGCCCGAAGGTCGAGCGCCGGAACGGCTTGCCCTTCTCCCCCACGAACAACAGTCCGTCCGGACCCCTTTCGGCGTACCAGTCGAGGTGCCGCCGCAGCTCGATATACAGAAAGGCCGGCAGGACCACGAGTCGCTTGCCTGCCTCGGACTTGGTCGGCCCTTCAGCCCGCTTGCCGGAGGTCAGCTCCGGAGCAGCCTGCCGGACGCGAACGGTCAGGTTGTCGAGGTCCACATCTTTTCGGCGGAGCTCGGCCTGTTCCTCAGGTCGGAGCGGTCCGTATGCGCCGAGGTAGACCATCAGGCGCCAGCGAAGCCCGAGTGGGTTGGCAAGCGCGTCGACCTGGTCGACTGAGGCGACCGGCCGTTCCGCCGCGGACTCCTTTCCCGCTCCCCGGATACGGCATGGGTTCCTGCGGATCAGCTCATCCTCGACGGCTGTCTCCAAGATGGCTTTGAAGAGTCGATAGCTCTTGGCGACTGTGGTCTCGGCACCGGTCGTGTCGAGACGTTCTGAACGCCAGCTCCGCACACGCGGCGCGGTGATCTGGTCGAGGTCGAGGTCCCCGAAGGCGGGAAGGATGTGCAGCCGTAGCAGCCGCCTATACAGCTCATCCGTGGTGTCGGAGAGCCGACGCTCCTTGACCCAGCGAAGCGCGTACTCCTCGACATTGACGGCACCAGCGTCTGGGTCCTGCCAATCGCCCCGTCGGATCTCGGTCTGCTTTTCGGCAAGCCAGTCGTCAGCGTCACGGGCAGTCTCGAAGGTCTCGGGAGCAGGCCGCATCACATCGTCTGCCCCGGGATAGCGAGCCTGGTATCGACCGGACGGCAGCTTCCGTACCGCACCGAACGTGCGTCGCCTGCCCTTCTTGTTGGCCATCAGGCCGCCCTCCCGTAGCGAGAGCGCCGACGACGAACCGGCTGAACAGTGTTGGCATCGATGAATGCCGCCAGAGCACCTTCAGGGATGCGGACATGCCGACCGACCCTCACGAAGGTCACACGTCGTTCGGCAATCAGGCGACGAGGGAAGCGCTCGCTCGTGCCCAGCCGCTCGGCAGCCTGCGCGACTGTGAGAAGCCGCTCAGCCATGAGTGGGTTCTCCTTCCGTGCCGAGAGCGGGAGCAAGCGAGGCGGATAGCCATTCCTCGCCACGGGTCATGCCGATACCGGCGAAAGCCCAGTGGGCGACGACGTATGTCGTCTCCTCGTCCTGGTCGACCTCGACGGAACGGAATTCCTCGGGCAGAGCCGCGAGCGCTTGGGCGCGCCTCCATTCCGCTCGGGCATTGCGCAGAGCGCCGAGGGTGGTCGAGTAGCGGCGCGTCTTGGTCGAGAAGTGGCCGCGGAAACCGAGCATGTGGGCCCAGGCCCTCAGCCGCAGCTCAGCCAGATCCTTGCGCGCGCCGAGCAGCCAGGCCGTGCGGATCATCTGTCGGGCGTGGTCCGTGATGCGCGCATGGGCGAGCTCGGCAAGGAACTTGATCGGCCGGTCCAGGGTCCCGGTCGCTGCCTCAGCACCTTTCGTGGCGTACTTGGCGATGTAGGCGGCCACGGCCCGTTCGGTCAGTTCGGCCGGGCCCTCGAAGTCGGCGGAGCGGATCGGACGTACGTCGAGCTGCCGACCGAACCTGAAGGCGTGGGGCCGGCCGTCGACCATGGGCCCGCTGACGGCCGCATGCCGAGCGGCGCCGCGAATCGCGTCGGTCAGCAACTCAGCCGTTGCCCAGGCCGGAGGGAAGCTCTGGCTACCCTCCGGGCCGTCGATACGGATCACGGCGTGGAAGTGGACCGCGCCGCGTTTCTGGTACTCGGCGACCTTGGCGAACGAGACTCGGGCGGCTTTCGGGAAGTCGCGCTGGGTGAGCCCGGCGCGCTTGGCAATCTCTCGGCGCAGGTAGCTAGAGAAGCGCCTCCAGAGCATCCCCGCGTGGGCATTCCAGAGCACTGAGGCTTCGTAGTCGTACGTTGCCGGGTCGAGCGGCACGCCGAGTACGTCGTCGTCCTGGTCGTGCAGCAGGCCGCAGCGGCAGGGCCGTACGGTTCCGCGCCGATCGGTGGGCCGGTTGTGGACGGGCCCGAAGCCGGGCGCCGTGAACGTTGCGAACACCCTTGGGTGTTGGGCGACCGTCTCAGCGTTGCCCTTGCCGCCGCGCAGTCCGGCGGTGATCAGCTGGTAGGTGTCCCGACGGTAGACCTCTGCGCAGGCCGCGCAGCGGGTCGCCCGGCGGTTGTTGCAGCGCACGAGGAGATGGCCGGCCGGGAGCTCTGCCGAGTCGAGGTGGTGCAGGACCCGGCCGATCTCACCCGTTCGCGGGTTGAGTTCGTGTTCGATGCGGTGGCCGTTGAGCCGTACGGGGTGTGTGCAGCCGCCGAGGCCGCGAAGTTGGCGGACAAGAGCAGGCATGTTGCCGAGTGCAGCGAGCCCGCCCAGGTCCTTGAGCGGAGGCGCAGTGTGTCCGGTAGTAATGGAGCTGTCCTTTCGACAGTGGTTGGGAGGGTCAGTGCCTGCCGGGGCGGCGGGATGCTTGGCGGTATCGAGGCCGCCCCGGCAGGCCGGTCAGCGCGTTCGTGCGCTGCTGAGCAGGGAGCGCAGCACCAGGGCTGCGATGGAGACGGACACGGCCGTTATGGCGACCGTGGCCAGGAGTGCGGTCAGCACGACGCCGACCACGAGGACGGCCGCGACCGCTCCGACGCCGAGGCCCACGTACGGCGCGACCGGGCGGGCAGGGGAAGCCACCGGAGCGTGCTGGCAGGCGCATACGGGGGCGGTGTGGTGCCGCTCGGCGGGTAGCGCCGAGGTGATGAGGTGCGCGGTCGGGACAGGCGGAGCGTCGGGCAGTTTCGGGCGGAGCAGCACGGCAGTTCTCCTCTCATTTGTTGGTGCCGTTGACGACGTCGACTCCGGAGCGCGTGCCGGATTCGATCGCCGGGGCGAGGAAGGTCTGAGAGAGCCAGAAGCCGAAGAGGGCGATCACGACGGCGACCCACAGGCGGATGCCGAGGAACTTGATCGCGGCCCAGGCGATGACGCCGAGGACGAAGACGAGCGGCAGACTCACGGTCACAAGAGGCTCCTCAGCGGACGGAACAGCGGTGAGTACGGGCAGCCAGTTCGGCGGCGGCTCGACTGTCGAAGTCGGTGGAGAAGCCGCAGCGGGGAGCCGTGCAGGCGGCGGTGTGCTTCTCGCGGCCACGGCCGTCGTAGTACGTCCCGACCTGGACCGGGCCGACGCGGATCACGCGTCGGAAGCGCGGCTGTGCGGGCATGAGTGGGTCCCTTCCTGGGTGAGTTGGGCGGTGTGGTCGATGAGCCAGCGGCGGATCTCGGCGGCTTCCTGCTCGTCGGCGCTGAGGATCACGGGCTCGGCAAGGAGCACGGCTTCGACGAAGTGGTTCTGGCGGGTGAGTTCGGCCGCGCGCTTGAGCGTGCGGAGCGTGGACGGACGCAACGGCGTTTCCTTGTCGGTCAGGTGAGTTGGGCGGCGATGGCATCGGCGAGCGGCAGCGGGACACCGAGCCGGGCGCGAAGCGTCGCGGTGTCGATCGGAGCTCCCGTGCGGGTGCGGTGTTCTGCCGCGACCTTTCGGGCGTGGTCGACGAGAGCGGCCGGGGGCTGAGCAGCGGTACGGGGCACTTCGGGAGCCGCGGGCAGCGCGGGTGACTCCGGCTCGACAGGGAGCACCGGGTCCGGTCCCGCGACCGCTTCCGTACGGTCATTGGCCCCGTGTGCGAGGAGCGTGCCGCCGAGGAAGGCAACCGCTGGCCAACCGGCCACGGTGATGCGGAGCCACGCCGGAACGTTGTCGAGGTCGAGCAGTCCCGCGGTGGCCACGTTCGCCCCGAGGCTCGCGGCGATGGCCACCAAGAACCACGACCATCCGGCTGCCCGGGACTCCCCCGACCTCAGTCGCTTCCAGGCGGCGACCATCAGCAGGTCGACGCTGACCGGATAGGCCCACGCCTTCCAACCGTCCTGGCCAGCTGCCACGGCCAGGTCATGAAGGTGCGCGAAAGAGAGCGCGGCGGCGATGACCGCCTGGATCAGGACGGCGTCGACGCGGACGGGCAGCGCTCGCACGGCAGGACCTCCGGTTTGGGGGCATGGCGGGGTAGGGACTCGGCGCGATGCGGTCACGCCAGCCGGGGGATTGAGCGCTCAGCCCGCCGGACTCAGCTCGGCCGAGGCGTAGGGCCGGAAGGACTCCAGCGCCGGTATGTGCGGGGCGAGATGCGCCGAGTCGCGGCAGGTAGCCGCGGCATCGGCGAGGGAAAGGTACGGCGTACGAATGCGGGACCAGCCGCCGGACGAGTCGCCGACGACCGCGACCCCAGGCACTTCGGGAGCGATGGCGGAAGCGACGTACACCGCCTCAGGAGCGATGTCGCCCAGCGCCATCTTGGCCGACGCCTCGTCGTTCACGCGGTGGCAGACGCGGCCAGTGAGCTGGGCCCGGAGCATGGTCGCCCCCTTGCCCAGTTCGGCCCCGAAGCGCTGTCCGCAGACCTCCAAGTAGATGCCCGCGGCCCGTCCGAGCTGGGCGAGGCGGATGAGCTGGGTGACCATCTCGTCGCGCCGTTCCTCGTCCTTGCGGGTGGCGACGAGGAACAGTTCCGCGACCTCGTCGACGAAGAGCACGATCGGGGCCGGTCGTTCGTCGTCAGGCAAGCCCCATATGTCGGAGGTGATCTCCTCGTCCCGGACGCCGGGCGGGACGCTCTGCCGGGCCCGGATCAGGTCGTAGCGGTCCTCCATTTCCTGTACGAGTACGGGCAGCAGCTCGGCGGCCTCATCGGGGTCCGTGGCCAAGGCCGAGAGCCGAGGCGCGAAGGGAGCGAGCTCCACACCGCGCTTGCAGTCGATGCCGACGAGCGCCACGGGCTGAGCCGCCAGCGCCGCCAGCAGGTTGCGAAGGAACATGGACTTCCCCGAGAGCGTGGCTCCGAGGACCAGTTGGTGAGGGATGGCTCGGTAGTCGCGTACGAACGGCGTGGCGTCCTCCCTCAGCGCCACGGGTACGGCGAGAAGGTCTCGCACCACGCGGCGCGGCATCTTCACGTCCCGCAGGACATCGAATCCGACGAGCCGCAGTTCGACGACGCCCGGTTTGATGCTCCGGACGTGTACGGCGTGAACGCCCCAGGCGTGGCGAAGCCGTTCGCACGAGGCAGCCACATCCGCCGGCTCCTGCCCGGGAGCGAGACGGAGCCGTAACCGGAGCCCCGTCGCGGTCGGGCGGACCAGACCGCGACGGGGAGGGACCGGGCGTACTTCGCGGCGAGTGGTCGCCCTGACGGCCAGCGCCCGCAGACGGGACGGCGGAACCGTGAGCCCGCACGCATCCATGGTGGAGCCGTACGAGACCAGCAGCCGGGCCGTCGAGAGGGGCAGGCCGACCATGGACCAGTAGACCGCGGGGTGAGCCTTGCGGGCGTAGGCCACCCCTCCAACGGCGGTGAGTGTTCCCCCGAGTTCGGCGAGCGTCACCAGGTCAGCCACGGGATCAGACCTCCTGCCCGGCCGGGTACGCGCCGGGAGCGATGGCAGCCGCACGGAAGGCGATGCCATGTCGTGCTTGACCGTTGAAGACGCTCTCCCACGGGCGGGCGACCAGGCCCGGCAGCGAGACGGGCGCACCCACGGCGAGCCCATCCATGACGCCGCTCTGCGGAACGGTCACCGAGATCAGAGATGACTCCCCCTGATCGATGTAGACGACGCCGATCGTCATCAGAGCCTCGCCGGTTACGGCGTCCTTGGCGATCTCACCGGTCTGCCGGTCGCGCAGCTTCGGCGCCGGAGCCTCGGTCATCAGGATCGTTGCCGTCGAGGTGTCGATTCGCATCACACGCACTGAAAGTTCTCCTCTGTGTGGATACCTGCCAGCACCTGACAGGTTGACTTAGCAAGTTCGAAGGTAGAGATGCCAGGTTGACTTGTCAAGTGATTCAAGTGCCTTGCTGGACTGATCAGTTGGGGGATCTCAGGCGAGCCGGTAGGTGTCTTCGAGTTCCTGCCGGTCCGCCGGCAGCAGCACATCGGTCACCTGGAGAGCCTGCCCGGACGCGTCGAAGGCCACGACAAGCACGCTGAGCAGCGGGCCCCCGGCAGCCATGCCGAGAAGGCCGCTCTCCTCCTTGGTCGCCAGCCGCGCGGAAACGCGCTCCGTCACGTGGTCGAAGCGCACACGCTTCCGCGACTCCAGGTGCTCGCGGAGGCCACCCTGAATCGGCGCGGGACCGGCAAGGTCCGTACCGTCGACCAGACTTGCAGGGAAGTACGACGAGGCCAGCTCGACCGGTTCGCCCTCATCCTCGATCAGCAGCCGCCGCACGAGGATCTTGGCCCGCTTGGGCACGCCGAGCAGCGAAGCCACACGCGGAGGCACAGGCACTTCTCTCACCTCGGCCAGCCGGCCCGCAGCTTGGGACTCGTCCCGCTCCAGCGCTTCGCGACCGCGCCGGGCCTTCTGCTCGACCGCTTCCGGCTGGCCGCGCACGATGGTGCCGTACCCCTGCCGGGACTCAAGCCACCCATCCCGCTTGAGGAGTTCGAGGGCCCGAACGACCGTCGGGCGCGACATGCCGAAGGCTTGAACGAGCTGATTCTCACTGGGGATGACGGTGCCGGGAGGGTACGTTCCGTCCTCGATCCGACCCTGGAGCGTCTGCGCCAACCGCACGTACTTGGGTGCAGCCACTTCGTACGCCATAGCCCCCACCAAGCACAATCTGCTAAGTCAACCAGTTAACTTGCGTGCTAGCATACTCCGCTCGTTGCACGTGAAACAGCCCGTCAGCCCTTCCAAGCACCGTCAACCAAGAACGACACCACCGTGCCGCCGAAGGGACTGGGCCCGGCGCTCCACGAGTCCGACAGCTCATTGACCAGGCAGAGTCCGCGCCCGTGCGCTTCGTCGGCGGTCGGCTGCCGCATCCTGACGTGCGCCGGAAATCCGGGATTGTGGACGTCGACCCGCAGGGCCTCGTTCACGCGCCACCACTCGACGCGCACCCGCCACTCGTCCTCCGCCTCCCCGTACAAGATCGCGTTGGTGACGAGTTCGGAGATCATCAAGACGCAGTCGTCGAGCGAGCACGACAGGTCGTACGGATCCAAAAACTTCCGAAACCATCGCCGGGCCCGGGCGACCGATTCGGGTTCCGGGTAGAGGGTCATGCGACCGATCGAGACCGGGCCGGGGCCCGATTCTTCACGGCGGTCATCGGCATCAGTCATGCGCTTCGCTGCTCCCTACCGGTGCCGTCACAGTCGAGACAGCGCCGCTTGGACGTAGTGCGAGCGCGACCGTCAGCCGCGGATGCCGCCAGGGCCGAGCGGGAACCTACGCGCTTCCAGCCTCGGCCCCGGCAACCTACGCATGGCGCATGCGCGTTGCGCGCTAACCCTGCGCCGTCTTTGATCACGTCCGCGCCCCTTCCAGTAAGTGGCCTTAGCCACTTACTGGATAGTGGCATTGGCCACTTGGAGCGCGCAAGTGGTTCGCAGACAGCGCCACAGGTTTCTACGTGATCGGGTAGCCCTGCTCGAAGGCCCAACGCCCAGGCGGGTAGGTCGCTTCGGCGAACTCAAGCGGACGATCCTGCATGTCAAAGACGATGTGATGCACGATCAACACGGCGGAAGCGGCAGACAAATTGAGGTCGGCCGCCTCTTCCTCGGTGGCCACTCGGGCACACATCCGATCCTCGGCGTAACTGCCTTGACGTCCCGTCATGCCCTCGACGTACATCAACGTGCCCTCCTGAATCCGGTCCGGCTCCAAGAGCTTGGGCGCCCGCTCACCCACCACGGCAGCGAACCACGAGGTAGAGAGCGTGATCGGCCCGGACTCGTTGCTGGTCACCCGCCGGCGATGCACGGCGCGAGTGCCGGTTGTCAGGTTCAGCGCCTCGGCGACGTAGTCGGGGGCGTCGAGCCAACCCGCCGAGGTGATGACCGCGTACTCGCCCGCCGTATAGATCTTGCCTGTCTGCCGGGCACGGCCGTACAACTCACGTGCACGCCGGTTCACTTGAAGGCCGCGGACGTACGTCCCCGATCCCTGCCGCTTCTCGACGAGGCCCTGATGACTCAGGGCTTCCAACGACCGAGCAGCGGTCGGCCGCGACACGTTCCAGTCGGCCGCCAGCTGCCTCTCCGACGGAACCTCGTCCCCCGGCCTCAAGTCACCGCGCAAGATCTGATCGCGGATGTGATGCGCGATCTGCAGGTACTTGGGCTGGGTCTCTTCGATCTGCGGCATCCGAGCCCCTTCCCTAAGTGGCTATTACCTCTGGCCACTATAGGGTGAGTGGCCAGGCAGGTACCCCGTACGCTGACGCGGGTGACGCGCTTGATCGTGGCAGCAGGTGGAGGGGGCGACGCAGTCGCCGCCGCAATGCTCGACGCCGCTTTGTACGGCGTCGAGGGCCGAGCGGTGGTCTTCACGTACGCGTGGGATCGCCTTCTGGTCGACCCGGTCCCGGGCCCACGAGGACCGGCAAGCTTCACCGGCCTGCACCCTCTGACGAGAAGCGTCCAGGTGGTACCTGGCGATGCCCGTCCGGTAGCTCCGGCAGGCTCGACCCTCCCGCGGCTCGCCGCGGAGCTCCCGCAGACATTCGCCCTCATCGACCCGCATCACGGTGCCGAGGGCATCACGCGCCAGCTCGAAGAGCTCATCCAGCAACTGGAGCCCGAGTCGATCGACCTCCTGGACGTCGGAGGCGACATCCTCGCCCGCGGCGACGAGCCGACATTGCGCAGCCCACTGGCCGACGCCCTCACGCTCGCGGCCTGCTGCCAAGTCAACGCACCCGTACGGCTCCTGGTCGCAGGCCCCGGCCTCGACGGCGAGATCCCGACCGACGACCTACGCGACCGCATAGGCCCCACGATCTTGACCCTCACAGCCGAGCACGTGGAGTCGGTGACCTCGGTCCTGGAATGGCACCCCTCGGAAGCAACGGCCATGCTCGCGGCCACAGCCCGAGGGGTCCGCGGCCTGTGCGAAGTCAGAGACGCCGGCCTCCCGGTCCCCCTCACCGACGAGGGCCCCACCATCCACGAAGCGGACCTGGACGACGCCCTCACCCGCAACGAGCTGGCACGCGCCATCCTCACAACGGAAACCCTCGACGAGGTCGAGCACCGCAGCCGCGAAATCTGCGGCTACTCCGAAATCGACTACGAACGCAACAAGGCCAGTTGGCTCGGCACCCAGCCAGAGCAGAAGCTCGACCCCGAGACGACCCTCCGCCAACTCGACCAGTTCGAGGCCGAAGCCCGCGCACGCGGAATCACCCACACGACATTCCGCCGCCTCACCGAAGCCCTCGAACTCAACGGCAAACAGCGCCAAGACCTCAGAGCCCTCCTGCTCAACAGCCGTCCTGAGCAGTACCAAGCCCCGCTCTGGCACATCCCACCTGCCGCCTGAGTAACAACTTTCTTCACGGGTTCAAGGCGCCGCGCAAGCGCGGCGCGCGCCGCAGCCCCCGGCTGCGGGCGTGCCTTTGTCTTCGCCCGGCTGCCCCCAGCCGGGCGGCGGCGCACCGAGCGCGGAGCCAACCGTCAGAGAAAGGCCGGCACGTGGCTGGGGCGGTCGGCTCCACGGCTTTAGGCAGCCACCATGGGGCGAGCCTCGAAGATCATGGCCCCGATCGGGCAATTGCGGGCAGGCGAGGAGCCAGCCCGATTCGCGGCCAGCGTAAGGGGCCATGATCTCTCGCCCCATGGCAGCTCCCGCCCAAAGCCGCTACGCCGACCGCGCGTTATCCTCGCCGCGTGACCAGCTACGTGTTCGAGTTGACCTGGGGAGTGCTCGCGCTGGTCGGCGGGGGAATCCTGGCGACCAATGTGTGGGGCGCGGCTGAGCGGCTTCAGTCAATGTCCTACGCGTACCGATCATGGCCCGGGAGTGCCACTACGTGCCGAGTACTCGGAGGCGCATTCATGATCATTGGTGTCGGCACGCTTGCTGCTACGGCGTTCTAGAACCGATCAGAAGATGGCCGTGCCCTTCCCGTGCCCGTTCGGTCGGGAAACAGCGGGGAGCCGCGGTCGCTGGCGGACAAGGCTCGTGAGAACGGCCCCTGACCAAGTTGCCTGGTCAGGGGCCGTTTACCTGCCGTGGGTGTGGGATTTGAACCCACGGTGACATCGCTGCCACGACGGTCTTCAAGACCGCCGGGCAATCATATTGCCCACCCTCTCTGACCTGCACGGTAGGCCCACACGAAGCGCTCTAAGAGACGACTGGCCCACACATGGCCCACGGGCCCTCAGGAATCCCCCTTCGAAACCTCTTACTTCGGCGGCCGTGCATCTCGACTGAGCAGGCATCCACCGCTACGACGGCAGGCCGGGAAGCGCCACCCGGTTCGCGGCACCGTGCATCCGCAGCGTGTCTGGCCGCGTCGTATGCATCCACAGCGGTGCGCCAATGAGGATCCGGCTGACTCCGCCCATCTCAGGCTCGGTGCGGAAGTCCCCGGCGTTCCTTGCGGGGCAGCAGCGGCTCGATCCGCTCCCGCAGGCCATCCGACACGATCCACGGCGAAGCCCCCATGCCCGGACAACGCTGAACCCCTGACGCGGACACGGTCACCAGGACCGATCGACCTCATTGTTCTAGCCGTTGTGATAGCCCGCCGGGTCGCGACGGGGGCGGCGGTTTTGCGCCACATCGACTTGAAATCGTCTATCTTTTCGCGCTTGTCCGGTGGATTGAGCAAGGGAACCTCTGCGATTGCTCAAATATGTTGATCATTCCGTCAAGATCGATAGTGTTCATTTCGCTTCACCGAACATGACGCTATGCACATGGGGGAACATCACATGAAGCTCAAGAATTCGGCTCATGCCGCGCTGCTGACCACAGCGCTGATAGCCGGAACTGCGGCACCGGCCTTCGCCGCCGATGGCGGTCCCGCCGCCAATACTGCGGCCCAGGTCGTGGCCACAGTGCAGAACGCCACCGGCACCACGGACGTTGCCTCCGGCAGCACCACGGGCACGGTCATGTCAACGGATCGCGGGCTCGTCACCGTGACCACCCCCGCCAGCGCCGAGGGGCGGGTGACCGTGGCGGCTTCTGACGGCTCCAGGGTGACGATGTCCCTGCCCGCAGCGGTCGACGCCGCAGGCACCACCTCAGCGGCTGGCACGACCGTCTATCCCAACGCGGCCGCGCACACCGACCTCGCCACACAGGCCACCGTCGACGGGGGCGCCCGCGCCCTGGTCACCCTCAAGAACGCCGCCGCTCCTACCACTCAGCGCTTCGACCTCGGCCTGCCCGACGGCGCCACCCTGGTCGCCGATGGAGCCGGCGGCTACGACATCGTCACTTCGGCGAACGGCGCAGGCGCTGTCACCCGCGGTCACGTAGACGCCCCCTGGGCAAAGGACGCGAACGGCAACTCCGTCCCCACGAGCTACAGCCTTGAAGGCAACACCCTCGTCCAGACCATCGAGACCGGCCCCGACACCGCCTACCCCGTGGTCGCCGACCCCCACTACACCTGGGGCATCATCACCGGCACCGTGTACTTCAACAAGAAGGAGACCAAGCTCCTCGCCCTCGGCGGAACTGTCGTGTCCTGGATACCGAACCCGGCCGCGGTCGTCGGGGGCCGAAGCCTCGCGGTAATCGCGGGGGTCGCGGTTGCGGCCGATAAGTGCGTCAAGATCAAGGTCAACCCCGGGCTGGCAGTCCTTTCACCGGCGGCAGCCGTGGCCGGAAGCGGCTATTACAGTGGCAAGAGCGGCGACGGATACTGCAAGTAAACGGATACTGCAAGTAAACAGACCGCCAGCCGATTGATCCCGAAAAGGGAGCACGGCTGAACGTGATGGCCGGATAGACACATCTCGGCTTCCGATTTTGAAAGGTTGCGGAATGGATGCTCTAACCGTTCTGGCGTCGGCCGCTTTCGGCTCCACCGTGTATCTCACGACTTTCTCGGCTGTGAGATGGCTGAACCAGCTGACGTCGCGCACTAAGGTCGTGGGCCTTGTGGTGATCGGCATGGTTCTGTGCGCAGTTATCGGAGTAGTCGCGTACGCGAGCCAGAGCGTCGCGGTCGGATTTATCGTGGGTGCCGGCATTACGCCGCCCGTACACCGGTGGATCCTGCAACGACGCAGGCACGTCGCCAGTTCCTGACCTTTCGGCGAACTCGAACCCCGCGGACCCGATACCTGTTCTGTCCACGGAGGTTGGGTGCGGTGACAGTGATTACCGTCTGGGGATCTTGAACGAGTGAGGGCCTTCCGGGTTCGGTGTGGATTGCGACGTCTACACCAGCCCGAAAGGCCCTCACAGCGGCTAACACAATGAGTTGATCTGGCTGGCATGTCAGGCGCTACTAAGCCGACAGGCATGAACGACATCGCGTAGCGTCGTACCGTGCTGGCCCTCTTCGACCTGGATAACACTCTGATTGACCGCAGCGTCGGCCTGGAGGAATGGGCTCGCGGCTTTGTGCGCTTGCGCTCCCTGCCCCACGGTGCAGAAGCGTTCATCTGCGATCAACTCTGCGAGCGGGTGCACCCCGAGGACTTCGTGGATCTTCAGGCAGTGCTTGGTCTCGAAGACGACCCGGGCGACCTCTGGCACGAATACGTCGAAGGCATCGCGCGCTCGGTGCGCTGCTTCCCTGGAGTCAAAGAAGGGCTCGAAGCACTGCGCGGCGCGGGATGGACTATCGGCATCGCGACGAACGGCGTGGGCGACATCCAGCGGGCCAAGCTCGCTGAGACCGGTCTCGCCCCGCTCTTCGTCGGCATCTGCGTCTCGGGGGAGGTTGGGGTGCGGAAGCCGGAGCACCGTCTCTTCGAGGCCGCGGCGGCGGAGTGCGGTGTGGCGAGAGGTCCTGGCCCACAAATGGCCCACACGCCCTGATCAGACATGGGATACGGGCCGCTCGGGGTGAGACAAGGTGAACGCAGAGGGCGCGGCTCCGAAGTGGAGCCGCGCCCTCTGACCTGCGCGGTGGGTGTGGGATTTGAACCCACGGTGACATCGCTGCCACGACGGTTTTCAAGATCGATGATGGGCTTGACTCGCCCATTGAGGAGACTCCGCCGACCTCTACATTCGCCGCGGGTCTGGCCCCACGATGGCTGGGTCCTCAGTCCGGAGTCGAAACTCTGCGGATACGCCCAAGCTCTTGCGCGCGGCGATATAGAACGCATCACGCTTCTCCTGAAACTGCCTGAATGCCTGCGTCCAGTCCTCCGATGTTCCCGAACGCTAGTCACGAGCGAACTGCTCCAGCACCCAAGCCTGGCGCTGTAGTGCTCTGGCCGCCGAAATGGTTCCGGAGTCTCCCATGAGGAGAACAGCCTCGAACGCGTAGCCGCGCTCAAGTTCGGCGTTCGCCAGCATCTCCAAACCGGTTTCCTGTGCGAGTGGCTGAGGGAGATCGAACAGTCCCTTGCCTGCGGCCAGACGCCCTGCCAAGGAGGTGAATTTCTTGATCGCGTCGGCGTACCGAAGGTAGGACTCCAGACGGCGTTCGTCCCATCGCGTCGAGAGCTGGCGGCGCCATCGCGATCTCTCCATTAGAGCTCCGCCTACGTAAGACGCTGCCGCGCCCACGAGCACGCCTATCAAGGTGAACAGTTGTCCCGACATAGCCCCCCTGTCGTTCAGGTCGGTCCAGGGAGACCCTACTTGGGGCTCCAAGACCGAGGCGGCGCGTGCCACAGCCGTGCCACATCATGCGGTCAACCACGGTCAAGGACGGTTCGCGGCAGTCCAGAGGCCCCGCCGAGCTGGGGATTCCCCGAACCTGTAATGACCTGCGTACTCTCGCCGCCCCGCACACCCGCCCTTACAAAGCAGTGATCATTGGCAATCCAGGCGCCATGCCATGGCGGCAAGTGAAACCGGCCTTTCCGCTAGCGTAACGGCGCTCTGGCGGCACAGGTTCGTCCGCGGTCTAATGCATCGGTGGACGCAGGCATGGCGGGGCTCATCGGGGCGGCGGTGGCGGCGATCAGCGGACTCGGCGGAGGCGCCCTCACCCTCCTGGGGCAGTCCAAGCACCTGCGTCAGCAGCACGACCGAGACGGGGAACGCTGGCGGGATGGGACGCGTCTCGACGCCTACAGCAGCCTTCTCGCCTCCTCCAAGCAGCTCTCTAACGCGCTATGGAAAGCAGCCGACCAACTCAGGGATGCAGGCAGCAGCGCAGACGATTGTCAGACTCGTCATGAGGAAGCCCACGATGCCTGGACACAGTTCAGCGCCGCCGCAGCCAAGGTGAGCATTGCTGGTACACCAGCGGTCGCGGAGGCCGTCGATGTCCTCCGCGGGGCCATGTACAACTGGCAGATGGTTTGTACCGCGTGGACAAAGGCTGTCCTAGCCAACGATCAGACGGATTCCGAAAGCTTCAACAGGGACTTCGAGGCCGCTGCGGAAGCCAAGCATCCCGCCGACCGCGCGTTCGAGAGGGCCGCCCGCAAGACTCTCGGGATGGATGACTGAGCAGGCTGTACCTGGCAGGGCTCCGACGTGCCCGATCGAGCCGTGAAACGCCGTCAATAGCGGTCTTCGAAGCGCCCACACGAGCCGACGATCCGTCCCCCATCTGCTGGGGAGTGACGGCGAAACGGCCCGCACCAAGGCGCGAGGTCCATCGGCCTACGGTGGTTGTGGGGACTTGAGCCAATCGCCCCGGCCCACGGCAGCTCGTGCCATGACCGCTTTCAAGATCGTTGGTGGCTTGACTTGGGCAGCCGCGCCCCTTGCCCGGACCCCTGCGGACTCGACGTTGCACCACCGGGGGACGGCTCGTACCGACAGGAGAATGGTCAGCGATGGGATTGTTTGAGCCAAACCCGGTGCCCTGTGCGGTGGCTGAACGAGGATGTACAGGCAGGTTGGCAACCTGTTGATCCATTGCCGAGGGCGAGGCGGAGGGTGCTGCTGTGCGCATCGAGGTGAGTGTAGAGGGCGGCGAAGACGACCTTCGTTCGCTGCACGGCTGGTTACGCGATGATCCAGATGTTCGCCGGACCGCCGATCTAACGCTCTTGGAGAGTCCAACTCGTCCGGGTGACATGGGTGCTGGGCTAGATCTTCTCCAATTGTTGACAGGCAACGGCTGGAGCGCGATTTCTTTCGCGATTGCCGTGGCCACATGGAGGCAGGCACGTCACCGGAACCCTCAAGTTACCGTGCGGCGTGGAGACACGGTCGTCGAGCTGTCCAACTGCAACGAAGCAGAGGTGCAGCGACTTATTGCATGGCTTGAGGAAGCAGACGGTGAAGGCAGGCATCAGTGAGCCGACTGCCTGATCCGGGTTCCTCATGTGCGGTCTTAATCGGCACCAGTCTGTACGAGCACCTGGATTCTCTACCTGCAGTGGCAAACAACGTCTCATCGCTGGCTCGCGTACTCAGCGGGCCGACCTCTTGGGGACTAGAGGCAGCGCGCTGCACTGTTGTCTCTGAGCCATCGAGCGGCACTGAAATTCTTGATGCCGTGGAGACGGCCGCCAGACTGGCAAGTGACACGTTGCTCGTGTACTACTCCGGGCACGGCCTCCAGACTCACCGTGGAGAGCTGTACCTGACCGTGTCGGGTTCCGTGCCAAGACGGGAGGACACAGGCCTGCCTTACAGGCAGTTAAGGGACATGATCCTGAATGGCCAGGCCGAAAGGCATGTGGTCGTTCTCGACTGCTGTTTCAGCGGCAAGGCCCTCGGGACAATGACCAGCTCTCCCGATCTGGTGGAGCACGCAGAGATTGAAGGGACCTACGTTCTGGCCGCAGCGCCAGAGAACAGGCTAGCCCTTGCTCCGCCGGGCGAGACGCACACTGCGTTCACCGGAGAACTGCTCGACGTCCTCTGGACAGGTATACCGGGTGGGCCACCACTGCTGGAGCTAGATGTCGTTTACACCCATCTACGTAGAGCCCTAACGGCGAAGGGGCGTCCCACGCCACAGAAGCGCGACCGCAACACAGCCGGCCAGCTTGCTCTTGGCCACAATCCTGCCTATCGGCTGCCATCCTCGCTTGTGACCGACGGAGGATCAGGGAGCACCGATCTACCTTGGCCTGATCCAGAACATATTCGAACGGCTCAACAATTCATAGACGCACTCTCGCAGGTTCGGCGCGTAAGCGGTATGAGGCAGATAGACATCAGTCGTCGTTCCGGCGGTCGCATCGCAACCAGTACCATAAGCCATCTCCTCAACAGGACTACGCTGCCGAGGAATTGGAAGACTCCATCCATCTATCTCTCGACATGCGGGATTCCTGCTGACCAACTTGCTGTTTGGGAAAGCGCCTGGGACCGGCTGCGGACCTACGAGATCGAAGTCGCTAAAGACGAGGCTCGAGAGCAAAAGGAAACGAGAGCGTCGACGGTCACGCGAGACGGCATCTGGCGCAAGCTGGCCCGACGCAACACACGCACTGGGGACCAATGACCTCGTGCGACTCAGTGTGATGGAGAAAGAGTGGCGCTAGGTGACGTACGGGGATGCTCGGGCGAGGAGCCACTTTCCCCACTCCTGAACATCGTGTTCCATGCTGCGATTAGCAACAGAGCCCCAATGACCACAACCCAGGTCGAGGGCATCTTCGCACGCTTGGACACCGTTGGCTCGTTCACATAGTGTCCAGCGCGCCAGTGCCGCTTCCGGGCCTGTGCCATGGCCTCCACCCCCAGTCAAGAGCCACCCACTGGCGAGCGAGTCTCGCAGAAGCTGTTTGGACCGTCAGACAGACGCGGATCCTGGGCCGAATAGCACTGCCCCATGGCGCAATGTTGATGCACCGACATTGACGTCAGGAGGACCAGACCCTGCAGAGCAGACCGAGCGGACGCAAGCCCCGAAGCACCTGATCTCTCATACGTCGCCTCGGCCTGCGCCTGACCGGCGAAAATTGCTGGGCCGGCGCGGCCTCGTTGGACCAGGATGCAGCCGTGACTTTCATGGTTGTTCGCGGGAGCGCCGAGAACGGGCCGTACCGCTGCCCTTGCTGCGGCTACATCACCCTGGCCGAGCGTGGCGCGTTCGAGATCTGCGAGGTCTGCTATTGGGAGGACGACGGCCAGGACGAGCACGATGCCGACGAAGTCCGAGGCGGCCCGAATCACGATCTCAGCCTGAGGCAGGCACGTCAGAACTTCGAGGCGATCGGCGCGTGCAACGAATACTGCTGTCCGTTCGTACGCGTTCCACTGCCTGCGGAACACCCGGACAGCGGAAGCCTCTACGGAACAGGCACCCTCTACTCGTGGCCGTAACCACAGCGCTGCGCTCACTCTCCCGCAGCCGTGCCAGATGCGTGCCAGAACGAGGGGACAGCAGGGGTCATCCACAGTCATGACCGCACTGCCACGACGCATCATCGAAGTCGCCCTTGCGCAGGTCAGCGCGCCTACCGGATCGAATCGCACGGTGATTCCCAAGCTCAGAGCGCGGGTTCGATTCCCGTCACCCGCTCCACGACGAAGGCCCAGGTCATAGACCCGGGCCTTGTTTGTTGTCTGGACCACGCTAGGCGTCTCGTGCCCGTTGCGTGCCAGATGCGGTTTGATCCACTGCGCCACGCCGCTCACGTACCAGCCGGTCGAGACCGGCAGCCACCTCCCTCTGCCGCTCAAGGTCGCATGCCACACCACGTTCCGCCGCATCACTGAGGCCCTTGGCCTCAACGGCAAGCAGCGCCAGGAGCTGCCAACTCTCTTGCTCAGCAGCCGACCAGAGCAGTACGCAGCCCCGCTCTGGCACATCCCACCAGGCGCCTGAGTAACAACTTCACGGGTTCAGGGCGGCTCGCTCCGCTCGCCGAGCGCAGGCCCGGCACCCGGCCGGGCCTGCGCTCCCACCGCTGTCATGTGTCCGCTGCCTGGTAACCGGCAAGGAGTTGCTGCTCGCGCTCCCGCCTGGGGAAGAGGAAGAACACCAGGGCCGCCCCGACGAGGATGGAGATCAGCCCGGCGGCGTAGGACCAGTCGGAGCCGGACAGGAACGCCGACTTGGCCCCGGCGATGATCTGGCTCGAGTACTCCGGATATTGCTGGGCCACGTCCGCGGCGCTGGAGAACGACTTGGTGAGCTGATTCTCAACGCCGGTCGTGATCTGCTGCTTTTCAGGTGACTCTGCGACCGTGGCGGACACCGCCGAGGCGTAACCGGCGGTGAGCAGAGCCCCGAAGATCGACTGCATCATGGCGCCACCCAGGTCGCGTTGCAGGTCGGCGGTGCCCGAGGCCATTCCTGCCCTGCGGACGGGAACCGCGCCGGTGAGCGAATGCGAGGCCGGTGTGCCCGCGAACCCCACGCCGATGCCGGTGAGGGCGTAGGCCAGACCGATTTGCCAGTAGGAGCTGTCCTCCCCCCAGAACAGGAGCATCCAGCCGAAGGCCAGGAAGAGGAACACGTAACCGGTGAGCAGCGTGAAGCGGGCCCCCCGACTCTCGACCAGCTTGGCGGAGCGGGGAGCGACGAGGATCATGAGGACGACCGCTGGCAGGAACGCCGCCCCGGCGCTGAGTGTCGAGTAGCCGAGCACGTTCTGGAGATACTGCTGGCTCACAAAAGAGGAGCCCATCAGCGCGCCGAACACGATGATGCCGGCGCAGGCCGCGACCCAGAAGATCCGGCGGCCGGCAACGTGTAGGTCGTACAGGGGATTGAGCGCTCGGCGCTGCCGGATGCCGAAACCGATCGTGGCGACCAGCGCCACGGCGCCCAGCACCAGGGCGAACTCTCCCTTGCCCGGAACGGGGGCGAAGTTGATGGCCAGAATCAGCGTGCCCACCAGGACAACCGACAGAGCCCCGCCAAGGTTGTCGACCGGACCGGTCGTCTCGTTCACGTGGCTGGGCACGAGGTACCAGGCCATTAGCAAGGCCACCACGGCCAGTGGCAGGGTGATCAGGAAGACCGACCCCCACCAGAGGTTTTCGAGCAGCGCGCCCGCGACCAGCGGTCCGAGCGAGGCGATACCTCCGCCGAGCGCCGACCACAGCGCGATCGACTTGGTGCGACCGGGCCCCGACCATAGTGCCGCGATCAGCGCCAGCGTGGTCGGGTAGGCCATGCCCGCCGAGATGCCGCCGAGCACGCGGGCGGCGAACAAAACGTCGTCCGAGGGTGCGTAGGCGGCAAGTAGACAGGCCGGGATCGACAGCGCCATGCCCAGGACGAGCATCAGCTTGCGTCCGTAGCGGTCACCGAGGGCGCCGAGGTAGAGAACCGAGGCGGCCAGGCCGAGCGAGTAGCCCACGGCGATCAGGTCCAGCGTCGTCTGCGAGGAATCGAAGTCCCGGCCGATCGAGGGAAGGGCCACATTGGCGACCGACAGGTTCAGGTTCGCGACCCCGGCCACGACGATCAGCGCGGTCAGCACCAGGCCTGACCGCGCCGGTGCCTCGGACCGGGCTTGCGAAAGCGTGCTCGCATCAGGGGGCACCGGTCACACCCTCATTCCTGCATGTGCCGGAGCGCCGCCAGCAGCCCGGAAAGCACGACCATCCGCATCGCCATGATGGCCAGGATCTGGGCGACGCCGACGTAGGCCACGCCAGTGCGAGCGCTCCAGGTGCGGAACCAGCCAGCCAGCCAGCCGAGGACGAAGAGGACTGCTGCATGCCTTCATCCCAATCGGCGGCGTGACACCGTGCAACGGATGCTGAGCCGTCCGTGTGCCACGGACGACGGAGGGATCGCGATCGGTGTCGCCGAGCAAGGGCCCCCGTCGTCGTCGCGGGGCGGCTGTCGAGGCTTGACGTGGTCGACTGCAAACCCCCATAGCGTGGCTGAGGCCGCTGGGGGTGTAGCGAGGCACACGCGTGCCTGACCTGTCGGCGAACCCGCCATCGTGGCTGACTGTCGTCGGCTGAGGGTACAGACATCCTCGCGACTTCCTTGTGCCGCGCCAGGTCCGAGTGCGAATGGATCAGCGCGGCCTTCTCGGAAGACTGCCCGGCACGGACCATCGGGTTTCTGAACGTGGCGCCGGTCCGGGTCGCCAGGGTGTGCCCGATGTGACGAAGATCGTGGAACCGAAAGCCAGACCGCCCTCTGACGCGGTCCCGGGCCGTCGCGGGGCTAACACCGCGGCGGCTTGCGCCCCTGTGCAGCACTGGTTGGGAACGCCTAGCAGCGGGGCAGGGTGCCGCTCTCCTTGGTGAGTTTGGTGCTGTGGGCCCAGCCTTCGGTGTTCGTCCCATCGATACGGGCGTAGATCCACTTGTTGCCGTAGGCGTTGGTGATGTAGCAGTGGTAGTAGAGCTTCACACCGGTCTTTACCACGGTCACGTACTGGCATTCCGCGTACGGTCCGGTGTAGAGGTGGGACGTCTCGGCGAGGTACCCGTAGCCGTCGCCGCGGTTCTCGTGGGCCCAGCCGGTGCAGGCCGTCGACACCGGAGTGGGCTCCTTCACCGTCGGGCTGGGCTTGGTCTCTGAGGAGGCCGACGGGCTCTCGGTCGGCTTGTCGCCTTCGGCGCTGGGCTTCTTCGTGGGGCCCAGCTCCTCGTCCTCGTGACCGTCCGGCTCCTCCGAGGTCGACAGCTTCGAGGACGTTCCGGGAGAACTGGCGGACGACGGGGTGCTGCCCCCGGTCGGCCAAGGGCCGTCCGCGGGGGAGCCGACGCCGGGCGGCGTCGCCTGTGCGCCGTCCGTGGTCGTGGCGCCCTGTTGGGACGTCAGGGCGTAGGTGATGCCGGCGCCTGCGGCGAGGAGCACGACGGCGGCCGCTGCCGCGACGACGGTGCGGTTGCTGCGGCGCCGTGCGCGACGGGTTGCCGTCGGGCTCGTCTCGGGAGCGGGGACTCCGGCGTGGCTCGCGACCGGCGCGCCGTGCGGCGGCAGGTCGGGCTGCACGTAGCCGGCGCGCGGAGGCGAAGGCTGCGGGGCGGGCTGGGGGAACAGCGGGGGACCGAACCCGGGGGCAGGTGCGGCGGCGGCAGCCCCGGGACCCACCGTGGGAGGGGGAGCGGGTGTCGGCGTCGGAGCGGCGGATGGGAAGTGCACCGTCCCGCCCGAGGCGACGCGCTCCAGCATGCCGCGCGCCTGTTCCGCGGTGGGCCGGTTCCCCGGCTCCTTCGCCATCAGCGCCTGGAGGACCGGCGTGAGGGGTCCCGCCCGGCGGGGCTCCGGCAGGGGCTCGGTGACGATCGCCGAAAGGGTGGACCACGCGGACGTGCGGCGGAACGGCGAACTGCCCTCCACGGCTGCGTAGAGCATCATGCCGAGCGACCAGATGTCCGACGCGGGACCGGGCTCCCTGCCCTGCGCGCGCTCCGGCGGCAAATAGTCGAGGGAACCGACGAGTTGACCGCTCTGGGTCAGCTTGGCCATGGCGTCGTCGCCGGAGGCTTCCATGCTGGCGATGCCGAAATCGGTGAGCACGACCCTGCCGCCGTGCTCGATCAGCACGTTTCCCGGCTTGACGTCCCGGTGGAGTACGCCGGCCCGGTGCGCGGCGTCGAGCGCGTCCATCAGCTTGGCGCCGATCGCGGCGGCTTCGTGCGGCTCCAGTGTGCCGCGCTCCTTCAGCACGTCGTCGAGCGAGGGCCCGTCGACGAGTTCCATGACGATGACCGGGAGGCCCCGCTCCTCGGTCACGTCGTGCACGGTGACCACGCCGCTGTGCCGGATACGGGCGGCGGCCTGCGCCTCTCGCTGCATCCGGGTCCGCACGTCGGCCAGTTCGGCTGCGGAGGTGTCGGTGAAAGCCCGCAGGACCTTGACGGCGACCTCTCGGTTCAGGAGTTCGTCCACCGCTCGGGCGACCACTCCCATGCCGCCGCGCCCGATCACGGAGGTCACCCGGTAACGCCCGCCGAGTACCTTGCCCGTCAGCTCTCCGCCACGCGCTTCCCCCGCAGTCACCGCACGCTCCGTTCCGTGGTTGTTCGTGAACCATCAATCCGAAGTCCTCAAGGGTAGAGGCAGGGGCGTGAGGGGAAGGCGGCGGCCGTGCGCAAGTATGTGGCTGCCCATCAGGGTTGTCGCCCGTGGCGGGCACGGCGGTCCTTTGGCCGTGCGAAAAAGGGCAGACTACGGGCCCGTGGGGGCAGCCGCACCAGCTCAGCAATGACGCAGAATGCGCCTGCACGGCGAGCGCACCAGATGCACACGAGATGCGCACCAGATAGGGCTGCGTTCAGTGTCGTTTCCACAGGTCAGCAGGCATGTCCGCCGGAAGCGGCCAGTGATTCCCAACCTGGCCGTCGACACCGTCACCGCTCCGCTGTCGCTGGGCCGCAGCACGTGACCGCATAGCCAGGGGCCGTCCAAACATCCGGGCCGTGCGGCAGTTCCACGACCCGTGCTCCGGCGCCCTGCAGAAAGGCTGTCACGGCGCCCGCCCTTCGGTCGTCGAGGGAGAACACCCATGATCCGGGGATAAGGACCGTGTGGACGAGGCCCACCGACGCGTGGGCGAGCAGCAGCCGCAGCTGGGGCTGAACCATCCGGTGCGAGACGCCATTGTCCAGGAAGACACGCGGGGCGAGGAGTCCGAGTATGTCTGCGTGCACCTCCAGCGCATGCACGTGGAGTGCCATGCGCCAGATGTCGTAGGGGAAGCAGCGCAGGTAAGCCGCGGTGAAGGTGCCGACCTGGTGGGTGTGGGTGCTGGTCATGGGGCATTCCTTGCTGAGCGAAGAGCCGTGGCGGCCCTGCGATTCCCCTCGCTTTGTACCCGGAGCCCCGAAGGAGAGCCGGGATGACTGCCTACGCTCGGTGAGGGCGTGACTGTGAGTGTCCGACGTGGTGCCGCCTGGTGGGCGGCCATGGCCGGAGTGGCAATTGGCCGGGCCGTTGTCGCCGCGATCAGCAGCGCTGACGGGCCTGCTCTCTCAGGGCCTTCCCGCAAACAAGGTTCCGCTTTGGAAGCGGGTGGTAGGCGGGTACGGCTCTGCCGTACCCGCACCACGGTCCACCTCTCAGAATGGACCGAACCTCGCAAAATGTCTAGACCACTGTAAATACTCCACCTCGCTTCCGTCGGAGCTGTACCCGGTGCCGGTCCGGAGCAGGCCGGCCGTCGCTCAGGACACGGCTTGGCCGACCGGATCGGCCAGGATCTCGACGTCGCTGCCGAGAACCGCGACCGGATCGAGAACATCGCCGACGCGGTGCGGGCGGGACTGGAAGAACGCGGCTGGCCTGTAAGGGCATTGGAATGACCGCGCCACGAGGCGGCTCTCGGACCGGTGCGCGGATCCTCACCGCGCAACCCGCGCCTCGTAGCCCCCGTGGCCTCGCGTGAGCACCGCTACGACCTCCGATGCGGGGACAGCGCTCGGGAGTGCGGTTGAAGGATTCAGGGTTTGTCGGGGCTGATCGCCTTGGCCACTTCGCTCAGATCGTTGTTCAGCTGGTGATCGCGTCCGGGCAGCCGGTGCACCTGCGCCTGCGGAATCACGCGGGCGTAGAGGTCGGCATGCGACGGTGGGGCGGTCTCGTCCTCGAGTCCGTGGAACACATGGACCCGCGCGCCGTGCGGCAGCCTCGCGCCGAGGACGCCGGGCAGCTCGAACTCGTCGCCCGGCCAGCCGCCCCGGCCGACGAACGGGGCGGAGATCAGCAGGATCGCCGCGAGCCTGCGCTCCGGCGGCTGCTCGGCGAGCGCATGGATGAGGATCGTCCCGCCCACCGAATGGCCGGCCACGACCGCGCCGTCCTCCAGCTCCGCCAGCTCGCGCCGGATCGCCGGGCTCCATCGGGTGTAACTCGGGTCGCCCTCGCCGGGCATACGCGGGTAGCGGACTTCGTACTCGTCCCCGAGCTCTCGTCTCAGGCTGTCGACCAGCTTGTCGTCCCATGCGTCGTGCGCGCCCGCGCCGCCGCCCTGGATGAACAAGATCTGCTGAGTCCCTGTCATGGCGATCGTCCTTCGCACCCTTGTAACGACTCGGCTCGGTTCCGCTGCCGGCCGGTGTCAACCCTGGCGGGCGAGGGTACGGCTGGTCGAGCGCCACGACGGTCTCGCCCCGCCCGGCCCAGGAATCCAGCCGGCACCCACGCGGAAATCCGAAGGGCCGATGTGAGGCCACGGTGACATCGCTGCCACGGCGCATCGAGCCGGCCGTCCACCACTGGCCCTTACGAGCTTGGCCAATCGCGGAGCCCAACCCGAGCACGAAGAGCAGCATGATGACTGCCGTTGCTGTCCCCATGACGGCAGTCTGCCGCCTCCTGGTGCGGCATAAGTCCCGGGCCCGCTGCGGTCACGCGCGGCGGCGCTGTTCGTGAACGGCCTTCATGAGGGCCTCGAAGGCGGACTCGGTGTCGCTGTCACGCGCGTCATCGATCGCCTCGAGAGCGGCCGCCGCGGCCTCACGAAGGTGGTGGGGAAGCCCTTCGGCGGCCGTGAGTTGGTAGGCGGCCTTACGGCGGGCCCGGCGCTCGGCGGCGTCTACGGCGTCGGGGCCGGACAGTGGAAAGACGGCGGTCCTGTACGCGGATATCCCCAGCACCACCATGTCCCCGATCCCGTCGGCGTACCCGAGCGCGGCAGCCTTCCCTTCTCCTTCCCGAATGGTTGCGATCATTCGGCGGCGGGAAAGGACCGTGGCCAGGGCGGCGCCCCCTCCCAGGGAGAGGGCGCAGGTGACGGCGAGGAACGGACCGTCCCAGGCCAAGCCGGTGAGCCCTCCGAGGATCGTGAGCGCGACGGTCCATGCGGCCGCTGTCCGGGAGCTCATCTGCTCGGGCGTGGTGTCCATGGTGGAAGTGTCCCAGCCGGTACCGACAGCACCGGGACGGGGTGGACCGCCGGCCTCAGATCCCGGGCCGCTACTCCCCCTCCGGTCACGACGCCCGCGGGCACGTTGCCGCCATCGCACGTGTCGCATCTGACAAGGCCGTGACATTTCATGTGCCGCGCGGGAGGCCTCGAGGACCACCGGCTGAGCCCCGCACGGAAGCACCCTCTAGCCCGTTCGCCGTCCCGCCGGTGTTTCCTTCACCATGATCGTCTCTCCTCCGGTGACCTGCGTAAACGATCAAGCTTGAGCCTCCGCTACGCCTGCCCGGGTGACACATGTGTCGATGCGTCATGTTGCGAGGCTGACGGACTGTCGGTTGCCTCGTGAGCGGAGCACAGCAGAGGCGCCGCGCAGACAGGCCGGACACTGCTCCTTTGGAGGATTCTCATGCGCAACACACGTGTTGGTGCGGGTATCGGCCTGGTTGTCGGTGCCCTCGCTCTGTCGGTCCCGGCCGCTGTCGCCGCCGATGGCTCAGGCATCCAGATCAGCCCGCGGAACGCCACCCCCGGCTCCACGGTCACCGTCAGTACCACCGCCTGCGGTACGGAGACCTACGGCAAGGGCGAGTCGGAGGCGGGAGGGGCGTTCCATCTGTTCAAAGGTGAGAGCAAGGGGGTGCTCACCGGCCAGTTCCAGGTCCCGGAAGAGACCGGGCCCGGCACCCACGCAGTCACCGTGAAGTGCCCTCCTCGGGTCAAGATCACCGATACGGTCGAGATCACGGCTCCCTCCCCCAGCGGCGCGGTTGACGCCGGTTTCGGGACCGACGGCAAGGGCACTCAGCTCGCCCTGGGCAGTGTGCTGCTCGCCGGAGCCGCAGCCGGGGGTGTGCTCAGGCTGCGCCGTCGGCCGAGCGGTCTCGGGCACTGACCGCCCAACTCCCGCCGCACCGGCCCCCGGACACCGCATCGGTCCGGGGGCTGCGCGGCCCCCACCCCACCCCGCCGCGAAGCAGAGGCTCAACCGCGATGGAACCCGGGCACCAGACCACCCCGACCCCACACTCCTTCACCCCCTCGATCACGCTTCTGGCTTGGGCGCTGATCGCCGGCACGGCGCTGGTGATCAACGCGGCCGGCGACGAGAAGCCACCGCAGCCTTCGGCTGCCCAGGCCTTCCCCGCCGCTGTCCCGCCCGCTCCCAGCGGCAGCTTCCTGGCCGCGCTCCCCAACGTCCAGCCACTGCCCAACGTCCGGCCCCTGCTCACCGCCAAGCCACTGCCCAACGTCCGGCCCCTGCTCACCGCCAAGCCACTGCCCACCGTCAAGCCCCTGCCACCGTCGGATCCGGTCCGGCTCCGGGTTCCCGCCATCGATGTCGACGCCCCCATGACACGGCTCGGCCTCGACGCGGCGGGTGCTCTACGGCCCCCGCCCGCCGACAGCCCCGGCCTTGCCGGCTGGTACGGCGACGGCACGGCGCCCGGCTCGACGGGGACTGCCGTCACCACCGGGCACGTGGACACGCGCGCCGGCCCCGCCGTCTTCCACGACCTCGGTGCCCTGACCAAGGGTGACACCATCGAGATCAGCCGGGCAGACCAGCGCACGGCGGTGTTCACCGTCGATGCCCTGGAGGTCTACGAGAAGAAGAAATTCCCTGACAAGAAGGTCTACGGCAGCTCCGGCCGGCCCGAACTGCGGCTGATCACCTGCGGCGGCGAGTACACCAAGAGCACCGGCTATCAGGGCAACCTCGTGGTCTACGCAACGCTGACCGCGGTGAAGTAGCTGAACCACCCCGAGCGCTGCGCAACTTCGGCCTTGCCGGTGTCAGCGACCGGGTGCCCGCACTGCGCTCTGGTCCTGGTGGACCGCTCGGCCTCGATGTTCGACCTCCCCAGCGCCAGGTCGCCTTCGTCGAAGGCCTGACTCCCCTGGTGCGAGGGGCTGCACCGCAGTTCCAGAGCAGCGTCAGGCGGTACGACGCGTGTGGCCCGTCAGTGGTGAGGTGGCGCGGGCAGCCAGCGGTCCAGGTGGCGGCACAGGCCGGACAGATCGCTTCCGCCCGCCCGGTAAGCGAGGTATCCGTCGGGGCGGACGAGGCCGTGAGCGATGCCGGGCCAGGGGCCCCGGTCACCGAGGTGGTGAACGGTGACCAGTTCGCCTCTGCCCCGGCCGACGGCCGCCACCGCGTCGGGATCCCACACCTCACGCGGACCGCACAACAGCACGTGGTAGCCGGGAGGCGATGTCAGGGCCTGTAGTCCCGCGGGAGCGTCGGGCAGCCGGTCACCCGCGCGGGGGCCACCGCGCGGGTGACGGTTTCCCTCCTCGGTGAGCGGGCCCCGCCGGTAGTGGATGGCGAGCTCGGCGAGCGTACGGAACCCTCTGGCCCGCAGCGTGGTGAAGCGAAGCCCCAAGGGCATGAGGCGCGGGGCGAGTCGGGTCCTGGCACGGCGGATGACCGGGTTGCGGCTCGTGGCGATCCTGAAGGCGCGGTCGGTGAAGCGCAGCACGTTCCGGCCAACCGGTGCGCGTTCGCTCTCGTACGTGTCGAGAAGCCGGTCGGGGGCGGCGCCCCGGCAGGTGAGGGCGAGTTTCCAGCCGAGGTTGAGCGCGTCCTGGATGCCGGTGTTCATGCCCTGGGCGCCGGCCGGGCTGTGGACATGGACCGCGTCGCCCGCGAGAAAGACACAGCCGGCACGGTAGTGGGCGGCGCCCCGCTTCTGCAGCCGGAACCGGGTCATCCAGACGGCGTCCCGAAGGCGCAGCCCGCCCCCCACGGCGCCCGCGTACCGGTCGGTGATCACCTGCAGCTGCTCCAGGCTCACCTCCTCGTCCGGTGCGTCCGGCGGGCTCATGGCGAGCATCCGCCAGGTGGCCGGTGTTTCCAGCGGGAAGAACAACAGCAGGCCGGCCTCGGAGAGACAGGCATGGGCGGCGCCGCGTTCGAGTCCGTCGACCTCCAGGTCCGCGAGCAGGAACGTCTGGGGGTAGGCGGAGCCCGCAAAGCCGATGCCCGCGAGGCCGCGTACGGTGCTGTGTGCGCCGTCGCAGCCGACGACGAAGCGGGCACGGACCGTTTCGGGCTCACCGTCGCCGTGACTCAACCGGCAGGTGACGTACGCGCCTTGTGGCGACAGGTCCCGCAGCACTGTGCCCCGCTCGACGGCCACACCCCGCTCGGCGAGATGCCCGCCGAGCACCGCCTCGGTCTCGGCCTGGGACAGAAACAGCAGATAGGGATACGGGGTGTCCGCCAAGCCGATGTCGAACAGCGGCAGCCGCAGCACCCGGCCCGGCGCATGCAGCCGCAGCTGCACCGCCCGATTGCCGCGCGCGACCAGTTCGTCCGTCACACCGAACCCTGCCAGCGCCTCCAGGGTGCGCGGCTGGATGGCCAGAGCGCGTGACTCGCGCGCCCGGTCGAGGCTGCGGTCGATGATGCGGAAGCGGGTGCCGTACGCCCGTAGCTGAGCGGCCAGGGCCAGGCCCGTCGGGCCCGCGCCCACCACCAGTACGTCCAGCGGTTCCGCCATGGAGCCACCGTAATCCGGCCTCAGGCGCTGCGCAGCCCACAGCCGCAGCCTCGCTGGCATGAAGCTGCCCTTGGCCGTGCAGCATGTTGTCACCGAAACCCCTGTAACAGGCGCCCCGCCGCTGGCATTGTTTTCTCCGTAAGCGCGGTCCTGTGAATTCGGGGGAATCAATGAGCGCCATGACCAGGCGTACTGCGCGACGCGTCAACTCATTTGCCGCGCCGCCTTTCTCGGCCGAAATAGCCTCGGCCCGCATTCCCTCGTTCGCCACGCACTCCGTTCATCCGGCGCATGACCGGGTGAACGGGTGGCAGTGACCGGACCGTAAAGAGAGAACAGGGGAAAACATGAAGAAGGCAATCGCCGCTGCCGGTATCGCGCTCGGTGGCGCGGCTCTGGTGCTGTCCGTTCAGGGCTCGGCCCAGGCCGCTCCCGCGGCGCCCGTCCTGCAGCAGGCGTCCGTTGCCAAGGGTGGCCCGGATGCCGCCCCGATGTGGATCGGTTCCGTCGCCAAGATCGCCCAGAAGGCGTACGTCCACGGCAAGGCGGCGGCGGGTACCACCGCCCTGCGTCAGCAGGTCGGCAACATGACGAAGATCGCCAGCCTTGGTTCCGCTCCCAAGGACGGCATGAACGCCGGCACCCAGTCGGCAGAGACGATCTTCGACAAGTGACGGCACACCGCATGACCAGGAGGGCGGTGCTGCTTGTCGGCGCCGCCCTCCTGGGCCTTCATTTCCTCCTCGCCGCCTTCTCGCAGAGTCCCTACACCCCTGTGAAGCTGCGCTATTACGACGCGGTGAGCGACTATCTGAACCCCTATTTCGCACAGAACTGGATGCTTTTCGCGCCCGACCCGCTCGCCGACGACCGCGGAATTCTGGCCAGGGCGAAATGCCCGGACGGCAAGGTCACCGAGTACTACGACGTGACATCGCCCTACATTCACGCCGCACAGGACAGCCGGTTCTTCCCCTCCCGTATGTCACGACTGGTCGGCAGCAGCCTGCAGTCCATCTACAACTCGGACCCGCTGCTCGACCGGCTGCGCAAGTCGGAGAAGGAGAAGGAGAAGCCGGTTCTCCCGCTCATGCCGTACGAGAAGAGCTCACGCGAGGACGCCGTCCGCTTCCTCTCCCGGTACTCCATGACGCAGATGCCCCAGGCGTGCGGAGGCGATCCCCGCAGCATCCAGATCCGTATGTACGTCAGGGAGTTGCCGCCCTGGTCGAAGCGCAACGATCCGAGCGCGAAGGACAAGATCAGCGTGCAGGACTTCGGCTGGCAGAAGGCAGGTGACCTGCGATGAGCAACTCCGTCCCGCTGCTGGACAGATGGAGCAGCCACCCGGTGAGTGTGCTGGGCGTGTCCGGCACGCGCGCCCTGATCGGCTTCGTCGGGCTCATGTTCTACGTCAGCCAGTACAGCGACCGCGGCTATCTCTTCGGGCCTGACGGCGTGTTCCCGTGGACGGACTTTCTGGCCGCCCTCGACCGGGACGGCACCTTCAGCCTCTATGCGCTGAGCGGCTCGGGAGCCTGGTTCGAACTCGTCTACCACATCGGGCTGCTGAGTGCCCTGGCCGTCACTTTCGGCGTGGGCGGCCGCCCCGTGCTGATCATGCACTGGGTGCTGCTGTGGTCCGTCTACCAGCGTCAGCCGCTCATCCTCGACGGCGGCGACAATCTCGCCTACCTCGTCATCCCGATGCTCGTGCTGACCCGCTGCTACGACCGTCTCTCGCTGTCCACCGGACTCGCCGCGCGCTGGACCCGGCGGATTCCGGAAGGCCTCAGAGCGCTGCAGGCTCCTCTGCACAACCTGGGCGTTCTGGCCATCGCCACCCAGATCTGTCTGGTGTACGTCACCAGCGGCCTGTACAAGGTGCAGGGCAAGCTGTGGCAGGACGGGACGGCGCTCTTCTACATCATGCGCATTCCCGAGTTCTCGTTGCCGGGTGTGTCCGACCTGGTCTACGGCAACGACATGCTGGTCTTCGCCGGCACCTACTCGACGACCTTCTTCCTGGTGTACTTCCCACTCGGCATCCTGGTACCACGGCTGCGCCCATGGGCCGCCGTCGCGTCCATCGGATTCCATGTCTCCATCGGATTCTTCATGGGGCTCACCGGCTTCGCCCTGACGATGGTGGCGTGTGACCTCATCTTCCTGAGCCGGCCGCTCGGAGAGGCCCTGGCCTTCGCGACCCGCGCCAACACTCGGATCGAGCGGTCCGTGCGCGCATGGCGGGAGGGGCGGACACAACAGGAACGGCCGGAAGAACACGCCGGGAACGCGACCGCCGCGAGCGCGATGGAAAATACTGGCTGATCGTCAGGCGGCCTCCTCTGGACCGCCTTTCTGATCCAACCCATGGCAATACGCGAACGGTGGAGTCAACTGTGGCAATGGTCGGACTGTTCTGCATCACCGAGGACGAGGTCCATCTCGGTGCACCCCCTTGCGAGTCGGGCCCCGGGGTCCGGGTGGCCGCCGCGGGCCTGGAGGCGGTGGGGCCTCAGTCCGGCAGCTGGACGTGGGCCGACCTCAGCTCGGTCACCGTCGTCGGGGTACCGGCGAAGAACACTCCCGGCCGACAGCTGTCGATGACACTGGACCTGGTGCTCGGGGCCATGGGTCTCGGCGGACCGGAGAGTCCTCCTGAGATGACCGTACGGGTCGAAGTATCCGACGGCATGACCGAATTGGTGGCGCACTCGGCGGCGGCAGGTGCGTACACCCATCGTGAGGTGGAGCTGTCCCATCAGGTGCTGGACCGCTTCGTCACCGGGACTCTCAGCCCGGCCGTCCTCACTGACTGGTGCCGTACGCACGGCGACCGGAAGAGTCCCCGCCCGGCCGAACGTGAGGCCGTTCTCGAGCAGTGGGCGCAGTCCTGATGGCGGCCCTGTCCCTGCGACCCGTCCCCGTCTGCGTGCTCAGCGGCTCGGCCCCGCCGCTGGCCGAGCACGGTCACGATCCGGCCGCCTATGTCGAGATCGGCTCCCTGACCAAGGTACTCACCGGCACCGCACTGATACGCATGGCCCGTGCGGGCCTGCTCGGCCTCGACGACACGGTGGAGCAATGGCTCCCGGCAGTGCCCGGATCGGGGATCACCCTGCGGATGCTGGCAGCCCACACATCCGGCCTGCCACGACTGCCGCCCGGTCCGACCGGCCGCGACCCCTACGCCGCCTTCGACGAGGACGCGCTCCGGACCGTCCTCGGCCGACTCGCCGAGGTCGTCGTACGGCCACCGGGAGCGCAGGAGGAGTACTCCAACCTCGGTTACGCCGTGCTCGGTGCGGCCCTGGTGTCCGCGGCCGGGCTGCCCTACGAGGACGTGGTGCGTGAACACGTGCTCGCGCCGCTGGGGGTGGACGAGGTCACCGCCCACCCGCCCGCCGACCGGCTGCTGGGCGCACGGAACCTGTTCGGCCGGGAACGAGCCCGGTGGACCATGGACGGGCCGATCCTGCCCGCGGGCGGACTGTGGGCCACGCCCCGAGCACTGGCGACCGTCGTCACCGAGCTGCTGCTCGAGCGCGCGCTGGGCGAACCGGCGCCGTCCTGGCAGTCGGCCGGACCGCTGTTGTGGCACAACGGGGCGACCCGCGATGCCTCGGCCTTCACCGGAGTGTTCCCGGACACGGGGAACTGGGTCCTGGTGCACCGGCTCGGCGGATCATCCGCCCGTACGGACAAAATCGGCCTCGACCGGCTCGCCGCCGCTTCCGCCGCTGCCACCACTGCCGCCGCAAAGAACACCTCCGAACTGCCCGAAGACGAACGCACATGACCCAGATCGACGCCGCAGTGGTCGGCACCGGCCCCAACGGACTCGCGGCGGCCGTCACGCTGGCCCGAGCGGGCCTGCGGGTGGAACTGTACGAACGCGCCGACGACATCGGCGGCGGACTGCGCAGCGAGGCGCTCTTCGACAAGGACGTCGTGCACGACATCTGCGCCGCGGTGCATCCCATGGCCGCGGCCTCGCCCTTCTTCCGCGAGTTCGACCTGGGCACGCGCGGTGTCGCACTGCTGAACCCCGAGATCAGCTACGCGCATCCGCTCGACGACGGCCGCGCAGCGCTCGCCCACCACGACCTCGACGCCACCTGCGCGGAGCTCGGGCCGGACGGAAAGCGCTGGCGCCGCCTGATGCGGCCCCTGCTCGACCACAGCGCGGGCGTCGTCGACCTCATTCTCTCGGGGGGACGGTCCCTGCCCCGCGACCCGATCGCCCCGCTCGTGCTGTCCCCGCGGGTCGTGCGGCACTCCACCTCACTGGGCGGTTTCCGGGGGGAGGAAGCGGCGGCGCTGCTCACAGGTGTGGCCGCACATGCGATGGGCCCGCTTCCCTCCATCGCCTCCGGAGCCGTCGCGATGCTGCTCGGCCACCTGGCGCACGGGTCGGGGTGGCCGCTGCCGAGGGGCGGAAGTGTGCGCATCGCGGAGGCGCTGGCCGCTGACATCACGGCGCACGGCGGCCGCTTCCACACCGGTACGCCCGTCACCGACCTGCGCCAACTGCGCCATGCCAGAACGGTGTTCCTCGACACCAGCCCCAAGGGCTTCCTCGCGCTCGCCGCTTCCCGGCTGCCCACCCGGTACGCCCGTGCGCTGGCCGCCTTCCGCTACGGCCCCGGCGCGGCCAAGGTCGACTTCCTGGTCTCGGAACCGATCCCGTGGCGCAATCCCGCGGTGGGGCGGGCCGGCACCGTACATCTCGGCGGTACCCGTGCCGAGATGGTGCGCCAGGAAGGACTCACAGCGCGTGGTGTGCCGACCGGCGAGCCGTTCGTCCTGGTCACGGATCCCTCGGTCACGGATCCTGGCCGGGCACGGCAGGGCAGGCGTCCGGTGTGGGCCTACGCTCATGTGCCCAACGGCGACACACGTGACCCGATCGCGCTCGTACGGTCCCGGATCGAGCGGTACGCCCCCGGCTTCGGCGACACGGTCATCGCTCAACGGGCGATCTCGGCGGCCGAATACGAGTCGTACAACCCCAATTACGTGGGCGGCGACATCGGCGCCGGCGCGATGACTCTCACCCAGTCGCTCCTGCGGCCGGTGCCGCGCCTGGACCCGTACCGCACTCCCCTGCGTGGGGTGTACCTGTGCTCGGCATCGACGCCGCCCGGCCCCAGCGTGCACGGCATGTCCGGTTACTTGGCGGCTCTTTCGGCTCTCCGCCGTGAGTTCGGCGTCCCTCGGGCGCCGGGCCTTGCCCTGTCCCCCGCGCCGCTTGCTCCCCCCAGAGCGACGCGGTGAGCTCCTCGCAGGAGGGAACCACACAGATCGTTCTGGTCCGGCAGCAGGCAGCCGCCGCCCCGGGCGCGATCGCTGCCGTCCGGCTGCTCGGCGTGCTGCCGCCGGACTGGGCCTGCACCTGGGACGTCGCGGACGACCTGATCACACTGCGCGTCCGCATACCGGGTGGCGGAGGCGGGAAGGCGGCGGCCTCCGTCGTGGCGGACCGCGCGCCCGCGGGCTGGTCCGCACCCCGGTGAACCGGGGGCGGCCCGCCCGACAACACATCCGCGCCGATCAGATCCAGCCGCGTTCGCGGGCCACGAGGGCGGCGTGCGGGCGGCTCGATGCGCCGAGAAGCCTCAGCAGTTCGGCGACATGCCGCCGATAGGTCCGTATCGAGATTCCCAGGGCCCGTGCACCGATCTCGTCCTTGTGGCCCTGGCACATCCACTGCAGCACACGCCGTTCGATGTCTCCGGGACCGGGCCCGTCGTCGGCGCCGGCCTGGCCGTCGACGCTGCCGGAAAGGTCCTCGGCCTGGTCCCAGATCTTCTCGAAGAGGGCCACGATGCTGGCGACCAGGCCTTCCTCATGGGCCAGCAGGGCGCCTCTGGTGGTGTCGGCGGGGTCCCTGGGCACCAGGGCTGCACGCCGGTCGTAGACAAGGATGCGCTCCGAGACATCCTCCGCCACCCGTATCACGGCGCCCTGCGCCGCCAACTCGCGCAGATAGTCCAGGGTCGGCGGGTGTTCGAGCGCCTCCTTGCGGACAACGCTGCGCATGCGCACGCCACGGCGCAGACAGCGCTGGTCGAGCCGGCGGGCGCGGGAGATGTTCTCGGGCGTGAGGGCCGTGTGGGGCTCGACGGAGAGGATCTCCTCCCGCGCGAAGAACGCCAGGTCGTCGATCCTGTTACGGATCTGCGGCAGGCTCTGCAGCCGCTCCACTCCATGCGGTGCGACGGCCTTCGGCCCCTGCTCGGTGCGGAGTTCGGAGACCAGGTGACGGGACCGGATGACGTGTTCGAACTCCTTGTGCAGCTCGCGCAGGCGCAGTTCGGTGAGGCGATCGACCGCGGTCTCGGGACTCACGGCCGACAGCAGATTGGATTCGGTACGGCTCAGTACTCCGACCGCGCACAGCCGGTTGACCGACTCGCGGGCCTGGTGCGGGGATATCTCCAGAAGCAGGTGGATGTCGTCGTCGGAGGTTCCCGGATTCCGCAAGAAGTGTCGATAAATCGCCTCTTCCGTTTGTGACAGCCCAAAAACAGCCATGCTTGTGCTCACTGAGTCTTCCCCCTGGAACAATGTGGCGGCTCGCTCGCCGTGCTCGCTGGTCAGGCGGGCGCGGCCCGCTGCGGGTCGCTGTTCGATCCGCGAGTCTAATCGCGCACGGGGCACGTGCAGGCACAGCATGAGGTAAATCATGATCATGCCCCTGCTCGTCGGAACCTCGGGATGGCAGTACAAGGACTGGCGCGGCGTTCTGTATCCCTCCAAGCAACCCCAGCGGCTGTGGCTGGAGGAGTACGCCGGACAGTTCGCCACCGTGGAGAACAACAACGCCTTCTACCGGCTTCCCACGACGGACAACTTCGCCTCCTGGCGGGAACGGACGCCCGAAGGGTTCGTCATGGCGGTCAAGGCCAGCCGCTATCTGACCCATCTGAAGCGGCTGCACGACCCCGAGGAGCCCGTACGCCGGCTCATGGACCGCGCCGAGGGCCTCGGCGACCGGCTCGGGCCCGTCCTGCTTCAACTGCCCCCCAACTTCCGGGAGGACATCGCGGCTCTGGACGCCTGCCTCGGCTGCTTCCCCGGCACGGTCCGGACGGCCGTCGAATTCCGCCATCCCTCTTGGTGGGAGGTGGAGCGGGAGCTCCGGGCGGTACTGGAACGGCATGGCAGCGCCCTGTGCTGGGCGGACCGGGCATCCCGCCCGGTGACGCCCCTGTGGCGTACCGCGTCGTGGGGGTACGTGCGGTTTCACGGCGGCATCGCCGAGCCGCCGCCGCGCTACGGCCGCCGGGCCCTGAAGTCCTGGGCCGGCCGGATCGCCGACGCCTGGCCGGACGACGACGACGTGTACGTGTATTTCAACAACGACGTCGGCGGTGCGGCCGTGGTGGACGCCGCGCTGTTCGCCCGGGCGGCGGCCGCGCTGGGCCGGACGGTGAGCCGTACGCCTTCTCTCCCGCCCGGGCCGTGACCGGCGTGATGTCTCAGCCCCGTCCAAGGGCCCGGCCCGGCCCGCCTCGCAGGTCAGTTGCCGATGCGGCACGAGCGCCAGCTGCGGCCGCTGCGGCTGATCAGCCCGGCCTGTTCCAGTCGGCGGAGCTGATAGGCCACCGAAGAGGTGCTCGACAGGCCGACGTTCTCACCGATCTCCCGGATCGTCGGGGCCTCGCCGTGTTCGGCGATCCACTCCGTGATGCACCGCAGAATGCTCTCCTGCCGCACGCTCAGGCGATCGACCACCGGTCTCCCCCTTCCTTCTCCTGAGCGCGCACCTGGCGGCGCAGCTCCACCCGGGCCGCCGGAGACCGGCCCTGCTCCGTGGCCCAGAACGGGTGCCGGACAAGTCGGAGGGACAGCTCCAGCAGGCGGCGCCGCAGGGCCGTGGTGTGGAGCTGGTGCTCGGCGAGCAGTGCGTATGTCCGGTTCCAGTCGCGCTGGGCCTGCACGAGGTCGGGCGGGAAAGCAGCGTGGGGCATGGCCGAAATTCAATCACGTGTTCGATTTCTGGCGCACGTCTTACACTCCGCGCATCTCGCGGGGGACGGCGTCGGGCCACGGCCCGCCCCCAGCGTCACAATGGTGGTGAGAAGCACGCGCCTGCCCAGCCCGAGAGGCGGGATCTTCAGTGCCGTACATAGCCGTGACCGCCCTGAGCCACGTCGGGCTGATCCGCGAGCACAACGAGGACAGCCTCGTCGTCGGGCCGTGGACGCTGTGTGGCACCGTGACCGAGAACCCTCAGACCCTGGTGTTCCCGCTCGGCACGCCGCTTGTGGTCGCGGTCGCCGACGGGCTCGGCGGGCAGCCCGCCGGGGAGGTGGCCAGCGCGCTCGCCGCCCGCCAACTCGCCTCGTTCGGCCCTTCTCTGGACGGCGAGGCGACGCTGCGTGAGGCGCTGGACGTATGCAACCAGTCGGTGTACGCGGCCGCCGGCGGCCGGCCCGAACTGGCCACTATGGGAACGACGGTCGCCGGAGCCGTCGTGCTCGCGGATTCGCTGCTGACGTTCAACGTCGGGGACAGCAAGGTGTACGAGGCGGGCGGGGACGGGCTGCGCCAGGTGAGCGTGGACGACAGCCCGCAACCGGCACCGGGGCGGCGCATCACCTCGGCCGTCACGCAGACGCTCGGCGGCCGACTCGAATTCGAGGCCGTCACGGCCCATGTGTCGGCCTCCGCGCTGTCCGCGGGCGATCGATACCTGATCTGCACGGACGGGCTGACCGACCCGTTGCCGGACGAGGTGATCGACGAACTGCTGCGGGTGCACGACGACGGCAGGGCGGCGTTCGAGCTCTGGAAAGCGGCGATCGAGGCGGGCGGTCCGGACAACATCACGCTGGCGCTCGTGCGGATCGACGAATAGGGCCGTCCCGGGGGTCACATGTCCTCAAACGCCGAACGGGCTGGATGTGCGGCCGGGCCGCACATCCAGCCCCGCGGGCGTCAGGGCGACTTCACGCAGGTGCCGACCACATAGCCGGTCACGCCGTGCTTGGTGACCTTGGCCCAGCGCTTACTGGTGATCCCGCACTTCGTGTACGACCCGCCGTAGTACATCTGGCAGGGCGAAGAGGCGACCTCGCCCTTGTTGAGCTGGGCAAGTGCCGTGCCGCTGAGGCTCGTTCGGTCGCGTATCACCACCGTTTCGAGGGCCGTCGCCGTGCACCTCGAAGCGGACGTGGCGGCGCCCGTCTGGGCCGCGGCAGACCCGCCGGCGATCAGTGTGGTCCCGAGCAGGGCGGCGGTCATCACGGACGCTCCGAGGATTCTGCGTGCGCGCATCTCGGTTGTTCCCCTTCCCGTTGACGCGGGCATGTCCGCCCGCGTGGTCACCGGAAGCCTAGATCCACAGGGCCCGGCCCACCGATCGGTCGTTCGGGGCCGGTCGGCGCGCCCTTACCCCAGGACGTCTGATTCCTCGTCATGCTCCGGGCTGACACCACCTCCTCCACCGGTCTCCCCCTCGCCACACCTCCGGGATGATCCCTCGCATCCACAGGCAACTCACGGCTCACTCCTGCCCTCTTCCGGCTCGGAATCCGACCCCCAGGAAGGGACGCATCGTGAGTACGAGCCATGCGAGACGCGCCGCACTGGCCATCACCGTGATCGGGGCCGTACTGGCGCCCGTGTCACCGGCGTTCGCCGTCGAGCCACCGCCACAGGTGGACCTGCGGGCGGATGTGAACCGGGACGGCCTGGTGGATGTCCGCGGCGTCACGGACACCGACGGCGAGGACAGCTGGGCCCCCGGGAGGGGCGCGGTCTTCCTGCCCAATATCGACGACGACAGCAAGCGGTGTGCCGTGAAGGGTCCCGGCGGCAAGCCGTTGCCGGACGCCAAGCTCGCCGCCTGCAACGACGCTTCCGACGCCAAGGTGAACGGCGCCGACGACGCGGCCGACCTGGCGCGGGTGCGTTCCGTGCCGATGGCGAAGGCGCCCGCCACCGCGACGGGCGCGCTGCGGGTCGTCAACGGCGGCAAGTACACCCGGGTCTTCCTCAAGCGCACCACTGGCTGGACCCTTGTCACCGCCAAGACCCGGCTGTCGGCCGCCGAGCTGCGCTCCGGCGTGGAGCTCGGGGTCGAGAGCACCGACGTCATACGTGACAGCAAGGTCTGGGACGGCCGTGCCGTGATCCGGCTGACCGTGACCTCCGGCGGGAAGAGCACGTCGGACGACGTCACGCTGCGCGTCGCCCCGCTGCTCACCCACCATCACCTGCAGAACGCACAGCAGTTGACGGTCACCAGGGTTCCGGGGAAGGACGATTACGCGCGCAGGCAGCAGGCCTTCGTCAAGGGCCTCGCCGCCGAGGTCAAGTCGGCCGGCATCTCCAAGCCGCTGGTCACCTTCGAGAAGTACGGGGACATCTGGGCGCAGGACTTCGTCGAGCCCGGTTATGTGAGCATGGCCGGTCCCGGCGGACGCCAGCACGTCATGCGCGTGATGCTGCGCTCCGCGCAGGCGGACCGCGAGGCGGGCCGGGAACTGTTCGAGAAGCTGCGCGGCAACGGCGTGGGCGTGGTGCAGGTGTCCGGGGTCCGTGACTCGGAGGAATGGACCCTCAACTCGATGGGGAACCTGGAAACCATCCCTCCCTACAACAACGGCGGCCGGTTCTTCCCCGCCGGACGCATCATCATGGGCGAACGCAAGGACAGCGGCTCGAAGCCCGCACAGGCCATGCGGACGCTGCTGAAGTCCCAGGGCTTCCAGGACCCGCTGCTCCTGGACACCTCCTGGCTGGACGTGGGCCACGTGGACGAGTTCGTCCAGTTCCTCCCGGCGGACACCCCGCGTGGCTGGAAGATCGCGATCGCCGACCCCGATGCCGGGCTGCGGCTTCTGCGCGAGGCGAAGGCGGCAGGGCACGGCAAAACGCGGATGTTCTCGGTGCCGGGCAGCAAGGACCTGCCCGCCCCCAAGGAGACCATCGACCAGGCGCTCGCCTCGAAGTGGCTGGTGGCCGACAACACCATGGCCGCGAAGCGGATCGCCGCGAATCTCGCGGTGCTCATGCGCGAGACGGGTGTCACCGGCGCCGAGGTCGTACGGGTGCCCGCCCTGTACACGCGGGGTTCGGGCGAGCAGCGCGGTGACAGCATGCCGCGGCTGACGCGGATGGGCGCGGGCCAGACACCGGACGCGGTCCGCGAGTACGGGCAGCAGAAGGAACTCGCACGGCACCGCGAGGGCGGCGCCGCCGCGGGAGGTGTCATGACCAGCGCCTACGTTCCGGGGGCGGTCAACGGGATCGTGCTCGGCAGGAACCGCTACCTGGCTCCGCGGCAGTGGGGACCGGTCATCGGCGGCAAGGACATCTTCACCGCCGCCGTGACCGCCGCGTACACGGGCGCGGGCATGAAGGTGTCCTACCTCGACGACTGGTACACGTATCACGTCGGCATGGGCGAGGTGCACTGCGGAACGAACACGCTGCGCGATGCCTCCGCCGCCTGGTGGAAGCCGTAGCCCTTCACACGGCAGGGGTGCGCGCGTCCGTCACCGCGGGCGTGCGCACCGCAGGCGTGACCGCAGGCGTGCGCACCGCAGGCGTGCGCACCACCCCTCCCGTCAGGCCTCGCGCGGCCCCAGGGCGACGTCGGCCCACACCTGCTTGCCGCCGCTGAGCGGCACGGAGCCGTACGACGCCGACATCGCCTCGACGAGGAGGATGCCCCGGCCGCCGGTCGCCTCCCAGTTCACGTTCGCGGGTTTGACGGGCGCGCGCGGAGAGGTGTCGCTCACCGCGACCCGCACGCGCTCCCCCGCGAGGGTGAAGTCGACGCGGACCTGGCCCTCGGTGTGGACCAGGGCGTTGGTGACCAGCTCGGAGACGATCAGCAGGATGGTGTCGGCCTCCTCCTTCACCTTCCAGGAGCGCAGGGTGCGGGCCGTGAAGCGACGCGCGTGGGCGACGGCGTCGGGCAGCCTCCACACGGTCCAGCTCACCCGCAGCGGCCGCACCCCGATCCCGTCGTAGCGCAGGAGCAGCAGGGCCACATCGTCGTCGCGCCGGTTGGCGCCGCCGAGCAGTTCGTCGGCCATCCGCCCGGTGTCGGACGGGTCCGCGGCGGACAGGGCCTCGCACACGCGGCGCATGCCGTCCTCGAGATGCAGGCTCGACGACTCGACCAGGCCGTCCGTCAGCAGGGCGAGCACCGCGCCCGGGGTCAGGGCGACCGCGGTCATCGGGTACTCCGCCGTCGCGAGCACGCCCAGCGGGGGCCCGCCCTCGACCGGCACCTCCCGGGCTTCGCCGTCCGCCGTACGCAGCAGAGGCGGCAGATGTCCGGCACGTACGCACCAGGCGTCGCCCTCCTCCATGTCGATGGCGACATAGCAGCAGGTGGCGAAGAGGTCGGTCTCCATGCCGACGAGCAGGTGATTGGCGCGGGAGACGACGACGTCGGGAGGGTGGCCCTCCACCGCGTAGGCCCTGATGGCCGTACGCATCTGGCCCATGATCGTCGCGGCGCCCGCGTTGTGTCCCTGGACGTCCCCGACGACCAGCGCCACCTGGTTCTCGGCGAGCGGGATCACGTCGTACCAGTCCCCGCCCACGGCAAGGCCCACCGTCGCGGGCAGGTAGCGGGCGACGGCGACGGCGCCCGACAGCCGGGGAAGCTTGCGGGGCAGCAGGCTGCGCTGGAGCATCGTTGCGAGCTCGTGCTCGGCGTCGAGCGCACGTGCGCGCATCAGCGCCTGTCCCACCAGGCCCGCGGTCGCGGTGAGCAAGGACCGCTCCTCGGGACCGAAGGTGTGCGGCTCGTCCCATCCGACCAGGCACGCGCCGACCACCCGGCCCTCGGCGGGGAGCGGCAGCACGGCGAGGCCGCCGGGGCCGACACCCGCGAGGTTCGGCTCCAGGGTGGATCCCGCCGTCCACAGGCTCATCCGGCCCTCGCGCAGCGCGGCCTCCAGCGTGGGCAGGGCGCGCGCGGGTGCGTCGGGCCACTCGGACCGCCATTCCGAACGCCACAGTTCCGGCCAGGCACCGGGTTCGGGCGGGTCGAGGACCGACACCACCAGCCGGTCGCCCTCCAGTTCGGCGAGCGCCACCCGGTCGGCTTCCAGCGGTTCGCGCAGCGCGGCCACCACCGCACGGCTGACATCCCGGACGGTCATCGCACCGGCCAGGGCGACGGACAGCCGCTGCACCCGGGAGACCTCGTCCGCGCTGGGCCGCAGGTGCGCGGCGTCGGCGACGACGCCGAGCACCCGCTCGGGCCTGCCGTCGCGCTCCGCGAGCCGCCGGACACGCAGGCGCAGCCAGCGCAGCTCACCCGTGGGGCGACGGATGCGGAATTCCAGTTCCCGGCCGGCGGAGGTCATATGGCCCGGATCGACGATGGCCATGAGCGCGGGCAGATCGTCGGGGACGGTGTGTTCGAGCAGCGTCTCGACCCGGCCGTCGAAGTCTTCCCTGGGGATGTCGACCAGATCGAGCACCCGGTCGTCCGCGTCGATCTGCCCGGTGCTCAGTACGAGGGTGAAGGAGCCGACGCCGAAACGGTCCAGGGCGGGCCCGAGGACCGGGCGGCGGCCCGTACGGCCGATGGCGTGAATGCTCGGTTCACTGCCCGCTTCGAGCCATGCGGCGACCTGGTCGGCGTAGAGCTCCAGGAAGTTGCGCCGTTCGGTGTCGAAACCGTCCGCGACCTCGTCGACGACGACCAGGCAGCCGAGCGGGCTGCCGTTCGCTCCGAGCGGCAGCGCGCCGAGCGAGACATCGGCTGGCAGGCTCTCGGAGGTGCCCTCCCGGTACGAGGCGAGTCCCGTCGCGTTGAGCCACAGCGGGCGGCCGGTGCGAAAGGCTTCCACGACGGGAGCACGGCCGGACAGGGAGTAGCTGGGCGACAGCCCGTACAGGGCACCGGAGCCTCCGGCCGATTCCGCCAGCTGGAGGGTGTCGTGCCTCTTGTCCAGCACATAGACGGCGGCCAGCGCCGCCCCGCCGAAAACCCGGGTCCGCTCTGTCACGGTCCGCAGCGCCCCCGTGCTCGCGCTGTCGTCGGACGTTTCATCATCCCTCGCCTCCGACCGGGCCCTGTCGGCCGCGCCGCGCTCAGAGGCGGCCCACCCACCTCGTCACACGTCCTGGACCGGTCGGTTCCAGCCTAGGGAAGGCGGGCGACGTGTGCGGGGTTTGGCGAGTGTTCATCAGTTCCTGACTTCCCGCTACCCCCCGGGCGCCACCCGCCCGCCCGGTCCTCAGTTCTTTACGCTGTCCATGACATCGCCCAGGTCCACGAACTTGAACCCGGTGGCCTCCCTCTCGCCCTCTTCCGGTGTGTCGTGGCCGTCCTGGACCACGAGCAGACCGTGCGGGTACTTCCTGCCCAGCGGCGCATTCAGGACGGCGGCGCCGTCGCACGCCTCGGAGCCGTCGAGGGTCCCCGGGGCCGCGGCGACACGGAAGCCGCCCTCGTACTCGTTGTCGTCCTCCCGCTCGCGGTCATACAGCGCGAAGGTGTTGTCGCCCTGGCTGGAGGCCAGGAGATAGCCGTCACCGTCGCGCTCGGTGAGCAGCGTCAGCCCCTCGACGTCGGCCGCGAGATGCTTGCCGCCGAAGCCGGGGTCGGCGCCCGCCGTGCACTCCTCGGTTTCCGCGTCGTAGACGCCCGGGACGCCGAACTCGCGTACCTCGTCGACGAGTTGGGGACGGCCGGTCAGATCGGCGGGCATGCGCCAGATGCCGACGTCCTCCTGCCCGGCGTAGAGCGTGCCGTCGGCCTGGTCGACGACCATGCCCTCGACCTGGGGCAGCTCACCGGGTTCGGCGCACGGGGTCCAGGAGGAGCCGTCGGGCAGCCGGAAGGTGGAGGGCAGGTCCAGGGTGCGCAGCTTGCGGTAGCCGACGGTGCCGCCGGGCCGGGCGGTCAGTTCCAACAGCGCGACGGCGGTTTGATTGCGGCGGCTCACCAGGGCGTACGAGCGGCCGCTGATCTTGTCCGTCCAGGTGGCCAGTCCGTAGGCGGTCTGCTGGTCGTTGATCTGGTCCTGGCCGGCGGAGAACACCGGTGCGGCGGCGGGGTCGGTGACATCGGTGAGCGGTCCGCCGGGGCGGTCGCGGTCGATGCGGTAGACGCGCAGCCGGTCGTTGCCGCGATCGCTGGTCACGGCGATGTCGGCCTTCCCCGAGGTCAGCCGCAGCCCCTGGACGAGGTCGACGTTGTTGAACCGGCCCGGGGCATCGCCGGGCCGGGGCCCGGCGGGCGCGGGGATCGCCTGCACCTGACGGGCGTCGAGGTCGTAGACGCGCAGTCCGCCTGGCGTTGCCGCCCGCCTCGTCGTCGTACAGCGTGGGCGTCTCTGTCCGGGGTGTGACGGCGGGCAGTGAACCGGAGGCAGGTGTACGAGCCTCGGCGGGCACGGCCGCGGCGAATACCGCGAGAGACGTGACCAGCACGAGGGCGGCCGGCCGGACGGAACGGGGCCTGCTCACGAATGTGCTCCTCAGTGTCGGGAACATGACGATCAGTCACGTGAGCGTGTAGCCGGGGGGTGGCGTCCGGGCGTCGGGCACGGGATGCCCGCGTGTGCGGGCCGTGAATTCGCCGCGTCGGAGCGGCAGCCCGCGAGTGCACAGCAGCCCCGGGCCCGACGCCGGCCCGGGGCTGCTCCGCGAGCGGTCGGACGCGCATATGCGGTAGGGGAAGCGGCCTTCCCTGTACGCGGTCAGGGAAGGGTCGGATGTACGCGGTCAGGAAGGGGTCTGAGCGACGGACACACGCGGAATCAGCGCGCGCCCCTCAAGCGCCTCCCGCGCGCCCTATCGGGAGCGGCGAGCGGGAGGCATCACGAGCACTCAGGTCACGTCCGACATCTTCGGCATCTCGCCGGTCGTGGTCATGTCGATCACCGAGAACGCCGCGCCCTGCGGATCACTCAGCGCCGCGAACCGGCCGAACGGGCTGTCCATCGGCCCGAACCGCAGTACCGCGCCGCGTTCCGTCGCCTTGGCCACCGCCGCGTCGCAGTCCTCGACGGTGAAGTACACGTTGACGTACGCGGGCACCTCGGGCGGGAACTCCTCTCCCATCTTCATCCGTCCCAGGACCGTGTCCCCGCCGAGGTTGTAGATGTTGAAGTCCATCCCCTTCATCTCGGGGTCTTCGACGCGCTGCACCTTGTACGGGAAGACGGCGGGGAAGAAGGCGTCCGACTTCTCGGGCTCGCGCGTGAAGACCTCGGCCCAGGCGTACGCGCCCGGTACCGCCTTCGCCTCGAAACCCTCGTGGACACCCGCCTGCCACACCCCGAACACGGCACCGCCCGGGTCGCGGGCCAGCAGCATCGAACCGAAGTCGCCGACCTGCATCGGCTCCATCAGCACCTCGCCCCCGTTGTCACGGATCTTCGCGGCCGTGGCGGCGGCGTCCGGCGACGCGAGATACAGACACCACGCCGACTGGCCCTCCGCGCCGGGCATCGGCGGGACGACAGCGGCCACCGCCTTGCCGTTGGCGTAGGCCTGTGTGTAGTTGCCGTACTCCGACTGCGCCTCCCCGAATGTCCAGCCCAGCACATCTCCGTAGAAGCTCTTCGCACCCTCGAGATCGCTGAACATCGCGTCAGCCCAGCACGGCGTGCCCTCAGGTTGTGCGGCCATGGCTGTGACCCTCTCCTGCTCGACGGTTTGTCCCCGCTTGTCACGCTAGCCAGTCCGGGACCAACCCGCGCGGCGAACTCCGCAAGCTCCCGGCCCGGTGGGAATCAGGTCCGCCCGCCCCGAAGGCCAGGGGCACCCCACACCGGGAACCAGCGGGCCAGGTCCGTCGACGCGCAGGTCGTCGGCGAGCAGGGCCCTTGTCTGGAGTTCCAGGGCGTTGTCCCCGCTTCTCGACCGCGCCGGGCAGCGGAGCGAAGGGGTAGAAGGTTTCGTTGACCAGTGAGGCCGTGTCGCCGGCGGGCTGACGGGCGAGGAGCCAGGTGTAGCCGTACGCGTCCTGGCTGAACTCGACCGGGACGCCACCGCGTTCGGTGTCGGCGTCCAGCAACTTCCGTACATCCTTCTGGAGTTGCGCGAAGCGCCGCCCTCCACGCCGGCGAAGCACACCGACCCGACACCGGTCGGGGTGAAACCGGCGCCCGCCTGGAGGGTGATCGCGGCGGCGGGCAGGCCGAAGAGCTGGTCGAGATCGGGGCGTACGGGCCTGCTGCGGCCGAGGACGGTGTCGAGGAGTCCCACCAGGCGCCTCTGTTCGTCGGCAGTCCGATGGATCGCTTACGGGCGGGCCAGCTGCGCCGAGATCCTGGCCAGCTGGTCCAGGCGCTGCTCCAGCGTCGGGTGCGAGTTGAACAGGCGGCTCAGGCTCTCCTTCGAGGAGAACGCCGGCGCGAACCAGAAGGCGTTGTAGGGCTCCGCCTTGCGCAGGTCCTCCGTCGGGATCCGGGCCATCTCGCCCGTCACCTTGGTGAGGGCGGACGCGAGCGCCGAAGGGCGGCCGGTGAGCAGCGCGGCAGCGCGGTCGGCGGACAGTTCGCGGTAGCGGGAGAGCACGCGGGTCAGCAGGAAGCTGATCACGTAGACGACGGCGCTGACCACCGGCACAAGGATCATGGCGATGGCGACGTTGGGGTCACGGCTGTTGCCCGCCCGGCCGAAGCCGCCCCAGAGAGCGACACGGGTCATCACGCCCGCCAGCACGCCCAGGAACGAGGCGATGGTCATCACCGCGACATCGCGATGGGCGACATGCGACAGCTCGTGCGCGAGGACCCCTTCCAGTTCCTCCGGCTCCAGGCGGCGCAGCAGGCCGGTCGTCGCGCAGACCAGGGCGGTCCTCTCGTTACGGCCGATGGCGAACGCGTTGGGCACGTCGCTTTCTGCGATGGCGACGCGTGGCTTGGGCATGTCGGCGAGCGCGCAGATACGGTCGACGACGCCGTGCAGCTCGGGCGCCTGCTCGGGGGTGACCTCGCGCGCGCCCATGCTGAAGGCCGCGATCCGGTCGCTGAACCAGAACTGCGCGACGAACACCGCTCCCGCGATCAGCAGGATGATCGGCCAGGAGCCTCGCAGGATCACCAGCAGGGCACCCACGAAGACGACGTAGAGCAGCCCGATCAGGAACATCGTCGTCACCATCCGGGTGGTGAGTCCGTGATCCGGGGCGTAGCGCGACAGATTCCGGTTCGCTGGCATCTGATCACCCTCTGGATGGAGCCGTGTCTCGTCCCCCTGAATAGATTGTGCTCCTTTCTCAACTATTTCCGGCTTACGTTCGTTCCGCTTCCGGCATACGTTCGTTCCGCCGAAAAACCGGCATCCGGGGCCGCCGACACTGGTTCGACATGTGTCAACATAGATATATGTCGAACGCGAAGGTGCTGCCCCTACTGGAGCCCGACGTCGTGGCGTGCTGCCCGCCGCTGACCGAACGCCCGCTCACAGCAGAAGAGGCGGTGCGCACCGCCGCCATGTTCAAGGCCCTCGGCGACCCGGTCCGGCTGCGGCTCTTCTCGGCGGTCGCCTCGCACCCGGGCGGCGAGGCGTGCGTCTGCGACATCTCCGACGTCGGCGTCTCCCAGCCGACCGTCAGCCACCACCTGAAGAAGCTCAAGGAAGCGGGCCTGCTCAGCTCGGAGCGGCGCGGCACCTGGGTCTACTACCGGGTCGAGCCGCCGGTGCTGGCCGCGATGGGCCACATCCTGGGCGGGTACGCCGCCTGAGCAGGAGGCGGCGGCGCCCGCCCGGCACCCGGCGCACCCCGCCCCATCTCTTGACATGTTCCTGCCTCGGCGCTGAGATGTGGTGACTTTCGTTCGACCCCGTTTGTTTGTGCGCCATTAACCCCCCTCTGGAGCCGCACATGCACACCGAACGACACACCGCACACACCCTCAGAGAGCGCCTGGCAGCCGTCACCGCCGCCTTCGCCCTCCTCACCGGCGGGGCCGCGGCCACAACACTCACCGCCGTCACCGCACAGGCCGCCGCCGCGCCCCCGGCAGCGGCAGCGGCCGTCGACAACGGCCTTGCCCGCACACCCCAGATGGGCTTCAACAACTGGAACTCCACCCACTGCCGGGCCGAGTTCAACGAGGCGATGGTCAAGGGAATCGCCGACACCTTCGTCTCGCAGGGGCTCAAGGCCGCCGGGTACACCTACGTCAACATCGACGACTGCTGGGCCCTGCCGCAGCGCGACGCGAACGGCAACCTCGTCCCCGACCCCGTGCGCTTCCCCGGCGGAATCAAGGCAGTTGCCGACTACGTGCACTCCAAGGGCCTCAAGTTCGGGCTCTACTCCAGCGCCGGGACCAAGACGTGCGACGTCCAGGGATTCCCCGGCGGGCTCGGGCACGAGCAGCAGGACGCCAACCTGTGGGCGTCCTGGGGAGTGGACTACCTGAAGTACGACAACTGCAACAACACCGGCGCCGACGCCCGGCAGCGCTACAAGGCGATGGGCGACGCGCTGAGGGCCACCGGGCGGCCGATCCTCTACAGCGTCTGTGAGTGGGGCGAGAACCAGCCCTGGAACTGGGCTGCGGGCGTCGGCAATTCATGGCGTACGACCGGGGACATCAGCGACTCCTGGTCCAGCATGATCGGCATCGCCCACCAGAACCAGGGACTCGCCCCGTATGCGGGGCCGGGGGCCTGGAACGACCCGGACATGCTCGAAGTCGGAAACGGCGGGATGACCGACACCGAATACCGCACCCACTTCAGCCTCTGGGCACAGATGGCGGCGCCCCTGCTGATCGGCAGCGATCTGCGCAGCGCATCCGCCGCGACCCTCGCGATCCTGAAGAACACCGACGTGATCGCGGTCGACCAGGACACTCTGGGCAGGCAGGGCACCGTCGTGTCCGGTTCCGGCGGCCTGGTGGTGATGTCCAAACCCCTCGCGGACGGCGGCCGTTCGGTGACCCTGACGAACGAGACGGCCTCGGCGAGAACGATCTCGACGACCGTCGACGCGATCGGGATCGGCGGTGCTTCCTCGTATGCGCTGAAGGACCTCTGGTCCAAACAGACCGGCACCACCACGGGCGCGATCAGCGCTTCGGTGCCCGCACACGGCACCGTGATGTACCGAGTGACGCCGGGTGCTCCGATCCCCCCGCCGGCCGGGGTCCACCAACTCAGCGACCTGCCGTGGACATCGGCGGTGAACGGCTGGGGACCGGTCGAGCGCGACCGCAGCAACGGCGAACAGGCCGCGGGCGACGGCAGGACCCTCACCGTGAACGGCACGCCCTACGCCAAGGGCCTCGGCACGCACGCAGCTTCCACGGTCACGTACTACCTCGGCGGCGGCTGCTCGGCCCTCGCCACCGGCGTCGGCATCGATGACGAGGCGGGCGGTACGAACGGCTCGGCGGTCTTCCGGATCTACCGGGACGACGCGCTGGTCGCCGACAGCGGCCGCGTCACCGGGGCCGACGCGACCCGGCGGCTGACCGCGGATCTCACCGGCGGTCTGGAGGTCAGGCTGGTCGTCACGGACAGTGGCGACGGCGTCGACTACGACCACGCGGACTGGGTGGTACCGACGCTGAGCTGCGGCTGACCCGGAGTGAGCGGCGGCACTCCTGCGGCGGCGCGCCCGATGGCACACTGGGACGATTGTCCGAAGGAGCCCAGCTGTGCCGATGATCCGCCGTCTCCGCCGAGCGGTGCGCCGCGCCTACCGCAGGACGGTGGACCTGAGCCACCCGTCCCGCTCACCCCTGGGCAGCGCTGTCGTCAACTGCGTGGTCTACGAGGACGGCGTACGGCAGCCCGACACCGCCCCGGTGGACGAGGCACTGCGGCGGGTCCGCAGGACGGGCCGCGGCTTCGTGTGGATCGGGCTGCACGAGCCCTCACAGGCGGAGATCGCGGGTATCGCCGAGCTGTTCGGCCTGCATCCGCTCGCCGTCGAGGACGCGGTGCAGGCACATCAGCGGCCCAAGGTGGAGCGGTACGAGGACTCGCTCTTCGCCGTCTTCAAGACCTGCCGCTATGTCGAGCACGAGGAGCTCACCGCCACCAGCGAGGTGGTGGACACGGGCGAGCTCATGATATTCACCGGCTCCGACTTCGTGATCACAGTCCGGCACGGCGGGCACGGTTCGCTCGGCCCGCTGAGGGAGGCTCTGGAGGCCGCGCCGGACCAGCTGGCCAAGGGCCCCTCCGCCGTACTGCACGCGATCGCCGACCATGTGGTGGACGACTACCTCACCGTGGCGGACGCCGTGCAGAACGACATCGACGCCGTCGAGACCGCGGTCTTCAGTGAACACGCGGGCCGCGGCGCCACCAGCCGCGCCGATGCGGGCCACATCTACCAGCTCAAGCGCGAACTGCTGGAGCTCAGGCGCGCCGTGGCACCGCTGGAGCGCCCGCTCCAGATCCTGGCCACCGAGTCGCTGCCTCCGGTCGGCGAGGACCTCCAGCCGTACTTCCGTGACGTCGTCGACCACCTCAACCGCGTCACCGAGCAGATCACGTCGTTCGACGCCCTGCTCGACTCGATCCTCCAGGCCCACCTCGCGCAGGTGACGGTCGCCCAGAACGAGGACATGCGCAAGATCACGGCATGGGCGGCGATCGTCGCCGTACCCACGATGGTGTGCGGCATCTACGGCATGAACTTCGAGCACATGCCGGAGCTGCACTGGACGTACGGATACCCGCTGATCCTCGGGGTCATGGCGGTGGCCTGCTTCGTCCTGCACCGCAGCTTCCGGCGCAACGGCTGGCTCTGAGCGCCACGTCGGCCCGCCCGTCGGCCCGCCCTTCAGCCGGCGGCCCAGCCGGACCAGCGCGTCACCCGGATCAGGACGGCCGGCCCCTCGGGGCAACGCTCCCGGTACTGGACGTACTTGGCACGCAGCAGCTCCAGGACACGGCCCAGCCGCTCCCCCTCGTCGACCACCTCGGCATGCCCGTCGGCCCGCACCCACCAGAGCCGGGACCAGTCGTCCGCGTAGTCGTCGACGAGTACCGACACCTGGTCGTTGGCGCGGATATTGCGCAGCCGCCGCAGATCCCGTGTGCTCTTGGGCTTGTGGTCGACCGCGAAGCACACGAGGTCGCCGTCCACCGCGAAGGTGACCGGCACCAGATGCGGCGTGCCCGAGCTCCCGACCGTGGCCAGGCGGGCGACCGGTGCCGCCGCGAACCGCGCTCGCGCATCGTCGGGAAGCAGTCTCATCGGCCCGCCCGTTCCAGCAGCGCGGGCAGGTCCGCGAAGGAGTCGAGGACATGGTCCGGGGTGCCCGGCGCCGACGCATGGGTTTGTGGGAGGTACTTGCCCGTCTTGACCAGGACGCCGGTGATGCCGCAGCGCTGCGCCGCGAGGACGTCCGACTCGATGTCGTCGCCCACCATCAGGGCCTCTGACGCGCTGACGCCGAGATGTGCCAGCGCCGTCGCGAAGAATGCCTCCGCGGGCTTGCCGGTGACGGTCGCCTCGACGCGTGCTGCCCGTTCCAGGCCGAGCAGGAAGGCTCCGGTGTCGAGGTCGAGGCCCCCTGACGTGCGCCAGTAGAGATTGCGGTGCATGGCGATCAGCGGGACGCCGCGCTGGAGTTCGCGGAAGGCGCGGTTGAGACCGGCGTATGTGAACTCCTCGCCCGCGCCGCCGAAGACGACCACGTCGGGGGCGGTGTCGTCGGCCTCGGAGGCGAGTCTCACACCGTCGAGATCGTCCCTGACGTCGCCACTGTTGAGGAACAGGCAGCGGGCGTCCGGGTGGTGCTCACGGAGGTACGCGGCCGTGACGGCGGGGGCGGTGAGGATGTCGTCGGCCGTGACCGGGTAGCCCGCCGAGGAAAGTTTCGCGGCGATCGTGGCACGGGTGCGTGAGGTGTTGTTGGTGACCAGCGCCAGCGGGAGGCCGGCGGCGCGCAGCCGTTCCATGGCCTGAACGGTTCCGGGCAGTGGCTCGAAGGACACGGTGAGTACGCCGTCGATGTCGATCAGAGCGGCTCCGATGCGTTCCATACGGAGGACCGTATCGCCGCCTAGTAAAATAGCCACAAAGGGGGGCAATACGGGGGAGTGGAAGTGACCCACCGTGCTTTTCACCGACCGCATCGACGCAGGACGACAGCTTGCCGAAGCGCTACGGCGCATGCAGGGAGAGGCGCCCGTTGTGCTGGGCCTGCCCCGGGGCGGGGTGCCAGTGGCCTTCGAAGTGGCGCGGGCGCTCGGGGCGCCGCTCGATGTGATCGTGGTCCGCAAGCTCGGGGTTCCTTACCACCGGGAGCTGGGGTTCGGCGCCATCGGCGAGGGCGGGGTACGGGTCATCAGTGACAACATCGTCCGTCTCAGCCGGGCCGGCCAGGACGAGCTCGCGTCGGTCGAGCGGGCGGAGGAGGCGGAGCTCGGGCGCCAGGCGAGGCGCTTCAGGGCGGACCGGCCGCGGCTCTCCCTCACCGGCCGGACCGTGATCATCGTTGACGACGGGATCGCGACCGGTGCCACGGCCGCGGCGGCCTGCCAGGTCGTACGGGCGCAGGGCGCGGGCCGCGTGGTGCTGGCCGTACCGGTCGCGCCGCCCGACGCCGTCGAGTGGCTGCGGGCAGAGGCGGACGAGGTGGTGTGCCTGTCCACGCCGCGCTCCTTCCGCGCCGTCGGCGAGTGGTACGAGGACTTCTCGCAGACTTCCGACGAGGAGGTCACCTCACTGCTCGCGCAGGCGTCGGTGCCGGGCGGGTCGACGGGCTCCGAGGCCGAGGTGGATGTGGACGCGGGAGGGGTGGGGCTCGCCGGGGACCTCACCCTGCCGGCGGGTGCCGCGGCGGTCGTGATGTTCGCCCATGGCTCTGGCAGCAGCCGCCTCAGCCCCCGCAACCGCTTTGTGGCGAGCGCCCTGAACCGGGCGGGTCTGGGGACCCTGCTCTTCGATCTGCTCACTCCCGCCGAGGAGTCGGACCGGGCCAACGTCTTCGACATCGAGACCCTGGCCCGGCGGCTGGCCGACGCCACCGGCTGGCTGCGGGACCGCGAATCCCTCCCGATCGGCTACTTCGGGGCGAGCACCGGAGCCGCGGCGGCGCTGCGGGCAGCCGCCATCACGGACTCCGGCAGGGACATCGGGGCCGTTGTCTCCCGCGGCGGCCGCCCCGATCTGGCCGGGCCGTCCCTCGGCGACGTACGCGCTCCCACGCTTCTCATCGTCGGCGGCCACGACACCCTCGTCCTCGATCTCAACCGCCAGGCCCAGAGGCAACTGCACTGCGAGAACCGGCTGGAGATCGTGCCGGGCGCCACGCACCTCTTCGAAGAGCCGGGGGCCCTGGACCAGGTCGCCGAGCTCGCCCGGGACTGGTTCACCTCGCACCTGGCGGCGCAGAGCGTGGCCGGCTGAGCGGGGCACCGCGTCAGCGTGCCGCCGCTGGCCCGGGAACCTGGGCTATGAGCGCGTACCGCTCGTCCGTCACCGGGCGCCCCCACAACTGCGGGTCGTCGCTGAGCGGTTCGATGCGCAGCGTGCCGACGAGCGGGCGCACCGCGGACGCCAGTGCCTGTGCGCCGATGCCGCCGTGCCACGGCAGGGCCTCGGCTCCGACCACATAGGGCGCACGTCTCTGGCCGGCCTCGCGCCAGCGGCCCTCGACCAGAACCAGCAGACCGCCCGGGCGCAGGCGCCCGACCCATGCGCGCAGGGCGGCTTCGGGGTCGGGCAGGGTCCACAGCAGATGCCGCGAGAGCACGACGTCATACCGCTCGTCACCCGTCGGCGGCAGCGCCGCGTCGCCGACCAGAAAACGGGCCGCGACACCAGCCGCGCCCAGCTTCGCGCGAGCCTCGCCGACCATGCGTGGCGCCAGGTCGACCCCGGTGACCCGGTGGCCCGACTCGGCCAGCAGCAGGGACAGGGACCCCGTGCCGCAGCCGACGTCGAGCACGTCGAGCGCCTCTCCCGGGCCGGACAGAACCCAGGAGCGCAGGCGCCGTGCCCATGCGGCGCGCGTCCGGCCGGCACGCAGCCCGTGGTCCGGCTCGTCGTCGAAGTCGGGCGCGGCGGCATCCCAGTAATCGGTGATCGAAGCAGTCGTGTCGGTCATGCCAATGATGGTGGCAGCCGGGACTGACAATGCCCGTTGACCTGCTACGCCGCCGCGATGAACAGGGCCAGCGTCAGCACGGCGACCCCGCAGCCGTACAGCGCGAGCGTCACCGAGCGCGCCTCGGCGGACGGGTCGGTACCACCGGCGCGGGAGAGACCGCGCGCGGAGGTCGCGATGAGAGCGAGGGCTGCCGCGAGGAACACGGCGAACATGGAATCGGTCACCTGGCGACCGTCTCACGGGTCGTCAGATCCCGCATGCCGAGATACTCCTTCCGCCTGCGGACGGGGGTCGGCGAAACGTCAGGCTCCCGAGCGGAACCCCTCCAGCGCCTCCATGAGCCACTTCGTCCAGAACGTCTCCAGCTCGATCCCGCCCCGCAGCACCACATGCCGCAGCCGGTCCTGCTCCGTCGCCGGCCGGTCCCGCGGGAAGTCGCGTTCCTCGATCGCCAGATATTCCGCCAACTGGCGTCGATGCAGCGCCAGATGGCGCTCCAGCTCCGCCTCCAGGCCGGCGCTGCCCACCACGCCCGCCGCGCGCAGCCGCAGCAGCAGCGGGTCGCGCGCCGGCCTCGGGTCCTCCGACCTCGCGACCCAGGCCGTCAGCTCCTGGCGGCCCGCGGGCAGAACCTCGTACTCCTTCTTCTGCCCGCGGGTGGGCTGCGCCGACGGCAGGGCCCGGATGTGGCCCGCCTGCTCCAGTTTCCCCAGCTCGCGGTAGATCTGCTGGTGCGTCGCCGACCAGAAGTAGCCGATCGACCTGTCGAAGCGGCGGGTCAGCTCAATGCCCGAGGAGGGCTTTTCGAGCAGGGCCGTGAGGATCGCGTGCGGGAGGGACATGGCCCGATCCTAGGGACGGGACTCTAGAGCGTCGCCGCCAGCCGGGTGCCCTGGTCGATCGCGCGCTTGGCGTCGAGCTCGGCCGCCACGTCCGCGCCGCCGATCAGATGCACCGAGCGGCCCGCGGCGCTCAGCTCCTCGTACAGTCCGCGCTGCGGCTCCTGGCCGGCGCACAGCACGACGGTGTCGACGGGGAGCACGGTGGTCGTGCCGTCGACGCTGATGTGCAGGCCCTCGTCGTCGATGCGCTCGTAGGTCGCCCCGGCCGTCATCGTCACCCCGCGGTGCTTGAGCTCCGTCCGGTGAATCCAGCCCGTCGTCTTGCCCAGACCCGCACCCACCTTGCTGCTCTTGCGCTGCAGGAGGTGGACGGAACGCGGCGGCTTCGGGCGCTCGGGCGCCCTCAGCCCGCCCGGCGCGCTGTAGTCGGTGTCGACGCCCCACTGCCGGAAGTACGTTTCGGCGTCCAGGCTCGCGCCCTCGCCACCGTCCGTCAGGAACTCCGCGACGTCGAAGCCGATTCCGCCCGCGCCGATGACCGCGACCCGCTCGCCCACGGGGGCGCCGTCGCGCAGGACGTCGAGGTAGCTGAGGACGCTCCGGTGGTCGACGCCTTCGATCTCGGGGGTCCTGGGCGTGACCCCGGTTGCGACCACGATTTCGTCGTACGCGGCCGTGGCGAGTTCGTCCGCGGTCGCACGGGTGCCGAGGCGGACTTCGACTCCGTGCAGTTCAAGCTGCGTACGGAAGTAGCGCAGCGTCTCGTTGAACTCTTCCTTGCCGGGGATCCGCTTGGCGACGTTCAGCTGGCCGCCTATCTCCTCCGCCGCGTCGAAGAGCGTCACCTCGTGGCCGCGCTCGGCCGCCGAGACCGCGCAGGCGAGCCCCGCGGGACCCGCGCCGATCACGGCGACGCGCTTGCGCAGCCGGGTCGGGGACAGCACCAGCTCGGTCTCGTGGCAGGCGCGCGGGTTGACCAGGCAGGACGTGATCTTCCCGCTGAAGGTGTGGTCCAGGCAGGCCTGGTTGCAGCCGATGCAGGTGTTGATCGTCTCCGAGCGGTCCGCCTGCGCCTTGGCGACGAATTCGGGGTCGGCGAGGAACGGGCGGGCCAGCGACACCATGTCCGCGCGGCCCTCGGCGAGCAGCTGCTCGGCGACCTCGGGGGTGTTGATGCGGTTGCTGGTCACCAGGGGGACGGAGACGGCACCCATCAGCTTCTTGGTCACCCAGGTGTACGCGCCGCGCGGCACCGAGGTCGCGATGGTGGGGATACGGGCCTCGTGCCAGCCGATCCCGGTGTTGATGATCGTCGCTCCTGCCGCCTCGATCTCCTTGGCGAGCGTGATCACCTCTTCGAGCGAGGAGCCGCCGGGGACGAGATCGAGCATGGAGAGGCGGTAGATCAGGATGAAGTCGGGGCCGACGCGCTCGCGGGTGCGGCGGACGATCTCCAGCGGGAGCCGGATCCGGTTCTCGTACGAACCGCCCCAGCGGTCGGTGCGGTGGTTGGTGGCCGCGGCGATGAACTCGTTGATGAAGTAGCCCTCGGAGCCCATGATCTCGACGCCGTCGTACCCGGCGGACTGCGCGAGCGCCGCCGCCCGCACATAGTCCTCGATGGTCTCCTCGACCTCGGCGTCGGTCAGGGCATGCGGGACGAAGGGGCTGATGGGGGCCTGGACGGCGCTCGGCGCTACGAGGTCCGCGTGGTACGCGTACCGGCCGAAGTGCAGGATCTGCATCGCGATGCGCCCGCCCTCGGCGTGCACCGCGTCGGTGACGGCCCGGTGCTGCTCCGCCTCGGCCTCGGTGGTGAGCTTGGCGCCGCCCTCGTACGGGCGGCCGCGGTCGTTGGGCGCGATGCCGCCGGTGACGATGAGGCCGACGCCGCCGCGGGCGCGGGCGGCGTAGAAGGCGGCCATCCGCTCGAAACCGCGCTCGGCCTCTTCGAGGCCGATGTGCATGGAGCCCATGAGCACCCGGTTGGGCAGGGTGGTGAACCCGAGATCGAGGGGGCTCAGCAGATGCGGGTACGGGCTCGGGCTCATGGGGGCGCCTCCTCGCGCAGGGGTCGACGGTCCAGTTGTAGCGGCCGCGAAGCGATTATGCAACAAGGTGCAAAAGAGCTGGGGAGTGACCTCGGCTACTCCTTCGCCGACAGAGTCCGACAAGTGTGCTGATCAGTCGTACGGGTGATGGTGGCCCCCCGGTCCCGGCGCGCGCCCGTAGCGTGCGGCTGTGGCGGGATGGAAGCAGCTGTGCGCACTGGGGATCGTGACAATGCTGGGCTTACCGGGGTGCGGCATCGCCTTGTGCGTGGACATCGGGCCGCTGAAGGTGCACATCGGGAACTGCACGCCGGCACCGAGACCGGCACCTGCTCCCACGCCCCCGCCGACCGTGCCCTCGACGCCGCCCGGCACTCCGGCGCCCAGCACACCACCGTCGGCGTCCGCGCCTGCGCCCGAGCCACCCGCTCCTGCGTCGCCGCGGCCCGTCCCGGCCGAGCCGCCCCCGCGGGAGATCCCCGCGCCCGCTCCCTCCACGGCACCTGCCGCGACGCCCGCACCGCCCGCCCCGGGCCCGCACAGGCAGCCGGTCCACGTCGTACGCGACTACCGCCCGGCGAACGGCGATCCCGCACCGTCCGGGACCCCGCTCACGGTCCTGATGCTGGTGACGACCACCCCGGCAGTCCTGGCCGCCGCTTGCCTGCGGCCCCGCTCACGGTCCGCCGCCTCCGGGCGCGGCCGCTCCTGAACCACCGCCCTCCCCGGCTCCCCACACCCCGATCGGAGAACTGTCATGTCGGAATGGCTGGTCCTGGTCCTCGCGATGGCTGCCGCGTGCGCCTTCGTCCTCGTCATCGTGTTGTTCAGGCAGTACAGACTGAGCAGGGCGGGGGTGGCGGAGGAGGACGGCAGCGAGACTCCCGACGTCCTCGAGTACATGACGATGATGGTCGGCGTCGTGTACGCCATCGTGCTCGGTCTGGCCATCGCGGGCGTGTGGGAGGCGCGGAGCGCCGCGCAGGACGACGTACGGCGCGAGGCGCAGGCACTGCACGAGCTGTCCCAGCGGGCCCAGGTCTACCCGGCCGACGTCCGCGAAAAGCTGCACACCGACATCAACCGTTACGTCTCCCATGTCGTCCAGGTGGAATGGCCGAGGATGGTCGACCACAGCGAACTGCCCGAACGGGGCGCGGAGTTGCTCGCGACTGTTCGCACCGACATCGCGGAGAGACCGCCCGCGGGCGAACTGGAGGCGCAGGCCTACCAGCCGCTGCTCGACCAGGTCGCGATCGCGGACGACGCACGCAACGCCCGCGCGGAGAACGCGGGGGCGACGCTGCCGGGGGTGGTGTGGTTCGGCCTGATCACCGGGGCGCTGGTGACGGTCGGCTTGATCTTCACGCTGCAGATCGGCCGCACACCCAGGGAACTGCTGCTGGCCGGTCTCTTCAGCGCGCTGATCGCGTTCCTGCTGTTCCTGGTCTGGGACTTCGACGCGCCGTTCGGCCGCTCGGGCTCGGACTCGGCGGACGCGTTCCGCGAACTGTTCGCCACGGCGGCGGGACGGGGCTGAGCGCGGCGGTCCGGGGCGCCGGACGGGCCGAGTGGGCGTGCCCCGGGGCAGCGTCGCGCGCGGTGGGGCCTGCTACTTCTGCGCGTGCTCCCCCACGTAGAACAACAGGTACACGAACCCGGCGAACAGGTGCGTCGCGAAGATGTACACGAAGACCCGAAGCGCAACACCCCGCTCCTTCCAGCTCTCGCTCTCACTCACCCGTCGCTCCTCGCGTCACCGTTCTGTCCGTCCCTCCGCCGCTCCAGAGTACGGGCTCCGGTCAGAGCGCCACGACGTCGGCGACGACGCACGCGATGTTGTCCGGACCGCCCGCGCGATGGGCGAGCGCGACCAGTTCGTGTACGGCCTCGCCCGGGTCGGTGAGAGCGGCGACGGCCCGGCGTTTCTCCTCCTGCGGCACCGTCGCGGACAGGCCGTCGGAGCACAGCAGATAACGGTCGCCCGCCCGCGCCTCGTGCAGCCGCAGGTCGGGCCCGGCGAGGCCGGCGCTCCCGTCGAGTGCCCTCAGCAGCATCGCCCGCTGGGGGTGCGACGCCGCCTCCTCCGGGCTGAGGTCGCCCTCGTCGATCATCGCCTGCACCACGGTGTGGTCGTGGGTGATCTGGAAGAAGTCCCCGTCGCGCAGCAGATGGGCGCGGGTGTCGCCGATATGGACCAGGGCCAGCTGCGAGCCGGTCCACATCATGGCGGTCAGTGTCGTACCGGAGCCGGCGAAGCCGTTGACCGTGGCATTGGCCCGGTGGACCGCGTCCTCAAGGGCGTTGAGCAGATCCCCGACCCGGGTGGAACCGGGCCCCTCCGCCTCCAGGTGCTTCAGCGCGTCGATCACCGCCGTGCTCGCGGGCGCGCCCTCACCCCCGAAGCCGTCGGCGACGGCGAGCAGCCGCGACCCGGCGTACGCGGCGTCCTGGTTGGTCTCCCGGACGAGGCCGCGGTCCGAGCGTGCGGCATAGCGGAACCCAAGGGGCGTGGTGAGCTGAGACATCGTGTCGGTGTCCTTCCCTGACAGCTGGTCGACGAGGAAAGCGGCAAGATCACGCCGGGCGGAGGTCTCCGCCTCGACCTGCGACCAGTACGCCCGGATGTCCCTGGCGGCCGCGGCCGTGTCCGTCGCACACAGGTCGCAGATGTCCCGGATACGGGCCAGCGGCATCCCGATCCGCCGCAGCCACGCCACCAGCCGGGCCCGCTCCAGCTGCGTCTCGTCGTAGTACCGGTAGCCGGTGAACAAGTCGACGCGGGCCGGAGGCAGCAGCCCCAGCTCGTCATAGCGGCGCAGCGCCTTGGCGGACAGCCGGGATGCGCGGGCGAACGCACCGATCGTGAGCAAACCCATGCTTTCCTCCTCGCACCGGGCACTTCGCCCGGCCCCACCGATGCTGGGGTTTCCCCCAGGGGAAAGGTCAAGGTACTGACGGGCCCATGCGGGTCGGGAGAGCGGCGCGCGGCCGCCGGATCGGATCCGGTGGCCGCGCGGGGGATGAAGAATCGCGGGGTCGGCGCCCCGCAAGTCCTAGGGCTCTCTCATGTAGAAAAGGTAGAAGGACACGGCGAGCATCACCGCGCCGAAGATGGCCCCGATCCCGGCAGAACTCAGCACGCTCGCGTCGGTCAGGCTGTACAGGAAGCCCATGGCCACGCCGCACAGCACCCCGTACGCCCCGGCGCGCAGCTCACGCGGCAGCAGATTCTGGGTCCGGCCGAGAACGAGCGCCAGCGCCGCGAGAATCACGCCTGCGACGATGGCGTAGAGGACGTCGCCCCAGGTCACGTCACCCCAGGCATGGCGGATGAACAGCACCCAGGTGCCGTAGACAAGGCCCAGGCCGACGGGCATCGCCCAGCCGAGAGAACCATGGTGCCGTGCGGGCACCGCTGCGTGTGCGGCCATGGCAGAGAGCTCCTTCCCTCTCATTCCCCCGCGTCCTCCTTTCAGAGCACACCCGCGCCCACCGCCTGGCAAGTCAGGCGACCGACCCGGATGACGGAGCTCGGGCGGCATCGGATGACACCCGTGCACACGAGGAACCCGGATCCGACTGCCCCTGCGGCGGCTGACGCCCAGTCACCCCCCTGCGCCGCGGGCCCGCCCGGTCGGCGGCGCACCGCTCGCGCGCGGCCCGCGGCCCGCGTTCCCTTGAGCTGTGCGGAGCTTTCTCTCGGCGGCGTCGACGGTGCTGCTCGTCCTGGTGGCCCTCCTGACGCCTCTGAGCGTGCTCGCCGTCTGGGCCGACCGGGAGATCGGCGACACCGACAGCTATGTCGCCACGATGGCGCCGCTCGCCTCCGACCCCGCCGTACAGAACGCAGTCGCCGACCGCATCACCGAGGAGGCGATGGCCAAGTTCGACGCGGGTCCCTTCCAGGAAGGTGTGCGGAACCTGCTGCACGAGGCCGTGCTCTCCTTCTCCGGCACCGACGCCTGCAAGGCCGCCTGGAACACGGTCAACCGCGCGGCCCACACCGCCGTCGAACGGGCGCTGACCAGCGACAACGGCAACATCGGCGACACCCGCAACGACGTGAGCATGGACCTGGGGCCCGTCATCGAACAGGTCAGGCAGCAGCTCAGCGACGAAGGAGTGCCGTTCGCGGACCAGATCCCCGTCGGGCGCACCCGGATCACGATCCTGGAGTCCGACAAGCTCGGCGTGGCGCGCGAGATCTTCGACTGGCTGCGGATCGCGGGGGTGTGGCTGCCGGTGGCGACGCTGCTGCTCGCGGTGGCGGCGGTGCTGCTCGCCGTGCGCAGGGTCCGCGCCCTGATCGCCCGCCTCGGTCTCGCCATCGCGGCGGGCGGCGCCCTGCTGCACCTTGCGGTCACGGTCGGCCCCGGCCTCGCCCTGGACGACCTCCCCCCGGACCTGGACCGCCCGGCCGCACGGGCGGTGTACGACGCCCTGACACAGACGCTGCGGACGGCGTCGTGGTGGGTGATGGGGGCGGGCGTGGGGATTGCGGTGGGGGCGTGGGCGGTGGCGCGCCGGCGCCGGGGCGCCCGTCAAGCACGTCCGGCGTTCGAGAACCGAGGTCTGGGGCGGAGCCCCGGTTGAGGGGCGGGGGCACCTCCCACAGCGGGCCGCGAGTGGCAGGCGGGGCGGGGGACCGAGCAGCGGCCCACCCCAACCCGCTCACCCGTCACCTCACGCGGCCGAAACTCTTCGTGCTCAGCGACGCGAACTCCTGCGCGTCGTGCGACGAGAAGATCCGGATCAGCCTCGGGTCAGCCCTGCGCAGGTCCCTCAGTCGTTCCAGCTGCGTAAGACGCTGACCGTGGTTCTCCGCCACCAGCCGCTGGTGCAGCGTCAGCGCGCGTGGGCAGCGCGGCCTGCGCAGGTCCATCTCGCCGTGGAAGAAGTACGCGTCGCCCGCGTGCAGCAGCCAGCGGTCCGGCTGCTGGACCGCCACCGCGCAGTGGCCCCGCGTGTGCCCCGGCAGCGGGACCATCAGGATGTCCGGGAAGCGCAGGACCCGGGAGGCCGCGAAGCCGTGCCAGTTGGAGTCCGCCGTGTCGTGGACGGTCCAGCGCGGACCGTGGATCCACTGCGCGGTGACGTACCTCCCTGCGTCGAGGCGCGTGTCGCGGCGCATCGCCGCGCGGTACTCGTCGGCCATCACATGCACCCGCGCGTCGGGGAAGTCCGCCAGACCGCCCGCATGGTCGAGGTCGAGATGCGTGAGCACGATGTCCTGCACGTCGCGCGGGTCGTATCCGAGCGCTTGTATCTGGTGGTACGCCGTGTGCTGCACAGCCAGTTCGGGCCGCATGGTCAGCCGGAAGAACGTGCCGAGCCGCCGCGGGTCGGCCACGTCCGCGGAGCCCAGGCCCGTGTCGACGAGGACGAGGCCGCTGCCTGTCTCCACCAGCAGGCAGTGGGCGACCAGCGGGGAGCCGCCGACCGGATGCATCGGGGCGCAGTCGAGGTGGTGGACGGTGGGCACCGTCATATGTGCGCCTCCGGCTACGCGGGGAGAGGGAGGGACGGCGCGAGGCCGAGCCGGGCGAGGAGGGCCGTGCGGGCAGCCTCGCGGGAGCCGTCGGCTTCCGCAGGCCCGTCGTCGACGACCCGGCCCGTGCCGACGCTCTCGTGCCGGGGGCGGCCGGAGGTCTTGGGGGTCCCGTCGAACGCAGGCCGGTTCTCGCTCGCCACGTGCGCGAGGACGAGTGTCTCGCGCGCTTCCTTGCTCATCTTCCGGGCCCTCCAGGCCTGTTCCATGTCCGTACTTACGCCGTAAGTCCGCGACTGAGGGAAGCACTTACGCTGTAAGCCGTCAAGGAGTAGGGCAAGAGTCCGCGAAACCCACCCAGGAGCCCCCCGATGCCTGACGGAAGATCCCGTCAACACCCCACGGAACGCGGCACATCCGCCCCCGGCGCCGAGCGGGAACCCCGTGAGCCGCTGTCACGTGAGCGGATCGTCGAGGCCGCGCTGAAGATCATCGACGACGAGGGTGTGGAAGCGCTCTCCATGCGCCGGATCGCCACCACCCTCGGTGTCCAGGCGATGTCGCTCTACAACCATGTCGGCGGCAAGGCGGACGTCCTCGACGGAGTCACCGAGTTCATCACCAGGGACATGCAGCTGTCCCGCAGCGTCGGCGGCGGCTGGGAGGACGGCATCCGTTCGGTCGCGCACGCATTCAGGCGGGCGTCGCTGCGCCACCCGCGCGCCTGCGAGCTCGTCCTCACCCGCCAGCTCTCCTCCCCCGGCGCACTCCCCACCATCAACTGCTCCCTCGCCGTGCTGCTCGACCACGGCTTCGAGGAGGCCGCCGCCGTGCACGCCCTGCGGCTCCTCATCGCCTTCCAGGTCGGCTCCCTGCTGCGGGAGTTCCATTCGCCTTCCGTCAAGGGAGAGGACGAGTCGGCGGTACGTGAGCGCACGGAGCATCTCGTGAATTCGGGCTTCCCGGCGGTGGCGAAACTCGCGCCGAAGCTCGCGGTGATCGATCACGATGCGGAGTTCACGTTCGGGGTGGAGCTGCTGATCGATGCCCTCCGCCCGTATGCTCCCAAACAGGACTGACCATCCCGCGGGCTCGGAGGCCGGTTGTGAACAGCGCCTTCTCGACGGCGGCGCCGGACGCGGCGGACGCTTCCTTGCGCCCCTCGGAAGGACGCCACGCCGCTGCCTGGCTCGCGGGCCTGCTGCTCCTCGCTCCCACCGTGGCCGTCGGCTGCCGCGCCGCGGACACCGACGCGATCACGCCCGTCCCCCAGCTGCTCGCCTTCCTGCCCTGGCTGCTGCTGCCCGCCGGAGCCGGTCTGCTGCTCGCCCTGATCGGGCGGTGGCGCACCGGCATGATCTGGGCCGCTGCCGTACTCGCCGTCACGGGGTGGTTCGTCAGGCCGTACGACACGGGGCTGACCGACGATCCGCCGGGCCGGGTCGTCGCCCGTGTCACCGTGCTCACCTCGAACATCGAGTTCGGGAACGCCACCGATGCTCTGCTCACCGCCATCCGCCATGAACAGCCCGACCTGGTCTTCATCGAGGAATGCGACCGCACCTGCTCGGACGCGCTGGCGGCCAGGGTCTCCCGCTCCGACTACCCGTACCGCAATGTCGTCGCGGGCGACTCGGCTTCCGGCTCGGCGATCCTCAGCAAGCTTCCGCTGCGTGCGGCACCGGGGATCAACAGCGAGCTCGCGATGCCCGGCTCGGTCGCGGACGTCGCCGGCCATCCGGTGAATGTGCAGCTCGCGCACCCCCTGCCACCCAGGCCCGGTGGCATCGGCGACTGGCGCCGTGATCTCGGCCGGGTGCGTGCGTACGCAAGCGGGGTGAAGGACGAGGCGACCCTGGTGGCGGGCGACTTCAACGCCACCCAGGACCACGCCGCCTTCCGCCGTATCCTCGACTCCGGCTCGCTGCGCGACAGCGCCACCCTCGTGGGCGCGGACCGCACCCCGTCCTGGCCGGCCACGGTCCGCCGCCCGCTGGGCGCGCAGATCGACCATGTGCTGGTCAGCGAGGACTTCTCGGTCCGTTCGGCACGCTTCCTGGACCTTGCGGACACCGACCACCGCGCGCTGCTCGTCGGGCTCGAACTGTACGACGTGCGCTGAGTGCCCGCCCGCGCAAGAGTGGGGTCGTGGGACGGGGGGGCCGTCCGTCAGGAGGCGTTCTCGATGCGCGCTGTCGCGGTCAGGGTGTTCAAGGCCGAGCCCGAGCTGATCCAGCCGTCCGCGGTACGGGACGCCTGCCCGGACGGCGTCGACGCACTGGTCGACCTGGTGTCGGCCGACGCGTCCTCATTCACGGCGAAGGCCTCCCTCGTGCACGCCGGCGGGCGTGCCCTCACCACCCGCGGCGTGGCGGGCGAGGCCCGGCTCCCGGCCGGCGTCGAGGGCATCGACGTCCAGCAGCACCCCTCCGCCGCCCTGCTGGACGTCCTGGCCGCGGCCGCGGCGGACGGCTCCGTGACGGTGCCCGTGGACGCCGAACTACCGCTGGACAAGGCGCCGGACGCGCTCGCGCAGTCCCGCGCGGGCGGGGCACGCGGCAGGACGGTTCGTACTCTGAGAGCAGGAGCCATGGACAACGACCAGATACTCGGCAGCATCAGCGATCTCGTCGACGAGGAACGCGCCCTGCGGGCGCGCTCGTCCGACGAGCACGGCCTCGACCCCGACCAGCGGGCGCGGCTGCGCGACCTCGAGGTCCAGCTGGACCAGTGCTGGGACCTGCTGCGCCGGCGACGTGCCAAGGCGGAGTTCGGTGAGGACCCGGACACGGCGAGGGTGCAGCCCGCCGACGAGGTGGAGGGCTACCTGAGCTGACAGGGCGACTGCTTCGCCGGGGGTTCGGGGACCTCAGCGGCCGGGCCGCGGCCCCACTCAGCGGGCCGGGCCGCCGCCCCCATGCAAGCGTTCCATCTCGCGGCGGTCCCTCTTCGTCGGGCGTCCCGCCCCCCGGTCCCGGATCGCCACCGGGGCCACAAACTCCCTCGGCGGGGGCGGCGGGCTGTTGTCCACGTAGCACTGGGCCGCCACCGGTGGGCCCACCCTCTTGCGGACGGTCTTCGAGACGACCACCCGCCGTTCCCGGCCCGCGTGGAAGACCCGCACCTCGTCCCCCGAACGCACCGCATGCGCGGGTTTGACCCGGTCGCCGTTCACCCGGACATGCCCGGCCCGGCAGGCCGAGGCCGCCTGGGAGCGGGTTTTTGTGAGGCGGACCGACCAGATCCAGGTGTCGACCCGTACCGTTCCCTCGTCCGAAACGTCTGCAGCCATGTACCGACTCTACGAGTCCGCCCCTGCCGCCCGCACCGGCAATACCTTCAGCGCCCGCCATCCGGGGACCGGCGTCGCCGTGAGCAGCGGCGGCACCACCCCCTCACCCCAGCGCACACATCCGACTACGATGCGCACGGCCTCCCTTCACCGAGACATCACCAGGGCATTCGGAGAGTCCCATGCGCACCGACTCCGGCAGAGGGCTTCAGCCCAATGTCCTCGGCACTTTCGACACGATCGTGATGGCCGTCGCGGGCAGTGCCCCCGCCTATTCGATCGCGGCCACCACCGCCGTACTCGTCGCCTCCGTCGGTCTCGCGGGACCCGCCGCCCTCCTCTACTGCGCGATACCCATGCTCGGCATCGTCCTGGCCTTCAGCAGACTCGGCAGGATCGATGTCAACGCGGGCGCCAGTTACTCCTGGGTGGGCCGAACTCTCCACCCGTTCCTCGGCTTTCTGTCCGGCTGGGCCCTCGTGATCTCCACGACGATCTTCATGGTGGCCGGATCGCTGCCGGCCGGTGCGATGACCCTCGCGCTCTTCGACCCGGACCTCGCCGAGAACACCGCACTGGCGACGGCCACCGGTGCCGCCTGGTTCGTGGCGATGCTGCTCGTCGTGGTCGGCGGGGCGCGGCTGACCGTGCGCGCCCAGCTGCTGATGTCCGGAGTGGAGCTGGCGGTCCTGCTGTTCTTCGTCGGCGCCGCGCTGCTGCACACCGGCTACGCCGCCGCCTTCGACTGGTCCTGGCTGGGCTTCTCGCACTTCGACGGGCCGGCGGGCTTCGCCTCCGGCGCGCTGGTCGCCGCCTTCTACTACTGGGGCTGGGACGTCACCAGCAATCTCAGCGAGGAGACCCGCGACAGCCGCCGCACGGCGGGACTCGCCTCGCTCGTGGGTGTCGGCGTCGTCTTCCTTCTCTTCGAGGCCTTCACCATCGCCGTGAACATGGTCCTTGACCGCGAGGCCGTCCGGGCGGGCGGCGCCAATGTTCTGGGCGCGCTCGGGGACGCGATCTGGCCGGGCGTCGGCGGGAAACTGCTCGTCGTGGCGGTGCTGCTGTCCACGGTCGCCACCCTGGAGACGACTCTCATCCAGGTGACGCGCTCGCTGTTCGCGATGGGCCGCGACCGTACGATGCCCGCCGCGTTCGGGACCGTGCACCGCCGCTGGAACACCCCCTGGGTGGCGGTCGCCGTCGTCGGCGCGGTGGCGCTGGCGATGTTCGTCGCCTCCACCGCGCTCGGCTCGGTCGGCGACGTGCTCTCCGCCGCGGTGTCCGCGATCGGCCTGCAGATCGCCTTCTACTACGGGCTCGCGGGCATCGCCGCCGTCGTCGCGTACCGCAAGACCCTGCTCACCTCCGTACGGAACTTCGTCCTCGGCGGACTGTGGCCACTGCTCGGGGCGCTGTTCATGCTCTGGATCCTCGTCGAGGCGCTGAGCGAGCTGAGCGCGGCCTCGATCGCGATCGGTATCGGCGGCCTCGGCGCCGGTCTGGTGCCGATGATCCATTACTGGCGGCGGGGGAGCTCGTACTACCGTCCCGCCCGACTGGACGCGACCCGGGCCATCGCCGCCGAGGAGCGGTACGCCAACTCCGCATCGCGGCACACCGACTACGCCGACCGCGCGCTGTCGACGGATTTCTGAGGGATGTGCCGAAGATGGCCGCGCGCCGCCGACGTGGGGGTTTCGTCCCGGACTTCGATCCCGCTTTCGGCGACCGGCCGCTCGCCCACGCCGTGCACGACATCGTGATCGGCCGCTGGCAGGGTGTACGGGACCTGCTGCGTGCCACCGGATCAAACTGGCCGCTGCGCACCCACCGGCTGCGGCTGCTCGCGCACGCGGCCGCCGGCTCATCGGCTGTGGAGGCGTGGCGGGCGGCGGAGCCCGAAAGCCCGGACGCGGAGGTGCTGAGGGCGGCGACCGAGGTCGTACGCGTCTTCAACCAGGCGATCGAGGCGGGCCGCAGGGCGGCACTCGACCAGGCACGGCTCGATGCGACGGTGCTTGTCTGCCTGCGCGCGGCCGACGCCGAGCCGGCCGATCCGATGCCGTGGGTGTCGCTGCTGACGGTGGCCCGGCTGTACCCGACGGGCGTGCCGCGGCGCGAACTGCGCGGCTGGTGGGACGAGTTGCGGCGGCGCGACCCGCACAACATCGAGGGCCATGTGCAGCTGCTGCGCTACCACTCGGCGCGCTGGCACGGCAGCCACGGCCGGATGTACGACTTCGCCCGCGACGCTGCGGGAGCCGCGCCGCCCGGCTCGCCGCTGCCGGTCCTGGTGCAGATCGCCCGGGTGGAGGAGTACCGCCATGTCGCCGAGGGCGCGACGGGCCCGGCACCGGTACGCGACTTCGGCCGGCACTGGCACCACGAGCTGGCGGTCACCGAGGTAAGGCGCACCTGGGACCGCTGGATCGGCGGCCGCGGCGAGGGCCCAGCGGCCCCGGAGGAGACCGGCGAGCTCAACTATCTGACGCACGCGGCCTGTTACGCGGGCCTGGGCGACGAGGCCCGGCGGCTGTTCGGGCTGCTCGGGCGGCATGCGGCACGGGTCCCGTGGTCGTACACGGGACCCTCGGCGGAGGAGTTCACGAGGTGGCGCGCACAGGTGCGCGCCACCTCATGACGGGCGTCAGACGCCGATGTCGCAGCCGTCGTTGCGCCACACGGACACGACCGCCGGGCGGACGATCTTGCCCGGTCCGTCGGGCCAGATGCTCGCGGGCTTCTCGACGGACGCACCGTCGATCTCACCCGGGTGCTGGACCGCGACGAGCACGCGGCGGTCCTGGACCAGCGGGCCACAGGTCTCGGCACCGGCCGGAACCGTCAGGAACTGCTTGAGTTCACCGCGCCGCTCGCCCCTGGTCGCCACGCCGAACAGACCGTCGTGCGAGCCGAGCTGGTTGCCGTCCGTCGAGATCCACAGGTTGCCGTGCGGGTCGAAGGCGACGTTGTCCGGGCAGGAGATGGGGCTGACCTTGTCCTTCGGGAAGCCCGCGAAGTACGTGGACGGGTCGTTCGGGTCGCCCGCGACCAGGAAGAGACGCCAGGCGAAGCCGTCGGACGTCGGGTCGTCCCAGTGCTCGGCGAGCTCCAGGATCTGGCCGTGCTTGTTGAGGTTGCGCGGGTTGGCCTCGTCCGCCCCGGCCTTGCCGGCCTTGCCGCGGTCGGTGTTGTTCGTCAGGACGACGTAGACGCGGCCGGTGCGCGGGCTCGGCTCGATGTCCTCGGGGCGGTCCATCTTGGTGGCGCCCACCTTGTCGCCGGCGAGGCGGGTGAAGACGAACACCTCCTCGGCGCTCATGCCCGCGACGTGCGAGACATTGCCGTCGGGGCCCGCCGTGGCCAGCGGGATCCACTGCCCGGAACCGTCGAACTCGCCGTCGCTCGGCAGCTTGCCGGTGCCGTCGATCTCGGCCGCCGGGGAGTCACCGGTCAGCTTGGCGACGTACAGCGTGCCCTCGTCGAGAAGCGTCAGGTTGTGCTCACGGGCGGCACGCGTGCTGCCCTTCTTCATCCGCTTGCTCGACACGAACTTGTAGAAGTAGTCGAAGCGCTCGTCGTCGCCCATGTAGACCACCGGGCGGCCGTCGGCGGTCAGCCGCGGCTGCGCACCCTCGTGCTTGAAGCGGCCGAGCGCGGTGTGCTTGCGGGGCGTCGAGTCGGGGTTGTAGGGGTCGAGCTCGACGACCCAGCCGAAGCGGTGCGGCTCGTTGGGCTCCTGCGCCACGTCGAAGCGCTTGTCGAAACGCTCCCACTTGCGCTCGGTGGCGGCGGTGCCGATGCCGTAACGCTTGTCGGTGGCGCTGGAACCGTTGGCGAAGTACTGGTTGAAGTTCTCCTCGCCGTGGAGCGTGGTGCCCCACGGGGTGGTGCCGCCCGAGCAGTTGTTGAGCGTGCCGAGCACCTTGGTGCCGGTGGGGTCGGCGGACGTCTTCACCAGAGCGCTGCCCGCGACGGGACCGGTCAGCTTGAACTCGCTCGTCGCCGTCAGACGGCGGTTGAGCTGGTGGCGGGTCACGGCGGTGAGCTTGCCGGTCCGGCGCTCCCCCTGGACCACGACGACGCCGAGGCCGTGCGCGGCCCAGGCGATCTCGACCTGCTCGCGGGTGGGGTTGGCCGGGTCGTAACCCTTGAACATCAGGACTTCGTCCGTGTACTCGTGGTTGGCCACGAGCACCTGGCGGCCGCGCTCACCGGGGAGAGGGAGCAGCGAGAGGAAGTCGTTGTTGTAACCGAACTGGCCGGCCTGGGCGGCGGCGGTCTGCTTGTCGGCGTCGAAGGCGGGCGCACCCCGGAGGATCGGCTCACCCCAGCGGATGACCACGTTCTGGGAGTAGCCGGCGGGAACGGTGACCTTGTCGTCCTTGTTGGGCGCGACGGCGGCGAAGCGGAGTCCGCGGGCGCCGGTCCTGCCCAGCGCGTCACCTTGGCGGTCGGCGGCAGGGAGCTCCGCGGCGGAGGCCTGCTCGCCGCCGGAGCCGACGACGGTCGCGGTGCCGGCGGCAGCGGCGACGGTCACCACGGCGGCGGCGCGCATCATCGAACGCCGCGACAGGGCGTCGGCTATGACATCGCCGACGTACTCGTTGTCACTGGTGTTCGGCACCTCGTGGAAACAGGCGTCCCCACAGCGGAAACGGCAGGTGAGAGCGGAACGTCCGCCCCCGTGGGAATTCGTGTTCAACAGCGGCAGCAGCTTGCGCACTTCGTCCTCCTCCGGCGCACCCGCGCCGACATGGTGTCGGAATATGTTCCGCCGCGACGTTAGGGGTGTACGTGTGCAATGCGGCAGCCGGGAAGTGAACGCCGAATGAACACGCCCCGGACGAGGCGGGGTTGACATGTGCGGCAGCTTGGGGGCCGCCCCTGCCGGAGATCGCCACGGGCGGCGGCTAACCTTACGTGTCCGCCGTGGCCAGGATGCGGAGCGTTCCGGCCACATGCGGACATTCTCCGCACTTAACTCATGCGAAAGGCCTCGCCCATGGGCATTCGGAGCTTGCTGCGCAAGGTGTTCGGACGCGAGCGTTCGGAGCGAGACGAGTCGACGGCAGCCTCCGTCCCGCCCCAGACCGAGCGCACGGAACCGTCGACCGCGACGGTCCCGTCGCAGTCCCCGGCGGAACGGGCGGCGGCGGACCTGGTCTCGGCCGCGTTCGACAACCCGAACCCGAAGGTCCCGGCCCAGGCATCCCCGGACCCGGTCACGCCCCGGCCCGTGCCCGCGGCGCGGGTTGAGGAACCGGTGACCACGGACGCGGAGGCGGTGCCCGCGGAGCCCGAGGCCGCTCCGGCGGAGCCGGTCGCCGAGGCTCAGGACGCTCCGGCCGAAGCTGAGCCGGTCGCCGAGCCGGAGGCCGCTCCGGCGGAGCCGGTTGCGGCGACCGGGCAGCAGGCCGACGCCGAAGACGTCACCCCTGCCGAGGAGGAAGAGTCCGTCCCCGCCCCTGCGGCCGAGACCGCTCCGGCGGAGCCCGAGGTCGAAGCCGCTCCGGCGGAGCCGGTTGCGATCAGCGAGCCGGTCGATGCGGCCGATGGGGCCACCGAGCCCGAGGCGGACGCCGAGCCCGAGGCGGACGCCGAGCCCGAGCCGGTCGCCGAGCCCGAGCCGGTCGCTGCGACGGCTGTGGCCGACGCCGAGGTCGCTCCTGCCGAGCCGGTTGCGGATACCCAGCCTCAGGCCGACGCCGAGGTCGCGGCCTCGGCCTCGGGCGAGAGCGACGAGCCCGTCGCCGTCGACGCGACCGAGTTCGCCCCGGCGGAGCAGGACGTTGAAGCCGCCCCGGCGGAGCCGGTTGCCCTCACGGAGCCCGTCGCCGCGACCGAAAAGGCCACCGAGCCCGAGCCGGTCGCCGCGACCGAACCAGCGGCCGAGCCCGCCACCCCGTCGGCCGCCAAGGCCTCCGCGCACACCCTCGCCCAGGTCAGGGCCCGTGCACCTCATCTCGTCGACCACTACAAGGCCGCCGGCGCCGCCCTCAAGAAGCAGCAGCTCACCGGGGTTCGCGCACGGGTGTACCTCGTGCTCGACCGGTCGGGGTCCATGCGGCCGTTCTACAAGGACGGTTCCGCCCAGCACCTCGGCGAGCAGGCCCTCGCCCTCGCCGCGCATCTCGACGAGAGCGCGTCCGTCAACGTCGTCTTCTTCTCCACCGAGATCGACGGCACCGGCGAGCTGACCCTCGCCGAGCACCAGGGCCGCGTGGACGAGCTCCACAACTCCCTCGGCCGGATGGGTCGTACGAACTACCACCTTGCCGTCGAGGAGGTCCTCGCCCTGCACGCCAAGTCGGGCTCGGCACTGCCCGCGCTGGTGATCTTCCAGACCGACGGCGCGCCGGAGTCGAAGACCGCGGCCACGGCCGCGCTGTCGGAGGCTGCCGACAAGCCCGTCTTCTGGCAGTTCGTCGCGTTCGGCGAGCACGACGCGAAGGCCTTCGACTACCTCCGCAAGCTGACGGCCGACAACGCCGGGTTCTTCCACGCAGGGCCGGCGCCCCGCGAACTCGCGGATGCGGACCTGTTCAGCGGCGTTCTGGAGGCCTGGCGCCCCTAGCGGACGCCACCGGCAGAGCCACGGTGACGGCGAGCCCGCCGGCAGGGCCGGGTTCCGCCGTCACCGCGCCGCCGTGGGCCTCGGCGATCGAGCGGACGATCGACAGGCCGACCCCCGCCCCCTGCCCCATCCGGTCCCGCCCCTTGCCCCGCCTGAAGGGCTCGAACAACGCCGGGATGTCCGCCGCCTCCACCACCGGCCCCGTGTTCGTCACCGTCAGCAGCCCCGACTCGACTCCGATGTCGACCGTCCCGTCCGGCACGTTGTACGCCACCGCGTTGGCCACCAGGTTCCCGACCAGCTGAGCCAGCAGCAGCCGGTTTCCGCGCACCATGCCGCCGGACCCGGTCACCGCCGCCTTCACCTCGTGGCGCGCCGCCTCCTCCGCCACGACCTCTCCCAGGTCGACGTCCTCCCGCTCGGCCAGCCCCCGCTCGCTCCGGGCGAGGACGAGCAGACCCTGGATGAGCCGCTCGCTGCGCCGGTTGGTGTCGAGCAACACCCGCTTCACAGCGGCCAGTTCGTCCGGCGAACAGTCCGCGTCCAGCCCCACCTGGATCGCCGTACGCTGCGTCGCCAGCGGCGTACGCAACTCGTGCGAGGCGTTCGCTATGAACCGCCGCTGGCTGTCGAAGGCCTTCTCAAGCCGCGCCAGCAGCGCGTCCAGCGTGTCGCCGAGCTCCTTCAGCTCGTCGTCGGGACCGCTCGCCGCGATCCTCTCGTGCAGCGTCCGCTCCGACAGCCGTCGTGCCTTCGCCGTCATGGCGTGTACGGGTCGCAGCACCCGCCCCGCCGTCCACCAGCCCACCGCGACCGCGCATCCGTGTGCGCGTCCCAGGCCCGCTCCAGCAGCTCCTCGGCCGAGACCGTCGCCCCGTCCGCCTCCAGCAGCAGTTGCAGGACGGATTGCGCCCGTCCCGCTCGGCCGTCCGCCGCACCGTGTCGACCCGCACCCCGTGCCGCTCCAGCAGCGGCGGCACCGGCCTGGCGCTGCGCCGCCGCAGCGCCCGTACCCGGGAGACCAGCTCGGGGAACTCGAAGGGCTTGCCCAGATAGTCGTCCGCGCCCAGATCGAGGCCCTCGACCCGGTCCTGAATGGACGAGGAGGCGGTCAGCATCAGGATCCGGGTGCGGGACGCGGAGGCGACCAGCCGGCGCGCCACCTCGTCGCCGTGGACGCGCGGCAGATCGCGGTCGAGGACGACGACGTCGTAGTCGTGCAGCCCGAGGCAATCGAGCGCCGCGTTCCCGCTGTGGACGGTGTCGACGGCGAATCCGGCCCGCCGCAGCCCGGTGGCCACCAGCCCGGCCAGGACTTCCTCGTCCTCGGCGACCAGTACCCGCATCGTGTCGTCCCCCAGCTCCCCCGGATCCTCTGGCTCCCCCGGCTCCCCTTGCACTCTGTGCACCGCCCCCGTCGCAGGATGCGCCCCTTCCTAGAGGAGAGGATGTTTCGCAGACCTCTCCGCGCCGATTATCGAGGTGAGTGGACCTTCTGCGGGCCGTTAGGATTTCGACCATGGCGGCCACTGGATCCGAGAAGCAGGGGGCGAAGGCGTATTACGTCTCGACCCCCATCTACTACGTCAACGACGCTCCTCACCTGGGCCACGCCTACACGACCGTCGCAGGCGACGTGCTCACACGCTGGCACCGTCAGCGTGGCGAGAAGGTGTGGTACCTCACCGGCACGGACGAGCACGGTCAGAAGATCATGCGCACTGCCGAAGCGAACAACGTCACGCCCCAGGAGTGGTGCGACAAGCTCGTCGAGGAGGCGTGGAAGCCCCTCTGGGAGCATCTGAACATCGCGAACGACGACTTCATCCGTACGACGGAGAAGCGGCACACGGACCGTGTGCAGGAGTTCGTGCAGGACCTGTACGACAAGGGCGAAATCTACAAGGGCGGGTACGAAGGCCCGTACTGCGTGGGCTGCGAGGAGTACAAACTCCCCGGTGACCTGCTGGACGGCGAGGGTGAGTTCGCCGGGCAGAAGCTCTGCCCGATCCACAAGAAGCCGGTGGAGATCCTCAAGGAGGAGAACTACTTCTTCAAGCTCAGCGAGTACGGGCCGAAGCTGCTGGAGTTCTACGAGGCCAACCCCGGCTTCATCCAGCCCGAGTCCGCCCGCAACGAGGTCGTGAACTTCGTCAAGCAGGGCCTGCAGGACCTGTCGATCTCGCGCTCGACCTTCGACTGGGGCGTCCCGGTGCCGTGGGACGAGAAGCATGTGATCTACGTGTGGATCGACGCGCTGCTGAACTACGCGACGGCCGTCGGCTACAACGAGAACCCGGCGAAGTTCGCGGAGACCTTCCCGGCCGACGTCCACCTGGTCGGCAAGGACATCCTGCGCTTCCACGCCATCATCTGGCCCGCGATGCTGATGGCGAACGGCCTGCCGGTGCCCGGCAAGGTGGCGGCCAACGGCTGGCTGATGGTCGGCGGCGAGAAGATGTCGAAGTCCAACCTCACGGGCATCAAGCCGCAGGACCTGACCTCGCACTTCGGCGTCGACGCGTACCGCTGGTACTTCCTGCGCGCGATCGCGTTCGGCCAGGACGGCTCGTTCTCCTGGGAGGACTTCTCCGCCCGGTACACCAGCGAGCTCGCCAACGACTACGGCAACCTCGCCTCCCGTGTCGCGGCGATGGTCGGCAAGTACTTCGGCGGCGCGCTGCCGGAGTCGACAGCGCCCGGCGAGGCGGAGAAGACGGTCCAGGAGGGCCTGGCCAGGACGGTCGCCGAGGCCGACCGGAAGATCGGCGAGGAGCTGGACTTCCAGGGCGGCATCCTCGCGGTCTTCGACTTCGTGAAGCAGGTCAACGGCTACATCACGGAGCAGGAGCCGTGGAAGGTCGCCAAGGACGAGTCGCCGGAGGGCCGGGCCCGTCTCGCGACGATCCTGTACACGGCGGCGGAGTCCCTGCGGGCCGTCGCGGTGCTGCTCAACCCGGTCATGCCCGAGACCTCGCAGGCCCTGTGGGACTCGCTGGGCGCCGAGCACTCGCTGGGTGCCCTCGCGCAGCAGCGGGTCCAGCACGCGGGCGAGTGGGGCAGGCTCCCGGCCGGCGCCACGGTGACCAAGGGCGCGGTTCTGTTCCCGCGCCTGGAGGACCCGAAGAAGGACTAGGTGTACTGACCCGTGAGGTTGGGGACGCGGCTGGCGGGTGGCTGGCCCTTGAGCGCGGTGTGTCCGCGGTGGTGATTGTAGGTGTGCAGCCAGACGGGGTATGCCTCGCGTCGCTCGGTCTCGGTCCGGTAGGGCTGTGCGTAGGCCCACTCGTCCAGGAGGGTGCGGTTGAACCTCTCCACCTTCCCGTTGGTCTGGGGCCGGTAGGGGCGGGTCCGCTTGTGTGAAATGCCTTGCTGTGCAAGGGAGTTGCGCCACAGGTGTGACTTGTAGCAGGAGCCGTTGTCGGTCAGGACCGCTGGACGGTGATACCGCATGACGTGAAGTAGGCGTGCGCGCGCTGCCAGAACCCCACGGCGGTTTCCTTCTTCTCGTCGGCGAGGATTTCGCTGTAGGCGAGGCGGGAGTGGTCGTCGACGGCGTTGTGGAGGTAGCTGTAGCCGGCGCCGGAGCGGGTCTTGCGGCCTGCCTGGCGTCCGAGGGTCTTGTGGCCGCCGCCGTCGGGGATGTTGCCGAGCTTCTTGATGTCGACATGCACCAGCTCGCCGGGCCGGTCGCGTTCGTAGCGGCGTATCGCCCGCCCGGTGGCACGGTCCAGGTGGGTCAGGCGGGCGAGGCGGTAGCGGGTCAGGACCCGGTGGACGGTCGCCGGGTTCAGTCCGAGGAGGTAGGTGATGCGGGCCGGTCCCCACCGGCGCAGGAGGCGGACCTTGATGATCCTGCGTTCGGTGCGGGTCGGTGTCCGGCGTGGGCTGTGGTGCGGGCGTGAGGACCGGTCGGCCATCCCTGCCTCACCGAGCTCGCGGTAACGGCCGGCCCACCGCTGCGCTGTCGTCGGCGAGACCTGGAAGCGTTCGGCGGCCCTGCGCAGGGTCCAGCCGTCATCGACCACACAGAGGGCCAGACGCAGCCGGCCGGTCTCGGATGCTCCTATGGTTGTCAAGCCGCAGGAGCGAGGTCGGTTTGAGCGATTCGTTCCGTTGGTGTGCTGGTCAGTGCGCGGTAGACCTCTCGGGCAACGAATCGCTTGAGGCAGCGCATGATGTCCTTCTTGTTCAGCCCTTCCTTGGTGCGGCGTGCGACGTAGGCGCGGGTGCGTTCGTCGAACCGCATGCGGGTGAGCACGATGGTGTGCAGGGCGTTGTTCGCGGCCCGGTCGCCGCCGCGGTTGAGGCGGTGGCGGTGGGTGCGGCCGGAGGAGGCCGGGATCGGCGCGACGCCGGCCAGGTGCGCGAACGCGCCCTCGGACCGCATCCGTTCTGGGTTGTCCCCGGCCGTGGCCAGCAGTTGGCCGGCGGTCTCGGGACCGACGCCGAACAGCTCCAGCAGCGCGGGGGCGGCCTGCTTGACCAGTGGACCAATCTCCGCGTCCAGCTCAGTGATCTCCTCGTCCAGGGCCTGGTGACGGCGGGCGAGCCGCCGCAGCGCGGCTCGGGTCGCCGCCAGCGGGCGGGACAGGTCATCGCCGGGCCGCAGCCGGGCCAAAGTCCGTATCAGCGCGGCCCGGTCCAAGCCCGCGACCTGCTCGCGCAGCATCGCGGGTGCCGAGACCAGCAGGCCGCGGATCTGGTTCATCGCCTGCGTGCGGGCCTTGACAGCGCTGCGGCGGGCGATCCGCAGCACCCGCACCGCCTCGACCACCCCGTCCCGGCTCTTGGGGGTGCCGGTGGCCCTGCCGGAGAGCACCGCCGTCGCGGCGGCATAGGCGTCGATCGGATCGGACTTGCCTTTCAACCGACGCGTCTTGCGGTCCGGTCGGTCCACGTCGACGACGGTGACACTCGCCGCGGTGAGTACCCGGGCGAGCTCGGCGCCGTAGGCACCGGTCCCCTCCACCCCCACTGCGGTCAGCGTGCCGTGCGAGCGCATCCAGTGCAACAGGTCCCTGTAGCCGGGAATGGTCGCCTGGAACTCCCGGTCGGCCAGGTGCCGGCCGATGGAATCGATCACGGCGGCGTGGTGGGTCAGGCCGTGGGTGTCGACTCCGCCGGTGATCTGCGGCGCGTCATGCGTCATGCTGGTCATGCCCGTCCTTGTGAGTCCGTTCCAGGGGCGGCACGCGCCGGTCGGACGGGTGGACAAGACAGTGACGGGGCTTCTGGACCAAGCTCCTATGAAGTCACAAACGCCCGTCCGGCCGCGTGCGTGGCAACACCCCAGGCGGGCCGACAAATCCGAAGCAGGACAGTCGAGACGTCAGTCAGGGGTCGGGTCAGACCCACCAGCGGCGTCACCGCGAACATCATCACTGTCAGGGGTGCATTACGGTGGGGCATGAGGGCCTTCTGATCGTTCGTGTAGATGTCGCAATCCACACCGAACCCGGAAGGCCCTCACTCGTTCAAGATCACCCAGCCGTGATCGCCGTCACCAACCTCCGTGGACAGAACACCTAGCGCTGGACTGGCGCGCTGCGTGGAAGGGCCCGGGACCTGGACAGGGTCCCGGGCCCTTCGGCTTGCGTACCGGGCGGCTCGGCCTCAGCGCCTCAGCGCCGCCGCGTCCCCCATCACGACCACCGGCTGCTTCGCCGGGTCCAGCCACACCAGCAGCTCCTTCATCCGCTCCAGCTTCAGCGCCACGCAGCCCTGTGTCGGCCCGCCGTGGTCGACGTGGATCCAGATCCCGCCGCCCTTCTCGTCACCGAGCGGCCGCGTCCAGTCCAGCGGGGTGGTGCCGGGCTCACGGTTGTAGTTGATGGCCACCACATGGTCGAAGGAGCCTTTGAGCGGCTCGCCCTCGAAGCCGGTGCCGGGCGCGTCGAATGCCGCTTCCTGGTCGTACGGGAGCCTCGTACCCGGGTCGGGCAGCTTGCCGCCCGCGTCGGTGAGGCCGAAGACCCCGATCGGCGTGCGGTGGTCGGCGGTCTCGTGGTCGTAGGTCCAGCCGCGCAGGCCGTTGTGGGCGGGCCAGGGTTCGGACACGGCCTTCCAGCCCAGGCCGGGGATTCGCTCGTAGAGCGTGGCGGTGGACCGGTTGGAGTCGGGCCCTTCGCCGACCACCACGACCGCCTGCTGGGTCGCCCTGCTGATCTTGGCGCGGGTCTGCGGCCCCAGGAAGGGGATCTCCTGCGCCCGGACGGTCTGCCCCCCGGGACCGAAGCGGCCGACGGCACTCGGCCCGCCGGCGGCACCCGCGGATCTCTGCGCGGCCACGGGCGCCGCCTCCCCGCCGGCCCCCGCGCAGCCTGTGAGCAGCAGACCTGCGACAGCCAGCGCGACCGCCGGGAACGGTCCTTTGCGGAGGTACATGTGCGGGCCTTTCGGTTCGAGATCCTCTTGTCTGCTGCTTCTGCATCGGGGTGGGGCGACGTCGGTCCCGGCGACATCAAATCGGATGTATGCGATCATTCGCGGCATTTCAGAAGCAGGGCGCGCGAGGCGTCGCCGCAGACGCGGAGACTCTCGAGATCACGGTGCCCGGCGCGACCACGCCGCTGTCAGGCACGGCGGACACACGTTTCCCGTACTCAGCGTGACCAGCCGACTGCCGAGCCGCAACTTGCAGTCGTTATAGAACATCGGCAATTGAACAGAAGAAGCGTTAAACGCATCAATAAACGGACATTGACTTCAAGTTGGGCGTATCCAAGCAATTTTTTCATCGTTGGGAGGGCATGGCGACGATGAGCCCGCAGCACACAGCGGTGGCAGAGTTTTACGAGGAGCGGGATCCGGGCTTCCCGCGCGTGTCGGGATACGCTGACTGTTCCGATCTGCTCGACGACCTCTTTGGCGCCCTGGAACAGATCCAGGCGGATTTCACCCGGCGTTTCGGCGCCGCCCCGGTGCCGACGAGGCGGGCATGAGCGGATATTGGCCCCGTCCCGACGACGGGTTGGGCTCGGCTCCGTATCACTATCAGTTCCCGCCGGACGCCCTCGGCGCGGATGTGCTCGACCCCACCATCCCCGAAGGCCTGGGCGCACATCCGGACACCCACTGGGACTTCGAGAGCGATCTCACCCAGCTCCTCAAGGCCGCGGCTCCCGACCCCGTCGCACCCACCGTCCCGTCCGTCACACCCCTTCCGCGCAGGCGCGGCGCCCGTCGGCGTCCGAGCTGGGTGGTGCGGTGCGTACGCCGGATCCGGGCGCCCCGGGTAAAGGTGCTGAGCTTGATCATCGCGGCGCTGACCGCAGCCATCGTCGGCATGCTGAGCGTGCTCAGCGGGCTGATCGCCTACGATCCGCTGCGCCGCATGGCATCTCCCGAAGCCCACGGGCTGGCGGGGTGGTGGCCGCTGCTGGTCTACGGGCCGTGGCTGGTGGCGTCGTTGTCGATCCTGCGGGCCGCGCTGCACGACCGCCGCGCCGCACACTCCTGGGCCGTGGTCGTGCTCTTCTCGGCCGTTGCGATGTGTCTGTGCGTCGCCCACGCACCCCGGTCGCCGCTCCCTATGGCGGTGGCCGCGCTGCCGCCGGTGACCGCGCTGCTCTCCTTCCAGCAGCTGGTCCACCAGATCCTGCTCACCAGCCCGTGCCGACGTGCCTCGCGCCAGCGGCACGGGGGCCACGCCGCCGCCTGCTGCGCGGACTGAAGCCCCCGGCCTTCCGGTGGGACGGGAGGCAGGGGCCGCACCCGCCCGGCCATGGGGGCGAGCTGTGGATTGCTGTGTACGCGCAGGTGCCCCGAACCTTCCGGTCCGGGGCACCTGCGCGTTCGTGCTTACTTGTCCTTGTCGGCGACGGGCTTGCGCAGCGCGATGTTCAGCTCGCGCAGCCGCGCCTCGTCCAGCTCGGTGGGCGCGCCCATCATCAGGTCCTGCGCGTTGCCGTTGAGCGGGAAGGCGATCGTCTCGCGGATGTTCGGCTCGTCGGCCAGCAGCATCACGATCCGGTCGACGCCCGGGGCGATGCCGCCGTGCGGCGGGGCGCCGAACTGGAAGGCGCGGAGCATGCCGGAGAACTCGTGCTCGACGGTCTCCTTGGAGTAGCCCGCGATCTCGAAGGCCTTGAACATGATCTCGGGCTCGTGGTTCCGGATCGCACCGGAGGACAGCTCGACGCCGTTGCAGACGATGTCGTACTGCCAGCCGAGGATGTCCAGCGGGTCCTGGGTCTGCAGGGCCTCGAGGCCGCCCTGCGGCATCGAGAAGGGGTTGTGCGAGAAGTCGATCCTGCCGGTCTCCTCGTCCTTCTCGTACATCGGGAAGTCGACGATCCAGCAGAACCGGAAGACGCCCTCCTCGAAGTGACCCGCGCGCTTGGCCGCCTCGACCCGGACCGCGCCCATGATCTTGGAGACCTCGTCGAAGTCGCCGGCGCCGAAGAAGATCGCGTGGCCCGGCGCGAGCGAGAGGCGCTCGGTGAGGACCTTGACGTTCTCCTCGGTGAGGAACTTGGCGATGGGTCCGCTCAGCGAACCGTCCTCGCCGACGCGCACCCAGGCCAGGCCCTTCGCCCCGTGCTCGACGGCGAAGTCGCCGAGGCCGTCGAAGAACTTCCGCGGCTGCGAGGCGGTGTCCGGCACCGGCAGCGCGCGCACGTGCTTGCCCGCGAAGGCCTTGAACTCCGAGCCCTCGAAGACGTCGGTGATGTCCACGAGTTCCAGCTGGGCGCGCAGGTCCGGCTTGTCGTTGCCGTACTTGAGCATGGACTCGCGGAAGGGGATCCGCGGGAACGGAGAGGTGACGTGGCGGCCGTTGCCGAACTCCTCGAAGAGCTCGGTCATCAGCGTCTCGATCGGCTGGAAGACGTCCTCCTGCTCGACGAAGCTCATCTCGACGTCGAGCTGGTAGAACTCGCCGGGCGAGCGGTCGGCGCGTGCGTCCTCGTCGCGGAAGCAGGGCGCGATCTGGAAGTAGCGGTCGAAGCCCGAGATCATCAGCAGCTGCTTGAACTGCTGCGGGGCCTGCGGCAGCGCGTAGAACTTGCCGGGGTTCAACCGGGAGGGCACCACGAAGTCGCGCGCGCCCTCGGGGGACGTCGCGGTCAGGATCGGGGTGGCCATCTCGTTGAACCCGAGCGCCGTCATCTTGTGCCGGATCGCGGAGATGACGGCCGTGCGCAGCATGATGTTGCGGTGCATGCGCTCGCGGCGCAGGTCGAGGAAGCGGTACTCCAGGCGGCGCTCCTCACCCACTCCGTCGTCGGTGTTGATCTGGAACGGCAGCTGCTGCGAGGCGCCCAGCAGCTCGACCTCACAGACCTCGACCTCGATCTCGCCGGTGGGCAGCTCGGGGTTGATGTTCTCGGCGCCGCGCGAGACGACCTGTCCGTCGACGCGGACGACCGACTCCTTGTTGACCTTGTCGAGGGCCTCGTAGGCGGCGGTGCCGGGGCGGGCGACGAGCTGCGTGATGCCGTGGTGATCGCGCAGATCGATGAAGAGGATGCCGCCCAGGTCTCGGCGATTGTGCAGCCAGCCGCTCAGCCGGACGTCGGCGGAGACGTCAGAGGCGCGGAGCTCGCCGCAGGTGTGGGACCTGTACCGATGCATCGTCGTTCATCCAGTCTTAGCGATTTGAGAGGGAGTGGGCCCGTCAAGGTTACCGCCCGGCCCCAGTCCCCCTCATTGGCATAAACATGCCACCAGTCGCGCCCGGTCCCGCGGCTCGCCGCGCGAGCTCTACGCGTCGGCCGCGCCGGAGCCCGAACCCTCGCCGGGGCGCGAACCCTCGCCGGGGCGCGCGCCGTCGGAGTAGCGGGTGCGCAGCTCGCCGATCACACCGAACGCGGCAGCGGTCAGCGGTACGGAGAGCAGCATCCCAAGAATCCCGGCGACGGACGCCCCCACGGTGATCGCCAGCATCACCACGGCCGGGTGCATCTGGACCATACGGCTCTGGATCAGGGGCTGGAGGACATGTCCCTCCAGCAGCTGAACGGCGAGCACCACCCCCAGCGCCCACAGCGCGATCACGAACCCGCGGTCGGCGAGCGCGACCAGCACGGCGACCGCACCGGAGATGAAGGCGCCGAGGTAGGGGATGTACGCCGCGACGAAGACGAGCGCACCCAGACCAACCGCTCCGGGGACGCGCAGGATCAGCAGCCCGACGGTGATGCAGACCGCGTCGATGAGCGCGATGAGGGTCGTCCCGCGCATAAAGCCCTCGACGGCCTCGAAGGCCCGCCGCCCCATGGCCTCGACGGCGTCGCCCGTCGAGCGCGGGGCGAGGGACCGCAGCAGACCGGCCGCCTTGTGGGAGTCCCGGAGAAAGAAGAACATGAGCAGCAGCGCGAGCACAGAGGCGGCGATCACCTCTCCCACCACACTCAGCCCGCTGATCACCCCGGACGCGGCCGTCCCGCCGAACCGGCCGAGCAGCTCCTTCGAGTTCTTCGCGACATCGTCGAGTGAGGTCCCGGCGGCCCCGAAGCGCCTGGCGAGATCCTGGGCGGCGTGCCGCAACGAGGTGACGATCTGGTCGCCGGTGTCGATCAGCGCGTGGACGACGATGAACGTGGCCCCACCGATGACGACGACGACCGCGACACAGGTCAGCCCCGCGGCGACGGACCGGTTCACCTTCACCCTCACCAGCCGCCGGTGCAGGGGCCCGAGGAGCGCGGTCCCGAGCAGAGCGAGCAGCACGGGCGTGACGGCGGTCTTGAGCTCCACGACCAGCCAGACGCCGACCGCGGCGACCCCGGCCACAAGGAGCGCGACCACGCACCAGGCGGCAAGCCGCCGCACGGGCTCGGGAAGAATGCTGTGCACGCTCCCACGTGACCACAGCGCGCACACACCGTCCCGCCCACCGCCGCCACGCGGGTGACGCACCATCAGATGCCGCGGCCGGTCGGCCGCCGCGTCGACTGGCGGCCGTCAGCCCTCGGCCCCGGACCCGTCAGCCTGGGTCTCTCCCACGCCCGGCTCTCCCAGGCCGTGCACGGCGGGGATCGTGCCGAGGCGTCCGGCCTGGAAGTCCTCGATCGCCTGCCTCAGCTCCGCCTGGCTGTTCATGACGAACGGACCGTAGTGCGCCATCGGCTCCCGGATCGGGCGCCCGCCGAGCAGTACGACCTCCAGGTCGCCGGTGTGCGAGCCGTTCTGGGTGTCGTCCGCCCACACCGTGAGCGAGTCGCCCTCGCCGAACACCGCCGTCTGCCCCATCCGTACCGGCCGCCGCTCGGTACCGACCGCGCCGCGCCCGGCCAGGACGTACGCGAGGCCGTTGAAGTCCTTGCGCCACGGCAGGTCGATCTGCGCGCCGGGCCGCAGAGTCGCGTGGATCATCGTGATCGGAGTGTGGGTGATGCCCGGGCCCAGGTGACCGTTCAGCTCACCGGCGATGACCCTCAGCAGCGCACCGCCGTCCGGCGAGGTCAGCAGCTGCACCTCACCCCCGCGGATGTCCTGGTAGCGGGGGTCCATCATCTTGTCGCTCGCCGGGAGGTTCACCCACAGCTGGAGCCCGTGGAAGAGGCCGCCCGACATGACCAGCGACTCCGGCGGCGCCTCGATGTGCAGCAGGCCGGAGCCCGCCGTCATCCACTGGGTGTCGCCGTTGCGGATGGTTCCGCCGCCGCCGTTGCTGTCCTGGTGGACGAACGTTCCGTCAATCAGGTACGTGACGGTCTCGAAGCCGCGGTGCGGGTGCCAGGGCGTTCCCTTGGGCTCGCCCGGCGCATAGTCCACCTCACCCATCTGGTCCATCATGATGAACGGGTCGAGGTACTGGTAGTTGATCCCCGCGAACGCACGCCGCACCGGGAAGCCCTCTCCCTCGAACCCGGTGGGCGCCGTGGTCACGGCGAGCACGGGGCGCGACAGAGCGTCGGCGGGCGCGGCTACGCGCGGCAGGGTGAGCGGGTTCTCGACAGTCACTGCAGGCATGACATGGCCTCCTTGTGCGTCCAGTTTAGTTGAAGAGTGAACTTCTTGCCAGCTGGAACGCGAGGCGCCCGGGAGGAATTCCTCCCGGGCGCCCTGGCGGTCAGGCCCGCCGCTCAGCCATACATCCGCCGCATCGCGAAGTCGACCATCTGCTCCACGGCCTTCGCGTCGAAGACCATGCGGTGATCGCCCTCCATGTCCAGGACGAAGCCGTACCCGGTCGGCAGCAGGTCGATCACCTCGGCGCCCGTGATCACGAAGTACTTGGACTCCTTGCCCGCGTACCGGCGCAGTTCCTTCAGCGAGGTGAACATCGGGATGACCGGCTGCTGGGTGTTGTGGAGCGCCAGGAACCCGGGATTGTCACCGCGCGGGCAGTACACCTTCGAGGTCGCGAAGATCTGCTGAAAGTCCTCCGCGGACAGCGACGCCGTGGTGAAGGCCCGCACCGCGTCGGCGAGCGAGGGGGGCGACGGCTCGGGGTAGAGCGGCTGCTCCCCGTAGGAGGGCTGCTGCGGCACGTACTGCTGCTGGGCGCCCGGGGTCTGGTCGTAGCCGTACATGCACGCAAGAGTACTGAGTCACAGTTGCCCCGTTGGGGTTGCGTCTTATTACCGACGGGTAGCATCATCGTAGCTACTTGCTGGTAAGTGGATAAGAATCCTCCCTCCCGCCACCCGACCGCCACCCCTCAACGAGGCGCTTCGCGCCGCACCTGTTGATCGATCCTTACGGAGCCGTCGCCATGGGGCACTACAAGTCGAATCTCCGCGACATCGAGTTCAACCTCTTCGAGGTCCTCGGGCGCGACAAGCTGTACGGCACCGGCCCGTTCGCGGAGATGGATGTCGACACCGCGAAGAGCATCCTCGAAGAGATCGCGCGTCTCGCCGAGAACGAGCTCGCCGAATCCTTCGCCGACGCCGACCGCAACCCCCCTGTTTTCGACCCCGAGACCAACACCGCGCCCGTCCCGGCGTCCTTCAAGAAGAGCTACCAGGCCTTCATGGACTCCGAGTACTGGCGCCTGGGCCTGCCCGAGGAGATCGGCGGCACCACCTCGCCCCGCTCTCTGATCTGGTCGTACGCGGAGCTGCTCCTCGGCTCGAACCCGGCAATCTGGATGTACTCCTCGGGCCCCGCCTTCGCCGGGATCCTCTTCGAGGAGGGCAACGAGGCGCAGAAGAAGGTCGCCCAGATAGCCGTCGAGAAGCGCTGGGGCTCCACCATGGTGCTCACCGAGCCGGACGCCGGCTCGGACGTCGGCGCCGGCCGCACCAAGGCCATCCAGCAGGAAGACGGATCCTGGCACATCGAGGGCGTGAAGCGCTTCATCACCTCCGGTGAGCACGACATGGAGGAGAACATCCTCCACTACGTGCTGGCCCGCCCCGAGGGCCACGGCCCCGGCACCAAGGGCCTGTCGCTCTTCCTCGTGCCGAAGTTCCACTTCGACTGGGAGACCGGCGAGCTGGGCGAGCGCAACGGTGTGTACGCCACGAACGTCGAGCACAAGATGGGCCTCAAGGCCTCCAACACCTGCGAGATGACGTTCGGCGACCAGCACCCCGCCAAGGGGTGGCTGATCGGCGACAAGCACGACGGCATCCGCCAGATGTTCATGATCATCGAGTTCGCCCGGATGATGGTCGGCACGAAGGCCATCGCGACCCTGTCCACCGGCTACCTGAACGCGCTGGAGTACGCCAAGGAGCGCGTCCAGGGCCAGGACCTGGTCAACTTCGCGGACAAGTCCGCGCCCAAGGTCACCATCACGCACCACCCGGACGTCCGCCGCGCGCTGATGACGCAGAAGGCGTACGCCGAGGGCATGCGCGCCCTCGTCCTGTACACAGCATCCGTCCAGGACGAGATCGCCCTCAAGGAGGCCGCGGGCGAGGACGCCAAGCCGCTCGTCGCACTGAACGACCTGCTGCTGCCGATCGTCAAGGGCTACGGCTCGGAGAAGTCGTACGAGCAGCTGGCCCAGTCGCTGCAGACCTTCGGCGGTTCCGGCTACCTGCAGGAGTACCCGGTCGAGCAGTACATCCGGGACGCCAAGATCGACACCCTGTACGAGGGAACCACGGCCATCCAGGGCCAGGACTACTTCTTCCGGAAGATCGTCCGCGACCAGGGCCAGGCGCTGAACACCCTCTCCGAGGAGATCAAGAAGTTCCTGGCGGTCGGCACCGGCGGCGAGGAGCTGGCCCCGGCCCGCGACGCACTCGCCAAGGCCGCGGTGGACCTGGAGGCGATCGTCGGCACGATGACGAACGACCTCATCGCCACCGGCGAGGACGTCAAGAACATCTACAAGGTGGGCCTGAACACCACCCGCCTGCTGATGGTCTCCGGCGACGTGGTCGTCGGATACTTGCTGCTGCGCGGCGCGGCCGTCGCGGCGGAGAAGCTCCAGACGGCCTCCGCGAAGGACGTGCCGTTCTACCAGGGCAAGATCGCGGCCGCGAAGTTCTTCGCCGCGAACGTCCTGCCGGGCGTCTCGGCCGAGCGCGCGCTCGCGGAGACGGTCGACAGCTCGCTGATGGACTTGGACGAGGCCGCGTTCTAGGTCCTGTCCGGTCGATCCGGCCGGATCAGTGAGCGACCCGCCGCGTAGCGGCTGATGTCACCGCGGTGCGTGCAGCTGCAAGCCGGAGGATGGCTCTCCCCCGCCGAAGTCGGGGCGAGAGTCCACGCGGAGCGTAGGCGACTGACGCAAACGCAGCGTGGGCGCACCTCCCGTGCCCGAAGGGCTACGGGGGGCTCGCGTGCCATGGCACGCGAGCCCGGCAAGATCGGCCGGGCAGGACCTTGGTAACGCCGGTCATGGCTGTGGCCCGCCCCCGGCTCGGGACGCTGTTGGCGAATTGCGGGCCGTTACTGCGCCCCACCGGGTCATCCGGTGGGGCGCAGTGCTGCCAGGGGGCTGATGCGGGTGGGGGCGTGCGGTTTCCCGGTGAGGTGTGCGTCGATGCGGGCGATGTTGATCGCTGCCGCGGTGAGTTGGTGCTGGAGGCTGGCTTTGGCCAGGCCGCGGTAGCGGGATCTGCGCAGGCCGTGGGCGGTGACACCTTGAGAGATGGTTCCTTCGACACCGGCGCGGATCTTGTAGCGGTCCTTCCACCCGTCTGTCTGCTGGAGAGCGCGTGCCTGCTGGAGGGTCTCGTGTTCAGCGCGTGGCCGCAGAGTGAGCTCGCGGCGCGCGAGCCGACGGCTTCCGGGCTTGGCGCTGATGCACTCCGGCTGCCGGGGACACGGTTTGCAGTCGCGGGGCGAGAACTGGATACGGATGACCGGTGCGCCGTGCTGGCTACGTGCCTCGCGCCAGACGCTGCTGACGTGCCCGCTCGGGCAGCCTGCCTGCTGCTGGTCCCAGTCGATGGTGAACGCCTCTTGTCCGAAGGCGGCTGCGCCCTTGGACTGGGCGGACGTGACGGATTTGAGCGGGCCGTGCAGGGCGACGCCGTGATTTTGGTGGGCCGCGGTCAGGGCGGCAGCGTTGGCATAGCCAGCGTCGACCCAGTGCTCCTCGGGCAGTAAGTCCCGTGCGGCAAGGCCGGTGTGGACCGCGGCGGCCATGCGGTCGTCGCTGACCGCACCGTTGGTGGTGATCACGTTGGTGATCAGGTGGGCAGTGTCCGGCTCGCACGTCTCTGTGAGGTGGACCTTGTAGCCGTCCCAGCGGGTCTCTCCCTTCACTCCGTTGCGGGCCTGGATGTCATAGGGGCTGGCCAGGCGTGTGGCACCCGGCGGCCGGTCTTTTGGGCCCCGTCGCCTCACCTCGCCCTCGACGAGGTGAAAGTGCTGAACCCACGCCTGCCGCAGAGTCTCCGCCTCAGTCAGCTCCCGCAGTCCCTGCGGTGCGTCGGCTGCCCAGACCAGCCGCAGCAGATGCATGCCGTCGGTGCCGATCCGCTCGTAGAGCTGCGTGCGCTTCGTGCGGTCCTTGGGAAACCGTGTCTCGTCGGCGCGGGTGGCGTAGTGCCTGAACCAGTCCGGCACGGCCCGCGCCCGCAGCCAGTCCGGTTCCGCACGTGCCACCGCGTTGAGGGCTGAGCGCAGGCATTCGGACACCAGCTCCAGCTGGTTCAACTCACGCACCGCCGACAGCACATGGGTCGAGTCGGTCCGTGCTCTCCCGCCGCCGGCCACCAGCCCCCGCTCCTGGGCCGCGGCCAGGACGCCGTCCAGGACCTCGCGCCCGCCCTCGGCACCGATCAGCCGGTCCCGGAACTCACAGAGCACTGAATGATCGAAGCCGGGGTCAGTCAGTTCCAGCCCGAGCGCGTATTTCCAGTCGATCCGGGCCCGCACCGCCTCGGCGGCTTGCCGGTCGGTGAGGTTCTCCACGAACTGCAACACCATCACCAGGGCCAGCCGCCTCGGTGACCAGGCACGTTTGCCCCGCACCGGGAACAGAGCCGAGAACTGCTCGTCCGTGAACATCACGCCCAGCTCGTCGCGAACCCTGATCGCCAGACTGCCCCTCGGGAACGCCGCCCGCGCCACCCGCACCGTCTCCGCCGGAACTTCTCCCGGCACCAGCGGCTTCATCGACACCCGTACCCCACCCCAAACACAAACGTCGGTCTCCAAGACCACAACCAGGTCTTGGAGACCAACGTCACGCACGAGCCCCGCAATTCGCCAACAGCGTCCCGGCTCGGGGGCGGGCCACAGCCATGACCGGCCCGGAGCGGACGCGCCGCCGACCGCGCGCCCCGAACGGCAAACGGGCGAGGGGCATCCCTCGTTAAGGTGACCCCATGAGCGCGAGATCCGCCCGCTTCGACGGCGGCCACACCGACGACCTGATGTCCTTCCTGGCGGCGAGCCCGTCGCCGTACCACGCCGTCGCGAACGCGGCCGCGCGGCTGGAGAAGGCCGGATTCCGGCAGGTCCTCGAGACGGACGCCTGGGACGCCACGTCCGGCGGCAAGTACGTGCTGCGCGGCGGCGCGATCATCGCCTGGTACGTGCCCGAGGGCGCCGAGCCGCGCACCCCGTTCCGGATCGTCGGCGCCCACACCGACTCACCCAACCTGCGGGTCAAGCCGCTGCCGGACACCGGCGCGTACGGCTGGCGGCAGATCGCCGTCGAGGTGTACGGGGGGACGCTGCTCAACACCTGGCTGGACCGGGACCTCGGTCTCGCCGGCCGGCTCACCCTGCGCGACGGCAGCCACCGCCTGGTCAACATCGACCGTGCGCTGCTGCGCGTACCGCAGCTCGCCATCCACCTGGACCGCTCGGTCAACGACGGGCTGAAGCTGGACCGGCAGAAACACCTCCAGCCGATCTGGGGCCTCGGCGACGTCGAGGAAGGCGATCTGATCCGGTTCCTGGAGCAGGAGTCGGGCCTCGCCGAAGGCGACGTCGCCGGCTGGGATCTGATGGTGCACTCCATCGAGCCGCCGTCCTATCTGGGCCGCGACCGGGAACTGGTCGCCGGTCCGCGGATGGACAACCTGCTCTCGGTCCACGCGGGCACGGCCGCGCTCGCCGCCGTCGCCGAGTCCGGGAACCTGCCCTGCGTCCCGGTCCTCGCCGCCTTCGACCACGAGGAGAACGGCTCCCAGGCCGACACCGGCGCCGACGGACCGCTGCTCGGCAATGTGCTGGAGCGTTCGGTGTTCGCGCGCGGCGGTACCTACGAGGACAAGGCGCGCGCCTTTGCCGGCACGGTGTGCCTGTCCTCCGACACGGGCCACGCCGTGCACCCCAACTACGCCGAACGGCACGACCCCACACACCACCCGCGGGCCAACGGCGGCCCGATCCTCAAGGTGAACGTGAACCAGCGGTACGCCACCGACGGCAGCGGCCGCGCGGTGTTCGCCGAAGCCTGCGAGCGGGCGGGGGTGCCGTGGCAGACGTTCGTGTCGAACAACGCGATGCCGTGCGGCACCACCATCGGCCCGATCACCGCAGCCAGGCACGGCATCCAGACCGTCGACATCGGCGTCGCGATCCTGTCGATGCACAGCGCACGTGAACTGTGCGGCGCGCAGGACCCGTATCTGCTGGCGAACGCCCTCTCCGCATTCCTGGAGTCCTGAAATCCCCTGATCCGAGTGCCAGTTGGGGGTTTGCGAAACATCTGCGAAAGCAGCCGTACGCAACGGTGACCACCATGGTTCTCATCGGTCATCACAAGGTGGTCACCCACCGGCCCGGCCCCTCGCGCCGCACCCTGTCCCTCACGCTCGCCTCGGCGGTCGCGGTCCTTGTCGCAGGGTGCTGGTTCGTCATCCAGCAGTACAACGAGCGGCCGCCGTGGGCCGAGGACATCTCATACGAAGCGGGGTACGTCCAGGGCAAACGGGTCCGGATGTACGACCCGACCGGCCAGGAGGTGAAAAAGCTCCTGGCCGGCGGATGCGCAAAGATCCGGTCCGCCGGCTGGGGCGGACGCAAGGCGACGTACGAACCCGGCCTGTGGGTGAACGGCTGCCTGGACGGTGCGGCGGGCCGCCAACCCCTGCGACAGGGGCTCTTCCACTAGGTGCTGCCGCGCTACTCCTGGTCCATCCCGGCCAGTACGAGCGGCAGCCGCGTGACCCCGTCCCCGCTCACCCGCACCGGAACACCCCAGTCCTGCTGGTGCACATGGCAGGCCGGGTACTCGTTCGCGGGATCGTCGTCGCAGGACGCCGCCATCGCCGAGACATGCAGCACCCCCTCAAAGACCGCAGGATCGATCTCCAGGTCGCGCGCGAGGTCCGTGCCCACGCCCTCGCCGGAGATCAGCAGCTCCGGCGGGGTCGAGGAGACGAGCAGCCGGGTCGAGGGCCCGTACCGGGTGTCCAGCTTCTGGCCGGCCGGGGCCTGGAAGACCACGTCCAACCGCAGCTTGCCCGCGGCGACTTCGGTCGCGGCACGCTGCGTGCGGTGGGCGACGGCCTCCACGCGCACCGCCTCCTCCGGCAGCCGCAACCGGGTCAGCCGGTGCCGCGCGGACTCGACCACGACGATGTCCTCGCCCAGCAGCACGGCGTCGCTCGGCTCCCGCAGATCGGTGGCCAGGGTGGTCACCTCGCCGCTGTGCCCCTCCTGAAGAGGAGGTGTGTAGCGGCGCAGCGCGTGGTTGTAGGTGTCACTGACGGCCACCGAACCGTCCGGCAGCGCGGTCACGCCCAACGGGTGCTGGAGCAGAGCCTGTCCGGCCGCCCCGTCGCGGTGACCGAAGTCGAAGAGTCCGGTGCCGACGGCGGTGTGCACGGCGCCTTCGCGGTCGACGTACCGCAGCGCGCTGGTCTCCGAATCGGCGACCCACAGCCGCTCCTCGGTCGCCGCGAGACCGGACGGCTGGGCGAACCACGCCTCGGCGACCGGGCCGTCGACCAGGCCCTCGTTGGTGGTGCCCGCCGCGACGCGTACCGTGCCCTGCCCGGGGTCGTACGCCCACAGCTGGTGGACGCCCGCCATGGCGATCCACACCTCGCCCTGCCACCAGGCCACGTCCCACGGCGAGGAGAGGTCCACGTCGAGGGCCGGACCGTTCGTCGGCGAGCCCTGCCACCACTGCTTGCCGGTCCCGGCGACGGTGCTGGTCTCGCCGCTCTCCAGGTCCAGAACGCGCAGGGCGTGGTTGACCGTGTCGGCGACGACGACGTGTCCCCCGGGCAGCAGGGCGAGACCCTGCGGCTCACTGAACCGTGCCCGCTCCGGGCCGCCGTCGACGAGCCCGCGCTCACCGTCTCCGTACCGCTGGAGGACCGTCTCGGCGTCGGCCGACAGCCGCACCAGCTGATGACGGGTGGTGTCGGAGACCAGAAAACCGCCGTCCGGCAGCACGAGCGCCTTGCCGGGGAAGCGCAGATGCGTGGCGACCGGCTCGGGCGCGACATACGGCCCGTCACCGCGCCGCAGCGTGCCCTTGGCCGCGTGCTCGGCCTCCAGCTCCTCGACGAGCTTCTCGATGGCGTGTGCATGCCCCTCGCCCGCGTGCTGGGCGACCACATAGCCCTCGGGATCGATGACGACGAGGGTGGGCCAGGCGCGTACGGCGTACTGCTTCCAGGTGGCGAGCTCGGGGTCGTCGAGCACGGGGTGATGCACCTGGTAGCGCTCGACGGCGTCGACGACGGCCTGGTGCTCGGCCTCGTGCACGAATTTCGGCGAGTGGACGCCGATGATCACCACGGTGTCGCGGTGCTTCTCCTCCAGCTCGCGCAGCTCGTCCAGGACATGCAGGCAGTTAATGCAGCAAAATGTCCAAAAATCGAGGATGACGATGCGTCCTCGCAGGTCAGCAAGGGTGTACTGGGTGTCGCCGGTATTGAGCCAGCCGCCCTTGCCGATGAGCTCGGGGGCCCGAACGCGTGCACGTGTAGCCATACCCCCATCCAACCGCACGCGAGCGGGTACGCATTCCTGCCATGAAATACCTCGTACGCGACAAGATCTTCGCGCTCGGTGACGACTACTGGATCGAGGACGAGCAGGGGCGCCAAGCCTTCCTCGTCGACGGCAAGGCGCTGCGGCTGCGCGACACGCTGGAGCTCAAGGACCCGAGCGGGCGGGTGTTGATCACGCTGCGCAAGAAGCTGCTGAGCCTGCGGGACACGATGACCGTCGAACGGGGCGACACACCGCTCGCCACGATCCGCAGGAAACGGCTCTCGCTGCTGCGCAACCACTACCGGGTGACGCTCGCCGAGGGCACCGAACTGGACGTCAGCGGCCGGATCCTGGACCGGGAGTTCGTGGTCGAGTACGAGGGCGAACTGCTGGCGCACATCTCGAAAAAGTGGTTCCGGGTACGGGAGACATACGCGGTCGATGTCGTCCGGGAGGACGCGGACACGGCGCTGATGATCGCGGTGGCGGTCTGCGTGATCCGCATGGCGGAGAGGGAACGCGGGGGCGACGACGACTAGTCTGTGGCGTCGCCCGCCGGAAGCTAGGTCCGGGGCGGCGCGTCCACGCCCAGCCGGCGGTCCTTCAGCGCCGGGAACTGCTCCCGCGTCGTCGTCACCTTCTCCGCCGTCAGCTCCACCCTCAGGACCTCCTCGCCCGGCCCCGCCTCCGCCAGGACCTCGCCCCACGGGTCGACCACCACGCTGTGGCCCGCCTGCTCGACCCCCGCGTGGGTCCCCGCGGTGCCGCAGGCCAGGACATAGGCCTGGTTCTCGACCGCGCGGGCGCGGGCCAGCAGGGTCCAGTGCTCGCGGCGGCGGGCGGGCCAGCCGGCCGGGACGACGAAGGCCTGGGCTCCGGCGTCCACTAGGCCGCGGAAGAGTTCGGGGAAGCGCAGGTCGTAGCAGGTCGCCAGGCCGACGGTGAGGCCGGGCAGCGGGACGGTGACGAGCTCGTCGCCCGCGCCCATCATCACCGCCTCCCCCTTGTCGAAGCCGAAGCGGTGGATCTTGCGGTAGGTGCCGGCCAGTTCACCGGCGGGGGAGAAGACGAGAGAGGTGTTGTAGAGGTTGCCGTCCGCGGCCTTCTCGACGACGGAGCCCGCGTGCAGCCACACGCCCGCGTCGCCGGCGGCCTTCGCCATCACCTCGTAGGTCGGCCCTGTGACCGTCTCCGCCTCATCGGCGAAGGACTCGTAGGCGAACGCGCCGACGGGCCACAGTTCCGGCAGGACAACCAGATCGGCGTCCCGTTGTTCGCGTACCAGCGAAGCAACCCGCACTCTACGAGAATTGACCGATTCGTCCGGGTCTACTGCGATCTGGATGAGAGAGGCGCGCACACTACCACCGTCCTGGCATTCGAGCCGTCAACGCGGGCCTACGATCGTCACACGAAAGCACTGCCGGGGTGCCGCCCGGCAGCGTAACTTAACTGCCGAGCTTCCCACGCAGCCCAGCAGTCAGCAGCCCAGCCCGCGTACCGCAGAACCGCCGAGGGGTCCCGTGACCGTCCATCCCAGCCTCCAGACCTACGCCGACGCCTGGACCCACTCCATCGAATCAATAGCCGAACTGGTGCAGCCACTCGTGGAAGGCGAGTGGAACCGAGCGACGCCGTGTCCGTCCTGGTCGGTCCGCGATGTCGTCTCGCACGTCATCGGCATGGAGTGCGAGATGCTCGGCGACCCCCGGCCGATCCATACGCTGCCACGTGATCTCTACCATGTGCAGAGCGAGTTCGCCCGCTACATGGAGATGCAGGTCGATGTGCGCCGGCACCACACGGCCCCGGAGATGACCTCGGAGCTGGAGTACACGATCATCCGGCGGGCCCGTCAGCTCCGCAATGAGACGCGCGCCCCCGACACGATGGTCCGTGCCCCGCTCGGCGCCGAGCAGACCCTTGAACTCGCCATGCGGATGCGTGCGTTCGACACGTGGGCGCACGAGCAGGATCTGCGGACGGCGCTCGGCAGGCCGGGCAACCTCGACTCCCCCGGCGCGTACGTCGCCCGGGACTGCCTGCTCGAAGCCCTTCCGAAGGTCGTGGCCAAGGACGCGGGTGCGCCCGCGAATTCGGCCGTCGTCTTCGATGTGCACGGTCCGGTGGAGTTCCTGCGGACGGTCCGGGTGGACGCGGACGGCCGCGGCACGGTCGACGGCGCGCCCTCGCTCGGGCCGGTGGTGACCCTCGCCATGGACTGGGAGACGTACGTCCGCCTGGCGTGCGGCCGGGTGCGGGCGGCCGCCGTGCAGGACCGGGTCAAGGTGGACGGTGACGCGGAGCTGGGCGCGGCGATTCTGCGGGAGTTCGCGGTCACGCCGTAGCGCAGCGGCCGGGCGCTCGGCACCCGCCACGCGCGCAGGAGGGTCCGCGCCGGTCCGGTGACGCGGGACGCTCCACGCCCGGCCCCTCACGCCGGTACGTGCACGACCTCCACCCGGCTCGCCACCAGCCGTTCCCGCTCCCGCCGCACCGTACGTGCCCGCAGCCGCAGGATCTGCCCGACCCCGACGGCCTCCAGCACGAACACCGACGAGAACGCGATCCGGTAGTTGCCGCCGGTCGCGTCCAGCAGCACCCCGACCGCCAGCAGTGTCGTCATGGAGGCCACGAAGCCGCCCATGTTGACGATGCCCGACGCTGTTCCCTGCCGCTCCGGGGGATTGGCGGGGCGGGCGAAGTCGAAGCCGATCATCGATGCGGGCCCGCAGGTCCCGAGGACCGTGCACAGTGTGATCAGCAGCCACATCGGGGCATGGTCGCCGGGGTACCCGAGGGTGGTCGCCCACAGGAGTGCGGTCGTCCCTACCGTGCCGAGGGCGAGCGGGACCCGGGCCGCATGGTGACGCGCGATGATCTGCCCGTACACCAGGCCCACCACCATGTTGGAGAGCACCAGCAGGGTCAGCAGCTCCCCGGCCGTCTCCCGGGACAGATCTTGCGCCTCGACCAGGAAGGGCATTCCCCACAGCAGCAGGAACACCATCGCGGGGAACTGGGTGGTGAAGTGCACCCACAGGCCGAGCCTGGTGCCGGGCTCCTGCCAGGACCGGGCGATCTGCTTGCGTACGAAAGCCGGCCCCGCGTGCTGGACGGGTGGCGGCTCGTGGCCCTCGGGGTGGTCCTTGAGGAAGAGCACGAGCAGTACGAGGACGACCAGTCCGGCCGCCGCGCTTCCCGCGAAGGTGGCCGTCCAGCCGAGGCCGTGGAGCATCCGGGCGATGACGATGGTCGAGACGAGGTTGCCCGCCATCCCGAAGAGCGCGGCGACCTGCCCGATGAGGGGTCCGCGGCGCGCCGGGAACCAGCGGCTGCCCAGCCGCAGCACGCTGATGAAGGTCATCGCGTCACCGCAGCCGAGGAGCGCACGCGAGGCGAGTGCCATGCCGTACGAGGGGGAGAACGCGAAGCCCAGCTGTCCGGCGGTGAACATCACCACGCCGATCGTGAGGACTTTCTTGGTGCCGAGGCGGTCGACCAGCAGACCGACGGGTATCTGCATCCCCGCGTACACGAGCAGCTGGAGGATGGAGAAGGTGGACAGCGCGGAGGCGTTGACGTCGAAGCGGTCGGCGGCGTCGAGGCCGGCGACGCCCAGGGACGTGCGGAAGATGACCGCGACGAAGTAGACGGCGACGCCGATGCCCCAGACCGCGGCGGCCCGCCGTCCGCCGGGTGGATCGCCCGGCAGGGCGACGGCGGACGCGCTCACCGTACCTCGCCCCGCGCCAGGTTGCTGAACCAGCCGACGTGGCGGTGGACGAGGGCGGCCGCGGCGTCCGGGTCTCCGGCGCGCAGGGCCTCAAGAATTTCGCTGTGCTCGGCGACGTTCTTGGCGATCCGGTCGGGGTGGGAGTGCATGACCGCGACGCCCATCCTCAGCTGCCGGTCGCGGAGTTGGTCGTAGAGGCGGGAGAGGATCGCGTTGCCGCAGCTGCGCACGATCTCGGCGTGGAAACAGCGGTCGGTGACGGCGACGGCGGCCAGGTCGCCCTCCTCGCCCTGTCGCTTCTGCTGTTCGAGGAGCTCTTCAAGGCGGGCGATCAGCTGCGCAGAGGCCGGTACGGCCTTGCGGGCGGCGTGCTCCTCGACCAGCAGCCGGGTCTCCACCACGTCGGCGATCTCCTGTGCGGAGACGGCGAGGACCAGGGCGCCCTTCTTCGGGTAGAGCTTGATCAGCCCTTCGACCTCCAGCTTGAGGAGCGCTTCACGGACGGGGGTGCGCGATACGCCTACGGCGTCGGCCAGTTCGCCCTCGGTGAGGAGCGTTCCGCCTTCGTAGCTGCGGTCGAGGACGGCTTGCTTGATGTGGGTGTAGACGCGTTCGGCGGCTGGTGCTGCGGCGGGCATGCACACAGCTTAGATACAACACAGGTGCATCAGAAGTCCGGTCCACCATGCAGGACGGGCAAGGGGTTTGAAGATCCGGGACGAGAAATACGCACCATCCGTACATCCATTCGCTCCGCTCGCGTGTCTCACCTCGGGACCCTGTTTTCCTGGGCCCCCAACCGACTTTGAAAGTCACGGTATTTAACGGACTTTCGACGCAAACGCGACTATCGGAGCGTTCCCTTTGATACTCAAAAGCAAGGGCCTGCGCAGAGCCGCCGGCGCCGCCCTCGCCGGCGGCCTGCTGATGGCGGCCTCGCCCCTGGCCACGACAGCCCAGGCGGCGGTGCCGATCCCGACCATCAGCGCCAAGGGCGGTTTTCTGCTCGACCAGGCGGACGGCAAGCCGATCTACGGCAAGGCCAACAACATCCGCCGCCAGATGGCGAGCACGACGAAGCTGGTGACGGCCATCACGGTCCTCACCCAGCCGGGCGTGGACCTCAACAAGAAGGTCACCGTCAAGCAGGCGTACCGGGACTATGTCGTCCGGCAGGGCGCGAGCACCGCGGACCTGCGCACCGGCGACAAGCTGACCGTCCGCCAGCTGCTGTCCGCGATGATGCTGCCGTCCGGCTGCGACGCCGCGTACGCCCTCGCCGACGCCTACGGCACCGGTACGACGACCGCCGCGCGCACCTCTTCGTTCATCGGCAAGATGAACGCGAAGGCCAAGCAGCTCGGCCTGGTGAACACGCACTTCGACTCGTTCGACGGCATCTCCGCGGCCGGCGCCAACTACACCACCCCGTGGGACCTGGCGAAGTTCGCACGCCACGCGATGAGCAGCGCGACCTTCCGCGATGTCGTCAAGGCCACGTCGTACAAGACCGTCGCGACGACGAGCACCGGCGCCACCCGCACGTACACCTGGTACAACACCAACACCCTGCTCGGCTCGTACAGCGGGGCCATCGGCGTGAAGACCGGCACCGGCACGGCTGCCGGCCCCTGCCTCGTCTTCGCCGCCACCCGCGGCACCAAGACGTACGTCGGCGTCGTCCTCGCCAGCTCCAGCGTCACCGAGCGCACCAAGGACGCGGCGAAGCTGCTGGACTTCGGTTTCGGCTCCACCACCGCCCGGACGATGACCGTGCGAACGCTTCCGGCCGGCGCTCAGCGCGACTGACGCACCGGTGAAACACGAGGTCCCGTGACGCATCGCGTCACGGGACCTCGGTGTTCCGGGCCGTCGGGCCGTCAGGCGGTCAGGCGGTCAGGCGGTCAGGCCCAGGTGATCAGCCGCTTGGGCTGCTCCAGGATCGCCGCGACGTCCGCGAGCACCTTGGAGCCCAGTTCCCCGTCGACCAGCCGGTGGTCGAAGGAGAGCGCGAGCGTGGTGACCTGCCTCGGCTTGACCTTGCCCTTGTGGACCCAGGGCTGGAGCTTGATCGCGCCGACCGCGAGGATCGCGGACTCGCCCGAATTCAGGATCGGCGTACCGGTGTCGACGCCGAACACGCCGACGTTGGTGATCGTGACCGTCCCGCCCTGCATGGCCGCGGGAGTGGTCTTGCCCTCGCGGGCCGTGGAGACCAGCTCGCCGAGCGCCTGCGCCAGTTCGGGCAGGGTCTTGTCGTGCGCGTCCTTGATGTTCGGCACGATCAGACCGCGCGGCGTGGCCGCGGCGATGCCCAGGTTGACGTAGTGCTTCTGCACGATCTCCTGGGCGGCCTCGTCCCAGGCGGCGTTGACGCCGGGGTTGCGCTTGATCGCGACCAGAAGCGCCTTGGCGATCAGCAGCAGCGGGTTGACCCGCAGCCCCGCCATGTTCTTGTCGGCCTTCAGCTCGTCGACGAGCTTCACCGTCCGTGTCACGTCGAGCGTGATGAACTCCGTGACATGCGGCGCGGTGAAGGCGCTGCCGACCATCGCCGCCGCGGTGGCCTTGCGTACTCCCTTGATGGGGATACGGGTCTCCCGGGCGCCCGCCGCGACAGGCTCGGGGGCGGGCTGCGCGGCGACGGCGGGCTCGGCCAGGACCGGCGCGGGCGCCGGAGCCGGTGCGGCCGCCGCGTGGACGTCCTCGCGGGTGATGACTCCGTCCGGCCCGGTCGGGGTGACCGTCGCCAGATCGATGCCCAGGTCCTTGGCCAGCTTGCGGACCGGGGGCTTGGCGAGCGGGCGGGCGGCGCCGGGGGCGACGCCGTGGCCGTTCATCTCGCTCTGGATCGCGGCGGCTGCCGCGGCCTGCTCCGGGACGGGGGACGTGCCCTTGCGGGCGCGGCGCTTGGTGGAGGTCTCGGCGACGCCGTAGCCGACGAGGACGGGCGTGCGGCCCTTCGGCTCGGCCTCCTCGGCGGCAGGCGGCTCGGCGACGGGAGCCTGGGCGGCGGGCACCTCGGCGGCGGGTGCGGCGGGGGCGTCACCGCTGCCCGGCGCCACGTCGATCGTGATGATCGAGGTGCCGACGTCGACGGTCGTGCCCTCCTCGAAGCGCAGCTCGTGCACCACGCCGTCGTAGGGGATCGGCAGCTCGACGGCCGCCTTGGCCGTCTCGACCTCGCAGACGACCTGGCCGTCCGTCACCGTGTCTCCGGGCTGGACGTACCACTTGAGGATCTCGGCCTCGGTGAGTCCCTCGCCCACGTCGGGCATCTTGAACTCACGGAAGCGGAGCGAAGTGTCTTGAGTCATGGTCACGGCACTCCTCAGTACGCGAGCGAGCGGTCGACGGCGTCCAGCACCCGGTCGAGTCCCGGGAGGTACTCCTCCTCGAGCCGGGCCGGCGGGTAGGGGGCGTGGAAGCCGCCGACCCTCAGCACCGGGGCCTCCAGGTGGTAGAAGCACCGCTCCGTGATGCGAGCGGCGATCTCCGCGCCGGAGCCGTAGAAGACCGGGGCCTCGTGGACGACAACGAGCCGGCCCGTCTTCTCCACGGAGGTCTGGATGGTGTCGAAGTCGATCGGGGACATCGAGCGCAGGTCGATGACCTCGACCGACTTGCCCTCGTCTGCGGCCGCGGCCGCCGCCTCGACGCAGACCTTCACCATCGGGCCGTATGCCGCGAGCGTGAGATCCGAGCCCGCCCTGGCGACACGGGCCTTGTGCAGCGGGCCCGGGATGGCCTCGGTGTCGACCTCGCTCTTGTCCCAGTAGCGCCGCTTCGGCTCGAAGAAGATGACCGGGTCGTCGCTCTGGATCGCCTGCTGGAGCATCCAGTACGCGTCCGATGAGTTGGACGGCGAGATGACCTTGAGACCCGCGACATGCGCGAACAGGGCCTCGGGGGACTCGCTGTGGTGCTCGACCGCGCCGATGCCGCCGCCGTAGGGGATGCGGATGACGACCGGCAGCTTGATCTTGCCGAGCGCGCGGGCGTGCATCTTCGCGAGCTGCGTGACGATCTGGTCGTACGCGGGGAAGACGAAGCCGTCGAACTGGATCTCCACGACGGGCCGGTAGCCGCGCAGCGCGAGACCGATCGCCGTACCGACGATGCCGGACTCGGCGAGCGGGGTGTCGATGACCCGGTCCTCGCCGAAGTCCTTCTGCAGTCCGTCGGTCACCCGGAAGACGCCGCCGAGCTTGCCGACGTCCTCACCCATGATCAGGACCTTGGGGTCGGTCTCGAGTGCCTTGCGCAGCGACTCGTTGAGCGCCTTGGCGAGGGGAAGCTTCTGTACAGCCATGATTACTTGCCCTCCTCGGCGAAGGACGCCTGGTACGCGGCGAACTGCGCGCGCTCCTCGTCGACCAGCGCGTGTCCGTCGGCGTAGACATTCTCGAAGATCGCCATGTGGTCCGGGTCGGGCATGGCCCGCACCGCCTCACGCACGCGCTTGGCGAGCGAGTCGCTCTCCTCGTCCAGCGCGGTGAAGAACGCCTCGTCGGCGAGGCCCTCGTTCTCGAGATACGTACGCAGCCGCAGGATCGGGTCCTTGGCCTCCCACGCCTGGCGCTCGTCGTCGTGCCGGTACTTCGTGGGGTCGTCCGAGGTGGTGTGCGCACCCATCCGGTACGTGAAGGCCTCGACGAGGGTCGGCCCCTCGCCGCGGCGGGCACGCTCCAGCGCCGAGCGGGTCACCGCCAGGCAGGCGAGTACGTCGTTGCCGTCGACGCGGACGCCGGGGAAGCCGAAGCCCTGCGCGCGCTGGTAGAGCGGCACACGGGTCTGCTTCTCGGTCGGCTCGGAGATCGCCCACTGGTTGTTCTGACAGAAGAAGACGACCGGGGCGTTGTAGACCGCGGAGAAGGTGAACGATTCCGCGACATCGCCCTGGCTGGAAGCGCCGTCACCGAAGTACGCGATCACGGCGGAGTCGGCGCCGTCCTTGGCCACGCCCATCGCGTAGCCGGTGGCGTGCAGCGTCTGCGAGCCGATGACGATCGTGTACAGGTGGAAGTTGTTGGTGGTGGGGTCCCAGCCGCCGTGGTTCACACCGCGGAACATGCCCAGGAGATTGGTCGGGTCGACCCCGCGGCACCAGGCGACGCCGTGCTCGCGGTAGGTCGGGAAGACATAGTCGTCGTCGCGCAGCGCCCGGCCGGAGCCGATCTGTGCGGCCTCCTGGCCCAGCAGCGACGCCCACAGCCCGAGCTCGCCCTGCCGCTGAAGAGCGGTGGCCTCGGCGTCGAAGCGGCGCGTCAGGACCATGTCCCGGTACAGTCCGCGCAGCTCGTCCGGGGTCAGGTCGATCTCGTAGTCCGGGTGCTCGACGCGCTCACCCTCGGGCGTCAGCAGCTGTACGAGCTGGGGCTCAGAACTCTGCGGCTTCTTCGCGGCGCTCACGCGCTTGCTGCTGCGTCGCGGTTTGCGCGCGGCAGTGCTCTCCACGGTCACGTGCGTGCTCCTCCGTCGGTCCGGCCCCCGGGGTTGCCGGTGTGGCCAGTGCGGCTCGCCTATTTCCGTACCCGTGCACGGGGTGGGTGCCGCTCGGCCGGGAATCAGGCGTGACAGGTGCCCCGGCGAGCGCCTGCCAAAGGCACGTTACCCAGTGGGGCGCACTCGTGCGAAACCCCACTTGACCTGCGATTTTGCTTGGATTTCCAAGTAAATCGAGAAATGCGGGAACAACCACTGGTCACAGCCTTGCAGGCCGCCGGAACACCGGCACGTTATCCCGGGCACCCCGGGCACGGGAAGAGTCAATATGTTTGAACCGGCGGAGCGCCGACACCACTGACGCCGTCCGGCCGGGGTCACCCGTTCGGGTTCATTCGCGTCGAACCGCAGTTCGTCACCGAACAGGAACTGGATTATCCCGAAGAGCATCCCGCCGGACACGCTGCGTGATCTAACATCTGGCGAGTGCCGCGCTCATCTGCAACTGTCCCACCCGTCGGTGCGCTACTGCGCCGCTACGAGAACCCGGGGGAACCGCTCTCCTGCGAACCCGTCACCCAGGGGCTCCTCAACCGCGGCTACCGGCTCGCCACCACCCGTGGCGCGTACTTCCTCAAGCACCATCTCGACGGAGACCGTGAGGCCATCGCGCGCCAGCACCGGGCCACCCAGCGGCTCCAGGCGCTCGGTGTGCCGGTCGCCCCGCCCGTCGAGGACGCGCGCGGCGACACGGTCGCGGTGATCGGCGGGCGTTGCTACGCCCTGCACCCCTGGATCGAGGGGCGGCACCGCGACGGCGCGCAGCTGACGACACTCCAGTCCCGGCGGCTCGGCTCCCTCCTCGGCCGCGTCCACACCTGCCTGGAGCGGGTGATGGAGGTGGACGCCCACCGGGGTCGGCACGAGAGCGCCGATCCCGAGGAGACCTTCGCCCTCATCGACGAACTGCTGGCTCTCGCGCGCGACGCCCGCCCCCGCGACGCCTTCGACAATCTGGCCGAGCACCGGCTCCTCGAACGGCGCGCGCTCCTGGAACGCCATGCCGACCGCAGGCCGCCCCCCGCCTCCCCGGGCTGCTGGGTGCACGGCGACTTCCACCCGCTGAATCTGCTCTACCGGGGCGCGGAACCGGCCGCGATCGTCGACTGGGACCGGCTGGGGGTGCACCCGCGCGCGGAGGAGGCCGTGCGGGCGGCGGCGATCTTCTTCGTACAGCCCGCCGGCGAGCTGGAGCTGGGCAAGGTACGGGCATACGCGCGCGCCTACCGCCGCGCGGCCGGCGCGGACTCGGCGGAACTGGCCGCGGCGGTGCACCGGGTGTGGTGGGAGCGGCTCAACGACTTCTGGATACTGCGCTGGCGCTACCAGCTGCACGACCGAAGGGCCGACCCGCAGTTTCCTGCGGCGTCGGCCCTGGCGGTGTGGTGGACAAGGGAGTACGAGGCGGTGCGGGATGCCTTCGCGGGCTGAGACCCGGCGAACTCAGCCGGTGCCCGGGTCGCCCGGATTCCCCGTCGGGTCGCCGGTCGGATCGCCCGTCGGCTGCGTCGGATCCGCCGTCGTCGGCTGGTCCGTCGGCTCCGTCGGCTGGTCCGTCGGATCCTGCGTCGTCGGATCATCCGTAGGCGTCTGCGGATCGCTGGGCGTGTACGACGGCGTGTACGAGGGCGTGTACGACGGCTGCTGCTCGTCCTCCGTCGGGTCCGGGTCCTCGCTCTGCGAGGGGTCCTCCTCCGTCGGCGTCGGCGTGGTGTCTGCCGTCGACGGGGTCTGGGAGACCGTCGTGCTGGGCTTGTGGTCCGTGCCGCCCTCGTTCGCCTTGTCCAGCGCGAACGCGACTCCACCGGCGATCGCCAGCACGGCGAGCGCCGCGAGCAGCCACATCTTGCCCCGGCCGCCGCGCTGTCCGCCGCGGCCGTCCCGGTGACCGCCGTCGAAGCCCCCGTCGTTCGGGTTCATCGGAGGCAGGATCGGACTCTGCGAGGTCTCGCCGTGCACCGGGTGGTGCACCGCGGTCGGCGCGGTCGTCCCCATCGCAGGCGTGAACCGGGCGTCGTGCAGGTCGACCGGCCCGGTGTTCCAGGTACCGCTGTGGCTGCCCTGTTGCTGAAGCATCTGCAGTGCGTACTGCACCAGACCGCGCATCTCCTCGGCGCTCTGGAACCGGTCGTCCGGGTCCTTCGCGAGCGAGCGCATCACCAGTCCGTCGAGCTCCGGCGGCACCACGTCCGAGACCTCGGACGGGGGCAGCGGAATGTCCTGGACGTGCTGGTAGACCACCGACAGCGGCGTCTCACCGGTGAACGGGGGCCGCAGCGCGAGGAGTTCGTAGAGCAGACAGCCCGTCGCGTACAGGTCGGACCGGTGGTCGACGGCCTTGCCCAGCGCCTGCTCGGGGGACAGGTACTGCGGCGTGCCCATGACCATGCCGGTCTGGGTCATCGTCGACTGCGCGCCGTGCAGAGCGCGCGCGATACCAAAGTCCATCACCTTCACCGCACCGGAGTTGGTGATGATGACGTTCGCGGGCTTGATGTCGCGGTGCACGATGCCGTGCTGGTGGGAGTAGGCGAGCGCCTCCAGCACACCGGAGACGATGATCAGCGCCTGCTCTGGCGGCGGGGCCTCCGCGTTGACCAGGAGGTCGCGGATGGTGCGCCCTTCGACGAGCTCCATCACGATGTACGGGACGGTCTGTTTGCCGACCACGTCCTCGCCGGAGTCGTAAACGGCCACCACCGCATGGTGGTTGAGGCCGGCGACTGACTGCGCCTCACGCGTGAAGCGGGCCTTGGAGACCGGGTCCTCGGCGAGATCGGCACGGAGCAGCTTGACGGCGACCGTGCGGCCGAGCCGTACGTCCTCCGCCGCGAACACCTCGGCCATGCCGCCGCGTCCGAGCGGGTGCGTCAGGCGGTAGCGGCCGTCGCCGACCAGTCCGCCGACGCCCCAGTTGTCCGCCGCATCCGGCACTCCGCCGCCGCCTGCCTCGGGTTCGGGTGCCATCAGTCCTCGCCGTCGTATCTGTCCGCGTGCACAGTGTGTACTGTGCGTGCGGGTGGTCGCTGTAGTCCTCAGGGTCCTCTGCCACGTCACGCTACAGCCTTCACGGGACGCGCCGGTTTCGAAGACCGGCCATCAAACCCGGCTCGGCAGCGGCCGCGCAAATTCCATGGGGTTCCTGTAACGCTTCCGAGACTCTTCTTGTGCGTACGGTCACGGAACGGGCACCTGGCTTGACGTGTCTGTGCCCTCGGGCAGACTTGGCCCGTAAATAGGGATCACGGGAATGCGGATCGCGGGCAGCGCGGGTATCGCGGCTCTCGCGCCGAGGGGGAAGCACAACATGAGCCACGACGGCGCACAGGGCCGCTATGCGGGAGGTTCGGTCGCCGGCGGGCGTTATCAGCTGCGCGACCTGCTCGGCGAGGGCGGCATGGCTTCCGTATATCTCGCCTACGACTCGGCGCTCGACCGCCAGGTCGCCATCAAGACGCTGCACACCGAACTCGGACGCGAGCAGTCCTTCCGTGAGCGGTTCCGGCGCGAGGCACAGGCCGTCGCGAAGCTGTCGCACACCAACATCGTCTCGGTCTTCGACACCGGCGAGGACGAACTCGACGGTTCGCTGATGCCGTACATCGTCATGGAGTACGTCGAGGGCCAGCCGCTCGGATCCGTACTTCAGGCGGACATCGCGCAGTACGGCGCGATGCCGGCCGACAAGGCGCTGAAGGTGACGGCCGATGTGCTGGCCGCGCTGGAGACCAGCCACGAAATGGGCCTGGTCCACCGCGACATCAAGCCCGGCAACGTGATGATGACCAAGCGCAATGTGGTCAAGGTCATGGACTTCGGCATCGCGCGCGCCATGCAGTCGGGCGTCACCTCGATGACCCAGACCGGCATGGTGGTCGGTACACCGCAGTATCTGTCGCCCGAGCAGGCGCTGGGCCGCGGAGTGGACGCGCGGTCCGACCTCTACTCCGTCGGCATCATGCTGTTCCAGCTGCTGACCGGCCGGCTGCCGTTCGACGCGGACTCTCCGCTGGCGATCGCGTACGCGCATGTGCAGGAGGAGCCGGTCGCTCCGTCCACCATCAACCGCTCCGTCACTCCCGCGATGGACGCGCTGGTCGCACGGGCACTGAAGAAGAACCCGAACGAGCGTTTCCCCAGCGCCGCCGCGATGCGCGACGAGTGCGCGCGGGTGGCGAGCGCCGGGCAGGCGAGCGCGCCCGTGATCATCGGCGGCGCTCCGACGACAAGCGGCGCAGGGGTCGGTTCGGCGGTCTTCCCGCCGCTGGACCAGTCGACACCGGCGCCGCAGAGCGTCCAGACGCCGTACCAGCCCAGCCCGTACGGCCCGCCGACTCCGGCACCCACACCGGCTCCGGCGCCGCAGTACGGATACCCCCAGACGCCCGCCCCGGTCCCTTCGTACCAGCCGCCCGCTCAGGCGGTCTCGACGCCGCCTCCTTACTCCATCGCTCCGCAGCCCCCGGTCCCGGGCGGCACGGGCGGCGGCAAGCGGAACATGCCGGTCGTCGTGGGCGCGATCGTGGTGGCGCTGCTGGCGGTCGGCGGCCTGATCACGGCGATCGTGCTGAACAAGGACGACTCGGGCGGCGACAACGCCGGCGGAGACCCGAGCGTGTCGGCGGATGCGGACGGGGCTCTGGCGCCTGACCGGACCCGGACGATCGATTCGACCAAGTGCTCGGAGGCCACGGAGGACGGCAACGATCCGTCGAAGGTCCAGGCCCCTCAGCTTCTGTACAAGGACCTCCTCTCGGTGAAGGACTGCCTGCGGGCGGCCGGCTGGACCTGGAAGGTGACGGAGGAGGACAACCCTCAGTACCCCAAGGACGCGGTGATCGGGCAGTACCCGAGCTCGGGCGAGGCCGTCGTGCCGAAGAGCCAGGAGTTCGAGCTCAAGATCTCCACGGGCAAGGCCGGCTAGGTCCTTCAGCACAGGGCCTCGTTTCACATCGCTTCACATCGCTTCAGGGGAACGGCCCGGCACGCATCTGGCATGCCGGGCCGTTCTCGTCGTGGGCTCGTGGTTTCTTGTGACTCCCCGCGTCTCTTGTGACTCCCCGTGATTCCCTCGTGCGCCCGCCCGGGATGCCGGAAATGCCATGGCATGTGACGCTGAGTCCGATATCTCGGCGACTCGGCACGGGAGGGGGTCACCCGGTGACTCCAGGGCTCCGCGCACACTCTGCGATCACTGTCGCCTCGCTCCTGCTGCTGACCACGCCCATCGCGTACGCCGAGGAGTCCGAGGCCCCCGAGCACAGGCCCTCGGCCACGCCTGCCGCCCTGGCTTCTTTCGCGGGCCGTCCGGCCGGTGAGGGGCGCCCGCGGCCGGGGCGTGCTCCCGACAAGCACAGGACTCGCGAGTCCCGGGAGCGGGACGAATCCGGGGCGGCGGATCGCGAGGACCGGCCGGACCGTACGCCGTCGGTGTCACCCTCCCCTTCGGATTCTTCGTCACGATCCGCTTCGGCCGCCCCGTCCCACAGGCGACCGGGCGAGCGGAAACCACCTCCTGCGGAGGACGAGGAACCAGCGACGGACGAGCAGGAGGCGGCGGAGGCCTCTCCGACGCCCGCGCCGGTCCCCAGCGCACCGGCCGCCGCACGTCAGCAGGCACCTCAGGCCCTCCCCCAGCCCGTCGCCCAGCAGATGTCTCCGATGTCCCTGGGGATCGGGATGGCTCTCATGGGGCTCGGAATCGGCTTCCTGGGGCTGCGGCTGCGGCGTCGCTGAGCAAGCCGTCCTCCTTGAGACGGATGCACAGGCTCCACCCCTGGATGGGTTGCCGTCGGCGGCATACTCGGTATACATACTGAGTATGTCCATCCGCCACGGGCTCCTCGCCCTCCTTGAGCACGGTCCTCGCTACGGCTCCCAGCTCCGTACGGAGTTCGAGTCCCGCACCGGTGCCACCTGGCCGCTCAACGTCGGCCAGGTCTATACGACCCTCAGCCGTCTGGAGCGCGACGGCATGGTCGCCCAGAGCGGCGAGGACGACGCCGGCCATGCTCTGTACGTCATCACCGGGGCCGGGCACGCCGAGCTGAAGAACTGGTTCACGACGCCCGTGGACCGCAGCAGCCCGCCCCGCGACGAACTCGCCATCAAGCTCGCCATGGCCGTGGGCGCGCCCGGCGTGGACATCCGCGCCGTCATCCAGTCCCAGCGTCACCACACCGTGAAGGCGATGCAGGACTACACCCGGCTCAAGGCGCAGGCACTGGCCGCGATTGAGAGCGGAGGCTCGGCCGAGCGCGACGACGTGGCATGGCTGCTCGTGCTGGAGCAGCTGATCTTCCAGACCGAGGCCGAGGCGCGCTGGCTCGACCACTGCGAGGTGCGTCTCATCAGGCTCTCCGCGACGGCCGATCGGGGAGCCGAACGCCCCACGGCCGCTTCCCTGATCGGGTCGCCGGCCGCGCCCGCATCGTCGTCGGGGCAGGGGCGGTCCGCCACATCGGCGCCGGGGCAGCCCACGCCGCCGACCTAGCGCGCACTCAGCCTCTCCGCTGCTCCACCTCTTCACTTCTCCACTTCTCCACTTCTCCACTTCTCCACTTCTTCGCTTCGCCGCTTCTTCGCACATCCGCTCGCTCGTCAGCCGACCGTCCAAGGGGGACCCCTTCATGTCCGACCGCATGTCACAGCAGTCACAACAGTCGCAACAGCCCGTACTGCAACTCCAGCAACTGACCCGCGTCCACGGCAGCGGCGCCACCGAGGTGCATGCCCTGCGCGGCATCAACCTCGACGTCTTCCCGGGTGAACTCGTCGCCGTGATGGGCCCGTCGGGCTCCGGCAAATCCACGCTGCTCACCATCGCGGGCGGCCTCGACACCCCCACCTCGGGCCGGGTGATCGTCGAGAACACCGACATCACCACCGCCCACCGCAAGACACTCGCCGCCCTGCGCCGCCGCAGCATCGGCTATGTCTTCCAGGACTACAACCTCATACCGGCCCTCACCGCCGCCGAGAACGTCTCCCTGCCACGCGAGCTGGACGGCATCTCCGCACGCAAGGCCCGCACCGAGGCCGTCGCCGCGCTGGAGGAGATGGATCTCGGCCATCTCGCCGACCGCTTCCCCGACGAGATGTCGGGCGGCCAGCAGCAGCGCGTGGCCATCGCCCGCGCCCTGGTCGGCGAGCGGCGGCTCGTCCTCGCCGACGAGCCGACCGGCGCCCTGGACTCCGAGACCGGCGAGTCCGTACTCGCCCTGCTGCGCTCCCGCTGCGACGGCGGAGCGGCCGGCATTCTCGTCACCCACGAGCCGCGCTTCGCCGCCTGGGCGGACCGCGTGGTCTTTCTGCGTGACGGCGCGGTCGTCGACCAGACCATCCGCAGCCAGGCCGACTCGCTGCTCTCGGGCCAGGCGGCCGAACTGTGAACAGTTGGTACCACTCCTGGCGGGCCGCGATACGTATCGCCCGCCGCGACGCCTGGCGCTCCAAGGGACGCAGCTTCCTCGTCCTCGCGATGATCGCCCTCCCCATCCTCGGCGTGAGCGCCGCGGATCTGACTGTGCGCAGCGCCGAGTTGTCGACCGAGCAGAGCCTCGAGCGCAAGCTCGGCGCCGCCGACGCCCGGCTGTCCGACCCCGGGCTGAGCGGCCTACCCCTCAAGCAGACGCCCGACGGCAGCAGCTACACGCCGGTCGGGGACTTCGACGGAAAGCCGTGGCCCGACGGCAAGGCGGACATCGGCAAGGTGCTGCCCGCAGGTGCCAAGTCCCTGACGGACTCGATGGGTTCGGGCAAGCTGCGTACCACGCACGGTCTGCTGAACACCGAGATCCGTGAGCTGAAGGCCTCGGACCCGATGGCCAGGGGCATCATGGTCGTCGACCAGGGCCGCCTTCCGCAGAAATCCGACGAAATCGCCGCGACCACGCACTTCCTGGAGTCCAGCGGTCTGACGGTGGGCTCCAAGCTCACGGCCCGCGGGTTCGACCGCGAGTACACCATCGTCGGCTCGTACGAACTCCCAGACGCGCTGAAGACCGACCAGGTCAACGCACTGCCGGGCGCCCTTCTTGCACCGCTCGACAAGGCCCTCGAAAAGGCCGGGCTACCGGGCACCGAGGCCACCACCTCGCATCTGGTGAGTGTCTCCGGTGGTTTCACGTGGAACATGGTCAAGGCGACCAACGCCAAGGGTGTGACGGTCAATTCGCGCGCCGTGGCCCTCGACCCGCCCGCCAGGGCGGACGTTCCGATCTACCAGGAAGAGGGCTGGGGCAGCTTCGAGGACAGCACTGCCGCCAAGGCAGCCGCGCTGGCCGCGGCCACCACCGTCGTCGGCCTCGCCATGCTGGAGATCTGCCTGCTGGCAGGGCCCGCCTTCGCGGTCGGCGCCCGCCGCTCGCGCCGCCAGCTCGGTCTGGTCGGCGCCAACGGCGGAGACCGCCGCCATATCCGCGCCATCGTCCTCGCCGGCGGTCTGGTGATCGGCTTCGTCGCTGCCGTGGTCGGCACGGTCCTCGGTCTGCTGCTCACCTTCGCGCTGCAGCCCGTGCTCGAGGACTACTTGGGCAAGCGCTTCGGAAGCTTCGACGTGCGGCCGCTCGAACTGCTCGGCATCGGGCTGCTCGCCGTGTTCACCGGCCTGATGGCCGCGATCGTCCCGGCGATCACCTCGTCCCGCCAGTCGGTGCTGGCCTCGCTCACCGGCCGTCGTGGCGTACGCAGGAGCAACAGGGTGCTGCCGGTGATCGGCCTGATCGCGGTCCTGCTGGGCGCGGCAGTCGCGCTCTACGGCTCGATGATGACGGACCAGTTCATCGTCGTCGCCGGAGGCAGCGCCGTCGCCGAGTTGGGCGTGGTCGCCCTGACCCCCGCACTGGTGGGCCTGTTCGGCCGGACCGGACGCATCCTGCCGCTCTCGCCGCGCCTCGCGCTGCGTGACGCGGTACGCAACCGGGGCCGCACGGCTCCCGCGGTGGCCGCGGTACTGGCCGCTGTCGCGGGGACGGTGGCCGTGGCGACCTACACCGCGAGCAACGACGCCCAGGGCAGGGCCGATTACACGGCACATCTGCCGCACGGCGCGGTCTCCGTGATGCTCGACGAGGCCGGTGGCCGGGACGTCCCGGCGGTGCGCGCCACCGTCCAGAAGCTCCTGCCCATCGATGTACGGGCCGATGTGGACAGAATCTCGGTCGGCAAGTCCACCTGCTCCATGTACAGCGGCAAGGAGGGCTGCGGCCGCTACGAGGTCATTGTGCCCAAGGCAAACCAGTGCCCGCTGTGGATGAGCGACCCGGCTCATCCGGATGAGGACCCCTCGGAGAAGTTCAGCAAGGAGCAGCGCCGCAAGCTGGCCCAGGACTGGCGCTGCAAGGACTCCGGGGGCTTCGCATACCTCGACTCCGGTGTGGTGGTCGCTGACGCGAAGCTGCTGAAGGTGCTCGAGATCAACGACGCGGCGGCGGAGAAGGCGCTGGCGGACGGGCAGATCGTCTCGTTCGACAAGCGCAATCTCGACACCAAGGGCAAGATCAACATCCGCCTGGTCACCGACACGAAGAAGGCCGACGAGGCCGCAGCGAAGGGCAAGGACGCGCCCGGCGAGATCAAGTCGTTCACCGCGTACCAGGTCGCCGGAACCGCCAAGTCGTACGGCGTCCCCATGATCATCCCGCCCGCGGCGGCCAGGGCTGCGGGTCTGAGCACGGTGCCGCTCGGGGCGTACTACTCGACGGACAAGATGCCGAGCAGTGCCCAGCGCCAGCGGCTGGACGGCGAGCTCGACAAGACCGGATCGGACGTCGAACTCCATGTCGAGGAGGGCTACACCAGCGAGAACAGCATCATTCTGCTGTCGCTGACCATCTTCGCCGGACTCATCACGATCGGCGCGGCGGGTATCGCCACGGGCCTGGCCCAGGCCGATGCGGAGGCCGACCTGAAGACTCTGGCCGCGGTCGGCGCCCCGCCGCGGGTGCGCAGGACACTCAGCGGGTTCCAGTGCGGTGTGGTGGCCGCGATGGGGGTGCTGCTCGGCTCGGCGGCGGGTGTTCTCCCGGCGGTCGGGCTGCGGCTCACCGAGAAGCGCGAGCAGATGAAGTTCTACCGGGAGGCGCTGGACCAGGGCTACCGCGCGGTCGACTCGGCGCCGTACGTGCCGATCATCGTGCCCTGGGAAACCCTGGCCGCACTGCTCGTCGTGGTCCCCGTCGGCGCGGCGCTCCTGGCGGCGCTGGTGACCCGCTCCCGCGGTGCGCTCTCCCGCCGCGAGGCGACCTGACCGACTCATCCGGCCATATCCAGCGGCTTTGTGTCCCCGTACGAGGGTGGATCACCCCCGTACGGGGGCACACCGTGTGCTGACGCACATGTACGAGAGAATGGCGGCATGGAGATGCCGAGGAATGAACGGTCGCAGGAGAGCCCCCACGTCCTTGTCGTGGGACAGGACGGAATGGCACTCGGCGGCGGTCACAGTGACGACGAGTCGCGCGAGGTCCCGGTGACGGAGATGGTCGAGCAGCCTGCCAAGGTCATGCGCATCGGCAGCATGATCAAACAGCTGCTGGAGGAAGTCAGAGCAGCACCTCTGGACGAGGCGAGCCGGGTCCGGCTCAAGGAGATCCACGCCAGCTCGGTCAAGGAGCTGGAGGACGGCCTCGCCCCCGAACTGGTCGAGGAACTCGAACGCCTCTCGCTCCCCTTCACGGACGAGGCAATCCCCTCGGAGGCCGAACTGCGCATCGCGCAGGCCCAGTTGGTGGGCTGGCTGGAGGGTCTCTTCCACGGCATCCAGACGGCGCTGTTCGCCCAGCAGATGGCAGCCCGCGCCCAGCTGGAACAGATGCGCCGAGCGCTCCCTCCGGGAGTGAGCCACGAGGACGACGAGGACGGCCAGCACGGCGCGATCCGCTCGGGCCCGTACCTGTAACCGGAAACGCGAATCTTCGAGCGGCACAACGACGGGCGGGCCGGGGTGCAAGCACCTCGGCCCGCCGGTCTTTGCCGTGGCTTGCGAGAGGGAGCTTCGCGGCCACGCACCCCCGGAGCGCCGGCTTCGCGGCGCGGGGCGACCAGCTGCAGCTGCCCGGCAAGGGGGCCGCGCAGCGGGTGGAGTCGGGACGTAGAGCGTGATGTGTGGCGCGCGTATGCGTGATGTGTGGCGCGCGTACGCCCGCAGCCCACACACGACAGAAACGCGCCGTACGTCATGCAGTCCCGACTCAACCCCGGAGCGGCAACCAGAGGGCCACCTCGTGGCACCGGCCAACCCCGTCCCCCGCACCGCAGGCGACCGCGGCACCGGGCACCCCCTCCGCCCGTCACCCACCCGCAGGCGAGACCAACAGCACCTTCCCCACATTCGCCCCGGACTCCAGCACCCGATGTCCCTCCGCCGCGTCCGCCAGCGCCACCCTCCGGTCCACCACGGCCCGCACCCGGCCCGCCTCGATCAGCGGCCAGACATGCTCCCGTACCGCCGCGACGATCGACGCCTTCTCGCCCAGCGGCCGGGCACGCAGCGTCGTCGCCGTCACCGCCGCCCGCTTGCCCAGCAGAGTCGCCAGGTTCAGCTCGCCCTTGACGCCGCCCTGCAGGCCGATCACGGCAAGGCGGCCGTTGACGGCCAGCGCCCGCACATTCCGGTCCAGATACTTCGCGCCGACGATGTCGAGGATGACGTCCGCCCCCGCCCCCTCCGTCGCCTTCCGCAGCTCCTCCACAAAGTCCTGCTCGCGGTAGTCGATGAGGATGTCCGCGCCCAGTTCCGCGCAGCGGGCCAGCTTCTCGGGCCCGCCCGCGGTCACGGCGACGCGCGCCCCCACTGCCTTGGCGAGCTGGATCGCCATCGTGCCGATCCCGCTCGCTCCGCCGTGCACCAGCAGCGTCTCTCCCGGCCGCAGGTGCGCGATCATGAACACGTTGGACCAGACCGTCGACGTCACCTCGGGCAGCGCCGCCGCCGTGACCAGGTCCACCCCCTGCGGCACCGGCAGCAACTGCCCCATCGGCACGGCGGCCTTCTCCGCGTATCCGCCGCCGGCCAGCAGCGCGCACACCTCGTCGCCCACGGCCCAGCCCGATACCCCGGGCCCCAGCGCGGCGATGCGCCCCGAGCATTCGAGGCCGGGATACGGGGACGAGCCGGGCGGCGGGTCGTAGAAGCCCTGCCGCTGCAGCAGATCCGCACGGTTGACGGCGCTGGCCACGACGTCGACGAGGACCTCGCCCTCGCCGGGTACGGGATCGGGCACCTCTGCCCAGACAAGCGCCTCGGGACCACCGGGTTCGGGAATCGTGATCGCATGCATGGGCGCGAGGCTACTCCGCGACCTGGCCTTTGAGTGCGGAGGCCGTGGGCCGAGCTCCCCACCGCTGTCCTCCGTGCGCACGATCGTGATCAGCAGCCGTTTGGCGACCTGCTGGGAGGTTTCACGTGAAACGCCCTCCGCCGCCGGCCGACGGAACTCAGGAGGTCCACGGCAGGTCGAGGACCTCCAGCTCATCGCCGGCCCGCGCCCCGCCCGGTGGCACGACCGCCAGACCATCGGCGGCGGCGATTCCGCGCAGCATGGCGGGCCCGTTGTAGTGCAGCGGCACCAGCCGGTCGGCGCGGTGGGCGAAGGGCACAAGACGGGTGTCGTACGGGTGCCCATGCACGTCGTCGCGTACGGGGGCGCGATACGGAACGGGCGCCGGCCGTCCCGCAAGTCCGGTCAACAGCGGCTCCGCGAGGGTCAGCAGCCCGGAGACGGCGGCAAGAGGATTGCCGGGCAGCCCCACCAGATGCCTGGACGGTCCCTCAACGTGCCGCGCTAGCCGGGCCAGCAGCATCGGATGGCCGGGCCGCACGGCTACCCCGTCCACCAGCAGCTCGGCGCCCGCCTTCCGCAGGACCGGGTGGACATGGTCGACAGGGCCCGCGGCCGTGCCCCCGGTCGTGACGATGAGATCGGCGTCGGAGGTGATGACAGCGTGGTGCAGGGCCTCGGCATCGTCACCGAGGCGCCGGGTGGCGACGACCTCGACGCCGAGCGCAGCGAGCCAGGGCCCGATCATCGGTCCGAGCGCGTCGCGGATGAGGCCTTCGTGGGGGAGTCCGGCGCTGAGCAATTCATCGCCGAGTACCAGCACTTCAACACGCGGCCGCTGGGCGGTGACCAGTTCGTCGTAACCGGCGGCCGCGGCAAGCCCCAGCACGGCAGGGGTCACCAGGGAGGCGGCGGGCAGGAGTTGGTCGCCGGACCGGCATTCCTGCCCTCGCGGCCTGATGTCCTGTCCCTGGACCACCTCGCGCTCGGCGTACAGCTGGCCCTTGGCCGCATCGGTACGGGCGTGCTCGCTGCGGATCACCGCGGTGGCCTCGGGAGGAATACGTGCGCCGGTGGCGATCCGTACGGCGGCACCGTCTGGGAGCGGCGGGGCTTCGCCGTGCCCGGCGAGAATCGAGCCGCCGCCGCGAACGGTCCAGGGCCCGGGGCCGGCGACGGCCCAGCCGTCCATGGCGGAGGTGTCGAAGGACGGCAGATCGCAGAGCGCGGTGAGCGGCTGGGCGAGTACGTGACCGAGGGCATGATCGAGGGCAACCCGACGGATACGGGGCTGCGCGGCGCGCCCGATACGCGCGGCGAGGGCCCGGGCGTCGGGCCACGGAGTCACGCGGTGCCCGCCCGCGGCCGCCTCACCCGTCGGCGCTGGTGAGGCGTCGGAGGCCGAACGCGGGGCGGCTGGGTGCCGCGTCCGGTGGGCAACGAGCGCAAGGGCTTCCTCGACGCCGTCGGACTCGGCCTTCTGGTCCCGACCGTTCATCCGGCTTCGCCCTCGTTCGGCTCGGCAGGCCCGGAAGCCTTCGCGGGACCGGGTCCCGGGGCTTCCTGTTCGGCCTCCTCCGCCCAGCGCGCGGCGAGCGCGGCCGCCTTGCGGGCCGCTTCGGCGACCGCCTCCGGGCCGCCGCCGCCTGCCTGGGCCGCCGCGTATCCCACCAGGAAGGTGGTGAGCGGCGCGGCGGGGCGGGCGACGCCGTGCGCGGCATCCCGCGCGAGGTCGAGCAGGGCGCCTGTGTCGACGTCGAGTTCGATGCCGAGTTCGTCCTTGACTGCGGTGATCCATTCGTCCAGCACGTTCCCATGCTCCCTGATGCGGGCCCGAGCGGCCGAGATGTCCTCCCAGGTGTCGCAGTCGAAGGAGGCGAGCGGCTCCGCGTCGATCCGGGCAAGGTCCAGTTCCTGTGTCAGCAGTCGCAGTGGCAGCCCGGCCAGACTGCCGTACTCGGTGGCGAGAAGGGCGAGTTCACGGCGCAGCGGCTCGGTGCGGTACGCGGCGACGAGGGGCTGGTCGCGTCCGCCCGCATCGGAGAGCAGCGCAGCCTCGCGCCCGCTGGTGCCAAGGGTGCCGATCAGCCGGCGTACAGTCCGCTGCCCCAGGAACGGCAGATCGGCCGAGAGGACCAGGACGGCTCCTTCCTCGACCTGCCGAACCCCGGCGTCGAGCGCGGCGAGCGGCCCGCCGCCCGGGGGCTCTTCGCGCGCCCACACCACGGGGCGCGCCGTGGCCCGGCGTCCCCCGACCACAACGGTGCGCCCCGCGTCACGGCACACCCCGAGTACACGGTCGAGCAGGGCTCGCCCGCCCACGCTCACCGAGGGCTTGTCGGCCCCGCCCAGCCGCTTGGCGGCACCCCCGGCAAGCACGATGGCGTCATAGGCGGTCATGCCTGAAGTATGGGCCGCGATCGTGTGGGCCGGGAGCCCCGGGTGATCTCTGTTGATCCCCAGCTGGTGACCGGGGCCGGCCTACGGCGGTCGCTACAGGCTGCGCAGCAGCACCGACGGGTGCTCGACGCAGTCGGCGACATAGCGCAGGAAGCCGCCCGCGGTGCCACCGTCACAGACCCGGTGATCGAAGGTGAGCGAGAGCTGGACGACCTGGCGCACGGCCAGCTCGCCCTGGTGCACCCACGGCTTCGGCACGATCCGCCCCACCCCGAGCATCGCCGCCTCCGGGTGATTGATGATCGGCGTGGAGCCGTCGACACCGAACACCCCGTAATTGTTGAGTGTGAACGTCCCGCCCGTCAGATCGGCTGGAGTCAGCTTTCCCTGCCGCGCCGCCTCCGTCAGCCGCGCGAACTCCGCGCTCAGCGACTCGGCCGAGCGGCTGTGGGCGTCCCGTACGACCGGAACGACCAGGCCACGCTCGGTCTGCGCCGCGAAGCCGAGATGCACCTCGGGAAGCCGCACGATCTCCCTGGCCTCCATGTCCACCATGGAGTTGAGCTCCGGGTGGCGGGCGAGCGCGGCCGTACAGATCCGGGAGAGCAGAGCCAGCAGCGAGATCTTCGGACCGCCCGCCGCGTTCATCGAGGCCCGCGCGGCCATCAGCTCGGTCGCGTCCGCGTCGACCCAGCAGGTGGCGTCCGGTATCTCGCGCCGGCTGCGGGACAGCTTGTCGGCCACGGCTCCGCGTACGCCGCGCAGCGGTACCCGCTCACCGCGCGCCGCGGCGGAGACCGGTGCCCCTGCGACGGGCGCGGGCGCGGCCGGTGCCTCGACGGCCCGCATCGCGGACTCGACGTCGGCGCGCAGGATCAGGCCGTCGGGCCCGGAACCGGTCAACGTGCGCAGATCGACGCCGTGTTCACGGGCAAGGCGACGCACGAGCGGGGAGATGACGGGCACGGGCCCGCTCTGTGCCGCGTCGTCGACCGTCACCGCGCCGACCGGCCGCCGCTCGGGCGCCGGAGCCGCGGCAGGAGCCGGGCGGGACACGGGCGCGGGCGCCGCCGGAACGGACGCGAGGGGCCCAGCGGGCCGAATCCGTCGGCGACGGGCCGCGGGCGCACCCGTCCCGTAGCCGACGAGCACATTGCCCGACGACTCTTCGGCGGCCTCGGAAGAGCCTGCGGCCTCAGCGGTACGGGACTGGCCAAGGGAGCCGTCGGCACCGTTCCCGCTCAGGTCCGCCGCCCCCACCGCAACCGTCAACAGCGGTGCCCCGACGGGAAGTTCGGTACCCTCCTCGCCGAAACGCGCGGTCACCACGCCCCCATAGGGACACGGCACCTCCACCATCGCCTTGGCAGTCTCGACCTCGACGACCGGCTGGTCGATCGCGACGACATCGCCCACGTCCACCAGCCAGCGCACGATCTCCGCCTCGGTCAGACCCTCGCCGAGGTCGGGGAGCTTGAATTCGAGCACCTGAGCCATCAGCTCCCCGCCTCCCACTGCAGCCGCGCCACCGCGTCCAGAACCCGGTCCACTCCCGGCAGATGGTGCCGCTCCAGCATCGGCGGCGGATAGGGGATGTCGAAACCGGCCACCCGCAGCACCGGAGCCTCCAGATGGTGGAAGCAGCGCTCCGTCACCCGCGCGGCGATCTCCCCTCCAGGGCCGCCGAAACCGGTGGACTCATGGACGACAACCGCCCGTCCCGTGCGCCGCACGGACGCGCAGACCGTCTCGTCGTCGAAGGGCACGAGGGAGCGCAGATCGACGACTTCCAAATCCCAGCCCTCCGCCGCGGCCGCTTCGGCGGCCTCCATGCAGACCGGCACGGAGGGCCCGTACGTGATCAGCGTGGCGCTCCGCCCGGGCCGCCGCACCACGGCGCGGCCTATCGGCTCCACCGCGGACGGCGCGTCGGGCGACCACTCGGCCTTCGACCAATAGAGGCGCTTGGGCTCCAGGAAGACAACCGGGTCGTCGGAGGCGATCGCTGCTCTCAGCAGCCCGTACGCATCGTCGACCGTCGCGGGCGTGACGACATGGAGTCCCGGAGTCGCCATGTAGTACGCCTCGGAGGAGTCGCTGTGGTGCTCGACGCCGCCGATTCCGCCGCCGTACGGCACACGCACGGTGATCGGCAGCGGCATCCCGCCCCGGGTGCGGTTCCGCATCCGCGCCACATGGCTGATCAGCTGCTCGAACGCCGGATAGGCGAAGGCGTCGAACTGCATCTCGACCACCGGTCGCAGCCCGTACATCGCCATGCCGACAGCCGTGCCGAGGATCCCCGCCTCCGCGAGCGGAGTGTCTGTGCAGCGATCCTCGCCGAACTCCTTGGCCAGCCCGTCCGTGACCCGGAAGACCCCGCCGAGCGTGCCGACGTCCTCCCCCATCACATGGACGGTCGGGTCCTCGGCCATCGCGTCCCGCATCGCCCGCTGGAGGGCCTGCGCCATCGAGGCCGGCTTCACCGCTGCCGTGGTCATCTGGCTTCTCCCTCGGCGTCGAGCTCGGCGCGCAGTTGCGCCGCCTGCTCCCGCAGCTGGCTGGTCTGCTCGGCGTAGACATGCGCGAAAAGGTCCATGGGGTCGAGCACCGGGTCGGCGTTCATCCCGTCGCGCAGCTGGGCGGCCATCGTCTCGGCCGCGTCGGCGGCCGCCCGTATGCCGTCCTCGTCGAGCAGTCCTCGCTCCGTCAACTCCCGCTCCAGCAGCCGGATCGGATCGTGCGCACGCCAGGCCTCGACCTCACTCTCGACCCGATAGCGGGTCGCGTCGTCGGCATTGGTGTGGGCCTCGATGCGGTACGTCACGGCTTCGATCAGCGTCGGACCGCCGCCGCGCCGGGCCCTGGCCACGGCATCGGCGAGCACCTCGTGCACCGCGGCCGCGTCGTTGCCGTCGACGAGTCGGCCGGGCATGCCGTACCCCACGGCCTTGTGGGCGAGCGAGGGAGCCGCGGTCTGCTTGGCCAGCGGTACCGAGATCGCGAAACCGTTGTTCTGGACGAGGAAGACGACCGGGGCCTGCCACACCGCCGCGAAGTTCAGCGCCTCGTGGAAGTCGCCCTCGCTGCTGCCGCCGTCGCCGACCAGGGCGAGCGCGACGACGTCGTCGCCCTTGAGCCTGGCAGCGTGTGCCAGTCCCACCGCATGCGGCAGCTGGGTGGCGAGCGGGGTACACAGGGGCGCGATGCGGTGCTCGTGCGGGTCATATCCGGTGTGCCAGTCACCGCGCAGCAGTGTCAGTGCCTGTACGGGGTCGAGCCCGCGTGCCACGGCCGCGAGGGTGTCGCGGTAGCTGGGAAAGAGCCAGTCCCGCTCCTCGAGCGCCAGCGCCGCCGCGACCTCGCACGCTTCCTGCCCGGTGCTCGACGGGTAGACGGCAAGCCTGCCCTGCTTGGTCAGGGCGGTCGCCTGCGCGTTGTACCTGCGGCCGCGCACCAGCTCCGCGTACAGCCGCAGAAGCAGCTCGGGGTCCGCGCCGGCAGCGGCGTCCGTGCCGAGCACGCGGTACGGCTCCGGGTCCGGGAGCAGGGGTGCAGGATCGGTGCGGGGCTTCCACGCCGGCGGCGGTGTGGGCCGGTAGGCGGCAGCGGCACCGGGCAGCTCCTGGACCGTCATGCTGCTCTTTCTCAACGCGAGCACCTCCTCAGGGGAGCGACGACGAAGCGGCACGACAGTGTGACCCGCCTCCCTACCGATTGTTCGGTCGTGGACGCATTTTGGCTACAGGCACCTTCAGCCTGTGGACAAACGGTTCTCCACAGCCTGAGATGGAGACAGGTCGTCCATGCTGAGAAGGCGGGGGGATATGGCAGCTGAACAAATGGCCGAGGGCGGGGACCGGACGGAGCCGACCCCTCCGGCACGGCCCCTCGACCCCATCGACCGGGACATCCTTCGGATCCTCCAGACCGACGGCCGCGCTTCGATACGCTCCGTGGCCGAGCGTGTGCATGTCTCGCGCGCCAACGCGTACGCGCGCATCAACAGGCTCATCGACGACGGCGTGATACGGGGCTTCAGCGCCCGGGTGAACCACGAGCGCGCAGGTCAGGGTGCCTCCGCCTACATCACGCTCAAGATCGTGCAGAACACCTGGCGCACGGTGCGCGAGCAGCTGCAAGCGCTGCCCGGAGCGGCCCACATCGCTCTGGTCAGCGGTGATTTCGACGTACTTCTGCTGGTGCACACCCCGGACAACCGCACGCTGCGCGAACTCGTCCTGACCAGGCTCCAGTCCATCCCGGAAGTCCTGTCCACGCGCACGCTGCTGGTCTTCGAGGAGACGGATCTCGACCCGGGGCCGGGCAGCTCAGGCCCGCCACCGGACGCGGAGCCGCTGCAGTAGAGCCCGTGGCACAAGTCAGGCGCGGGCGCGTGCTCCGGAGGCGCGGGCGCGTGCTCTAGGAGTCCGTACGCAGCCCGTCGAAGGCGAGCCGCACGACCGCCTCGGCGACCTCCTCCCCGCCGTAACCGCCGCCGGGATGCGGCCGGTACCACTCGACCAGCGAGTTCACCATGCCGAACAGCAGCCTGGTCGCCAGCCGGATGTCCATGTCCGCACGGAGATCGCCGTCGGCCGCGGCGGCCTTGAGCAGATCGGCCACGCGCTGGTCGAACTCCCGGCGCCGCTCCATGGCCCACCGCTCGGTGGCCGTGTTGCCCCGTACACGCAGCAGCAGGGTCACATAGGGCAGCTCGGCCATCAGTACCTCGACGGTGCGCCGGGTGACGTACTCGACCCGCTCGATGGCCCGTCCGCGCAGTGCCCCCGGCTCGTCGAGAACGGCGAAGAGGGAGTCGAGCGCCCGGCTGACGGCCCGGCGCAGCAGCTCCTCCTTGCCCGCCACATGGTGATAGATCGAGGACTTGGAGATTCCGGCCGCCTTGGAGAGGTGCTCCATGGAGGTGCCGTCGTAGCCGCGCTCGTTGAAGATCCGTACGGCGACGGTCAGCAGCGTCTCCGGCGTATAGGTGTCCCGCTTGGCCGTGGTCATGCGCCTGCCTCATCCTTCTCCGGCCGAACGTACCCCTGCCGGTAGAGCCCCAGGGAGGGGGCGTAGCGCCCGGTGGGTACGCGCGCGTGGAGCTCGTCCAGCAGCTCGTGCGCCCAGAACCGGCCGAGGCGCCGGCCCCATTCGACCGGCCCCAGCGGATAGTTGACGCCGAGCTGCATCGCCGTGTCGATGTCCTGAGGGGTGGCGACACCCTTGGCGACGGCGTCGGCGGCGAGGTCCACGAGCATCGCGACCGTACGGGCCACGATCATCCCGGGGACGTCCCCGATGACGCTGACCTTCTTGCCGAGGGCCTGGAAGAGGCCGATCGACTGCCTGAGCGTCTCCCAGCCGGTGACCTCTGAGGCGGAGAGCGCGATCCGGGTCGCGGTCCGGTAGTCGAGGGCGAGGTCGAAGTAGACGACGTCGCGGAACTCCGCGGAGGTCTGTCCGTCGGCCAGGGCCAGCTGTCCGCCGCTGGGCAGCAGAATCCTGGTGCCCCGGTCCTCGTCCTCCTCACGGACGCCGATACCCGCCTCCCGGATCATCCCGAGCAGCTCCCGGGCCGGCCCGAGGTCGCCCTCGACGGTGATGTGGGACGGCGGCTCGGTGGCCGGTGCGGTGTGCGGCTCGGGGCGCAGGGCGCCTTCCTCGTACGAATACCAGCCGCGCCCGCTCTTGCGCCCGTGCCGGCCCGACTCGACGAGCCGGCGCTGGGCGAGCGACGGCGTGAACTTGGGGCTCTGGAAGAAGGACTCCCAGACGGAACGGGTCACGGCCTCGTTGACGTCCTGGCCGATCAGGTCGGTCAGCTCGAAGGGCCCCATCCGGAAGCCGCCGCACTCGCGCAGCACCGCGTCGATGGTGGCCGGATCGGCTCCGCTCTCCTCGTAGACCGCGAAGGCCTCGGCGTAGAAGGGCCGGGCAATGCGGTTGACGATGAAACCGGGGGTGTCGGTACAGCGCACCGGGGTCTTGCCCCAGGCCTTCGCCGTCTCGTACGCGCGCGTGGCGGCCGCCTCCTCGGTGGCGAAGCCGCTGACCACCTCGACCAGCGGGAGCAGGGGCGCCGGATTGAAGAAGTGCAGGCCGACGAAGCGGCCCGGGTGCCTGAGAGCGCCCGCAATGGCAGTCACCGAGAGTGAGGAGGTGTTGGTGGCCAGTACGCAGTCGTCGGCAACGATCTCCTCGAGCGACGTGAACAGGTCCTGCTTCACCGGGAGTTGTTCGACGACCGCCTCGACGACGAGCGCGGCGTCGGCCAGCTCGGCAAGCTCGGCCGCGGGGTGCAGCCGGGCGCGGGCGGCATCCCTGGCCGCCGCGTCCATCCGGCCCTTCTCGACCAGCCGGTCCAGGCGCGCGCCGACGGCGTCCGCCGCCTCGCCCGCCCGCCCGGCGACGGCGTCGTAAAGACGCACGGGATGGCCTGCGACCAGGGCGACCTGCGCGATGCCCTGCCCCATGGTGCCGGTGCCGACCACGGCGACGGTCCGGCTCTGATCTATGGCGGTCATGGGAGTGATCCTCCCCGATGAGTTGTCCACAGGTTCGACGGCCCCCTTGTCCCGACCGATCGTTCGGTTACTCTAACTCTGTCATTCCTTCCCTGCCCAGCTCGACGAGGAGTTGGTCCTTCATGCAGCTGACCGAGACCCACCGCCCCACGCTCGACCAGGCCCTCGAAGCGATCCGCACGCGCGCTTACTGGTCGCCGCACGCCGAGCACCCCAAGGCGTACGGAGAGAGCGCGCCGGCCGACGGCCTCGCCGCGTTCGAGGCCCTGCGCAACACCCGCTTCGAGCTGGACCAGCCCGGCACCGACGGCTGGACCGGCGGCGAAGTCTCGCCGTACGGCCCGGAGTTGGGTATCGAGTACCCGCACCCGGATCTGGACGTCCTGCTGCCCGCGATGCGGGCGGGCATGACCGCCTGGCGCGAGGCCGGGCCCGAGACCCGTGCCCTGGTCTGCCTGGAGATCCTCTCGCGGATCAATGCCCGCACCCATGAGTTCGCGCACGCGGTGATGCACACCAGCGGGCAGGCCTTCATGATGGCGTTCCAGGCGGGCGGCCCGCACGCCCAGGACCGCGGCCTGGAGGCCGTGGCGTACGCCTACGAGGAGCAGACCCGCACCCCCGCGGCAGCCGACTGGTCCAAGCCGCAGGGCAAGCGCGACCCCCTTGAGCTGCGGAAGTCCTTCACCACGGCCGGCCGCGGCATCTCCCTGCTGATCGGCTGCAATACCTTCCCCACGTGGAACGGCTACCCGGGGCTTTTCGCCTCCCTGGCCACCGGCAATCCCGTACTGGTCAAGCCCCACCCCCGCGCGGTGCTTCCGCTCGCGCTCACGGTGCGTGTGGCCCGCGAGGTGCTGGCCGAGGCGGGCTTCGATCCGAATCTCGTCGCTCTCGCAGTCGAGCGCCCGGGCGAGGGCATCGCCAAGACCCTGGCCGTGCGCCCCGAGATCAAGATCATCGACTACACGGGATCCACCGCCTTCGGTGACTGGCTCGAGGCGAACGCCCGCCAGGCGCAGGTCCACACCGAGAAGGCCGGAGTCAACACGGTCGTTGTCGACTCCACCGACAACTACAAGGGCATGCTGTCCAACCTGGCCTTCTCGCTGTCCCTGTACAGCGGCCAGATGTGCACCACCCCGCAGAACCTCCTGATCCCGAGGGACGGCATCACCACGGACGTGGGCCCCAAGTCCTACGACGAGGTCGTCACCGACCTCGCGGCCTCCGTGGGCGGCCTGCTCGGCGATGACGCCCGGGCGAACGCCCTGCTGGGCGCGCTGGTCAACCCTGACGTGAAGGCGCGCCTGGACGCGGCGGCCGGAGCGGGCGAGGTGGCTCTGCCCTCACGGAAGATCACCAACCCGGAGTTCCCGGACGCGGTCGTCCGTACGCCGGTCATCGTCAAGCTCGACGGCGCCCGGAAGCTCTGGGAGGGAGCCGACTCCGATGCCGTCTTCCTCTCGGAGTGCTTCGGCCCGGTGTCCTTCGCGGTCGCCGTGGACTCCACGGCCGATGCGCTGGAGCTGCTGCGGCGCACAGTCCGCGAGAGGGGCGCGATGACCGTCGGCGCGTACACGACCTCGGAAGCGACCGAGCGCTCGATCGAGGACGTCTGCCTCGACGAGTCGGCGCAGCTCTCCCTGAATCTGACGGGCGGGGTGTACGTCAACCAGACGGCTGCGTTCTCCGACTTCCACGGCTCGGGTGGCAACCCGGCGGCCAACGCGGCTCTGTGCGACGGCGCGTTCGTCTCCAACCGCTTCCGTGTGGTGGAAGTCCGCCGCCAGGCCTGAGGCACCTGGGCAGGCCGTGACCCGTGGGACGTACGGGTCACGGCCTTGCCAGGGGTCACGGCGCTGCGGGGCCTTCGGTTCACGGCCCGCCGTTCAGCCGACCTGGGCTTCTGGTCCCGGTAGCGGACCGCGCGAGTGGAACAGAGCCATGGCCACACTGGTCGCAAGGTTGTAGCTCGACACCTGGGACCGCATCGGGAGGGCCAGCAGCTTGGTTGCCCGGCCCCGGAGCTCGGGCGAGACCCCGTGCCGCTCGGAGCCGAATACAAGCAGCGCGTCACCAGGGATGCCCACCGCCCTGATGCCCTCCCCTTCCGGGTCAAGGACGTACAGCGGGCCCGGTGGAAGATCACTGACGGGTAGCCGTTCCACGGCAGTGGCGAAATGGAGACCCGCCCCCGCCCTCACCACGTTGGGATGCCACGGGTCCAGGTCGCCGGTGGTGACCACGCCTGTGGCCCCGAACCCGGCAGCAAGACGAACCACGGCTCCGACATTCCCGAGATTGCGCGGGTTGTCGAGAACGACGATCGGAGACGTCCGCGGCAGTCTCACCAGGCCCGCCACATTCGCCTGACGGCTTGGCCTGGTAGCAAGAGCGGCCACCTGCGTGGGGTGAACTCTCGGCACCAGTTCCCGCAGGGTCTGTCCCGGTACCTCGACGACAAGATCCCTGATGCGTTCCGTAACGTCGTCGGCAAGTGAAGCAGCCAGCGCCAGGACGGCCTCCTTGTCGCTGGTGATGCCGACTCGTATGTCCGCTCCGAAACGGAGCGCATGCTTCAGCGCGTGGAAGCCGTCAAGCAGCACAACATCAGGCGCGGCCTCGCTCCATTGCCGTACGGCCTTCGTGGCATCGTCGTCGCTCATCGCCTCAGGCTACGGTGCCGAACAGCCGCTCTCACACATCGCAAACACCCCAGTGGGGCCACCACCGTCCGTGCCCCGTGACGGGCTTGTCCCGGCTCTGTGACACCGGGAGTTCCAGCGCAGCGGTGCGACAACGCCGTTGCTACGGTCCCGCTTGGGGGTGCGGCCGACTGGGCCGCCTGTGAACAGGGGGACGTCCTCATGAATGCCAACCGACTCAGACCCGTTGTCCTCGCGCTCGCGGCCGTCACACTGACCGCTGTGCTCACCGGGTGCAAGGAAGACGGGTCTGACGCCGGGGCGGCGACGCCGAGCGCGGGAGCCAAGGCAACTCCGTCACCGAGCACGACTGCCCATAAGCCCGACCCGAAGCCGAGCGTGGGCGCCACAGCCCCCTCGTCCCCCGGTGCCGGCGTTGGCGGCACGCCGGCCGGCAAGCCCGGCGCCAAGCACAAAGGATCACCCGCGACCAAAGCGCCCGCCGCCGGCTGTGCCAGCAAGCCGCCGAGCCCGGACCATGTCGATCCCGACGAGTTCGCCGTCTACCGAGTTGAGGAACTCGACGGCAGCACCGGGAAGGTGAACCTGGTCGTTGAGCACGGTGCCTGGGGTTGCCCGGGGAAGGACACAGACGGGGCGCCCTTCGTCGTCACAGGCGAACACAGCCGCTGGGCTCTCGACCAGGCCGCGTATGTCACCGCCACCAACCCCATCACCGACAGCAGTGAGAACAAGCGGATCGGCGTGCAGGAACTGATCGACTGGATCAATGCGCACCCCGACTCCGGACTCGTGTTCAGGTATGAGACCGGCAAGGACGGCGCCATCCACCGCCTGGAGCAGGTCTTCACGCCGTAGCCACCGCGAAGCCCAAGCCCCGGACCAAGAGATCGGTCCGGGGCTTCTGCCGGTCGGCCGAAGCAGTCAGTGGCCGCCGGTCATCGAGCCCCGGAGCAGTCCGAGGCCGCCCACACGCCGCTGGGGCTTCTCGTGGCGGCAGGGCTCCTGAGCTGCGCCGTCCTGGCCGCCGTGTGCTGGATGTCCGGTCACATCCGTCCCGATCCAATGCTGCAGACCGTAGCCCGCTTTCTGCATGTCGCAGCCCTCTTCGTCGGACTGGGCGCCGTACTCGCCGTGGACTGGTTCGCGCTCCTGAGCCCGCCGCAACAAGGAGGCCGTGAGCCGCCCCCTGGCCGGCGCCGTTGAACCGGTTCTAGTAGTGCTTCGTTAGGTTGGTTTGATCGGGTGGCGTGTGGTGGTGCATGCTGCTGGTCGTGGATCTTGGGGAGATCGAGGAACTGCGGGAGAACCTTGGCGAGTTCGTTGCCGAGGCGTTCGCGTCGTTGAAGCGAAAGGATCAGCGCGGGTGGGGGGACTGTTACTTGCGTGGGCTGATGCTGGACGGGCGGCGCAAGTCGATCCAGCCGATGGCCGAGCGGCTGCCGGACGGCAACATGCAGGCGTTGCAGCAGTTCGTCAGCCAGTCGACGTGGGACCACGTTCCGGTGCTGCGGTCCGTTGCGACGAAGGTGGCCTCGGAGATCTCTCCGGAGGCGTGGGTGATCGACGACACCTCCTTCCCCAAGGCGGGAGACCAGTCGGCGGGGGCGGCCCGCCAGTGGTGCGGGGCTTTGGGCAAGAAGTCGCTGTGCCAGGTGGGAGTGAGCCTGCACGCGGTCACCGACGCCGCCTCCGTGCCGCTGAACTGGCGGCTGTTCCTGCCCGCCGAGTGGGCTGATCCGGCCGATGGGCGTCGCGCGAAGGCAGGGGTGCCCGCGGAGGTTGGGCACCGGGAGAAGTGGCGTCTGGCCCTGGACGCGATTGATGAGGCGCTCGGGTGGGGGCTGCCCGGCCGGGTCGTGGTGGCTGATGCCGGATACGGCCAGATGCATGCCTTCCGTGCCGGGCTGGCCGATCGCGGCCTGGACTACGCCGTGGCGGTTCGCGGTGACATCAGCGCTCACCCCGGGCAGGCCGTGCCCATCGCGCCGGAACGAGAAGGGCGGATGGGCGCCCCACGGCTGCCCCGTTACCGCGAGCCGGCCCGCTCCCTGAAAGACCTGGTCACGACCGCCGGGCGGCGTCGGCTGCGGCGTTGCACCTGGCGCCAGGGCAGCAGAGGCGCGATGACCAGCCGGTTCATCGTGCTGGAGGTCCGCCCGGCCGGTGTCGCGGCGACGAAGGCAGCGCGGGAGGAAGCCGGTGGCCGTGCCGGGTGGGACGGCGTTCTGCCCGCCGAGACCCTGATCGCCGAATGGCCGCCGCACCAGGATGAGCCCACTGACTACTGGCTGACCAGCCTCCCCGCCGACACCGCGCTGCGACACCTGGTCCGCATGGCGAAGATCCGCTGGCGGATCGAACACGACTACCGCGAACTCAAGCACGGGCTGGGCCTGGACCACTTCGAAGGCCGCACCTGGCGCGGCTGGCACCACCACGTCACCCTCGTCACCGCCGCCCACGCCTTCCTCACCCTCCGGCGCCTGGACCCAAAAGCCCAAGCGCCGGCCTGACCTTCTACCAAGTCCTCCAGACCCTGCAGGACCTCCTGCTGTGCTGGACCGGCGCATGCCCCACCTGCCACCGAGACTTACCGACCCCGGCCCAGACAGACGGTCACCCACCAGGCGCAACCTAACGAAGCACTACTAGGTGGTACTCACCCAACGAGCGTCGGGGGCTGGTCCTGGCTCCCGCGTCGCTGCTGCGCCCCCCGCCCCGCCCATTCGGGAGAGCAGCCGGTCCCTGCCGCGCGCCGTCCACCCGCCGAGCCGGATCAGGAAAGTGGTCGGCAGAAAAACGGCGTCGGCGGCGATCATCGCCAGCGAGAAGAACGGCAGCCCCAGCAGAACGGCGATCGCCGCGTGCTCCATCATCATGGCCACGAGCAGGACGTTCTTGACGCGGCGGTTGAAGAGCGTGAAGGGAAAGGCGACCTGCACGATGACCGTGCCGTACGTCAGCACCATCACCATCACGCCGCCGGAGGCGAGAAGGTCCGAGAGGGCCGGCCAGGGCGTGAAGTAGTCGAGCTTGAGTGGGTAGTACAGCGCGGTGCCATCCTGCCAGCGCGAGCCCTGGATCTTGTACCAGCCGGCGGTGGCGTAGATCAGACAGACCTCGGCCATGATCACGACGAGGGCCGCGTTGTGCGCGAGGTTGGCCACAACGTCCAGCAGGGCGCGCGGTTCGCTGTGCGGCGCGTACCGGCCAGCCATCCACCACAGGCCCTGCCCCACCCAGAGCCCCCAGAGAAGGAGCAGGAAGAACCAGCCGGTCTGATTCAGGAAGGTGGCTATGACCAGGGCGAATCCCAGCACGGCCCACAGTGCCGGGCCCATCCGGTCACACGGTGGCACGCCTCGCAGATCCGGAACCGCCCGCGCCGTGCGCCGCGCGTCCAGCGACCAGACCTGTCCGCAGCGGGTCAGGACCAGATAGATCGCCATCAGATGGATGACGTTGTCCCCGCCGTCGCCCATGAAGATGGAGCGATTCTGCAGCGAGAGCACACCGACCATGAAGAGCACGGACATGGTGCGGGTTCGCCAGCCCAGCATCAGCAGCGCGCTGGACAGTACCGCGAGGCCGTACACGACCTCGAACCAGACGTTGTTGTCCGCCCACATAAGGGCCGTGAAGGCGTCATTGCCCGCGATGAGCTGCCGCGCCATGTCCCAGCTCCAGGAGCCGTTGGGCCCGTACATTTCACGGCGGTTGGGCAGCTCGCGGAGCAGGAAGAGCAGCCACGTGGCGGCGAAGCCGATCCGGATGACGGCGCTCTGGTACGGGCCCATGGCCGTCGAGGTGATGTGCTGGACGGCACGGGCGGCCCTGCGGTCGGGAGTGTCGCTCACCGGCTCGCCTCCGTACGACCGTTACGGACTCCGCCGGGCAGGTCCGCCGCGGTGATCGTCCACCAGGGCAGAACGCGGTGGGCGGGGCGGGTGTCGATCTTCTCGTCGCTCCACTCCGGGGCCTTGACCGAGCGGGTCGACGACCTGAGCTGGATGCGCTCGACCGGGCCTCCCAGGTCGCGCTTGTCGAGCCGCGTCATCACGATGCGGCGGACATAGTTCTCCGAGAGCTGGCCACGCAGGCCGTTTCCTCGGTTCTCGTTGTCGTGAGAATTGACATAGAAGTCCCAGGCCCGGCGCAGCTCGTTCTGCTGGACATGGCTGGGGAGGGGATTGCCGCGGATCGCCTGGCCGTCATCGGCGGTGAGATCGATCCAGCCGGTGATCTCCCGGCTGCCGTCGGAGGCGACGTACTCGACCTTCACCTCTACGTCGACGTTCTGCTGAAGCGGGTTCGGGGCGAAGAGTTTCCAGTTCTGCTCAAACTCGGGATAGATCCAGCCGTCGACCGCTTCGCCGTGTTTCTTGGTCACCGTGTTGGGCGGGGCAACGTGCAGGAACACCATGGCAAGGTGGACGCAGGCGAGCGCGGCGATGATCGCGAGTGAGAGGGCCGCAGCCACTTGATACGGGAGGGAGAGCGCCGCGATGCCCCGCGCGGGCGCAGGACCCGGGCCGGAATTGCGCTCGGGCTGAGGCAGCTCGGCCTGCTGCGACATTTCGAGGTGAGGCAGCTCGGGCGCTGGCAGCTCAAGCATGGCGGCCTGAGGCAGCTCGGGCTCCTCAGGCATTTCGGGCTCGGTCAGCTCGGGCTCGGTCAGCTCGGACTGAGGTGCGGCCTCGGATCGGCCGACCGCCTCACGCCGGGCTGCGGGGACGGGCTCGAAGCCGTGGCCGGCGGGCGTCTCGGAGCTCAGGCCCCCGGCGCCTCCGGCGTCCTCGTCCTCGTAGGAGTCCATCCCGCCCCGATCCCCATCGGTCCACCTCAGTTATCCACAGGGTTGACACCCTACGGGCCGTCGACTCACCATTGAAGTCAATGAACCGAACGATCGGTCGGTAGGGGAGCCCGGATGACGGCAGTGACTGCGGATACCTACGAGGCGGTTTTCGACGCCGCCGTAGCCGCCGACGAGCGCATCGAGCCGCGCGACTGGATGCCGGACGCCTACCGGGCGACGCTGGTGCGCCAGATGGCACAGCACGCCCATTCCGAGATCATCGGAATGCAACCCGAGGCGAACTGGATCACCCGGGCGCCCTCACTGCGGCGCAAGGCGATCCTGATGGCCAAGGTCCAGGACGAAGCGGGCCACGGTCTGTATCTGTACAGCGCGGCCGAGACCCTGGGCACCAGCCGCGAGGAGCTGCTCGACAAGCTCCACGCCGGCCGCCAGAGGTACTCCTCGATCTTCAACTACCCAACTCTGACCTGGGCGGATGTCGGCGCAATCGGCTGGCTGGTTGACGGCGCCGCGATCACCAACCAGGTGCCGCTGTGCCGCTGCTCCTACGGCCCTTACGCCAGGGCGATGGTCAGGATCTGCAAGGAGGAGTCCTTCCACCAGCGCCAGGGCTACGAGCTGCTGCTCACCCTCTCCAGGGGCACGCCCGCCCAGCACGAGATGGCACAGGACGCGGTGAACCGCTGGTGGTGGCCCTCGCTGATGATGTTCGGTCCGCCGGACGACGAGTCTGCGCACTCCGCGCAGTCCATGGCCTGGAAGATCAAGCGGCACTCCAACGACGAGCTGCGCCAGCGCTTCGTGGACATCTGCGTCCCGCAGGCCGAAACGCTCGGGCTCACCCTCCCGGACCCCGACCTGAGGTGGAACGAGGAGCGGGGACACCACGACTTCGGCGCGATCGACTGGTCGGAGTTCCAGGAAGTCCTCAAGGGCAACGGCCCCTGCAACGAACAGCGGATTACGCAGCGGCGCAGGGCGCACGAAGAGGGTGCCTGGGTCCGGGAAGCGGCCGCGGCATACGCAAGCAAGCATGAAGCACAGCACTTGAAGCCCGGGGAGGCGACGGCATGAGCAGCTCGACCGACTGGCCGCTGTGGGAGGTCTTCGTCCGCTCGCGCCGCGGGCTGTCCCACACCCACGCGGGAAGCCTGCACGCCCCGGACGCGGAGATGGCCCTGCGCAACGCCCGCGATCTGTACACCCGGCGAAACGAAGGCGTGTCGATCTGGGTCGTCCCCTCCACCTCGATCACCGCCTCCTCGCCCGACGAGAAGGACCCGTTCTTCGAGCCGGCTGCCGACAAGCCCTACCGCCACCCGACCTTCTACGAGATCCCGGAAGGGGTGAAGCACCTGTGACCACCACGGTGAACGCCGCGGCACTGGCCCTCGGCGACGACGCACTGGTGCTCTCGCACCGCCTGGGGGAGTGGTCGGGCCATGCGCCCGTCCTGGAGGAGGAGGTCGCCCTCGCCAATATCGCGCTGGACCTGCTGGGGCAGGCGCGGGTGCTGCTCTCCCTCGTCGGCGACGAGGACGAGCTGGCGTATCTGCGCGAGGAGCGGGCCTTTCGCAACCTCCAGCTGGTCGAGCAGCCGAACGGCGACTTCGCGCACACCGTCGCCCGCCAGCTCTACTTCTCCGTCTACCAGCGGCTGCTGTACGGGCAGCTGGCGGCCGGCGACAGCGAGTTCGCCGGGCTCGCTGCGAAGGCGGTCAAGGAGGTCGCTTACCACCAGGACCACGCCGAACACTGGACGGCGCGGCTCGGCGACGGCACGGCCGAGAGCCATGAGCGGATGCAGCGCGCCTGCGACGCGCTGTGGCGGTTCACCGGGGAGATGTTCCAGCCGGTCGAAGGGCTGGACATCGACTGGCAGGCACTGCAGACCAGTTGGCTGGAGAGCGTCAGCGCCGTCCTGGAGCGGTCCACACTGACCGTGCCCGACGGGCCGCGTTCCGGCGGCTGGGCGGCGGGGGCGGGCCGCCAGGGCCTGCACACCGAGTCCTTCGGGCGGATGCTGGCCGAGATGCAGCATCTGCACCGCAGCCACCCGGGGGCGTCATGGTGACCGACGTGACCGACACGCGTCTCGAGGAGGAGCTGCGCAGGCTCGCCGGCTCCGTGCCGGACCCCGAGCTGCCGGTGCTGACCCTGGAGGAGCTCGGTGTCCTGCGCGGGGTCCAGATCCTCGGGCCCGGCAGGGTCGAGGTGGAACTGACTCCGACCTACACCGGCTGCCCCGCGATCGAGGCCATGACCTCGGACATAGAGCAGATCCTCCACGACCACGGGGTGCCGGACGTCTCGGTCGTCAAGGTTCTCTCACCGGCGTGGTCGACGGACGACATCAGCGCAGAAGGACGGCGCAAGCTGGCCGAGTTCGGGATAGCGCCGCCCCGCCCGCACGCCGCTGAGGGACCGGTGGCGCTCACGCTCTCCGTGCGCTGCCCGCACTGCGGCTCCACCGACACCGAACTGCTGAGCAGGTTCTCCTCCACCGCCTGCAAGGCTCTGCGTCGCTGCGTCAGCTGCCGCGAACCATTCGACCACTTCAAGGAGTTGTAGATGTTCCATCCGCTCCGGGTGAGCGAGGTCGAACAGCTCACGGACGACTCGGTGGCCGTCACCTTCCAGGTGCCGCCCGAGCTGCGCGAGACCTTCCGCCACACCCCCGGCCAGCATCTGGCCCTGCGCCGCCTGGTGCAGGGCGAGGAGATCCGCCGCACGTACTCGATCTGCACCCCGGCCGCCCCGGCCAACGCTGATCCGATGCTGCGTGTGGGCATCCGGCTGGTCGACGGGGGCGAGTTCTCGACGTTCGCGCTCAAGGAACTGGCCGTCGGCGACACCGTCGAGGTGATGCCTCCAATGGGCCGCTTCCTCCTCGCCCCCCGCCCCGGGTACTTCGCGGCGATCGTCGGCGGCAGCGGCATCACCCCGGTGCTGTCGATGGCGGCAACGCTGCTGGCTGCCGAGCCGGAGGCCCGGTTCTGCCTGATACGCAGCGACCGCACCGCGGCTTCGACGATGTTCCTGGACGAGGTCGCCGACCTCAAGGACCGCTTCCCTGACCGTCTGCAGCTGGTGACCGTGCTCTCCCGGGAGGAGCAGCAGTCGGGGCTGGGGTCCGGACGGCTGGACCAGGAGCGGCTGACCGGGCTGCTGCCGGCGCTGGTGCCGGTGGCGGACGTGGACGGCTGGTTCCTGTGCGGCCCCTTCGGCCTGGTCCGGGGTGCCGAGAGCGCACTGCGCGGGCTCGGTGTGGACCGCAGCCGCATCCACGAGGAGATCTTCCATGTGGATGACGACTCGGGGCCGAGCAAGGTCGCGGTGACCGCTCCGGCCCACGCCGAGCTCACCGCGACTCTCGACGGCCGGTCCGGCAAGTGGCCCGTCCGGGAAGGGGAGTCGCTGCTCGAGACAGTGCTGCGGAGCCGCGCGGACGCGCCGTATGCATGCAAGGGCGGCGTCTGCGGCACCTGCAGGGCGTTCCTGGTCTCGGGCGAAGTGCGAATGGACCGCAACTTCGCGCTGGAGCAGGAAGAGACCGAGGCGGGCTATGTGCTGGCCTGCCAGTCCCATCCCGCGACGCCGGAAGTGGAGTTGGACTTCGACCGCTGAGACCCGGCGCGCCGAGCCCGGCGCGCCCTTGGTCCTCCCGCGCTGTGTTCTTTTTCCAGGAGCTGTTCTATCTTGACGGACCGTCAGATAGGTAGGCAGCGCCGGTGCGTGGGAGGACAGGACAGTGGACTTCACTTTCACCGAGGAGCAGCAGGCGGCCGTCGAGGCGGCGAGGGCGGTCTTCTCGGGCGTCGCTCCCGATGGTGTGCCGTCTCCCGCGCTCACCCCGGGCGCGGTGGCCGAGGAGTTCGACCGGCCGCTGTGGGCCAAGCTCGCGGACGCGGATCTGCTGAGCCTCGTCGTGTCCCCGCAGTACGGCGGGGCGGGCCTCGATCCCATCGCACTCTGCCTCATTCTGCGTGAGTCAGCGAAGGTACTGGCGCGGGTACCGCTGCTGGAGACGAGTGCGGTCGCCATGGCAGTGGAGCGCTATGGCAGCGCCGAGTTGAGCGACGAGGTCCTCCCCCGCGTCGGCCGCGGTGAGCTGGTCCTCACCGTCGGGGCCAATGGCCGCACCGGTCACGACCCCGCCGAGCTCGCCGTCGCCGCCCGCCGGGACGCCGCACACGGGGACGGGCACGGGGAAGGCTGGGTGCTGGACGGCGTACAGACGGGCGTGCCGTGGGCCCAGTCCGCGGACCGGATCGCGATACCGGCGCACACCGATGACGGCCGAGCCGTGTTGGCGCTGGTCCCCCGGGACCGTGGCGGGCTCGCTCTCGCCGAGCAGATCTCCACCAGCGGCGAGCGCTTCGCCGAGGTCAGCCTGGATTCCGTACGGGTCGGGAGCCGCGAGCTGATCGCCGCCGAGGGAGCCTGGGAGTGGCTGCGCCAGCTCCTGGCGACCGGGACCTGTGCGCTGGCGCTCGGTCTCGGTGAGGCGGTGCTCTCAATGACCAGTGAATACACCGGAAAGCGCGAGCAGTTTGGATTTCCGGTCGCGACATTCCAGGCCGTCGCCGTCCAGGCCGCCGACCGTTATATCGATCTGCGCGCGATGGAGGCGACCCTCTGGCAGGCGGCCTGGCGGCTGAGCCCGGCGCGGGGGAGTGCGGGAGTCGGCGGCCCGCTGCCCGTGTCCGGCGATGTGGCGGTTGCGAAAATCTGGGCATCGGAGGGTGTACGCCGTGTCGTGCAGACCGCCCAGCATCTGCACGGCGGCTTCGGCGCGGACACCGACTATCCGCTGCATCGCTATCACGCCTGGGCCAAGCAGCTCGAACTCTCGCTCGGCCCCGCAGCCGCCCACGAGGAGGCGCTGGGCGAGCTGCTGGCGGCCCATCCTCTGGGCTAGCAGCGCGGAGGCAAGCTCAGAGAACGAAGGCCGGGCTGTCGTTGTCGGTGACCATCGGCCGCCCGGCGCCGTCCCATGCGAGCATGCCGCCCTCGATGTTCACCGCGTCGATGCCCTGCTGCACCAGATACTGGGTGACCTGCGCGGACCGCCCGCCGACCCGGCACATCACATGGGCACGGCCCTTGTCCGCCACAGCCTCGGTCACCTCACCGAAGCGGGCCACGAAGTCGCTCATCGGCACATGCAGTGCGCCCTCGACATGTCCGGCAGCCCACTCGTCGTTCTCCCGGACGTCCAGCACCAGGCCGTCGGACGGTACCGCCGCGGCATCCACCGCGGGCAGCGGGGCGAAATTCATGGGCTATGCCTTCTCTCGTGCGTACGGCGGCAGGGCTCTGCGTGCTCCAGGTCTCCCGAGCCACTCAGAAAACCTACTGCACCAGTTTGGACAGTTCCGCCTCGCGCTCTGCGACCTGCGCGAGCAGCTGCTCGGCAATCTCCTCCAGCAGCCGGTCCGGGTCCTCGGGCGCCATCCGCAGCATCGCGCCGATCGCGCTTTCCTCCAGCTCCTTGGCGACCGCGGTCAGCATCTCCTTGCGCTGCGACAACCACTCGAGCCGGGCATAGAGCTCCTCGCTCTCGCTCAGCCGCTGCTCGGCCGGCACCGGACCGGCCTCCCACTCCGCGGCCAGCTCCTTCAGCAACGCCACATCGCCGAACCCATACGCGCCGTTCACGCGCGTGATGAACTCGTCGCGCCGCACCCGTTCCGCCTCGTCCTGAGCCAGGTCCGGATGCGCCTTGCGGGCCAGCTCACGGTAGAGCTTGCGTGCTTCTTCGCTCGGCCGCACCCGCTTCGGCGCCCGCACAGGCTGGTCGGTGAGCATCGCGGCGGCCTCGGGCGAGAGGCCGTCGGAGTCCATCCAGTCGTGGAACAGCTCGTCGACGCCCGGCATGGGCATCACCATCGCCCGGGCCTCCTGCGCCTTGCGCAGATCCTCCGGATCGCCGGTGCGGGCGGCCGTGGCCTCGGCGATCTGGGCATCCAGCTCGTCCAGACGCGCATACATCGGGCCGAGCTTCTGGTGATGCAGCCGGGAGAAGTTCTCGACCTCCACCCGGAACGTCTCCAGCGCGATCTCGAACTCGATCAGCGCCTGCTCGGCCGCGCGCACAGCCTTCTCCAGCCGGGCCTCGGGCCGCGCCTGCGCGGCCTGCTCTTCGTCGTTCCGGGTCGTCGGGCCCCCGGCTGCATCCTGGGTCACCCGCCCAGCCTACGGGCGCGGCCGAGCGCCCGGTCACACCCCCAGCTCAGCGGCTATCCGTCCGCTCTTGATCGCCGACAGCAGATCCGCGTGGTCCGCCTCCGTACGGTCCGCGTAGATCCCGGCGAAGCCGGCCACCGCCTCGTCCAGCTCTTCGTTCTTTCCGCAGTATCCGGCGAGCAGCCGCGGATCGGCGCTGTGCGCGTGCGCCCGGGCCAGCAGCGCTCCGGTCATCCGTCCGTAGTCGTCCACCTGGTCCGGCGCGAGGGCCGCCGGGTCCACGCTGCCCTTGCGGTTCCTGAACTGCCGTACCTGGAAAGGCCGTCCGTCGACCGTCGTCCAGCCAAGAAGAATGTCGCTGACCACCTGCATCCGCTTCTGGCCGAGCACCACCCGGCGCCCCTCGTGCTCCACGTCCGGAACAGGGAACCCGGCAGCCTTCAGATACGGAACGAGCGCCGAGGACCGTGCCTCCTTCACCTGCAGCACCAGCGCGTCGCCACGGTGGTCGAGCAGCAGCACGACATATGACCGGGTACCCACGCTCCCGGTCCCGACCACCCGGAAGGCCACGTCATGGATCGAGTACCAGGCGAGCAGCGGAAGCCGGTCCTCGGACACCGTGCTCAGATACTCCTCCAGCGACGCGGCGACGGCCGCCGCTTCCGCGTCCGGTACTCGTCGCAGCACCGGCGGCGCGTCCACGAAGCGCCGTCCCCCCTCGCCCGGGGCGGAGTCGCTGTCGGACACGGCCTCGGTCGACTTGGCGGCGAAGCGCGCGCTGGTGTTGTTCCGGGCCTTCTCCGAGACTCGCTCCAGCGTGCCGATCAGATCCCGCGCGTCGGTGTGGGAGACGAGTTCCTCGTCGGCGATGGCATTCCACGCGTCCAGCGCGGGCAGCCTGGCCAGCAGCCGCATCGTGCGCCGGTACGCGCCCACGGCGTCGAAGGCCGCCGCCCGGCAGACGGTTTCGTCCGCGCCGACCACGCGCCCGGCCAGCACCAGCGAGACGGCGAGCCGCTTGAGGTCCCATTCCCATGGGCCCACGACGGTCTCGTCGAAGTCGTTCAGGTCGATGACAAGGCGGCCGCGCGCATCGCCGTACAGACCGAAGTTCGCCGCGTGGGCATCACCGCAGATCTGCGCGCCGACTCCGGTGACCGGAGTGCCCACCAGGTCATGGGCCATCAGGCCGGCCGAGCCGCGGAGAAAGGCGAACGGCGAGGCGGCCATCCGGCCGACCCGTATCGGCGTGAGCTCCGGCACCCGGCCGCGGCTGGACTCCTCGACGGCCTGGACTGCGTCGGGCCGCGCCACCGGAAGTACGAGCGAGTCGTGCGAGGCCCGCGGAATCCTGTCCCGCAGCGCCTTCCCCGCCTCCTTCGGCGACCTGGCGCCATCCGGGGCACCAGCCACCTCCTGACCCGGACGCCGTGCGAATCCAGGCACCACCGGGACACGCGCCCCTACCCCTGCCGCGTCCCCGGGTGCCCTCACGGCACCCCCGGACCCGCCGGCGCCCGCTCCGTCGAACTCCGCCCGCCCTGTCGGCGTCCCCGTCTCAGCCTCGCCCATGAAGCGCTGCCTCCCCCGTCGTCGTGCACGAACACGTACACCTTCAACATCAACTGCCAACGACCGTACCGCCGCTCCCCGACAGCCGTCTCCCCCTGTGGATAACGTTCGGCACTTCCACTGCCCGCGAAGATCCACCACACCGGGCCCATCTGCTGTGGCACAACTCGGCCGGAGACATCCCCCAGCCCATCTGGCCTCTGCCACACCACACGAGTGGAAGCAGCGCTAGCAGTGGCCCGACTCGCCCTTCGCCAGATGCCCGTCCGCCCACCGCGCCAGCTCCTTGAGCGCGGGCTCCATCGCCGCCCCGGCGTCCGTCAGCCGGTAGGCGACCCTCAGCGGCGGCCCGGTCGACTTCCCGCACCACCAGCCCGGCCGCCCCCAGCCCGGTCAGCCGGTCCGAGAGCATGCGCTCGCTGATGCCCGGAATGGCACGCCTCAGCTGCCATGGACACCTTCACGATCCCGTCCACTCCTCAACGCGTGGCTGGACCAGGTGATCGTCGTCGGTCACAACGCGGGTCCTGACGGACCGGTAGCCGGAACCCCGGTCACGGTCGTCGCCAGCCGCGGCGGTTCCTATGCTCCGGGTACCCCGCGCGAGGCTTCGAGTACGTTCAGAACTACCTGGAGAAGGTGCTGACCGGCATGCTCGGCGCTGAAGTCGACCTCATCGTTCCCGAACTGACGCTGGCCCACTCCAAGCCGGAGATGGCGGAACTGATCCCGCTCGCCAACGCCTCCCGCACCAAGGCACTGGATGAGGCTGCCGAGAAGGGCAAGACCCTGGCCGCGTGCCTGGCCGGCTGACCGCTCAAACCGTCTCGACCGTGCGCGAACGTCCGCCGAGGGTCCTCCCCGGCGGGCGTTTCACGTGAAACATGCAACACGTATGTTCCCCGTGGAGCGACGAACGACGACGCATCACGCCGCCGGTTCACGAGACCGGCCCGCCCGTGCCAGGGCCCAGGCATCACGCGCCATCGCACATCACCCCGCGTCCAACCCCGCGTCCAGCCCCGCATCCCGCGCCAGCAGCGCCGCCTGCACCCGGTTCTCGCACTCCAGCTTCGCCAGGATCCGGCTCACATACGTCTTCACCGTGGCCTCGCTCATATGCAGCCGCCGCCCCGCGTCCGCGTTGGACAGCCCTTCCCCCAGCAGGGCAAGGACGTCCCGCTCGCGACTGCTCAGCCCGGCCACCCTCGTCCGCGCCTGCTCGCCGCGGGCCGCCGCCCGCCCCGAGGCGAGCTGATCCACCACGTGCCGGGTCGCACCGGGCGAGAGATACGCATCCCCCGCAGCCGCCGCGCGTACCGCCCGGATCAGCTCCGCGGGCGCGGTGTCCTTCAGCAGAAAACCCGCGCCGCCGTGCTCCAGCGCCCGCAGTACGTTCTCGCGCTCGCCGAAAGTCGTCAGCACGATCACTCGTGCCGCCGGTGCCGCCCTGCGCAGCTCTTCCAGGGCCGTCAGCCCGTCCATCACCGGCATCTGGATATCGAGGAGCACCACATCGGCGCCGTGTGAACGCGCGGACGCGATCGCATCGCGCCCATTGGCCGCTTCCGCCACGACCTCGATCCCGCGGTCGGAGGTGAGGATCATCCGGATCCCCGCCCTGATGAGCGGCTCGTCATCAGCGATGACGACCCGGATCGGCGACTGCGTCACCTGCACCCCCCCCCACTCGCGCACCCATGCGGCCAACCCGCTTATCGGCTGACCTCGTAGGACTTCTTCTCGATCAGCTTGCCGTCCTTGAAGCAGAACCGGAACACCGGCTCGGTGTCGAGGTTGTCCCCCACCTCCGAGGACATCAGCACCAGGCATTCGGAGCCCACAGGCTTTTCAGGGCCTTTGCCACTCAGCCCGGCGGTCGCGATCGTGTCCCCGCTCGGCAGCCCGTCACGCACCTCGTCCTCGGGGGCCCCGATCGTCACCTTCTCGTACTCGACCGGGTCAATCATCCCCTCACTCATCGAGCCCACCAGGAAGAACAGCCCGAAGACACCCGCTGCCCCCAGTACCAGCAACGCCGCCACAGAGATCCCGCAGCCAAGCGCCAGACCGCCGCCCCGGCTTCTGTTCTGTCCACCCATCGCCAGCTCCCGCTCCGAAACAGTCCAGTTCATGACCGGACCACCGTTCCCGAGCGCGGCCTTCGGCGACTGCTGGCGAAAGTCGTCCTCCGTCGCGACGAACGGCGCCGCCTCCACGACTCCGTACGGCAGCACCCCCGCCACCCGGAAGCCCCCGTCGTCCGCCGGACCCGCGTGCACGATGCCACCGACCAGCCGGGCCCGCTCCCGCAGCCCGGTCAGCCCCTGGCCGCCACTGACCACTTCGCCGGGAGCGGGCGCCGCCGCAGCCCCGCTGACGACCTCGACGACGAACGAGTCCGGCTCGTATCTCAGCTCCACGCCTATCGCGGCCCCGGGCGCGTGCTTGTACGCGTTGGTCAGCGCCTCCTGCGCGATGCGGTACGCCGCATGGTCGCCCGCCGCCGCAAGGGGCCGCGCCTCGCCCGAGCACCGCAGCTCCACGGTGTTACCCGCCGCCCGCGCCGCCTCCACCAGGCCCGCGATGCCTGCCGTCCCACGGGCGGCACGCCCCGACTCGTCGACGGGCGGCGGCGCTTCGACCCCGTCCCGCAGAATCCCGACGACCTCGCGCAGCTCATGCATGGCGGTCACCGAACCGTCCCGGAGCACACCGACGACTTCCCGCTGCCGTGGTGTCAGCTCGGGGTCCACCTCGAGCGCACCTGTGTGTACGGAGATCAGCGCCAGCTGGTGGCCAAGACTGTCGTGCATGTCCTGGGCGATCCGCTGCCGTTCGAGCAGCCGCGCCTGCCCTGCCACCATCGCCCGCTCCCGCAGGAGCTGGGCGTTGCGCTCCTGCAGGGTGTGCAGCAGGGTCCGGCGCTGCGTCCAGTAGCGGCTGGCCAGTCCGGGCACGACCGTCGTCGCCAGGAAGTAGAGCGTGGAGAGCAGAACCATCGTCATCTGCGCGTGCTGCGCCCAGGAGTCCACGAGCGTGGTGCCGATGAAGAGGGCGTACGCGACAGTGAACGCGGCCAGCGTTCGCCCGGCGCCCACGACCCTGCGCCCGGCCGACCACCCCACGACCATCAGCAGCGGCGCGAAGCCGCTCAGGAGTGGCGCCAGCGCCCCGGTCATCACCAGGACCGGCGTCGGCATCCGGCGTCGCAGCAGGGACAGCAGCGCCACCGACGCTCCGACGAGCAGCAGCCTCGGTCCCTCACTGCCCAGCAGTTCCTCGGTTCCGGCGGCCATGAGGCCGAGCACCAACGCGAGTACCAGCTCGCCGGCGGTCCGCCGCCTCGACCACAGCTCGGGTGCCGCCAGCCACGCCCAGCCCGCCCGGATCCTCGATGAAGCGTCCACAGCCGCACCCTAAGCAACCCGCCCTGGCGCCCACAGCCCACTTTCGTCTCACCGGGGAGCGACGAACGTCGCACTCGACGCTGCTCCCCGGCGATGGGCCGGCGCCAGGTCTGATCGGCTTGGCGCGCTGGTTCACGCCGGGGCGGCGCGGACGATAGCGTTGTCGTGCAGGGACCGGTGACGGTTTCTGCACGGCGGTGGGGCCCGCCGTACCCGAACCGCGGCCTGGATGCCGCCAACGGTCCCTACTTGCGATGGAGCGCGCCCGGTCCGGGTGACCTGCGAGTAGGAGACATGTCCGTGCAAGCCCCTCACACTCCGTCGGTGGATGAGCCCACTGGTCCTGACGCCGGTCCTCCGGCTCCCGTCCGGCGACGCCCGCTGGGCCCAGTCGTAGCTGTGGTGGCGCTTGGGGGCGCCCTCGGGGCAACGGCTCGGTACGGGGCCTCGCTGATGTGGCCCACCCCGCCGGGCGGATTTCCGTGGACGACGCTGGCCGTGAACGTGATCGGATGTGCGGTGATCGGCCTGTTCATGGTGGTGATCACCGATGTGTGGGCGGCGCACCGGTTGGTGCGGCCCTTCTTCGGTACCGGCGTGTTGGGCGGGTTCACGACGTTCTCGACGTATGCGGTGGATATTCAGGGTCTGGTGGACAGCGGCCACGCCCGTACAGGGATGGCATACCTGGGACTGACGCCGCTCGCGTCGCTGGCGGCGGTGTGGAGTGCGGTGTGGATGGCGCGCCGCGTAGTGGCGTGGAGGCAGGCATGACCAGGCTGACAGGCATGGCGGTGCGCGTAACGATCTTCATCGGGGAATCGGACCTGTGGCACCACAAACCGCTCTACACGGAGATCGTGCACCGGGCACACAAGGCGGGCATGGCGGGCGCGAGTGTGTTCCGGGGCATCGAGGGGTTCGGCGCCTCCTCATTGATTCACACCGTCCGGCTGCTGTCCCTGAGTGAGGATCTGCCGGTGGCGATCGTGATCGTGGATGACGAGGAACGCATCCGCGCCTTCCTGCCGCAACTCGACGAGTTGGTCACGGAGGGGCTGGTCGTCATGGACCACTGCGAAGTCATCCGTTACGCGGGCAGGGAGAAAGCCAAGTGAACTGGCTGCTGGTGGTGCTGGGGGCTGCGGTCGGCGCCCCGTTGCGCTTCCTGACCGACCGGGCGGTGCAGGCCAGGCACGACTCGGTCTTCCCGTGGGGGACCTTCGCGGTCAACGTCGTGGGCTGTCTGACACTGGGAGTGCTGACCGGGGCGGTGACGGCGGGGGCGGCGTCCTCACACGTGCAGTTGTTCCTGGGGACGGGGCTGTGCGGGGCACTGACGACGTACTCGACGTTCAGCTACGAGACGTTGCGGCTGGTCGAGGTCGGCGCGAAGTTGTACGCGGCGGTCAATGTGACCGCGAGCGTGGCCGCCGGGCTCGGCGCGGCCTTCCTCGGCGCCCTGTTCGCCGAGGCGCTCTGGGCCTGATCCCTGGGTGTCCTGATCAACTCCAACCGCATCGCCTCAGGACCACCGAAGTGGTGAGCCCGCTCCGTGAGGTTTGCCACGGTTCGGGCCCCGAACTGCGCGAGCAGGCCCCTGCGACGGTACCCCGGAGGCCCGCAAGCCGTCCGGTCAACGAGAAACGGGCCCCACCAGGACTTTCGTCTCTGGTGAGAACCCGTTTCGTCGGTTTCTCTCTGTCTGTGCGCGAGGGGGGAGTTGAACCCCCACGCCCTTTCGGGCACTGGAACCTGAATCCAGCGCGTCTGCCTATTCCGCCACCCGCGCATTGGGTGTTGCCGCCCCGTCCCCCACTTGTTCAGTGCGAGCGCCTGGCGACATGCAGAAGATTAGCACGCTGCACAGGGTGGATTCACATCCGATTGTTTCGCGGACGGTGCCGGGGAACAGGGAACGGAAGGCGGCCGCCCCCGCTCCTCCTTGGAGCACCCCGGGTGCGGGACACTGTCAGGAGGCCGCCTCTACGATCCGTGTGAGAGGTGACACTCATCGACGGGGCAGACAAGGGGAACCAGCCGATTTCCCGACGCGTGGATACGATCAGTAAGCAGTATCAGGACGGCAACGACGGAGGAGGTGCCTCATGGGAGTCCTGAAGAAGTTCGAGCAGCGACTCGAAGGTCTGGTCAACGGCACCTTCGCCAAGGTGTTCAAGTCCGAGGTCCAGCCTGTCGAGATCGCCGGCGCCCTCCAGCGCGAGTGCGACAACAACGCGACGATCTGGAACCGCGAGCGGACTGTCGTCCCCAACGACTTCATCGTGGAGCTCAGCGCGCCCGATTTCGAGCGCCTGAGCCCGTACTCCGGCCAGCTCGGCGACGAACTGTCCGGCCTGGTGCGCGACTACGCCAAGCAGCAGCGGTACACCTTCATGGGGCCGATCAAGGTCCACCTGGAGAAGGCGGACGACCTCGACACCGGCCTGTACCGGGTGCGCAGCCGCACCCTCGCGTCGAGTTCGTCACAGTCGCCCGAGCGGGCACCTGCCGGCCCTCAGGGCGGCGTCCGCGGCGGTTACGGCTACCCGCCCGCCGGGGCACCTCCCATGCCGGTGGCGCCCCCTCCGGGCGTCGGCCGGCCCGGCCCCGCGCCGGTCGCGGACCGCCGTCCGGCACCGGGCCCCGGCCCGATGCCGAGCACTCAGGTAAGACGTTGGATCGAGATCAACGGCACCCGCCATCAGATCTCCCGCCCGACGCTGGTGCTGGGTCGCAGCACCGACGCCGATGTGCGGATCGACGACCCCGGCGTATCGCGCCGGCACTGTGAGATCCGGACCGGAACGCCCTCGACGATCCAGGATCTCGGGTCTACCAACGGCATCGTGGTAGACGGGCAGCACACCACCCGCGCTACGCTCCGCGACGGCTCGCGGATCGTCGTGGGCAGCACCACCATCGTTTACCGGCAAGCCGAAGGGTGAAGCGGGGGCAATGTCAGAGCTGACCCTGACGGTCATGCGGCTAGGTTTCCTGGCCGTTCTGTGGCTGTTCGTCATCGTGGCCGTTCAGGTCATCCGCAGCGACCTGTTCGGTACGCGCGTCACACAACGCGGCTCGCGCCGCAATGCCGACGCGCGTCCCCAGCAGGCGCGCCAGAGCGCCGCGCCTCCGCAGCAGCGGCAGCAGGCGAGCAGCCGCCAGAGGCGCGGTGCGCCCACCAAACTGGTCGTCTCCGAGGGCACCCTCACGGGCACCACGGTGTCGCTGCAGGGCCAGACGATCACGCTGGGCCGGGCACATGACTCCACAATCGTGCTGGACGACGACTACGCGTCCAGCAGGCATGCCAGGATCTACCCGGACCGTGACGGCCAGTGGATCGTCGAGGATCTCGGGTCCACCAACGGCACATATCTCGACCGGACCCGACTCACCACCCCGACACCGATTCCGCTGGGCGCGCCGATCCGCATCGGCAAGACCGTCATCGAGCTGCGGAAGTAGTACGACAATGAGCGAGCGGAGCGAGCGAGCCGCGGCGGTCCCGACAGCGGACCGGGACGGGCTCCCGACCGGAGGGTGGGCAGTGTGGCTCGAGACCGGCTGTACCCCGAGCCGACGGGCGAGGTGCGCATGAGTCTGTCTCTGCGTTTCGCCGCCGGATCGCACAAGGGCATGATCCGGGAGGGCAACGAGGACTCCGGCTACGCCGGCCCCCGCCTTCTGGCCATCGCCGACGGCATGGGCGGCCAGGCCGCCGGCGAGGTCGCGTCGTCGGAGGTCATCTCCACGCTCGTCACACTCGACGACGACGTGCCCGGCTCGGACATCCTCACCTCACTCGGCACCGCGGTACAGCGTGCCAATGACCAGCTGCGGCTCATGGTCGAGGAGGACCCCCAGCTCGAAGGCATGGGCACCACGCTCACCGCCCTGCTCTGGACGGGCCAGCGCCTCGGCCTCGTACACGTCGGTGACTCGCGCGCCTATCTGCTGCGCGACGGCGTACTGACGCAGATCACGCAGGACCACACCTGGGTGCAGCGCCTCGTCGACGAGGGCCGGATCACCGAGGAGGAAGCCACCACCCACCCGCAGCGCTCCCTGCTGATGCGCGCGCTGGGCAGCGGCGACCATGTCGAGCCCGACCTCTCCATCCGCGAGGTCCGCGCCGGCGACCGCTACCTGATCTGCTCGGACGGACTGTCCGGCGTGGTCTCCCACCAGACGATGGAGGAGACGCTCGCCAGCTACCAGGGCCCGCAGGCGACGGTCCAGGACCTGATCCAGCTCGCGCTGCGCGGCGGCGGCCCCGACAACATCACGTGCATCGTCGCGGACGTCCTCGACACCGACTCCAACGACACCCTGGCCGGGCAGCTGAGCGACACCCCGGTCGTCGTCGGCGCGGTCGCCGAGAACCAGCTCCAGCTGAACGATGGCGGCGCCATGCAGACCCCGGCGGGCCGGGCGGCGGGACTGGGCCGCCCGGCAGCTCCGCAGCAGCGCGGCGGCGGCTTCGGCCCGCCCGGCAGCGGCGACGGCATGGGCTACGGCGGAATGCCGCCCGAGGGCAGCTTCGGGTCGTACACCGACGACGACTTCATCAAGCCGCGCGGCGGCCGCAAGTGGCTGAAGAGAAGCTTCTACACCGTGCTCGCGCTGGCGGTCGTCGGCGGTGGTCTGTACGGCGGCTACCGCTGGACGCAGACCCAGTACTACGTCGGATCCAAGGACGAGCACGTCGCGCTCTACCAGGGCATCAGCCAGGACCTGGCCTGGGTCTCGCTCTCGGACGTCGAGAAGGACCACCCCGAGATCGAACTCAAGTACCTCCCGCCCTACCAGCGCAAGCAGGTCGAGGCGACCATCACCGCCGACAGCCTCGTCAAGGCCCGCGCGAAGGTCGACGAGCTTGCCGACCAGGCCGCCGCCTGCAAGAAGGACGAGCAGCGCCGCGACGCCGCGGACCGCGCCAGCACTCCGCCGCCCGGTGAGGGCCAGGCCGGTGGCACCACCGGCAAGCCCACCACCCAGAAAGCCACGACCAAGCCGACCGCACCTACTCCCACTCCGGGCCCCACCCTCTCGGAGGAGGAGCAGAAGCTGGCCGCGAACTGCGGAAAGCAGTAATCGGCCGTAGGGGGCCTTTCTCCACCATGAGCGTTGTCACCAACACCACCACGATCGGCGCGATCGAAGCACCGAGCCGCCGCAACACCGAGCTGATGCTGCTCGCCTTCGCCGTCATCATCCCGGTGTTCGCGTACATCAACGTGGGTCTCGCACTCGACGGCAAGCTGCCTGCTGGAGTGCTCGGCTACGGCGTCGGCCTCGGTCTGCTCGCCGGTGTGGCGCATCTCGCGGTACGCAAGTTCGCCAAGTACGCCGACCCGCTGCTGCTTCCGCTGGCCGCGCTGCTCAACGGCCTCGGTCTGGTGATGATCTGGCGCCTGGACCAATCGCCCCGGCTGATCCAGCGCGCCGAGAAGCTCTTCGGAGGCTTCAGCCCTGACGCCCCCAAGCAGCTGCTGTACTCCGCGATCGGCATCGGCCTCTTCGTCGGCGTACTGATGCTGCTCAAGGACCACCGCATCCTGCAGCGCTACACCTACATCTCGATGGCAGCGGCTCTCGTCCTGCTGATCCTGCCGGTGTTCTTCCCGGCGGTGAACGGCGCCAAGATCTGGATCAGTCTCGGTCCCTTCACCATCCAGCCCGGCGAGTTCGCGAAGATCATCATTGCGATCTTCTTCTCCGGCTACCTGATGGTGAAGCGGGACGCCCTCGCGCTGGCCAGCCGCCGCTTCATGGGCCTGTACCTGCCTCGCGGCCGTGACCTCGGACCGATCCTCATGGTCTGGGCGATGTCGATCCTCATCCTGGTCTTCGAGACCGACCTCGGCACCTCGCTGCTGTTCTTCGGCCTCTTCGTGATCATGCTGTACGTCGCCACGGAGCGCACCAGCTGGATCGTCTTCGGTCTGCTGATGTCCGCGGTCGGCGCGGTAGGCGTCGCTTCCTTCGAACCGCACGTCCAGCAGCGCGTGGATTTCTGGCTCAACCCGTTCGCCGAAGAGACCTGGCGGCAGAGCGAACAGATCGGCCAGGCTCTGATGTCCTTCGGCTCCGGGGGTACCCTCGGCACCGGCCTCGGCCAGGGGGACTCCGACCTCATCGGCTTCGCCGCCAACTCCGACTTCATCCTCTCCACCTTCGGTGAAGAGATGGGCCTGGCCGGGATGATGGCGTTCCTGCTCCTCTACGGCCTGATCGTGGAGCGTGGCGTACGCACCGCGCTCGCCGCCCGCGACCCCTTCGGCAAGCTCCTCGCCATCGGCCTCTCCGGCGCCTTCGCCATCCAGGTCTTCGTCGTCGCCGGCGGTGTCATGGGCCTCATCCCGCTCACCGGAATGACCATGCCGTTCGTGGCCTACGGCGGTTCGTCCGTGATCGCCAACTGGGCGCTGATCGGCATCCTGATCCGTATCAGCGACACCGCGCGCCGTCCCGCGCCCGCTCCCGCTCCTTCCCCCGACGCCGAGATGACCCAGGTGGTCCGACCGTGAACAAGCCCCTGCGCCGGATCGCGATCTTCTGCGGGCTCCTGGTACTTGCTCTGCTGGTGCGCACCAACTGGCTCCAGTACGTCCAGGCCGACGACCTCAATACCAACTCGAAGAACCGCCGTGTCCTGATCGAGCGGTACGCCGCCGAGCGCGGCAACATCATCGTCGACGGCAAGCCGATCACCGGCTCCGTCGAGACGAACGACACGGACTTCAAGTTCAAGCGCACCTACGTCAACGGCCCCATGTGGGCGCCGGTCACCGGGTACGCCTCCCAGGCATTCGACGCCAACCAGATCGAGAAGCTCGAGGACGGCATCCTCACCGGCAACTCCGACCAGCTCTTCTTCGACCGCACGATGGCCATGTTCACCGGCGACAAGAAAAAGGGCGGCAACGTCGTCACGACGCTCAACGGCGCCGCGCAGAAGGCCGCCTATGAAGGCCTCGGCTCCAAGAAGGGCGCGGTCGCGGCCATCGACCCGCAGACCGGCAAGATCCTGGCTCTGGCGTCCACCCCCTCGTACGACCCCACCACCTTCGCCGGCTACGGCGCTTCGGACGAGAAGGCGTGGAACGCACTCGAGAGGGACAAGAACAAGCCGAAGCTCAACCGCGCGCTGCGCGAGGTCTACCCGCCCGGCTCCACGTTCAAGGTGGTCACGGCGGCCGCCGCGCTGGAGCACGGCGTGATCGACGACATCGACGCGGCGACCGACACCCCCGAGCCGTACATCCTTCCCAACACCACCAGGCCGATGGTCAACCACGCCAACGGCTGCAAGAACGCCAGCCTGATGAAGGCGCTCGAGGTCTCCTGCAACTCCGTCTTCGCCAAGCTCGGTGACGAGGTCGGCCGGGACAAGATGCTGGAGACGGCGCAGAAGTTCGGCTTCAACGACCCCGAGATCGACACCCCGGTGCGTGCCGCCGCCTCCGTCTACGACAAGAACATGGACAGGCCCGGCAACGCGCTCTCCTCCATCGGCCAGTTCAACACGGCCACCACGCCTCTTCAGATGGCCATGGTCGCCGCGGCGATCGCCAACGACGGCAAGCTCATGAAGCCGTACATGATCGACCAGCTGGAAACGCCCAAGCTGGACGTCATCAAGAAGACCGAGCCCCAGGAGATGAGCCGACCGCTCTCCCAGAAGAACGCGCAGCTCCTCCAGAAAATGATGGAGAACGTCGTCGAGAGCCCGAACGGCACCGGCGGCAAGGCCAAGATCGACAATGTGACGGTCGGCGGCAAGACCGGTACCGCCCAGCACGGCGAGAACAACAGCAAGAACCCGTACGCCTGGTTCATCTCGTACGCCAAGACCGCCGACGGGTCCCCGGTCGCCGTAGCGGTCGTCGTCGAGGACAGCGAGGCCAAGCGCGACGACATCACCGGCGGCGGTCTCGCAGGCCCCATCGCCCGCGACGTGATGAAGGCAGTACTGGACAGCAAGAAGTGACGCGGATCACGTCCGACGTCCATACCTGCACATTGCGATACCGGTCGGGTATCAGGTGACGGTCGCGGGCCGATCAGGTGGTGCGTGCCCGGTAGCGTATGCGCGAACAGCGCACCGCCGGACCACACACGGGTGCGGTCGGGACTGACGGAGAGGGCTGGAACAGTTATGGAAGAGCCGCGTCGCCTCGGCGGCCGGTACGAACTGGGCTCGGTGCTCGGCCGTGGTGGCATGGCGGAGGTCTACCTCGCCCACGACACCCGGCTCGGCCGCACCGTCGCCGTGAAGACGCTGCGGGCCGATCTCGCCCGTGACCCGTCCTTCCAGGCCCGGTTCCGCCGTGAGGCCCAGTCGGCCGCCTCGCTCAACCACCCGGCGATCGTCGCGGTCTACGACACGGGCGAGGACTATGTCGACGGGGTCTCGATCCCGTACATCGTCATGGAGTACGTCGACGGCTCCACGCTCAGAGAGCTGCTGCACTCCGGGCGCAAGCTGCTTCCAGAGCGCACGCTCGAGATGACCATCGGCATCCTCCAGGCGCTCGAGTACTCCCACCGCAACGGGATCGTCCACCGCGACATCAAGCCGGCGAACGTCATGCTGACGCGCACCGGCCAGGTCAAGGTCATGGACTTCGGCATCGCCCGCGCCATGGGCGACTCCGGGATGACGATGACCCAGACCGCGGCAGTGATCGGCACCGCACAGTACCTCTCCCCGGAGCAGGCCAAGGGCGAGCAGGTCGACGCCCGCTCCGACCTGTACTCCACCGGCTGTCTGCTGTACGAGCTCCTCACCGTCCGTCCGCCTTTCGTGGGCGACTCCCCGGTGGCGGTGGCGTATCAGCATGTCCGCGAGGAGCCGCAGCCGCCGAGCAACTTCGACCCCGAGATCACGCCCGAGATGGACGCCATCGTCCTGCGGGCCCTGGTCAAGGACCCCGACTACCGCTACCAGTCGGCCGACGAGATGCGCGCGGACATCGAGGCCTGCCTCGACGGCCAGCCGGTCGCGGCGACGGCGGCGATGGGCGCGGTCGGCTACGGCGGGTACTCCCCGGAGGACCAGCCGACCACGGCGCTGCGCCAGGCCGACCCGGCGGGCCAGACGTCGATGCTTCCGCCGATGAACCCGGACGACGGGGGCTACGGCTACGACGACCGCCCGGACCGCCGCCGCCAGAAGAAGTCCAACACCTCGACGATCCTGCTGGTCCTCGCGGGCATCCTGGTGCTGGTCGGCGCGGTGCTGATCGGCAAGGCGGTCTTCGGCGGCGGTGACGGCGGCGCCGGCGATGTGCCGGTGCCGCAGCTCGTCGGCAAGCCCTTCGCGGAAGCCCAGACACTCGCGAAGAACGCGGGTGTCAAGGTTGCCGAGTCCGGTAAACAGCGCTGCGATCAGCCCAAGGGCAGCATCTGCAGCCAGACGCCGGCCAGCGGCAATATGCAGCAGGGCGAAACCGTCCAGGTCGTCGTCTCCGAGGGCGCGCCCAAGGTCGAGGTCCCAGACGTCACCGAGAAGTCGCGGCAGAACGCCGAGAAGGCCCTGACCGACAAGGGCTTCAAGGTCAAGATCGAGGAGTCCGAGTCCTCGAACGAGGACCCGGGCACCGTGCTCAGTCAGGACCCGCAGGGCGGCACCAAGGTCGAGAAGGGCACCGAGGTCACCCTCACCGTGGCCAAGCAGGCCAAGGTCACCGTGCCTCCGGTCGTGGGCCGGCTGATCGACGACGCCAAGAGCCAGCTGGAGACCCTCGAGTTCACGGTCGCGCGGGTCGATGTGGACTCCGACCAGCCGGCGGGCACGGTCATCGAGCAGGACCCGGCGGGCAATTCCAAGGCAGCCAAGGGCGCCACGGTCACGCTGAAGGTCTCCAAGGGCCCGCAGCAGACCGCTCAGGTGCCTCAGCTGTTCAACAAGACGATCGGCGAAGCCAGGCAGCTCCTCGCTCAGGCCGGTCTGCAACTCGGTGCCGTCAACGGTCCGAACGACGACAAGGCCCGGATCATCGTTCAGGACCCGGCGGCCGGTTCGCAGGCGACTCCCGGCCAGCAGGTCAACGTGCAGACCATTGACGGTGGCGGGGGCGGGGGCGGGAACAACGGCGGCGGGGGCGACGGCGGAATCTTCGGATAGCGCCAGGCCCACTTCGGCAGGAGGCCCCGGCACCCTCATCGGGTGGCCGGGGCCTCCTGCTGTGACCGCTGCCCGGAAAGCGCGGGCACCTCGCCGGACAGGGGCCTAGCGCAGCTCCGCCGGCGGCGTGCGGTCCGCGTCGACCTTCTCCGTACGCACCAGCTCGCCCCACACGATGTAGCGGTAGTCCGAGGTGTAGATGGGCGTACACGTCGTCAGCGTGATGTACCGGCCCGGCTTCGTCTTGCCCGACTCCTTCGGGATCGGCTGCAGTACGTCCACGTTGTACTTCGAGGTCTCCTGAAGCTCGTTGTAGACCTTGTAGACGTACCAGGTGTCCCGCGTCTCGAAGACGATCGGGTCCCCGTCCTTCAGCTTGTGGATGTTGTGGAACTTCGCTCCGTGGCCGTCGCGGTGCGCCGCCAGCGTGAAGTTACCCTTGCCGGCCCAGGGGAGCGTCGACTTGATCGGGTCCGTGTAGTAGCCCGCGATGCCGTCGTTGAGGCTGTTGGAGTCGGTGCCCTTCTTCACCAGCACCTCGCCGTTCTTCATCGCGGGTACGTGGAGGAAGCCGATGCCGTCCTTGGTGTCGAGGGCGCCGGGGGCGGTGCTCGCCCAGCCGTCGCGCATGTGGTCGCCCTGTTTGGAGGCCTCGCGCTCGGCAAGGACGTTCGTCCACCACAGCGAGTAGACGACGAAGAGCCCCAGCACCACGCCCGCGGTGATCAGCAGTTCGCCGAAGACACTGATGACACCGGCGACCCGGCTACGCGCACGTGACACTGCACCTGTTCCCGTCTTGAAGTCCCACCGCACCTACCGCGTTCAGCCGACGAGCGCGTCGGGCTTGCCCTTGCTGCGCGGTCGTTCGTCGACCATCTTGCCCCACACGATCATTCGGTACGTACTCGTGAATTCCGGCGTACACGTCGTCAGGGTGATGTAGCGGCCCGGTCCGCCGAATCCGGAGCCCTCCGGCACCGGAGCGATCACGCTCACGTTCGACGGCGACGTCTGGGGGAGGATGCTCGCCATCTTGTACGTGTAGTACGCGTCCTGTGTCTCGACAACGATCGGGTCCCCCGGCTGGAGACGGTTGATGTACCGGAACGGTTCGCCGTGGGTGTTGCGGTGACCCGCGACCGCGAAGTTGCCCACCTTGTCCGAGGGCATCGCGGTCTTCAGCTTCCCCTCGCCGTAATGGCCCACCATGCCCCGGTCGAGGACCTTGTGCTTGCTGATGCCCTCGGCGATCGGGACGACCACGTCCAGTTTGGGGATGTGCATGATCGCGAATCCCTGCCCGGGCTCGAACACACCGGGCTTGCGGCCCTTCGCCCAGTCGTCCTGGATCTTGTTCGTCGCCTGGTTGGCCTGCTGCCCTGCGCGTATGTTCGTCCACCAGAGCTGGTACGTGACGAACAGCAGCATCAGCACGCCGAAGCTGATGAAGAGTTCACCGATGGCGCGGCTCGCGATGACGGCGGGGCTGTCCTTCGCGGCACGCGCCGCGCGGCGGGCCTCGACGCGTGACAGGGGCCTGGCGGGCGCGGGGGCGTCCGAGGCGGCGGCAGCGGGCGCGGCGTGCCTACGCCCCCGGGCCTTGGCGGCCCGGCGCCGCTCGGCACGGCCGGGACCCGCAGGCGTCTGTGCCGCGCGCCGGGTGTCCGCCGTCCGCAGGGCGACGGTTTCGTCGTCCGGTACCGGTATCGGCTCGGACCTCTGCTGAGGCATCGCGACGGTCTCGTACGACGCCGCCCCGGGTTCCGCTTCGGGTTGCGTCCGGGCGTACCAGTCCCGCTGATAGCCCTCCGGGTCGTCTACGGAGTACTGGCGGTGGCCAGACCACTCCTGAGGCTGAGCGGTCGGAGCCTGAGGGCCGCGAGCCTGCTCCTCGTCCGGGGTGTTCGCCGCACTGAACCACGGCGTCCCGCGCTCCCCCGGCGGCATGGGGTCTCCCCACGGCGTGGGGGAAGGATCCGTCAGCGGGTCGTACTCATACCCGTCCTCAGGACGCTGAGCGTTCACGCCAGGGCCTTGCCCACCACCGGTGCGAGCCCCGCCGAACGCCCGACCGCCCCGGTGTCGCCGCACTGCTCGAGCCAGTTGGCGAGCATCAGGTGGCCGTGCTCGGTGAGGACCGACTCGGGGTGGAACTGCACACCCTCGACGGCCAGTTCACGGTGACGCAGTCCCATGATGATTCCGTCCGCGGTCCGTGCCGTGACCTCCAACTCGTCCGGCAGCTCCGCCGGCTCGGCGGCCAGCGAGTGGTAGCGCGTCGCGGTGAACGGCGAAGGCAGCCCCGCGAACACGCCCTTGCCCTCGTGCGTGACCGGCGAGGTCTTGCCGTGCAGCAGCTCGGGTGCGCGGCCCACCACACCGCCGTACGCCACGGCCATCGACTGCATCCCCAGGCAGACGCCGAAGACCGGAACTCCGGTCCCTGCGCAGTGGCGCACCATCTCGATGCACACACCGGCCTGCTCGGGCGCTCCGGGCCCGGGGGACAGCAGCACCCCGTCGAAGCCGTCCTGCGCATGCGCGGGCGCCACCTCGTCGTTGCGCACCACCTCGCACTCCGCACCGAGCTGGTACAGGTACTGGACGAGGTTGAAGACGAAGCTGTCGTAGTTGTCGACGACCAGGATGCGGGCGCTCATCGGGCCGCCCCCGCTCCGTCGACCGTCACATCGTTGAACGGAAGCAGCGGCTCCGCCCACGGGAAGACGTACTGGAACAGCACGTAGACGACCGCGAGGATCAGCACGAGCGAGAGAAACGCCCGCACCCATGCGTTGCCCGGCAGATGCCGCCAGATCCAGCCGTACATGCTGTCCCTTTCCGTTCGGTACCGCACCAGACTAAGGGGCGCCAGGGGCACATGGGTCAGCCGCGCAAAGCTTCCGGTTTGCCGTCGGTCACAGGCTGGGTGGCGTCCAGATGCGCCCAGGCGATCAGCCGGTGGCTGCTGCCCCATTCCGGATCACAGGTGGTCAGCGTCAGATAGCGCCCCGGCCCGGCGAAGCCGGACTTCCTGGGGACGGGGTCGATGACGCCGATGTCGCTCGGGAGGGTCCGGTAGGGCTCCCGGTCGATGCGGTACGTGAACCAGGTCGTCCCGTCCGTCAGCACCACCGCGTCCCCCGGCCGCAGCTCGGGGAAGTCCTTGAAGGGATCGCCGTAGGTGCGCCGGTGGCCCGCGACCGAGAAGTTGCCGCTGCCGCCGAGGGCTGTGGTGGAGGCGTAGTGCCCGAGCCCCTTCTTGAGGGTGCCCGTGGAGGTGCCTTCCAGGACCGGCCAGTCCCAACTGCCGCCGAAGCGGGGGATGTACATGACCGCGAAGGGCTTGCCGTCGCGGTACTCCTTGGGAGCGGCCGGAGCGGGCGTGGTCGTGCGCTCCGGAACGGGGGTGGCGGCGGGAGCCCCGACCGGGCCCTGCGACCACTCCTCCTGGAGACTGGCGATCTGTCCGCCGGTGGCGTCGGCCGCCTTGATTCCGGTCCAGAACAGCACGTACACGACAAAGAGCACGATCAAGGTGCCAACGGTGATGCACAGTTCACTGAAGGTCCTGACGATCAACCGCACCGGTACCGTCCGTCGCACCGTCCCCCCAGGGCTACTCCACGCGCTTCGCGTAGTGGAGATCCACTGTGCCGGAGTAGCCGGGGAGAGTCACCGCCTCGCGCTCGTCGACTTTCCAGCCGAGCCCGTAGGCCTTCACATACAGCTGGTAGTTCTGGATCGCGGGGGAGGCGGCGAGCGCTTTCTTGAGCGCGCCCCTGTTGCCGACGGCGGTGACCTTGTACGGCGGGGAGTAGACGCGTCCCTGGAGGATCAGTGTGTTGCCCACGCAGCGCACGGCGCTGGTGGAGATCAGCCGCTGGTCCATGACCTGGATGCCCCTGGCGCCGCCCTGCCACAGCGCGTTCACGACGGCCTGCAGGTCCTGCTGGTGGATGACCAGGTCGTTGGCCTGCGGCTCGGGGTAGCCGGGGGCTGCCTGGGCGTTGGGCGGGGCATCGTTGAGGGTGACGCTGAGGGCGGGCCCGCTGACCTTCGAGGTGCCCGCGGCCTTCTCCAGGGCGCCGAGCCGGATGTCCTCGGCCTTGGTGGAGCCGTCGTCGCGCCGGGCGAGGGCGTCGACGTCGGAGCGCACCGCCGCGGTGGACTCGTCGAGGTCGGCGTTCTTCGTGCTGCGCTGCTGGATCAGGTCGGAGAGCTTCAGCATCGACGCGTCCTGACGGATGTTGGTGCCCTTGGCCGTGTTGAAGCTGGTCACGAAGATCAGCCCGGCAAGGGCGAACACAGCAGCCGTAAGGAACCGGACGGTCCCGCCCGTCACCCGGCCACCACCCCTCATCGGGCTTCGCCACCTTCCTGTCCGTCGAAGCGGTTGTCCGGACCTTGGGGGTAGTCGGCAGAATTGCTCAACGTACCCTTATCTCCTCAGGCGCCGCGGAAGCACTACGCTAACGGACGCCCGGGGGAGGCGGTGGTCCCCCTCGCTCCAGCCCCTGGCGTCAAGCCACAGTTCCCTGCGCGGTCACGCAGCGCATCGACAGGAGAGTCCCTCGTGCCGAAGTCACGTATCCGCAAGAAGGCCGACTTCACGCCGCCGCCGGCGTCGAAGCAGGCGACCAGCATCAAGCTGACCAGCCGCAGCTGGGTCGCACCGGTGATGCTCGCGCTGTTCCTGATCGGTCTTGCCTGGATCGTCCTCTTCTATGTCACCGAGGGCGACCTTCCGATCAAGAGCTTCGGCAACTGGAACATCGTGGCCGGCTTCGGCTTCATCGCCGCCGGCTTCGGCGTATCCACCCAGTGGAAGTAGCTTCTCCGCAGCGTCGCCGTCAAGCCCTGCCCTAAGGTTATCCACAGCGTTGTCCACAGTGGGGAAAACTCAGACGATCTGTGGATAACCCTCAAAGCATTGACGCCGGTGTGACTGCATCGGCCATCTTGATGAAGCGCCCCGCCCCTTGTCCCTGCTGGGAAAAACCAGCTCAGCGACAAGGGGCACGCTTGTTCCCCACAGCATGCACAAGATCGACCACACGCTGTGGACAAGTTTGGGGAAAGATCTCGCTCAGGTGAGCGCGGCGGTCCTGGCCACGACTATCACGACCGTCGCCACAAGGACCAGGACACACGTGCCGGCCTGCACGAGATTGCGGTGCTCGCGGGGAGCGTGCACCAGCCCGAAGGCAATGGCCGTGCCCGCGGCCAGGCCGCCGACGTGCGCCTCCCAGGCGATGCCCGACCAGGTGAAGGTGAAGAGCAGGTTCAGCGCGAGCAGCGCGATGACCGGCCGCATGTCGTAGTTGAGGCGGCGCATCAGTACGGCGGTGGCGCCGAGCAGTCCGAAGATGGCTCCGGAGGCGCCGAGCGAGGCCTTGTCCGGAGCCTCGAGCAGATAGGTCAGGGCGCTGCCGGCCAGCCCGGAGAGCAGATAGAGCACGAGGTAGCGAATGCGGCCCAGCGCCTGCTCCAGGGGGCCTCCCAGCCACCACAGGCCCAGCATGTTGAAGGCGATGTGCCAGATCTGCTGGTGCAGGAACATCGACGTGAAGAGCCGGTACCACTCGCCCTCGGCGACCCCGTCCACCGGGACGAACGGCGCGGGCGGCCACTGCGCGATCAGCGCCAGATCGCTGACCACGCGGTCGCTCGCCAGCGCGGCGACGAACACGGCGAGGTTGATCGCCATGAGGATCTTGGTGACCAGGTGGGGGCTGGCGGCCACCGCGCCTCCGGCCACGGTCCGCGGCCGGTTCGCGGCCGGCCCGTGTCCCGTACCGGATCCCGAACGGACGCACTCCGGGCACTGGAAGCCGACCGACGCGCTGACCATGCACTCCGGGCAGATCGGCCGGTCGCAACGGGTGCAGCTGATGCCCGTCTCGCGGTCCGGATGCCGGTAGCAGCTGAGGCCGTGCGCGTCCTGCGGCTGCTGCCCACTGCCTGGCGCCTGGTCCATGGGTCCCTCTGTCTCTCTAACTCAACACACCGCCCCGCCCATCCATACGGATGAGCGGGGCGAATTGGTTCCCGTCGGGGTCGCCGAGGATCCCCGGGGCCCACGGGGTTCAGCCCTCGCGGGTCTCCACGACGACCGACTCGATCACGACATCGCTGACCGGGCGGTCGGTGCGCGCGTTGGTCTGGGTGGCCGCGATCGTGTCCACGACCTTCTTGCCCGTCTCGCTGGTGACCTCGCCGAAGATGGTGTGCTTGCGGGTCAGCCAGGCGGTGGGTGACACGGTGATGAAGAACTGCGAGCCGTTGGTGCCCGGGCCGGCGTTCGCCATGGCCAGCAGGTACGGCTTGTCGAAGGCGAGGTCCGGGTGGAACTCGTCCTGGAACTCGTACCCCGGGCCGCCCGTGCCGTTGCCCAGCGGATCGCCGCCCTGGATCATGAAGCCGCTGATCACGCGGTGGAAGACCGTGCCGTCGTACAGCTTGTCCGTGGACTTCTTGCCGGTCGCCGGGTGGGTCCACTCACGCTCGCCCTTGGCGAGCTCCACGAAGTTCTTGACCGTCTTGGGCGCGTGGTTCGGCAGAAGCCGGATCTCGATGTCGCCTTGGTTGGTCTTCAGGGTGGCGTACAGCTGCTCGGCCACGATCTGCCTTCCGTAAGTCTGCTCTGACGTCACACGATCCTCGCACGCGAGAGCTGCCTACGGATAAAAGGCGTCGAGTCGTCGACGAAGCGGCGCGTTGTGGGACGAACCGTGGCATCGTCGTCCGCAAGGTCCCTGCATGACCCGGATGCCCGCCCGGCATGCCGAGGGCGCACTCAACAGGCATGATTTCCAGACGGGTGGAAAGGCGAAACTGTGCCTAACTGGAAGTAAACCCCAGCCACCCAGTACGCCACCGAGGAGGAGGATCCCGTGACCCGCATGGACAGCGTGCGCGCCGCGACCGGTACGGCGAAGGACAGCGTGCTGCACGCCGCGGACGTGGTGGCGCCATACGCCGGTACGGCCAAGGACCAGGCCGCGCTATATGCGCACGAGGCCCGCGTACGGCTCGCGCCCAAAGTCTCCAAGGCCGCTGCTCAGGCCCGTGTTCAGTACGACGCACGTGTTGCGCCGCATGTGCCGCCGAAAGTGGACGAGGCAGCGCACCGAGCCGCGGTTCAGGCCCGGAAGGCGGCTCGTCAGGCGGCGGACTACACCGTTCCGCGCTTCGAGCAGGCGGTGGCCGTCGCTCAGCCCGTACGGGAGGAGGCTCTGGCCCGCTCCGCTGCGGCACTGGCCGCGCTGCGCGGACAGGTGACGGCGAAGGACATTCAGAAGCTGGTGAGGAAGCACGAGCGGCGCTCGAAGACCGCGCGGCTCGGCAAGGGTCTGGCGGTCATCGGTGTGCTGGCCGGTGCGGCTTTCGCGCTCTGGAGGTGGTGGGACAAGCAGGCCAACCCCGACTGGCTGGTGGAACCGCCCGCTGCCACGGAGATCTCCGACCGAGCCCCGCTGGCGTCCGTCGACGGCAGTGAGCAAGGAGACCTGGACCCCGAGGTGCAGGCGAAGCAGGACGAGGCGGAGGCCGGCGAGGGCGACGATCAGCGCTGATCGCACACCGCCCGTGGGCAGGTGGCGCCAGGAGAGCTGAGCGTCCCGGCGCCTCATGCCGAGGCGGACGCCGTATCGGTCACGCGGTCGGCGGCAGGACCCGGCGCAATGTCCGCGAGATCGGCACTGTCGGCGTCGGCCGCGGGCAGGTGACGGGTGGCCGGCGACGATCCATGGGCCTCGGCGCGGATGCGCTGCTTGATCGTGGGCGGCAGCGATCTGTCACGTGCGGCTCTGCTCCATGGCGTACTGGGCGAAGGCACGGTCGGCCGGACAGCCTGCCGACGATGCTGCTTCGGGACGACCGGCACGACCGGCACCTCCGGCGTCCGCACGGCCGGCCGGCGCGTGGCGGTGGTGAGCCCCACCGAGGCAAGCAGCGCAAAGAACGCGGTGATGAACGCGGTCCACAGATTCCTGACCTTCAGGGCGGCCATGACCCCTCGCTTTCGGGTTGAGCGATCTACATACCTTTCTCATGATGTGTACGCATCTCGGGAAGTGCGGGAGCGACGCCGCCACTGCGCAGTTCTTCCGATGAACACCACCCGGACGGCCCATTCCACGGTGCGGGCAGGGCGGCGAGGCAGTACTGGACAGCAAGAAAGGGCGCTCCGATCTGTTCTCGACAGATCGGAGCGCCCTCGTCTGTGGAGCCTAGGGGAGTCGAACCCCTGACATCTGCCATGCAAAGACAGCGCTCTACCAACTGAGCTAAGGCCCCGGGAGGGGTGGGTACGGCCGAGCAGAAACCCGCCTCGGCCACCGCCGCAGACCAGAGTACCGGGTAACCCCATGAATCCTGCAAAAGGATTGGGACTCCCGATGGGCGACCACTCTCCGTAAGATGCTCGTCGGGGTTCGCGGCAGCGAAGCCCGCTCTGGGGAAGCGATGGGGAGACGCAAATGGACGCCGTGCAGCAGGAAACAACCGCAAGAGCCAGAGAGCTGCAGCGCAGCTGGTACGGAGAGCCGCTGGGGGCGCTCTTTCGTCGGCTCATCGATGATCTGGGCCTGAACCAGGCCCGCCTTGCTGCGGTGCTCGGGCTGTCGGCGCCGATGCTCTCCCAGCTGATGAGCGGCCAGCGCGCCAAGATCGGCAACCCCGCCGTGGTCCAGCGGGTGCAGGCACTCCAGGACCTGGCGAGCCAGGTCGCCGACGGCAGTGTCAGCGCGGTCGAGGCCACGGACCGGATGGAAGAGATCAAGAAGTCGCAGGGCGGCTCCGTACTGACCGGCACCAGCCAGAGCACAAGCAGCTCCGGAGCGCCGACAGTTCGCCGGGTCGTACGCGAGATCCAGTCGCTGCTTCGTTCGGTGGCCGCGGCGGGCGACATCATCGATGCGGCGGACTCGCTCGCCCCGAGCCACCCCGAGCTGGCAGAGTTCCTGCGGGTGTACGGCGCCGGTCGCACGGCCGAGGCTGTCGCCCACTACGAGTCGCATCAGAGCTGACGCATCTGACCGAGGCAGCGGCCTCACAAGGGAACGGGGAGCAGGCGCAGCGCCATGGGTGAGGTCTTCGCTGGGCGGTACGAACTGATCGACCCGATCGGTCGCGGCGGTGTCGGTGCGGTCTGGCGAGCCTGGGACCAACGGCGCCGTCGCTATGTGGCGGCCAAGGTGCTGCAGCAGAGCGACGCGCACACGCTGCTGCGCTTCGTCCGCGAGCAGGCCCTGCGGATCGATCATCCCCATGTCCTCGCCCCGGCCAGCTGGGCCGCGGACGACGACAAGGTGCTGTTCACCATGGACCTGGTGAGCGGCGGGTCGCTGGCACACGTCATCGGGGACTACGGCCCGCTGCCGCCCCGTTTTGTGTGCACGCTGCTCGATCAGCTGCTGTCCGGTCTGGCCGCGGTGCACGCAGAGGGGGTCGTGCACCGCGACATCAAGCCGGCGAACATCCTGATGGAGGCCACCGGGACCGGACGGCCGCACCTGCGGCTGTCCGACTTCGGTATCTCGATGCGCAAGGGCGAGCCGCGGCTCACCGAGACCAACTATGTGGTGGGTACGCCCGGTTACTTCGCGCCCGAGCAGATGATGGGCGCGGAGCCGGACTTCACTGCCGATCTCTTCGCGGTCGGTCTCGTCGCGCTCTATCTGCTCGAGGGCAAGAAGCCCGACTCCAGGGCGCTGATCGAGCACTTCGCCAACATCGGCACTCCTGGTGCCCCTCAGGGCATCCCCGAATCGCTGTGGCAGGTGCTCGCCGGCCTGCTCCAGCCCGATCCGCACGTGCGGTTCCGCACGGCCACGGGCGCGCGCAAGGCGCTCACTGCGGCTGTCGAGATGCTCCCGGAGCCCGGCGCCGACGAAGAGCCCGTCGAGATCTTCGACCAGATCGGCCCGCTCCCCGCCGGATTCGGCCCGGGCGGCCCAACGGGTCCCGCTCCGGCTGCCCAGGCCGAGCAGGCTCACGTACAGCAGCCGCTCCCTCCGTCGCAGACGGGCAGCTTCCATCTGGCCCCGCCACCTCAGCAGCCGTCCGTCCAACTCCCCTACACGGCCCATCCATCGACCCCGCCGCCGATGCCGGGGGCCTCGGAGCCGACGCCGACGCCGACTCCCACGCCTGTACCGGCGCAGAGCGGTTCCCCTCTGTACGCCCCCGCGCCCGGGCAGCCCGCGCAATCCCAGACCGCTCCGACCGCCCCGATGCAGTACGACCAAGCTCTTACTCGCGCTTACACCGCGCAGAGCCCGCAGGTTCCGCACGCGCACGCACACGCGCCGATTCCGGCGGTTGACCGCAAACGACCGGGACCGCCCCCGAAGGTCGCGGTCCCGGTGCTGCTTGTCGCGCTGCTCTGCTTCGCGGTGGGCATCTGGGCGCTGACCCAGGCTTGACCCCCGCGGTGCCCTGAACTACCAGGTGGGCGGCGGGCCGTACTGCCCGGGCGGCCGGCTCGGTGCCTGCCCCGGAACCTGACCGTGCCCACCGGGCACCTGCCCCGCCGTCGGCCCCTGCGCGGGGAACTGAGCGGCAGCATCCGTGACGGGAGCCACCGGCGCCGCCGGAGCAGGTCCCTGCGCCGGCGCCCCCGCCGTCCGCCGCCGCGCCAGCAGGGTCCACACGCCGAGCCCCAGCACCAGCACGGTCCCCGCGCCAATCCCGGCGGCGGCGACCAGCTGCATGGTGTCGCTCTTCGCCGCCTCCGGAGCGCTCTTCCCGCTGTCCGCGGCTTCCTGGTCGTCCTTGGTGACCTGGAAGTCGCCCGCGGGCCCGTTGTACGCCGGGGCGCCATTCGCCTCGCCCTCGACGTTGACGCGCAGCGTCAGCGGGACGGGCTTGTTGCCGTACTCCTTGCCGACCTCCGGGTTGAGTGTGGCCGAGAGGTAGTACCAGCCGGCGAACCGCATGGCACTCGTCGAATTCGTGGAGTCGTACCGGTTCTCGTACGCCACCGGCGGCAGCGGATCGAGTGCCATCGACTTCTGCTTGCCGTCGTAGTACACGCCCGATTCCGCGTCGACGTATCCACGGGCCGGGTTGTGCAGGGACAGCACCAGCGCATTGCTGACGCTCTTGGCGCTGTCGGGCGCCGCGCTCGTGCCGAGGTCGGCGCTGGCGAACAGCTGCTGTCCCCAGTCCACCGGCACCCGGTAGAAGAGCGTCTCGCCAGGAGTGATCTCGTCCTGCCACTCGCCTTGCTTCAAGCTCGTGGCGTCGGTGAAGCTCGTGCCGCCGTGCCGCTTCCCGGTGCCGCCTCCGGGCGCCGCGGGAGACGCGGACGGCCAGTTCTCGGGCGGCGCGGTGGGGCCTTGGGACTTCAGACCGGGCTCGGAGGCGAAACGGATCTCCACATCCCACGGCTCGTGCGACGAGGTGGCCTCGCTCGACCGTTTCAGAAGCACGTAGTACGCGCCCGCGTCCCGGCAGCTGCTGCTGCTGTCCTTCTCGATCGTCCGGGCCGCGTACGCGGCGACCGGCCTGGCATAGGAGGCCGATCCGAACTGGGCGTCCTCGTCACCGCACTTGGACGCCGAGCGGTCCTCGATGCTCACCGAGAGCTTGTCCGCGTACGACACCTTGGTCGCCAGCTTGGGTACGGCCACGGCCGAGATGTACGCATTGGTCTTGGCATCGAGATCGACCCGGTAATAGCGCTTCTCACCGGGCTTGATCGTGTCCTTGTACGTCGATCCGGCATTCAGGGGCGGCCCGTCGGTGTTGACCGCGGCGCCCGTGACGGTCTTGGCCTCGCTGTCGAAGGCGTACGGATTGGGCTCGCCGGCCGCCCATGACTGCCCGGGCAGCGCCGCCACCGCGCACATCGCCGCCATGGCCGCCATGGCCGCCAGCGTCACCCGGCCCGTGCCGCGCTGCCTCTTCACGCGCTTCTCCTTGTCCGCCGTACGAGTACGAGCACCATTCCCACGGTCGACCGCGCAGCCGGACGCCGCGACGGTCGCGGTGCCGGACCATCCTGCCCCGGCAGCCGCTTTGCTGTCTTCGCGGGCGGCCGAATCACCCTGCTTGTCCCCCTCACCCGCGCCTCCATGACGTTTGCTCTTGCAATCTATTGATTTGCTTAAGTGAACTCAAGGCCAGGAATCACGGTTGAGCAACGGCACCGTGCGGCCTGCACGAGAGGGCGGACAGCACTGAGCCCCGGCCGCTTCAGCGGCCGGGGCTCAGTGGTTACAAGACTGCTGCGTCTCACACACCCGAACCTGCGGGCACGGAGTCGGTCGCCTCCGTCCACAGATCCTGCTCGGCGCGATCCGCCTGGATCTGGCGGTACACGAGGAGCCCGCCGATGGCGGCCAGTGCGACCAGGAGAAGCTTCTTCACCGCGCGACCTCGTCTTTCCTTGACGTATGAGGACTTCTGGCGCCCGACTATACACACCGACCGATACCGATCGGTGACCTGCGTAGGACCTGCGTACGACCTTCGCGCGCCCCAACTCCGGCCCCGGACAAAGCGATCGGCCCGGACGGAGAAACTCCGTCCGGGCCGAATCAAGCTGGTGGGGCTAACAGGATTTGAACCTGTGGCCTCATCCTTATCAGGGATGCGCTCTAACCAACTGAGCTATAGCCCCGCCGCGCTGCGCGCTGACTCATGAAGATTAGCGCACGTCGGGGCCAGTCCCAAAATCGGTTGTCCTGTCTCACTCGTCCTCGGCGAGCGTGAGCTCGACGCCGCCCACGAAACCGGCGGAGAGGTTGTAGATAAAGGCCCCGAGGGTGGCCAGCGCTGTGGCCAGCACCACATCGATCACCGCGATGACCGAGGTGAAAATGAGCACCCGCGGCAGCGACAGGAACGACTGAAGGTCGAAACCATTGCTCTCGTTCGAGCCGGTTGCCTCGCTGATCGTCCCGCCGACGGTGGAGAAGACTCCCATGGCGTCCATGACCATCCACAGCACCGCAGACGCGATCACCGTGCAGATGCCCAGCGCGATGGAGAGCAGGAAGCTGACCTTCATCACCGACCAGGGATCGGCCTTGGCCACCCGCAGCCGCGCCTTGCGCGTCCGCGGCGTCGTACGGGCCCCGGTGCGCGGCCGACGTACGGCGGCGCCCGGCTGCGGCGCGCCCGGGGGCGAGGGATACGCCTGCGGCGGGTGATACGGCTGCGCCGGCTGCTGCTGGGCGGGCTGCTCGCCGCCATACGTCTCATAGGGGGGCTTGGGCCCCCGGGTGTCCGTCACCGTAACCCCCTGGGAGTCCGCGGCAGGGCCACGGGCACCGTTCGCTCCGGATGCGGCCGATCCGGCGCCCGTGGCTCCACTCACGCTTTACTCCTCGTGCTCCCCTGCCGAGGGCTCACTGCCCTCGACTACCGCCTCGGCGCCGGCCAATTCGGTCCCTTCGACCTCTTCGGCCTCGCGACCGGCCTCGGCATTACGAGCGATACCTACCACGGCATCGCGCTTGCCCAGGTTGATCAGTTGGACGCCCATGGTGTCACGGCCTGTCTCCCTGACTTCGTTGACTCGCGTACGAATCACACCGCCGCCCAGCGTGATGGCGAGGATCTCATCCGTCTCCTCGACCACCAGCGCGCCCACGAGTGAACCACGGTCTTCCACAATCTTGGCGGCCTTGATACCGAGGCCGCCACGACCCTGGACGCGGTACTCGTCGACGGCGGTCCGCTTCGCGTACCCACCATCGGTAGCAGTGAACACGAACGTACCGGGCCGCACCACATTCATCGAGAGGAGCTCGTCTCCCTCTCGGAAACTCATGCCCTTCACGCCCGATGTGGCACGCCCCATGGGACGCAGCGCGTCGTCGGTCGCGGTGAACCGGATCGACTGCGCCTTCTTGCTGATCAGCAGCAGATCGTCATCCGCCGAGACCAGCTCGGCGCCGATCAGCTCGTCGTCGCTGCCGTCCTCCGTCTCGCGGAGATTGATCGCGATGACACCGCCCGACCGTGGTGAGTCATAGTCCTTGAGCGGCGTCTTCTTCACCAGACCGCCCTTGGTGGCGAGCACCAGGTAGGGCGCGGCGTTGTAGTCGCGGATCGCCAGGATCTCGGCGATCTGCTCGTCCGGCTGGAAGGCCAGCAGGTTGGCGACGTGCTGACCGCGCGCGTCCCTGCCCGCGTCCGGCAGCTCGTAGGCCTTGGCGCGGTAGACCCGGCCCTTGTTGGTGAAGAACAGCAGCCAGTGGTGCGTCGTGGAGACGAAGAAGTGGTCGACGATGTCGTCTTCCTTCAGCTTCGTACCGCGTACGCCCTTGCCGCCGCGCTTCTGAGAGCGGTAGTCGTCCGTCTTCGTACGCTTCACATAGCCGCCACGCGTGATGGTGACGACGATGTCCTCCTCGGCGATCAGGTCCTCGATGGACATGTCACCGTCGAAGGGCACCAGCTTGGAGCGCCGGTCGTCACCGAACTTCTCGACGATGACGTTCAGTTCCTCGCTGACGATCCGGCGCTGCTTCTCGGGCGAGGCCAGGATCGCGTTGTACTCATTGATCTTGGCCTGCAGCTCGTCGTGCTCGGCGACGATCTTCTGGCGCTCCAGGGCGGCCAGTCGGCGCAGCTGCATCTCGAGGATGGCGTTGGCCTGGATCTCGTCGATCTCCAGCAGGCCCATCAGGCCCTCGCGCGCGATCTCGACCGTGTCACTGCGCCGGATCAGCGCGATGACCTCGTCGATCGCGTCCAGCGCCTTGAGCAGACCGCGCAGGATGTGCGCCCGCTCCTCCGCCTTGCGCAGGCGGAACTTCGTACGCCGGACGATGACCTCGATCTGGTGGTGCACCCAGTGGCGGATGAAGGCGTCGAGCGAGAGCGTACGCGGCACGCCGTCGACCAGCGCCAGCATGTTCGCGCCGAAGTTCGTCTGCAGGTCGGTGTGCTTGTAGAGGTTGTTCAGCACGACCTTGGCCACGGCGTCGCGCTTGAGCACGATGACCAGTCGCTGGCCGGTACGGGACGAGGTCTCGTCGCGAACGTCGGCGATGCCGCCGATCTTGCCGTCCTTGACCAGGTCGGCGATCTTCTGCGCGAGGTTGTCCGGGTTGGTCTGGTACGGAAGCTCCGTGACTACCAGGCACTGGCGGTTCTGGATCTCCTCGACCTCGACGACCGCGCGCATCGTGATGGAGCCGCGACCGGTACGGTACGCCTCCTCGATGCCCTTGCGGCCCACGACCAGAGCGCCGGACGGGAAGTCCGGGCCCTTGATCCGCTCGATGAGCGCGTCGAGCAGCTCCTCGTGGGTGGCGTCGGGGTGCTCCAGCGCCCACTGCGCGCCGGCCGCGACCTCGCGCAGATTGTGCGGCGGGATGTTGGTGGCCATACCGACAGCGATCCCCGCCGAGCCGTTGACCAGCAGGTTCGGGAACCGCGCCGGCAGAACCGTCGGCTCCTGGTTACGGCCGTCGTAGTTGTCCTGGAAGTCGACGGTCTCCTCGTCGATGTCCCGGAGCATCTCCATCGACTGCGGCATCAGCTTGCACTCGGTGTACCGCATGGCGGCGGCCGGGTCGTTGCCCGGGGAACCGAAGTTGCCGTTGGAGTCCACGAGCGGCATGCGCATCGACCACGGCTGGGCGAGGCGGACGAGCGCGTCGTAGATCGAGGAGTCGCCGTGCGGGTGGTACGTACCCATGACGTCACCGACGACGCGGGCGCACTTGTAGAAGCCCTTCTCGGGCCGGTAGCCGCCGTCGTACATCGCGTAGAGCACACGCCGGTGGACGGGCTTGAGACCGTCCCGTACGTCGGGCAGCGCACGCGAGACGATGACGGACATCGCGTAGTCGAGATACGAGCGCTGCATCTCGGTCTCGAGCCCGACGGGCTCGATCCGCAGTACCGGCTCTTCTTCTTCGGTCGTGGCGGGAGTGTTCTCGTCGGCCATTGCTGGTCTTCAGTCCTTTCGTGCGGTCAGCTGAGACCGACTCAGATGTCGAGGAAGCGGACGTCCTTGGCATTGCGCTGGATGAACGAGCGCCGTGCCTCCACGTCCTCACCCATCAGCACCGAGAACAGGTCGTCGGCCTGCGCGGCGTCGTCCAGCGTGACCTGGCCGAGAACGCGGTGGTCCAGATCCATAGTGGTGATGCGCAACTCCTCGGCGTTCATCTCGCCGAGACCCTTGAAGCGCTGGATCGAGTCTTCCTTGATCCGCTTGCCGTTCTGCTTGCCCAGCTCGACCAGGGCGTCGCGCTCGCGGTCGGAGTACGCGTACTCGAAGTCGTCGCGGCCCCACTTGATCTTGTAGAGCGGCGGGCGTGAGAGGTACACGTGCCCGGCCTCGACCAGTGGCCGCATGAAGCGGAACAGGAAGGTCAGCAGCAGGGTGTTGATGTGCTGACCGTCGACGTCGGCGTCCGCCATCAGGATGATCTTGTGATAGCGGAGCTTCTCGATGTCGAAGTCCTCGTGGACCCCGGTACCGAAGGCCGAGATCAGCGCCTGGACCTCGGTGTTCTGAAGGATCTTGTCGATCCGCGCCTTCTCGACGTTCAGGATCTTGCCTCGGATCGGCAGGATCGCCTGGTACATCGGGTTACGGCCGGACTTCGCCGAGCCGCCGGCGGAGTCACCCTCGACGATGAAGATCTCGCACTTGGTGGGGTCGTTCGACTGGCAGTCGCTGAGCTTGCCCGGCAGGGAAGCCGACTCCAGCAGGCCCTTGCGACGGGTCAGGTCACGGGCCTTGCGGGCCGCGACGCGTGCCGTCTGCGCCTGGATGGACTTGCGGATGATGTCCGCCGCCTCGTTGGGGTTGCGGTCGAACCAGTCGGTGAGGTGCTCGTGCACGACCTTCTGCACGAAGGTCTTCGCCTCCGTGTTGCCCAGCTTGGTCTTGGTCTGGCCCTCGAACTGCGGCTCGCCCAGCTTGACCGAGATGATCGCGGTCAGACCCTCGCGGATGTCCTCGCCGGAGAGGTTGTCGTCCTTCTCGCGCAGCAGCTTCTTGTCGCGCGCGTACCGGTTGACCAGGCCCGTCAGAGCGGCCCTGAAGCCCTCTTCGTGGGTACCGCCCTCGTGGGTGTGGATGGTGTTCGCGAAGGAGTACACGCCCTCGGTGTACTGGGAGTTCCACTGCATCGCGATCTCGGCCGAGAGCAGGCGCTCCTTGTCCTCGGCCTCGATGTCGATGACGGTCGGGTGGATGAGCTCGCCCTTGCGGGAGTTGAGGTACTTGACGAAGTCGACGATGCCGCCTTCGTAGTAGTACTTCACCGCGCGCGCGGGCGTCTCCTCGTCCGGCTCCTCGGGGGCGTCGGCACCTACGGTGGCCTTCGCCGACTCGCGCTCGTCCGTCAGCGTCAGGGTGAGGCCCTTGTTGAGGAAGGCCATTTCCTGGAAACGGCGGGAGAGCGTCTCGAAGGAGTACTCGGTCGTCTCGAAAATGTCCGGATCAGCCCAGAACGTCACCGTGGTGCCGGTCTCGTCCGTGGCCTCGTTCTGAGCGAGGGGCGCGGTCGGGACACCGAGCTTGTAGTCCTGCGTCCAGCGGTAGCCGTCGGTCTTGACCTCGACGGAGACCTTCGACGACAGGGCATTGACGACCGAGACGCCGACGCCGTGCAGACCGCCGGAGACGGCGTAGCCGCCGCCGCCGAACTTGCCGCCCGCGTGCAGGACGGTGAGCACTACCTCGACGGCCGGCTTGTTCTCGGACGGGACGATGCCCACGGGGATGCCGCGGCCGTTGTCGATGACACGTACGCCGCCGTCGGCGAGGATCGTGACGTCGATGGTGTCCGCGTGCCCGGCCATGGCCTCGTCGACGGAGTTGTCGACGACCTCCTGGACGAGGTGGTGCAGGCCCCGCTCACCGGTCGAACCGATGTACATGCCGGGCCGCTTGCGGACTGCGTCCAGACCCTCGAGGACGGTGATCGCGCTGGCGTCGTACGAGGCGGTTACCTCGCCGTTCCCACCGGCAGGAGTGGACGGAATGTTCTCGTTGGGGTTGCCGGAATCGGCCACGAAGCGCCCTTTCTGGCACAGCACAAGCCGTTCTCCGGGCAAGCGGGAGCGGCTGCGTCGTTCGACATGTTCCGCGGGTGGGCGGGATTATTCGTCAGTCTACCGGTACCGCCGACCCGAGTGGGGGTTTGCCGGTAGCTGAGTCCTCATGTGCCGCCCTGAACCGTGTCGGTCCGACTCCCCATATCCGGGAAGGGGCTCCAGGAGGCTCACACGGGCATTGAGCGCTTCGGGCTGTCAACCACTGGCTACGGTGAGGGACACCTCACGCGCATCGGGGGGATTGGGGTGTTACGGGATGGGCCGCGCTGCACGGGAAGCCAGGGTGAGCTGTTCACGGACCGCGGGCCGGTCCGGCCGGGCGCGCTCTGTGTCGGGGGTCACGGCGCGAAGCTGCCGACTGGGGACGGCGGGGCAGCACCCCCGGGGAGTCGGGAAGCGGCCGGGGGAACAAATCAGCCTTGAGCGAACGCCCGCTCGCCCTTGGCGGGGCCGGGGGAGAAGCCGTGGAAGGCCCCGCTCACCCGTATGTGTCGCCCGGCCCCACACTCCCCGGCGCCCGCAACGACCCGTACGTCCTCGGCGGCCCGCCCGGCCCCAGAACCTTGATCAGCCGTACCGTCCCGTGCCCCAGGTCCTCGTTCAGCCGCGCCACCAGCCGCGGCGCCAGCAGCCTCAGCTGCGTCGCCCACGCCGTTGAGTCGCACTGCACGGTCAGCACCCGCTGGTCCGGATCCTCGTCGTAGCGCAGCGGCACACAGTGGTTCGCCAGGTCCGCGCCCACGATCTGCGGCCAGCGGCCCATCACACCGCCCACCGCGGCCGGTGTCTCCCAGCCGCGCTCGGTGATCAGTCGGTTGATCGCCGCACCCAGCGGCAGCGGATCGCGCCCGTCCGCCCGCGCGCCCGATCGCAGCCCGCCACCCCGCCTGGCCTGCTTCTTCTGCTGTGCCGCAGCGCCGCGCGCCTTTGCCTGTTCCTTCGCGGCGCGCAACGCGACCCGGGCCAGGTCGACGCCCGAGGACTCGGGCACCGCCGACGGCCCGGCCGGATCCTTCGGCTCCTCGCTCATATGCGCTCCACCGTCCCGTCCGCCACCAGGCACCGTGCCCCGGCCAGTACCGCCGGCACATCGTCGTCCACTGCCGCCGTCACCAGCACCTGCTCGCCCGGAGCGACCAGTTCCGCCAGCCGCTCGCGGCGCCGCGCGTCCAGCTCGGCGAAGACGTCGTCGAGGACCAGCACCGGCTCGTTGCCCTCGGCCCTCAGCAGGTCGTACGAGGCCAGCCGCAGCGCGAGCGCGTACGACCAGGACTCGCCGTGGCTGGCGTACCCCTTGGCCGGCATCTGCCCCAGCTTGAGCACCAGGTCGTCGCGGTGGGGCCCGACCAGCGTCACGCCCCGCTCGATCTCCTGCTTGCGCACCTCGGACAGCGCGCCCATCAGCTGCTCGCACAGGGCGTCCCGGCCATGCACCGAGCCATCGCCCACATCATCGGTACCGGCTCCAGCACCGGCCGCGGCGCCGGAGGAGGAACGGTACTCCAGCGCAACCGGCCCGCCTCCCGGGGCCAGTTGCTCGTACGCCTTGTCCGCCAGCGGCTGCAGCGCCGCGATCAGATCGATCCGCCTCGCCAGCAACTCCGCCCCGGCACGCGCCAGATGCTGGTCCCACACGTCCAGCGTCGACAGGTCCATCCCACGCCCACCGTGCCGCCGCGCCATGGCCGCGGACTTCAGCAAGGTATTGCGCTGCTTGAGCACCCGCTCGTAGTCGGAGCGCACCCCCGCCATCCGCGGCGAGCGCGCCGTGATCAGTTCGTCCAGAAACCGCCGACGCTCGCCGGGATCGCCCTTCACCAGCGCAAGATCCTCCGGCGCGAACAGCACCGTCCGTACTATCCCCAGCACATCACGCGGTCTGACCTGCGAGGACCTGTTGATACGGGCCCTGTTGGCCTTCCCCGGATTGAGCTCGAGCTCGATCAGCTGGGAACGCTCGCCCTGGGTGACAGCCGCCCGGATCACCGCACGGTCAGCGCCCATCCGCACCAGCGGCGCATCGGATGAGACCCGGTGGCTCGCCAGCGTCGCGAGATATCCCACCGCCTCGACGAGATTGGTCTTCCCCTGCCCGTTCGCCCCAACAAAGGCGGTGACACCCGGGTCGAGAGGGACCTCGACCCGGGCGTACGAGCGGAAGTCGGCCAGCGACAAATGCGTGACGTGCATGGATGTACGCCGACCTCCCCCGGCTGTGACTACTTCGTGTTCTCGACCGCGTGGCCGCCGAACTGGTTACGCAGCGCCGCGATCATCTTCATCTGCGGGGAGTCGTCCTGCCGGGACGCGAAGCGCGCGAACAGCGACGCGGTGATCGCGGGCAGCGGCACCGCGTGGTCGATCGCGGCTTCCACAGTCCACCGGCCCTCGCCGGAGTCCTGTGCATAACCGCGCAGCTTCTCCAGGTGCTCGTCGTCGTCCAGCGCGTTGACCGCCAGGTCCAGCAGCCAGGAACGGATGACCGTGCCCTCCTGCCAGGAGCGGAAGACCTCGCGTACGTCGGTGACCGAGTGAACCTTCTCCAGGAGCTCCCAGCCCTCGGCGTAAGCCTGCATCATGGCGTACTCGATGCCGTTGTGGACCATCTTCGCGAAGTGGCCGGCGCCGACCTTGCCCGCGTGGACGGAGCCGAACTCGCCCTCGGGCTTGAGCGCGTCGAAGATCGGCTGAACCTTGGCGACGTGCTCGGCATGGCCGCCGTACATCAGCGCGTAGCCGTTCTCGAGGCCCCAGACACCGCCGGAGACACCGCAGTCGACAAAGCCGATGCCCTTGATGCCCAGCTCGACCGCGTGCTTCTCGTCGTCCGTCCAGCGGGAGTTGCCGCCGTCGACAACCACATCGCCCGGCTCCAGCAGCTCGGCCAGCTCGTCGATCGTGGACTGGGTCGCGGCTCCGGCGGGGACCATCACCCACACCAGGCGCGGGCCCTTGAGCTTCCCAACAAGCTCGCCGAGGCTGTGGACATCGGCGAGGTCCGGGTTGCGGTCGTAGCCGAGGACGGTGTGGCCTGCGCGGCGGATGCGCTCGCGCATGTTGCCGCCCATCTTGCCAAGGCCGACGAGACCGAGCTCCATCACAGATTCCTTACGCGTTGTATGCCGATTCGTACCCGGCTCCGAGCCTACGCCCGGCCGGTACGGACGGCTTGACGGGCCTGCTCAGGGTGAGCGGGCCCGTCAGGATCAGCCATTCGGCCGTCTTCGTCGTCTCAGCCGGACAGCCGCACGGGCATGATCAGGTACTTGTACGCCTCGTCGGCCTCGGCGTCCATGGCGGGCTTGCCGCTCAGCAGCGCCGGCTTGGTGGAGGTCGTGAACGACAGCTGGGCGACCGGCGAGTCGATGGCGCTCAGGCCGTCGAGCAGGAAAGTCGGGTTGAAGGCGATCGAGATGTCGTCGCCCTCCAGGTTCGCGTCGACGCGCTCCACAGCCTGTGCATCGTCGCTGGAACCGGCCTCCAGGATCAGCACGCCCTGCTCGAAGCTGAGCCGGACCGGAGTGTTCCGCTCGGCGACCAGCGCGACACGCTTCACGGCCTCGACGAAGGGCGCGGTCTCGATGACGGCGACGGAATTGAACTCGGTGGGGAACAGCGTCCGGTACTTCGGCAGATCGCCTTCGAGCAGACGTGTCGTGGTCCTGCGTCCGGCGCCCTCGAAACCGATGAGCCCCTCTCCGGCACCCGAGCCGGAGAGAGCGAGCGTGACCGTGTCACCGCTGGTCAGAGCCTTGGCGGTGTCCAGCAGCGTCTTGGCGGGCACCAGCGCCACTGCAGATGCTTCCGGGTTCTCGGGCTTCCACAGGAACTCACGGACCGCGAAGCGGTAGCGGTCGGTCGAGGCCAGCGTGACGGTGTCGCCCTCGATCTCGATCCGTACACCGGTGAGGACGGGGAGTGTGTCGTCACGGCCGGCGGCGATGGCGACCTGTGCCGCGGCGGAGGCGAAGACCTCACCGGGCACAGTGCCGGTCGCGGTCGGCATCTGCGGCAGCGCCGGGTACTCCTCCACGGGCAGGGTGTGGAGTGTGAAGCGCGAGGAGCCGCAGACCACGGTCGCCCGTACACCGTCTGTGGAAATCTCCACGGGGCGGTTGGGGAGAGCGCGACAGATGTCGGCGAGGAGCCGACCGGAGACGAGCACCGTGCCGTCCTCGTCCACCTCCGCCTCCACGGAAACGCGCGCCGAGACCTCGTAGTCGAAGCTCGAGAAGCTGAGGGCGCCGTCCTCCGCCTTCAGAAGAAGGCCCGCGAGTACGGGCGCCGGCGGACGGGCCGGGAGGCTGCGGGCCACCCAGGCCACCGCCTCCGCGAGTACATCGCGCTCCACCCGGATCTTCACCGGAACCGCCTCCTGCTGTTGCTCGCTCGCCCTTGCTGGCCTTCGTCGTCGGCTGTGTCGCCGGGGACCAGTCTGACGTACGGCACCGACAGTCGGTGCGGGTCGGGGTCAAGTCGTGGCAAGAGGTGTCGGGGGCTCCGGGCTCGAGTTGTGCACAGGACCCTCTTCGAAGCGAATTCCCCGGTAACTCTAAGTGGGAGTAGTAGTAGGCCCTGTGGAAACCGTGGATAACGTCGTCCGTGCAGGTCAGACCCTCTTTTTTGTCCACCGGGCCTGTGGGTGGCACCGGTGGACAACCCGGTGCTTCTGTGGACGCCCGAAAGTTCTGCACATGCGATGCACAGACGAGGGGGAGTTCTCCCCAGTGCTGTCCCCAGCTTTACCCACGTTCCCCACAGGTCAACCGACCACGTTGGTGTGACGCCTTTCACTCGACACGGTGAGCTCGAGCTTTTCGTTGCCGAACAGTGGACAGAGATGTGGAGAAGCCACGAAAACCTGTGGGCAACGCGGCTCTGCCTGTGGGCCGCCGGTGGACAATGCCGATCACGCCTTGTGGACGAATCCTGCGTCCACAGACTGTGGAGCACGGTTGGCCACAAATCCACAGCCACCTGACCTGGCGTGATGAAATCTAGGCAGCAGCCCCTGTGGACGCAGTCTGGACAACTCTCCAGTCCCCAGGCTGTGGACGGAAGATCGTCCCCAGATCTGTGGAGAACACCCTCCCGTCGCCGGGTATTCGAACACCGGACACCCGCAGGACAGGTGGGCAACCAGGTGCCGAACGCCGAAGGGCGCCCCGGAACCTCGTCCCCGGAGCGCCCTCGAAAGCCTCTTGTGCCGGTGAGCCGACCCCTTGCGTCAGCCGTTCTTGATGCGGTTGGTGAGCTCGGTGACCTGGTTGTAGATGGACCGCCGCTCGGCCATCAGCGCGCGGATCTTGCGATCGGCGTGCATCACCGTCGTATGGTCGCGGCCGCCGAACTGCGCGCCGATCTTCGGCAGCGAGAGATCAGTCAGCTCGCGGCAGAGGTACATCGCGATCTGGCGGGCGGTGACCAGCACCCGGCTGCGCGAGGATCCGCAGAGATCCTCCACCGTCAGACCGAAGTAGTCGGCGGTCGCCGCCATGATGGCGCTCGCGGTGATCTCGGGGGCCGAGTCCTCGCCACCGGGGATCAGGTCCTTCAGCACGATCTCGGTGAGCCCGAGATCCACCGGCTGCCGGTTGAGCGACGCGAACGCCGTCACCCGGATCAGCGCACCCTCCAGTTCGCGGATGTTGCGCGAGATACGGGACGCGATGAACTCCAGCACCTCCGGCGGGGCGTTGAGCTGCTCCTGCACCGCCTTCTTGCGCAGAATCGCGATGCGCGTCTCCAGCTCCGGGGGCTGCACATCGGTGGTCAGGCCCCACTCGAAACGGTTCCTCAACCGGTCCTCCAGCGTCATCAGCTGCTTGGGCGGCCGGTCCGAGGAGAGCACGATCTGCTTGTTGGCGTTGTGGAGCGTGTTGAAGGTGTGGAAGAACTCCTCCTGCGTCGACTCCTTGCTCGCCAGGAACTGGATGTCGTCGACCAGCAGGATGTCCACGTCGCGGTAGCGCTTGCGGAACGTGTCGCCCTTGCCGTCACGGATCGAGTTGATGAACTCGTTGGTGAACTCCTCGGAACTCACATACCGCACGCGCGTCCCCGGGTAGAGGCTGCGCGCGTAGTGCCCGATGGCATGCAGCAGGTGCGTCTTGCCGAGTCCCGACTCCCCATAGATGAACAGGGGGTTGTACGCCTTGGCGGGCGCCTCGGCGACCGCGACCGCCGCGGCGTGCGCGAACCTGTTGGACGCGCCGATGACGAAGGTGTCGAAGAGGTACTTCGGGTTCAGCCGGGCATGCGGCTCACCCGGGCCGGGCGCCGGCGACGGCTGCGCGCCCAGCGGTCCGGGAGCGCCCGTGGGAGTGCCGCGGTGCGGCGTCTGGTGGTCGGGCAGCTCGTGCCGCTCCGGGCGCTGCTGCTCGTACGGCTGGCGCTCGGGCGACTGCGGCTGCCGGTAGTCGTGCTGGGGCCGGCGCGGCCGGGCGGTGGCGTACGGCTCGCGCCATTGCTCCGCGGACGGATCGCGGTCCTGGAAGCCGCCGAGCCGCGGCTGCTGCCAGGAGAGATCTTCCTGCGTACGGGGCCAGGCGCCGGGTTCCGGGCGCTGCTGCTGTCGCTGCTGGTACTCGGGGTAGGCGGGGCGGACGTCCGGCAGTCCGTCGTCGCCGGGCCGGTGCCCGTAGCTGTCGTAGGGGTCGTTCTGCCGGGAGTCGCGAGGATCCTCGTGCTGCGGGCCCTGGTAGCGGGGAGCCTGCTGGGCCGGGGGCTGCTGTGATGCCGGGGGCTCGCCCACGGAGTCGTCCACCGTGATGGCGATCCGGATCGGGCGGCCGCACTCACGGCTGAGCGTCTCGCTGATCAGCGGAGCCAGCCGGCCCTCGAGCACGCGCTTGCCCCATTCATTGGGGACGGCGAGAAGCGCTGTGTCGGCCACCAGTGCGAGTGGCTGGCAGCGCTCGATCCACTGTTTGTCCTTGGGCTCGATGCCCTGCTGGCCCTCTGCAAGGAGCTGTTCCAGCACTCGTGGCCACACTGCGGCAAGATCGGCAGGTACGTCAGCCACAAGGCACGCTCTCTCGCAGGTCCCACGAATGTGTGGTTCTCGGGACGGGATGGGAAGACAGGCAGGAAAGGAATTCGAGTTCAGCCACGGTAGTCAGGGCGACCCGCGCGGTTCAAGTTGCTGTCCACAGCCTGTGCACAGTGGAGCACGCCATCATCCTGGTTTGACCGGATGGCGTAGCCGCGCGTACCGTAACCAGGTCGAGTTGTCGATGGCTGCTGCCGCCTGCCTCCGATGGGCAAAGATCACGGTCTGTGATCGTGAAGCGGTGCACTCGGGCGTAAACGCGAGCTACTCGTGGGCGCACGGTGACAGCCAGGCGATGTCCCGCCATTTACGAATCAATTCTGGAGCCCCCGAGTGAGCAAGCGCACCTTCCAGCCGAACAACCGTCGTCGCGCGAAGACCCACGGCTTCCGCCTGCGGATGCGTACCCGTGCCGGCCGCGCGATTCTCGCGAACCGCCGTGGCAAGGGTCGCGCCAGCCTGTCCGCCTGATCACTTACAGGTCATGACGTGCTGCCTACCGAGAATCGGCTGAGGCGGCGCGAGGACTTCGCGACCGCGGTACGCCGAGGACGCAGGGCCGGTCGCCCGCTCCTTGTCGTCCATCTACACAGCGGTGCAACGGACCCGCACGCGCCTGGGGAGAGCGCTCCCCCGACGTGTGCGGGTTTCGTCGTAAGCAAGGCCGTCGGCGGCGCAGTCGTCCGCAACAGGGTCAAGCGGAGACTGCGTCACCTGATACGTGAACGACTCACCGAGCTGCCCCCCGGTAGCCTGGTGGTCGTACGGGCGCTGCCCGGCGCGGGCGACGCCTCCTATGAACAGCTGGCCCGAGACCTGGATGCCGCCCTCCAGCGGCTGCTGGGAGGGGGCGCGCGATGAAGTACCCGCTGCTGGCTCTGATCAAGCTGTACCAGTGGACAATCAGCCCGCTGCTGGGCCCCGTCTGCCGGTACTACCCGTCGTGCTCCCACTACGGATACACGGCAATCGACCGCCACGGCGCGGTCAAGGGCACAGTACTGACCGCCTGGCGCATCCTGCGATGCAATCCATGGTCGCCGGGTGGCGTGGATCATGTGCCGCCGCGCAAGCGTCCGCGGTGGCACGAAATGCTGCGTGATGCCTTGCGTGGCAGCAAGGGCGGGCACTCCGCCGCCGATGTGCCTACCCGGGGGTTGACCCCCGAACCCCCGAGTCCGGCAGCAGAGACCTCGCCCAATGCTCAAGGAGCCTGATTAGTGGACACGATTGCCAGTCTCTTCAGCTTTATCACCACACCTGTTTCGTGGGTCATCGTCCAGTTCCACTCGCTGTACGGGGCAATCTTCGGCCCCAACACGGGCTGGGCCTGGGGACTGTCCATCGTGTCGCTGGTGGTCCTTATCCGGATCTGTCTGATCCCGCTCTTTGTGAAGCAGATCAAGTCGACCAGGAACATGCAGGCGCTCCAGCCGAAGATGAAGGCGATCCAGGAGCGCTACAAGAACGACAAGCAGCGTCAGTCCGAAGAGATGATGAAGCTGTACAAGGAGACGGGCACCAACCCGCTCTCCTCGTGCCTTCCGATCCTCGCGCAGTCGCCGTTCTTCTTCGCCCTCTACCACGTGCTCTCCAGCATCGCCTCGGGCAAGACCGTCGGCGTCATCAATGAGTCGCTGCTCGACAGCGCGCGTCAGGCGCACATTTTCGGCGCCCCGCTGGCGGCCAAGTTCACGGACAGCGCGGCGAAGGTCGCTTCCCTCGACGCCTCGCTGGTGGACGTCCGTATCGTCACCGCGGTCATGATCGTCATGATGTCGGCGTCGCAGTTCTACACGCAGCGCCAGCTGATGCAGAAGAACGTCGACCTGACGGTCAAGACGCCGTATATGCAGCAGCAGAAGATGCTCATGTACATCTTCCCGGTCATCTTCGCCGTCATGGGCATCAACTTCCCTGTCGGTGTCCTCGTCTACTGGCTGACCACCAACGTGTGGACCATGGGCCAGCAGATGTACGTGATCAACCAGAACCCGACGCCGGGCAGCAAGGCCCAGGACCAGTACCTGCAGCGGCTGCTGAAGACCGTGGCCGCCCACAGCGAGGTGAAGTCGCGGCGCAAGAAGAATGTGATCCAGGCGATCGTCGCCAAGGGCCCGGACCGCAACGAGAACGAGCGCCGGTTCATCAACGGCCTCTCCAAAGCGGGCTTCGCCGCTCAGGCCGACGGCTCGGTGGTCAAGGGTGACGTCGCTGTGGCCGAGGCCGAGGGCGGTGCCGCTCAGAAGCGGCAGCAGCCCAAGCGTCAGACCAAGGCGAAGCGTCAGTCCGCCAGCGCCCAGCAGAGCGCGCCCAAGAGCACCGAGCCCGCCGACTCGGCCCCGAAGCCTTCGCTGCAGAAGGACACGCCTCAGGGCGCAAAGCCGGGCAAGCCTGCCTCGGGTACCCCACGCCAGCAGCCCAAGTCCGGGCAGCGCAAGGGCCAGCAGCGGCCCAAGCACCCCTCGTCCAAGAAGTAAGCAAGAAGGAGTCCATCCGTGACGGAAGGCACCATCTCCGCCGCCGCCGAGGGTGGCGACACCCTGACCCGCCTCGAGCAGGAAGGGGAGATCGCGGCCGACTACCTCGAGGGTCTGCTCGACATCGCCGATCTCGACGGTGACATCGACATGGACGTCGAGGCCGACCGGGCCGCGGTCTCGATCATCAGTGACTCGGGCAGCCGTGATCTGCAGAAGCTCGTCGGCCGTGACGGCGAGGTCCTGGAGGCACTGCAGGAGCTCACGCGGCTCGCCGTGCACCGGGAGACCGGGGACCGCAGCCGGCTGATGCTGGACATCGCGGGCTTCCGGGCCAAGAAGCGCACCGAACTCGCCGAGCTCGGCGCCAAGGCCGCCGCCGAGGTGAAGAGCACCGGTGAGCCGGTCAAGCTCGACCCGATGACGCCCTTCGAGCGCAAGGTCGTCCACGACGCGGTCGCGGCCGCTGGTCTGCGCAGTGAGTCCGAGGGCGAGGAGCCGCAGCGCTTCGTCGTCGTACTCCCTGCCTGACCTCGATCGTCCCTCGGCCCCGTCTGTTCGCAGGCGGGGCCGATCTTTGTCAGCCTGATAGTCAGCCACCACAGTCCACAGAGCGACACTGCGGTACGGAAGGACGGTTCCCGTGACGGAGGCAGCAGAGCTTCCCCAGGCGCCAGTAGAGGCGCGGACGGTTTTCGGAGACTTCTTTCCGGAGGCCGTGCGGTATGCGGAGCTGCTCGCGGATACCGGAGTGAAGCGTGGACTGATCGGTCCTCGTGAGGTGCCGCGACTGTGGGAACGGCATCTGCTTAACTGCGCCGTCCTCTCTGAGGTTGTGCCGGAGGGCGTCACGGTCTGCGATGTGGGCTCGGGGGCCGGCCTCCCGGGCATTCCTTTGGCACTGGTGCGCCCAGATCTGAAGATCACGCTCCTCGAACCGCTGCTTCGCCGTACGAACTTCCTCCAGGAAGTCGTCGAACTACTGGGCTTGGAGCATGTGACTGTGGTCCGGGGCCGGGCCGAGGAAGTGCTGGGCAAGCTGCCTCCGGTGCATGTGGTGACCGCACGGGCTGTGGCGCCACTGGACCGGCTGGCGGGCTGGGGAGTGCCCCTGCTGCGACCGTACGGAGAAATGCTCGCCCTCAAGGGAGACACTGCCGAGGAGGAGATCCAGGGGGCACGTGCCGCCCTGAGCAAGCTCGGCGTGGTGGAGACCTCGGTCCTGCACGTCGGTGAGGGGATTGTCGATCCCCTGTCGACGGTGGTCCGAGTGGAGGTCGGGGAGAGCCCTGGTGGAGTGCGCTTCGCTGCGAAGCGGGCCAAGGCTGCCAGGACCAGCCGCACTCGTCGGCGTCGCTGATCCATACAGTTCGTACTGCCTATGAGTAATGCTCCATACAAGCTGCCATACGTACGCATTTCGGAGTGTCGTGCGAGCGTAGTCCTGCGGCGCGTGCATCGTGTTTCACGTGAAACGTCGCTCACTGCTGCAGGGAATCATCAGTCGCGGCCGTGCTGCCGCCCCGATGCGGGACCGTAAGCCCCTCGTGAGGGCCACGGAGTTGTCCACAGAGGTGGATTCACCCACAGAACCACCTGCCTCGCTGGTTCACGACCCCGAAAGCATGGCAGGCTCTGTTCATCGCGAGCCTGAAGTCGAGGAGAGTGAATCCTTGCGGTCCGACGCCAACATCGCGGGACCGATGACCGACCCGGTCCCCGGTCCCCGTACTGAGTCACCGGGGGAGGATGTTTCACGTGAAACACCGCCCCCGATGGACGACACCCCCATCGGCCGTGCTGCCCAGCTGGCCGTGGAGGCGCTGGGGCGTGCCGGCGAGGGTCTGCCCCGACCTGAGCAGACACGCGTCATGGTTGTCGCCAACCAGAAGGGCGGTGTAGGGAAGACCACCACCACGGTCAACCTCGCCGCTTCGCTCGCCCTCCATGGCGCGCGTGTACTGGTTGTCGATCTGGATCCACAGGGCAACGCCTCCACGGCGCTGGGGATCGATCACCACGCCGAAGTTCCTTCGATCTATGACGTCCTGGTGGAGAGCAAGCCGCTCTCCGAGGTGGTCCAGCCGGTCCCGGACGTCGAAGGTCTCTTCTGCGCTCCCGCCACCATCGATCTCGCCGGTGCGGAGATCGAGCTGGTGTCGCTGGTGGCGCGGGAGAGCCGACTGCAGCGAGCCATCCAGGCCTATGAGCAGCCACTGGACTACATCCTCATCGACTGCCCGCCCTCGCTCGGTCTGCTGACCGTCAACGCGCTGGTCGCCGGTGCGGAGGTGCTGATCCCCATCCAGTGCGAGTACTACGCGCTGGAAGGTCTGGGGCAGCTGCTGAGGAACGTGGACCTGGTGCGCGGGCATCTCAACCCGACCCTGCATGTGTCGACGATTCTGCTGACCATGTACGACGGCAGAACCCGGCTTGCCTCACAGGTGGCGGACGAAGTGCGCAGCCACTTCGGCGAGGAGGTGCTCCGTACGAGCATCCCGCGCTCGGTGCGTATTTCGGAGGCCCCCAGCTATGGGCAAACCGTGCTGACCTACGATCCAGGTTCCAGTGGATCCTTGTCCTACCTCGAAGCGGCTCGCGAGATCGCGCTGAGAGGGGTCGGGATCCACTACGACCCGCAGCATGCCCACGCGGTCGGCCAGAACAGCCAGCAGAACATTTCGGAGGGGATCCAGTGAGCGAGCGACGTAGAGGATTGGGGCGTGGGCTCGGTGCGCTGATCCCTGCCGCTCCCCAGGAGAAGCAGGCGCCCTCTGCCGGGGCTTCGAGCTCTCCGGGAGTGGCCCCGGTGCTGACCGCGGAGCGGGGTGTTGCGGCCGCCAAGGTGGCGACGCTGCCTTCGGCCGCCGTTGCGCCGGATTCGATCATGCCGGCACCGGAGCCGGATGCCGTACCGCAGCCCGCGGAGCCGGCCGGGGCGCACTTCGCCGAGCTGCCTCTTGATGCCATTACGCCCAACCCGCGTCAGCCGCGTGAGGTTTTCGACGAGGACGCTCTCGCGGAGCTGGTCACTTCTATCAAGGAAGTGGGTCTTCTCCAGCCCGTCGTGGTGCGGCAGTTGAGTGCGGATCGCTACGAGCTCATCATGGGCGAGCGCCGCTGGAGGGCCTGCCGTGAGGCCGGTCTGGAGCGGATTCCTGCGATCGTTCGGGACACGGACGATGAGAAGCTCCTTCTGGATGCGCTGCTGGAGAACCTTCACCGCGCGCAGCTGAACCCGCTGGAAGAGGCTGCCGCCTACGACCAGCTGCTCAAGGACTTCAACTGCACCCACGACCAGTTGGCCGACCGGATCGGACGCTCGCGTCCTCAGGTGTCCAACACTCTGCGCCTGCTGCGTCTGTCGCCTCCCGTTCAGCGCAGGGTCGCTGCCGGGGTGCTCTCGGCCGGTCATGCGAGGGCTCTGCTCTCGGTGGAGGACTCCGAGGAGCAGGACAGGCTTGCGCATCGGATCGTTGCCGAGGGGCTCTCTGTCCGGGCGGTCGAGGAGATCGTCACGCTGATCAACTCGAGCCCCAAAAGCACGACCAAGCCGAAGAGCCCGCGGGCAGGAGCGCGGCTGTCGCCGGCGCTCACCGATCTCGCATCGCGGCTCTCCGACCGTTTCGAGACCCGGGTAAAGGTTGACCTCGGTCAGAAGAAGGGAAAGATCGTCGTCGAGTTCGCCTCGATAGACGATCTGGAGCGCATCCTCGGCACCCTTGCCCCCGGTGAGGGACGAGTTCTGGAGAAGAGCCTCGCCGAGGAGCCGGGTGAGGACGACGAAGGCTGAGGCTCTCGCCAATCGGGTAAAGGGCGGGCCATGTTCCGGCGGGTTGACCGGACATGGCCCGCCCTTTGCTGTAGGCCTGTATCCGTGTCAGGGCTGGGTGGATACGATGCGTTCTGGTATGGCGCATCCACCTTGATCCACCTCAGAGGGAGGGCGGGGGTCATGCGAACGGTGAGCCGCAGCCAACTGGTGACAGCGGGCTTGAGCCTGGGAGCAGTGGGAGGCTTTATCAGCAGCCTGCTCCAGGAGCGGAGCGCGCTGGCAGCCGCTCGTAGCGCGGCGGGTGAAGGAAGCGAGGAACAGCCTTCATGGGGCGTCGGCTTGTACCGCTCACGCTGGACAACCTTTCGGACCTCCCCAAGCGTTGTCGTGCGTGTGTCTTCTGGGAGCTTGATCCGGTCAGCGGGGAAGCCGCGGTAAAGGCGGGTACTCCTGAGCTGGAGAAGGAGGCCTGGATCTCGGCCGTGCTGCTGGAGTGGGGCTCCTGCGGGCGAGTCGTCTACGTCGACGAGGTTCCGGTCGGCTTCGTCCTGTACGCGCCACCGGCCTATGTGCCGCGTTCGACCGCCTTCCCCACCAGTCCGGTCTCACCGGACGCGGTCCAGCTGATGACGGCCTGGATCAGTCCTGGCTATCAAGGGCAAGGACTCGGCCGGGTCATCGTGCAGACCGTGGCCAAGGATCTGCTGCGGCGGGGCTTCCGTGCGATCGAGGCATTCGGAGATGCGCGCTGGAAGGAGCCCGCCTGCGTACTGCCCGCCGACCATCTTCTGGCAGTCGGCTTCAAGACGGTGCGGCCGCATCCGACGTATCCCCGCCTGAGGCTGGAGCTGCGGACGACGCTCTCCTGGAAGGAAGATGTCGAGCTGGCTCTGGACCGTCTGCTCGGAGCTGTGCAGAAGGAGCCTGTCCTCCGGCCGCTATGACCGCGCACGCGAACATGGGCCCATCCCCGACTGGGGATGGGCCCATGCGTGTTTCACGTGAAACAGCGGCGCTGTGACTGCTCGCCGACTACTCGCCGATGAAGCCCTCGAGGTCCCGCACGATGGCAGCCTTCGGCTTGGCACCGACGATGGTCTTGGCGACTTCGCCGTTCTGGTACACGTTCAGCGTCGGGATGGACATGACGCCGTACTTGGCGGCAGTGGCCGGGTTCTCGTCGATGTTGAGCTTCACGATCTCGATCTTGTCGCCGTGCTCGGCCGCGATGGCTTCGAGGGACGGCGCGATCTGGCGGCACGGTCCGCACCAGGCGGCCCAGAAGTCCACCAGTACGGGCTTGTCGCTCTTGAGGACATCCTCTTCGAAGGTGTCGTCGGTCACGTTCTTCAGGGCGCCGGCCACGGCGGCCTCCTTACTACTTTGCGGGCTATGAGGGGGATGAGGTGTAGAGGGTCAGACCGCGGAGGTCTTCTCCGGCTCAGCGGCCTTCTCACCGTCGGCAAGAGCGGCGAGGTATCGCTCGGCGTCGAGTGCGGCCGAGCAGCCGGTGCCGGCCGCAGTGATGGCCTGGCGGTAGGTGTGGTCGACGACGTCACCCGCAGCGAAGACACCGGTCAGGTTGGTGAGCGTCGACGGCGCCTTCACCTTCAGGTAGCCCTCGTCGTCCTGCTCGAGCTGGCCCTTGAAGAGCTCGGTGCGCGGGTCATGGCCAACGGCGATGAAAAGCCCGGTGACAGCGAGCTCAGAGGTCTCGCCGGTCTTGGTGTTGCGCAGCGTCAGACCGGAAAGCTTCTGCTCGCCGTGGATCACCGCGACTTCGCTGTCCCAGGCGAAGGAAATCTTCGGATCGGCGAAGGCACGGTCCTGCATGGCCTTGGAGGCCCGCAGGGTGTCACGCCGGTGGACAACGGTGACGCTCTTGGCGAACCGCGAGAGGAAGGTCGCCTCCTCCATCGCGGTGTCGCCGCCGCCGATGACGGCGATGTCCTGGTCCTTGAAGAAGAACCCGTCACACGTCGCACACCAGGAGACGCCGCGCCCGGAAAGCGCGTCCTCGTTCGGAAGGCCGAGCTTGCGGTGCTGGGAGCCGGTGGTGACGATGACGGCCTTGGCCCGGTGGACGGTGCCCGCTGTGTCGGTGACGGTCTTGATCTCGCCGCTGAGGTCGACGGAAACAACGTCGTCCGGGACCAGCTCGGCGCCGAAGCGCTCGGCCTGCGCACGCATGTTGTCCATCAGGTCCGGACCCATGATGCCGTCGCGGAAGCCGGGGAAGTTTTCCACCTCGGTCGTGGTCATCAGTGCACCGCCGGCGGTGACGGCTCCCTCGAAGACCAGCGGCTGCAGCGAAGCGCGCGCGGTGTAAAGCGCCGCCGTGTAGCCGGCCGGCCCGGAGCCGATGATGATCACGTTACGGACGTCGCTCACGGGTTTCTTCCTCGTCTCTGCGGACTAACCGCTGCCTACCGGGAGTGGGTCTAGGACTCTCTTCCCACCCAACGGATCCTACGGGGCCTGCATTCCCGTGATGCTCGCGCGGCGCGGCGGCATGTGTCAGCGCAGAGGGTACGAGTTGGTGAGCAAGAGCTTCCCACTGGATGCGGGCGCGGACTCGACGCAGGCCGCATCGATCACATACGCCTGGACCTGCCCGTTGTCCGTGGAGTGCGGCAGTACGACGAGGTACGCGTCGTCACCCTTGTACTCGCCCTTTTCGACGGCGATCGGGGCATCGGTGCGGCCGGTGCCCTTCTGGATACAGGGCGGCACAGCCACGGTCGGCTTCTGCCCGGGCGAAAGGGTCTTGGGCTCGCTGTTGACCGATGGCCCCTTCTCGATCCGCGGCTCCGGTTGATTTGAGCCGACTGTGAGCAGTGCCAGGACATGGCCCTTGAGGTCGGAGCCCGAGAAGTCCTGAGCGTCGCCCTCGGCGGCGCTGACGCTCGCATCCTTCGTTGAAGAGTCGGCGTCGTTGACGCTGGTGGACTGCAGCGACTGGAGAAGCAGGACGCTCATACCGATTGCGGCTGCGCCGAACACTGCGCCGAGGACGGCTTTGCGCCGTCGCCCTCCGCGTCGGCTGCGTCCGGGTCCCGTTGCACCGCGCGGGCGTCCCGAGGGGCGGTCGGCGGGAGTGGTCTCGGCCGGCTGAGGGGCGGGCGCTGTTTCACGTGAAACATGGGCCGGCTCTTCGGGCGTGGTGGAGTCCAGGAGTGCCTCGGCGGCCAGAGCGGCGTCGATGCGGCCGACGATGTCGGCGGGCATCCGATGGGCGCCCGGCAGTGTTCCGAGCAGTCCGCGGATTTCCTGGAGGGACGCGCGTACGTCGGCGCACAAGGGGCAGCCGTCCAGGTGCTCACGCACATCGGCTGTACGGGACTGGGGAAGCAGGCCCTCGGCGAGGTCGGAGATTTCCGAGACGTCCGGGTGCCGACTCGTGTCGGTCGTCGATGTCACGTGCGCCCACCTCCGCCCTTCACAGCTGCAGGGTCATTCGGCCCTGCGTCCCTTTGTCCCGACGCCGGTGGGACGGATGTCCCCGGCGTCCGGTTCCTTCCCCCGTCGAGCTCGGTGTTATCCCCGGCATCACCGCGCAGATGAGTGAGCATCGGCAACAGCCGTGCCCGACCGCGAGCACACCGGCTTTTCACGGTTCCGGTCGGTACATCGAGGACACGGGCCGCCTCCGCGACCGGATAGCCCTGCATGTCCACCAGCACCAGTGCTGCCCGCTGATCCACGGGCAGTTTCGCCAGCGCCGCGAGGAGCTCGCGATGCAGATCCTGTCTCTCCGCCGGGGCCTCGGCGGACTCATGAGGCTCGAGGAGCTGCTCCAGGCGCTCTGTGTCGTCGACGGGGGAGGTCTTGCGTGAGGCCGCCTTGCGGGCCCGGTCGAGACAGGCGTTCACGGTGATGCGATGAAGCCAGGTGGTGACGGCGGACTGGCCCCTGAACGTATGGGCGGCCCGGAAGGCGGACACCAGAGCGTCCTGGACAGCGTCGGCGGCTTCCTCCCGGTCTCCCAGGGTGCGCAGGGCGACGGCCCAGAGCCTGTCGCGGTGGCGGCGTACCAGCTCACCGAAGGCGTCCGGGTCCCCCGCGACGTGGCGGGCCAGAAGGTCCTGGTCGCTTGTGTCGCCGAGTGTCGCGTCATCCAACGGTGAGCCCCCTCCCTTGGTGCCGTCAGCTGGTGATCTTGATCTCCGAGACCTTGCCCCGCCATTTTCCGTCGTCGCCGGACGGCGGGAGTTTGGTCAGCCAGAGCAGAACGTATCGCGCCTGTACCGCCTTGGCGGGCTTGAGGGACACGTTCGTACCGGTTCCCACGGTCAGCTTGTGGAAGCCGTCGAAGGTCGTGGGCTCCGACGGCGCATCCTCGGGAGCGGCGAGCAGTTGCACTGATGTGTCGCCACCGAGGAAGGAGACGTCCACGGTGCCTACCTGCTGGGCCTTACCCAGGTCCAGAACAATGCCGACGCCGGACTTCAGCCGCCCGAAGTCCGCGCTGAGGTATCCGTCGGTGTTCCAGGACGTGCTCGGGTCGCCGTCGTAGCTGTTCTTTATGCCGGCGGGCTTCTCGGAGCGGTCCTGGCCGAAGGGGTCGAAGTCATGCGCGTCGTCAATGGCGACCGGCTTACCGGACGTGTCCTCGGCGTTCTTCTCGCCGCTGTTCGACTGCGAGGTGCCAGGGTCGACCGGGTCCCTGTCGCGGTCGATCAGCTTGTCGGCAATCTGCCAGCTGCCCAGCCCCAGCGCGGCGATGAGCAACGCGGCCACGGTCCACTTGAGGACCTTGCCCGTGCGGCTCTGGAGCGGTGGCGGCGGGGCAGCCACCTGCTGGGTTGCCGCCGGTCCGGGACCGGGCGCAGGGCGGCCGTAAGCGCCCTGCTGGTACGTGGTCCGCTGGTATTCAGGCGGGGAGGTGAACGCGGGCTCCGGCGGGCGGATGCGGGGCATCGCCGCGACGGCCTTGGCAAGTTCGTCCGGTGTGGTGCAGGGCGGCTCCTGCCGGGAGGCCGTGGCGCCGTCGTTGACCAGTGCGCGCATGGCGAGTTCGGAGAGCCCGCGGTGCACGCCGGCCCGTACCTGGTCGGGGGCGATGAGCCCGACGCCCTTGGGCAGCCCGGAGAGACCGTACGCGTCGTTCTCGTACGGCCACCGCTGGGTCAGCGCCGCGTACAACAGGGCGCCGATGGCTTCGGTGTCGGCGCGCTGAGGTCCGTCGGCCGTGATTCCGCGGAGGGCGGCATTCACGGCGAGGCCGCGGATCCTGTACTGCCCGGTCGACGTCCGCAGCACCGCTCCGGGGGTGAGCCTGAGGTGAGCCAGTCCCTCTCTGTGGGCCGCGGCCATGGCCTGGGCCAGCTGATCGACGAGCTGGTAGGCGTCGTGTGGCTCCATGGGCCCCATGGCGAGCAGAGCGGTGAGCTCGGTCGCGTCCGGCAGCCACTCATGGACGACATAGACGAGGTCGTTCTCCTCGACGGCGTCGAGGACCTGTACGAAGCGCGGGTCACCGAGAAGTGCCGAGGAGCGGGCCGCCGCGAGTACGGAACGGGCCCGAGGGTGGTCGGCAGGGAGCAGATGCACGCCGACGGCGCGGCGCAGTTTCTCGTCGACCGCACGCCAGCTGCTGAAACCGTCCAGACGGGTGACGCACTCTTCGAGTCGGTAGCGTCTGGCGAGTTTGTGACCACTGTGCAGTTCGGGCGTGGCGATGGTGGGTTCGGTGCCCTGCCGTTCGCTGTCCGTGTCCGGTGCGGTCTTCTCCGCCGTGTCCTGGGATTCCGCCGCCCCGTCGGTCGTGGCCTTGCCCGCCTTCGCGGTCAGCGGATCATCTCCGCTGTTGTCGGCCACGTCGACGGCAGCCGTGCTACGTTCCGCCACCGTCGTTCCTGCCTCCCCATCCGTTGCGCATATCCAACAGCCATGCCAATTGTGCCCACAGTCGGCCGCTATGCACGACACACAACGACCGGCGATGGTTGTGCGGCGCGCTCGTCTTCCTAGCGTCCGAGGCGCCCGCGCACCATGCCGACCATGGCGTTCAGTTCATCGATACGCATCCGCTTCGCCGCGACGAAGAAGACGCCAAGCAACACGATTCCGCCGCCGACCAGCGCGACGAGCGAACCCAGCGCCCCGCTGCCGAGCCCCTTGAGGACGACGTACGCGACCGCGCCTCCGGCCGCCGCGGCGGGGACGGAAGCCATGCACAGGCGTGCGTACGTACGCATGACATGGGCGCCGTCCAGATCGCCGCCGAGGCGGTTCTTCAGCCGGCGCCAGGCGATGCCCACGCCGACCGCGTAGGCGAGACCGTAGGCGGCGCCCATGCCGACTACTGCCCACTGGGCGGGCAGGAGCGCGTAACAGAGCGCCGATGCAGCCGCGTTGACCGCGGCGACGATGACCGTGTTGTAGAAGGGCGTGCGGGTGTCCTCGTACGCGTAGAAGCCGCGCAGCACGACGTACTGCACGGAGTACGGGATGAGACCGAGACCGAACGCCATAAGGATGAAGCCCATGCCCCGGGCCGCCTCGAGGCCGCTCGAGGAGAACAGCAGCGTGGACATCGGGAGGCCGAGCGCCAGAAAGGCGAAGGCGACCGGGACGATCGCGACCGCGGAGTTGCGCAGCCCCTGGGAGATGTCGTCGCGTACGGCGCCCGGGTCGTTGTCGTGTGCGGCGCGAGAGATACGGGGCAGGAGGGCGGCCATGACCGAGACCGTGATGATGGCCTGCGGCATGCCCCAGATCAACTGCGCGTTGGTGTAGGCGATGAAGCCCGCGCCCTGCCTGCCGGAGGACTCACCGGCAGCGGTGGCCAGCTGCGTGACGACCAGCACACCCGCCTGGTTCGCGAGGACGAACAGCACGGTCCACTTTGCGAGCTTGACCGTCTTGCCGAGGCCGTGGCCCTTCCAGTCGAAGCGTGGGCGGAACCTGAATCCGGTCTCACGCAGGTAAGGGATCATCGCGAGTGCCTGGACGGTAAGGCCGAGCAAGGTGCCGATACCCAGCAGCCGGACACCCTCCGGCGGGATCGACTGGACGCCCATGTGCGACTCGGCGGACGTTCCGTACACCCAGATGAAGAGGCCGAACGTGGTGATCATGACGATGTTGTTCAGGACCGGGGTCCACATCATCGCGCCGAACTTCCCGCGGGCGTTGAGGATTTGGCCCATCACCACGTGTACGCCCATGAAGAAGATCGTGGGCAGGCAGTAGCGGGCGAAGGTGACAGCGACGCTGTTGGCCGCCTCGTCGCCGGCGATGGTGTCCGACATCAGCTGGACCAGCAGGGGGGCCGCGAAGACGGCCACGGCGACGATGGCGGCGAGCGACACCATGACCAGGGTCAGCAGACGATTGGCGTAAGCCACACCGCCGTCCTCGTCGTTCTTCATCGCGCGCACCAGCTGCGGGACGAAGACGGAATTGAGGCCGCCGCCGACGGTGAGGATGTAGATCATCGTCGGCAGGGTGTACGCGACGGTGAAGGTGTCGCCTAGGAGAGCGGCACCGAGAGCCGCTGTGATCACCAGGCTGCGTACGAAACCAGTGAGGCGGGAGACCAGCGTGCCGGCCGCCATGACCGCGCTGGACTTCAGCAGGCCCGAAGCCCGCCCGACGGGCTTCTTGGGGGCGGGTGCCGCCGGGACCGGCTCGGGTTCGGGAGCCGGCCGGCCGGCGTTCTGCTGGTCCCGGAAGAGGTGGGCGAAGGCGTCGGGCTCGGGCTCCTCCTCACCGGCCCGGGTGACCAGGTCGTCCACACCGGTGAACTCGGTGGTCCTGGCGTCGTCCCCGTAGGGTAGGAGGCGGGAGGGACCGGAGGGCTCGGGCGGCGGGGTCTGCGCCCAGATACGAGGGTCCGGAGCGTGCTGGGGGCTGGGCGGCTGCTGGTAGAGCGGCTGAGACTCCTGGTACGTGCCTGGAGGCGGCGGAGGGTGCGAGGCGCGGTCGTAGAGGGCCTCGGCCACCGGGTCCTGTGCGGACAGGTCCTGTGCCTGGTAGGGATCGGGAGCGTAGGCGTCCTGGAGGTACGGGTCCTGTGAGTACGGGTCGGGGGCGGGCTGGGCTGCCGGGTCTGAGCCCGGGCCCTGACCGCGGTCACCGTCGTACGGCGCGTTCATTGCTACCCCACCTCATCGTCCCCGGCCGGCCGGCCACGACATCGCTCAACGGTCCACTTTCTCACCCGTGCCCGACGGGTCACCGCTTTCGGGTCCGGTGTCCGGTGTCAGGTCACTCGGCTGCCCGGGATCGGGGCTGTCGATGCCTCCTCGGCCCGAGCCTTCTGCGCCGTCCGCGTGGTCAGAGTCTGCCGAGTCGTCCCCGGCCTCGGAGGACTGGGGTCCCTCCGCGGCCGCCTGGCGGGCAGCAGCCCGCTTGCGCTGGCTGTACATCTTGACCCCTGCGAGGACGAGAAGCAGGACGCCGCCGGCGATGACGAGCATCACAGTGGGGGTGACCTCGGAGACCTTGACCGTGAACATCATGGGGTCGCCATACGGCTTGCCGTCCTCGGTGAAGAGCTGTGCTCTCATCTGGACCGGACCGTTGGCGTTGGCCGCCGCGGCGAACTTCACCGACTGGCTGTGGCCTCCCTCGACCTTGATCGGCTCCTCGGCGATGCCCTTCTCGTTGTCGAGGTTGAGACGGGTGGGATTCTCCGACCTCAGCCGCAGCACCAGGTGGTCGACGCCCTGGACCAGCCGGTTCTGCACCGTGACCGGGATCGTCGCGCTGCGCCCCGAGAGCGTGATGAGCGACTTCTCGACCAGCTGCACTTCGCTGGTGAGGCTCAGCAGATAGCCCTGCACCTGGTCGCGGTACAACTGGGCCTCCGCCCGGTTGCCCCGCCATGAGGTGGACATCTCCCGGTCGATCGCCCTGCCGAAGGGGGTCTCCACCCGGTCCTTGGCAGTGAGGATGACCTTGAAGTTGTCGAGGGTGTTCTGCGTGGCTCTGATGTCCTGGAACGCCCCGACCGGCAGCTCGTACTTGCGCAGCCGATCGGGATAGCGGGACGTGGCCGGGATCTTGGTCGTGGCGTCCGCGTCGGGAGTGGCACCTGCGGCCGCGACCAGATCGAGCGGCTGCGTCCAGCGCTGAGCGTTCAGTGCCTGGAGCGCGCGTGCCATGGACTGGGCCTGGGAGGCGGTCGGCTGGCGTTGGGGGGCGACGACGATGCTCCGCTGCTTGTCCGGATCCTGAAGGGTCAGCGCCAGCGTCTGGGCGAGGAACTTCTGGATGGCGAGCGTGGAGCTCTCCGTGTTGATCATGTCGCCCTGGAAGGCAGTGGAGAGCCGGGTGTCGGAGACCACGGCCGTTGTTCCGCCGCCGATCGGGCGCGCGGCGGTGGGCGTGTACGACAGGCTGTCGCTCAGGCTGTCGCTTCGAGCGATCACTTTGTGGGCGCCCGCGGAGGTGGCCACATCCACGATCGACGAGTCGATCGCGCCGTCCACGGGCCAGGCGAAGTCGGTGGACGGCTTCACATGGATGATCGTCTCCACGGTCGTCTCGGCGACTTCGGTGGCAGGCTGCAGATGGCTCAGGGATCCGGAGACGTTCTTGCCCCGATGCGCCAGGGACGCCAGATCCGGGTCGGCGAACGGCAGGGCGACGACCTTGCTGCCCCGGACGGCGGCTTCGACAGAGCTCAGCCAGCGCTTGGCGATCGCCTGGTTCTTGCCGGCGACGGTGGTGCTACCGCTCTTGACCTGATAGCTCCTGGTCATCGCGTCGACCGTGGCCAGCAGGTCCGGATCGATCACCCAGGTGACAGGCAACTGGCTTCCGAGAGCGACGAGCTGTTCCAAGCGGCCGCCCGGGGCAAGCTCCTCGGCCAGCGTCTCGTCCTCGAAGACAGGGGTCTGCTGCTCGTCCGACCCGGTCTCCGAGGTGAGATGGGTCGAGGAAATCAGCGGCCAGAGATAGGTGAGCTGGGTCCTCTTCTCGGTCGCGTCGGGCTGCCAGGGCAGGAAGGTCCGCTCAACGCCCAGCACCTGCTCGAACGGCTGGGCAGCCGTCTGGCCCGAGAGGTAGACGCCGAGCTGGTAGACACCGTCGTCGTCGAGGTTCAGCTCACTGACCGGGACACGGAGTGTGAAGTCCCTGCCGACGCCGGAGATTAGCTTCGGCAGCTTGATCGTGTACTTGTCGTCGACCTTTGAGGCATCGAGGTCAGCCGCATTGTCCGTTCGCTCGGCGGCGCGGTCCACGGCGATCCTGCCGGACAGCGCCGGTCCGACCCGTAGATCGATCTCGGCGTCGGTGACGGTCTGCTTGCCCTTGTTGATCACCGTGCCGGAGATCGCGAGCGTGTCGCTCTTGCCGGGGGTGGCCGGCGTAAGAGTGTCGAGAGACACATCGACCCCGTGGGACCCGGAGGCGCTCTCGGCGGCCTGTGCGGCCGGTGTGACGGGACCGCACAGCAGTCCGGCCACAAGCGGTGCGCCCAGGAGCAGGGAGGCTGTGCGGCGCAGCCACCGGCGGGCAGGAGAGGGACTCATCCCCTGGAAGTCTGCCGCCTCGGCCACGCGCTTGCCCGTCCCTTGTCGTCTGCTGCCGGTGGTGGTTCTCGGTTCCTGCGTCCACGCATGGTAACGAGGTGCGCCGTGTCGAAGTGCCGCGGAGTGCTCCACAAGATCGGACGAGCCTTCGGGCGGCAATAAACCGGGACGCTCCGGCCGGCCGGGGCACGTACCCTTTTCTGTTGTGCCGAACGCCAATGAAGACAACCCCACTGCACTGAGTCAGGTGCAGCGCCGCGCGGTGAGCGAACTGCTGCGGGTGTCCCCTGTCGCCGACGACCTTGCCCGCCGCTTCAAGGAGGCCGGGTTCAGTCTTGCCCTGGTCGGCGGCTCGGTCCGGGATGCGCTGCTCGGCCGGCTCGGCAATGACCTGGATTTCACGACCGACGCCCGCCCCGAGGACGTACTCAAGATCATCCGGCCGTGGGCCGACACCGTGTGGGAAGTCGGGATCGCCTTCGGCACGGTGGGCTGCCAGAAGCAGGGCTACCAGATCGAGGTCACCACGTACCGCTCCGAGGCGTACGACAGGACGTCACGCAAGCCCGAGGTGTCATACGGCGACTCGATCGAGGAAGACCTCATACGGCGCGATTTCAGCGTGAACGCGATGGCCGTGGCGCTGCCGGAGAAGGAGTTCATCGATCCGCACGGGGGCCTGGAGGATCTCTCCGAACGCGTCCTGAGGACTCCCGGTACGCCCGAGGAATCCTTCTCCGACGATCCGCTGCGCATGATGCGGGCCGCTCGCTTTGCCGCGCAGCTGGACTTCGAGGTCGCGCCCGACGTCGTCACCGCGATGAAGGGGATGGCGGAACGCATCGAGATCGTCTCCGCCGAACGCGTGCGCGACGAGCTGAACAAGCTGATCCTCTCCGCCCATCCGCGCAAGGGGCTGGGGCTGCTCGTCGACTCCGGCCTGGCCGACCATGTCCTGCCTGAGCTGCCGGCGCTGCGGCTGGAGAGTGATGAGCACCACCGGCACAAGGATGTGTACGAGCACTCTCTGATCGTCCTGGAACAAGCCATCGACCTGGAGGAGAACGGCCCGGATCTGGTCCTGCGGCTGGCCGCGCTGCTCCACGACATCGGAAAGCCGCGCACCCGGCGTTTCGAGACGGATGGCAGGGTCTCCTTCCATCACCACGAGGTGGTGGGCGCGAAGATGACCAAGAAGCGGATGAGTGCTCTCAAGTACTCCAACGACATGGTCAAGGACGTCTCACGGCTCGTGGAGCTGCATCTGCGGTTCCACGGCTACGGGACCGGCGAGTGGACCGACTCGGCGGTGCGCCGGTACGTACGCGACGCAGGCCCGCTGCTGGACCGGCTCCACAAGCTGACCCGCTCCGACTGCACCACGCGCAATAAGCGCAAGGCGAGTGCCCTGTCCCGGGCCTATGACGGGCTTGAGGAGCGCATCGCCCAGCTGAAGGAGCAGGAGGAGCTGGACGCGATCCGGCCCGATCTGGACGGCAACCAGATCCAGGAGATCCTGGGTGTTGGTCCCGGCCCCGTGATCGGCAAGGCATACGCGTTCCTGCTGGAGCTGCGCCTGGAGAACGGGCCGATGGAGCATGATGCGGCGGTCGCAGCGCTGAAGAAATGGTGGGCGACCGAAGCCGAGCGTGCGCGCTGAGCCTGAATCGGCGCCATGTTTCACGTGAAACATGGCGCCGGATCGACGGGGCGGGGGGCGATGTTTCACGTGAAACATCGCCCCGGCGCGTAGACGCCTGATGGCCGTCAGTGCGTTCTCGTGAGGTTAAGCGCCATGCGCAGGCCGCGACTTCTAGTTGCGAAGCCATTCGGTCGCCGCAAGTTCCTGTGACTTGAGTCATGGTGCGAGGGGGCTGCTGCGGCAGTTGCTCCAATGGGGCAAGGTCTGATCTTGGAATGACCATCCATGGAACTGTTAGGGGGAAGTATGAAGCGATCTCGACCGGCAATTTTGGCGACCATGGGGGCAATAGCTGCCCTGATTGCCTTGCCGACGGACGCGCAAGCGGTGCCCAATAAATGTCTTACGCAGTGGTACAAGACCAGCTACCCGATGTGGACTGAAACCGCATGTGGTGGTGGATCAGGAGAATTTAGGGCCTACGCTAACTGCCGACGCCAAGATGGCAGTACGTATACGAAGTATGACGTTTGGGTTGCCGTCAGAACCTCTACCTCGGCTGCTGCGTGCAAGGGCCATGACTACATGTTCAAGGGGGGCTACCAGACTCGCTAGTGGTCGCGGGTAGCGCCTGGAGAGCGCGGGCCGGTCTTGCTCGGCCCGCGCTTCCGATTTTCAGCGGTGGTGCGCGCGCTATATCACCGCGCCAACACGCCTCCAACGGGCCATCGTTGCCGCCACCGCCGCGTAGATGACCGCCACCACGACCACCAGCTGAACCGACCGGCCGTCAGGGGGCAGCATCAGTGCGGCGATCGCCGCAGCGCCCACGAAGGCGACGTTGAACAGCACGTCGTACAGGGAGAACACCCGGCCGCGGTAGGCGTCGTCCACCGACGTCTGGATCACCGTGTCGGTGGCGATCTTCGCGCCTTGGGTGATGAGCCCCAGGATGAACGCGGCGACCAGTATCGGCCCGGGCTCGAAGGGCAGCCCCAGGGCGGGTTCGAGGACAGCCGCCACTCCCGCGCACGCCACCATCCAGCCGAACTGCCCGAGCCGGCCCACGGCATACGGAGTCACCGCCGCCGCTGCGAAGAATCCGGCGCCGGAGATGAGGACGGCCACACCGAGCAGGGCCAGCCCGTCCGACTGCTTCTCGTACCAGGCGTACCGGCACAGCATCAGCACCATCACGGTCAGGGCGCCGTAGCAGAAGCGCATCAGAGTCATCGCGAACAGCACCTGGGTGGCAGCGCGGCGCTCGATTAGATGCCGCACCCCGCCCGCCAGACCGCGTGCCGTCGATGCCAGGGCGGCACCCAGCCGGGGCTGGACCAACGGCTGGTCGGGGCCGAGCAGTTCACGCGCCATCCGCAGAGAGGCAAGCGCGGAACAGAGATAGAGCACCGCGCCCAGCATCACCACGGCCGCATCGGAGTCCTCGGACACCAGGCGTACCGCGAAGGCCAGTCCGCCGCCGGCGGTCGCCGCGAGTGTGCCCGCTGTCGGTGAGAGGGAGTTGGCCATGACGAGACGGTCCGCGTCGACAACCCGCGGCAGCGCGGCGGAGATACCGGCCAGCACGAAGCGATTGACGGCTGTGACGGAGAGGGCCGAGGCATAGAAGAGCCAGTCGGGTACCGCGAGGAGGATCAGTACCGCGGTGCCGCTCGCGAGAAGGGCCCGCAGGAGATTCCCGTACAGGAAGACCTGTCTGCGCTGCCAGCGGTCCAGCATGACGCCCGCAAAAGGGCCGATCACGGAGTACGGCAGCAGCAGCACGGCCATGGCCGACGCGATGGCGGCGGGCGAGGTCTGTTTCTCCGGGGAGAACACCACGTACGTGGCAAGCGCGACCTGGTAGACGCCGTCGGCCGACTGGGAGAGCAGCCGGACGGTCAGCAGCCGGCGAAAGTCGGCAAGGCGCAGGAGTACGCGCAGATCACGTACGACAGGCATGCGGTCAAGCGTCACACACGCGGAGGGTCCCCGGGTGGATTACCCGGGGACCCTCGGCAGACGATCAGCTGAACGCTTAGCGCTCGACCTCGCCCTTGATGAACTTCTCGACGTTCTCGCGGGCCTCGTCGTCGAAGTACTGGACCGGCGGGGACTTCATGAAGTACGAGGACGCGGAGAGGATCGGGCCGCCGATCCCGCGGTCCTTGGCGATCTTCGCGGCGCGCACGGCGTCGATGATGATGCCCGCGGAGTTCGGGGAGTCCCAGACCTCGAGCTTGTACTCGAGGTTCAGCGGGACCTCACCGAAGGCACGGCCCTCGAGGCGGACGTACGCCCACTTGCGGTCGTCGAGCCATGCCACGTAGTCGGACGGACCGATGTGGACGTTGTCCTCGCCCATCTCGCGGTCGCGGATCTGCGAGGTGACGGCCTGCGTCTTGGAGATCTTCTTGGACTCAAGGCGCTCGCGCTCGAGCATGTTCTTGAAGTCCATGTTGCCGCCGACGTTCAGCTGCATCGTGCGGTCCAGGATGACGCCCCGGTCCTCGAAGAGCTTCGCCATCACGCGGTGCGTGATGGTTGCGCCGACCTGGGACTTGATGTCGTCGCCGACGATCGGGACGCCCGCCTCGGTGAACTTGTCCGCCCACTCCTTGGTACCGGCGATGAAGACCGGGAGGGCGTTGACGAACGCGACCTTGGCGTCGATGGCGCACTGCGCGTAGTACTTCGCAGCGTCCTCGGAGCCGACGGGCAGGTAGCAGACCAGAACGTCGACCTGCTTGTCCTTGAGGATCTGGACGATGTCGACCGGAGCCTCGGCGGACTCCTCGATGGTCTGGCGGTAGTACTTGCCCAGGCCGTCCAGGGTGTGTCCGCGCTGCACGGTGACGCCGGTGTTCGGCACGTCGCAGATCTTGATGGTGTTGTTCTCGCTGGCACCGATGGCGTCCGCCAGGTCGAGGCCGACCTTCTTGGCGTCCACGTCCAGGGCGGCCACGAACTCGATGTCAGAGACGTGGTAGTCGCCGAACTGGACGTGCATCAGACCCGGCACCTTGCCGGCCGGGTCGGCGTCCTTGTAGAACTCGACGCCCTGCACCAGCGAGGCGGCGCAGTTGCCCACGCCGACGATTGCTACGCGAACCGAACCCATTCCGGTTGCTCCCTGTGTGATCTCGGTATTCCGATGAAACCCTGCGGATCGCAGCGCTTCACTTGGCGGTGTCGTCGGACGGATCCGGCGGGGTGGAGCTTCCGGGGGGTGTGCCCCCGGAGGACTCGGCACCCCTGTGCCGGGGCAGGCCGCCCGTCTCTCCAGATGTGTTGTCGTGCCGAGCGGAGCTCTCAGAGGCGGGCTGTCGCTGATCCCGCCCCGCTCGCTCGCTCTCAATGAGCTCGTTCAGCCAGCGCACCTCGCGCTCCACGGATTCCATTCCGTGTCGCTGCAGCTCAAGCGTGTAGTCGTCGAGGCGCTCGCGGGTGCGAGCCAGCGAGGCGCGCATCTTCTCCAAGCGCTCCTCCAGCCGACTGCGGCGGCCCTCAAGCACCCGCATCCGCACCTCGCGCTCCGTCTGCCCGAAGAAGGCGAAACGAGCCGCGAAGTGCTCGTCCTCCCAGGTGTCGGGGCCGGTGTGCGAGAGCAGCTCCTCGAAGTGCTCCTTACCTTCTGCCGTCAACCGGTAGACGATCTTGGCTCGGCGCCCCGCGAGTGAAGCGGCGAGCGCGTCCTCCGGCGCGCTTCCCGGCTCCTCGATCAACCAGCCGTTGGAAACCAGCGTCTTGAGGCAGGGGTAGAGCGTCCCGTAACTGAAGGCCCGGAAGACTCCCAGCGAGGTGTTGAGCCGTTTCCGCAGCTCATACCCGTGCATGGGGGCCTCACGGAGCAGACCGAGCACGGCGAACTCAAGGATGCCGGAGCGTCTGCTCACCGTAGCCTCCCTCGCCGTCCCAGTTGCTTATGCCGTGCTGATGTATCGACTCGATACATCAGCACGATAGAACGGCGTTCCTCCTGCGACAAGTGGGGCCATGGTGAACGGCATCACATCAGCAATTCATCCGCGGAGATTTGTCTGATTTGTGTGGAACTTCGACGCTAGACCAGTTTTGACCGTGCGTAGTCTGTGCGCCATGCAGTCCACCGGGAACCACGAGACGCCTGTGGGCGTCCTCGCCGGGGATGCGCAACGGATGAGCCCCTTACGGGGCTGGTCCGTATTTATTTCGGGGGGACCGGAACTCAACTGCCGCTTCCAGGCGTCTCGCCTGCCCGAGGAGTAGTCGTTCGATGAGCGAGCACCGTCGCAAACCGCCCCAGTCGCAGGGTGGCGGGCATGCAGGGTCCAGGCGCGCTGCCCCGCAGCCTTCTGGCCGCCGCGCAGCCCCGTCCCGGGGTTCCAGTTCGGGATCACCCTCAGCCTCGTACGGCGAGGAGCGTCCGTACGGCAGCCGGGCCGAGGCCCGCCGCGCCGCGCAGCGCGGCGGCAGCCGCAGGCGCGTGGACGAAGGCGCGGGCGCCGGTCACGGAGGCCGGGGCGGCGGGCGCCGCGGCGGAGGCGGTGGGGGGTATGACGGCCCGGGCCGCGGTCGTGGCGGAGGGCCGGCCAAGAAGCGCCTGATCGACTATCCGCGCCACAACAAGTACGGATGGCGGCGCTGGGTGCCGTCGTGGAAGCTGGTGACCGGGCTCACCCTGGGTTTTGTCGGAAGCCTGATGGCGGCCGCGAGCATCGCGTACGCCTGGGTTGACATCCCGGACCCGAACAAGACGGCCGCGGCGCAGAACAACGTCTACTACTACAAAGACGGCTCGCAGATGGCTGCCACCGGTGGTGAGATCAACCGGCAGATCATCCCGATCGAGCAGATCCCCGAGAACATGCAGAACGCGGTGATCTCGGCGGAGAACAAGACGTTCAAGACCGACCGAGGCATCGATCCGATGGGCATCGCCCGAGCCCTGAAGAACATGGCCACGGGCGGGCAGACCCAGGGTGGCTCCACGATCACCCAGCAGTATGTGAAGAACGCCCGGCTCGGGGACCAGTCCCAGACACTGAGCCGTAAGTTCAAGGAGTTGTTCATCTCCATCAAGGTGGGCACAAAGCTTGACAAGCCGGACATCATGCACGGCTACCTGAACACCTCGTACTACGGACGCGGCGCTTACGGAATCCAGGCCGCAGCCCGGACGTACTGGGGCAAGGACGCCGAGAAACTCGACGCGGGCGAGTGTGCCTTCCTCGCATCCCTTCTGAAGGGCTCGACCTACTACGACCCGGCCGGCTCCACGGATATCGACCCCGCGGCGACGCCGGAGGCAAACAAGGCCAGAGTCATCAAACGGTGGAGCTGGATCCTCGATGAGATGGTCAAGGACGGTCATCTTCCGGCTGCGGAACGGGCCAAGTTCACCCAGTTCAAGATGCCCAAGCCGATCACGAAGAAGGCACAGCTGGGTGGTCAGATCGGCTATCTGGTGGACATCGCCAAGTCCTACTTCCTCAACAACAACGACCAGGGCATCGACGCCAAGAAGCTCTCCCAGGGTGGCTACGCGATCCACACGACCTTCGACAAGGACAAGGTCAAGAAGCTCGCGGAGTCGGTCAAGAAGGTCCGGGACGCCAACATCAAGCCCAAGAAGCGCCCGGACACGGACACTCATGTCCAGTTCGGTGGTGCCTCGGTCGATCCGGAGACCGGAGCGATCGTCGCCATCTACGGCGGTGAGGACGCGACCAAGCACTTCACCAACAACGCCAACGAGACCGGTGCCCAGGTCGGATCGACCTTCAAGCCATTCGTCCTGGCCGCGGCCATGCGGGACGGTGTGCGCGACCCCAAGCTGCAAGCGGAGCAGGGCAAGTCCGAGCGCCACATCGTCGACCCCGACAAGAGCAAGTACAGCGGCAAGAACAAGCTGAAGATCAAGGACTACGACGGAACCATCTGGCACAACGAGGAAGGTAAGGAGTGGCTCCAGACCAACGACGGCGGCGAGTCGTACGGGGACATCGACCTGCGTGAGGCCATGGTCCACTCCGCGAACTCGCCCTTCGTGCAGCTGGGCATGGACCTCGGTATCCCGACCGTCAGGCAGTCGGCCATCGACGCGGGTCTGCTCGAGTCCAGCCTGAACAAGTCGAATGTCCCTTCCTTCTCGATCGGTATCTCCTCCCCGAGTGCCATCCGCATGGCCGGCGCCTACGCGACCTTCGCGGCGAACGGCAAGCAGAACGACCCGTTCTCTGTCACCAGGGTCGAACACCAGGGCAGGAAGGTCTACGAGCACGAGGTGAAGCCCAACCAGGCCTTCTCCACCGCCGTCGCGAGCAATGTGACCGACGTACTCAGGTCCGTCGTCGACGAGCCCGAGGGCACTGGTAGGAACGCCCGGATTCCCGGCCGCCAGGTCGCAGGCAAGACCGGTACGACCGACGGCAACAAGTCGGCCTGGTTCGTGGGCTACACGCCGCAGCTGTCGACCGCGATCGACATGTACCGCCTCGACGACAACGAGAAGAACAAGAAGCGCAAGTTCCTCGAGATGTACGGCACCGGTGGTCAGGACAAGATCCACGGTGCGTCCTTCCCGTCCGAGATCTGGCAGACGTACATGTCGGATGCACTCAAGGGCGCGCCGTTCAAGACCTTCCCCGAGCCGGAGCCCATCGACGGTGAGGCAATCTGGGGCGGCGGCGCCTCCAGCCCGCCCCCGTCGCCGACCGCCACCCCGTCCGGCACCCCGTCCTCAACTCCGTCGAACACGCCCTCCGGCTTCCCGACCGGAAGGCCCAGCCCGAGCCAGTCCTGCAATCCGTGGGAGAACTTCACCTGCGGTACCTCGGGCAATGGGGGCAACGGCAGCGGTGGAAGTACGAGCGATCCCACCAGCACGCCGACGATCAGTCCTTCGACAACAGCGCCGGGCACCAACGGCAACGGCGGCAATGGCAACGGTGGCTTTATCGGAGGCTCGGGGTAGCCGCCCCTGACCAGCCCTCCGTGAGGCCAGGGCCGCCGCACCCGGAACACACAGCATGTGCGTACACGGGGGCGGCGGCCCTCGCCGTATCCCCGACTTCGTACGGCAGGATGTGCAGCATGCCCAGCGCAGAAGAGACGAGCGTGTACCAGGACCGGACGCAGCGGCCGGACGTACGGCCCACGCGGCGGGACTCCGTCGCCGCCTCCGGCAGCGAGCTGATCGGCGGTCCGGCGGGCCGCTTCGCCCTGCGCGGCAGCGGCGGCTGGTTCACGCCCGTACGCGTCGTCGCACTGGTGGCGATCGGGATGTTTGCGCTGGGCATGGTGCAGAAGATGCCTTGTTACAACTGGGCCTGGTTCAGGGGAGCCAGTTCCCAGTACACGCACGCCTGCTATTCCGACATTCCGCACCTCTACGTGGGGCGCGGTTTCTCCGAAGGGCTCATTCCGTACTTCGACCAGCTGCCAGGCGACATGCAGTACCTCGAGTACCCCGTCCTGACGGGCCTGTTCATGCAGGTCGCCTCGTGGCTCGATCTGGCCGGCGGCTCCGTGCAGAACCAGGAGCAGACGTACTGGATGGTCAATGCGGGCATGCTGATGATCTGCACCGCGGTCATCGCCGTCTGTGTGGCCCGCACCCACCGCCACCGCCCCTGGGATGCGCTGCTGCTGGCTCTGGCGCCCGCCTTCGCGCTCACCGCGACCATCAACTGGGACCTGCTGGCGGTAGCGCTCACGGCCGCCGCGATGCTGATGTGGTCTCGTGGCCGGGCTCTGGCCTTCGGTATCCTCATCGGGCTGGCGACCGCTGCCAAGCTCTATCCCGCGCTGCTACTGGGGCCGCTGCTGCTGCTGTGCTGGCGGGCCGGCAAGTGGCGGGAGTTCGCCATGGCGTCGCTCGGCGCGGCAGGCGCTTGGCTGGTCGTGAACCTGCCAGTGATGCTGATGGCCCCCGAGGGGTGGAAGAAGTTCTACACGTTCAGTCAGGAGCGGCAGGTCGACTTCGGCTCGTTCTGGCTGATCATCACGCAGCGCACGGGCGAGCCGCTCGACGTCGATTCGGTGAACACCTACGCGACCCTGCTAATGCTCCTGGCCTGCGCGGGAATCGCGGCGCTTGCGCTCGGCGCGGCCAGGCGGCCACGCTTCGCGCAGCTCGTGTTCCTGGTCGTCGCCGCGTTCATCCTCACGAACAAGGTCTACTCGCCGCAGTACGTACTGTGGCTGATTCCGCTCGCCGCGCTGGCCAGGCCGCGCTGGCGGGACTTCCTGATCTGGCAGGCGTGCGAGGTCATGTACTTCGTGGGCATCTGGATGTACCTCGCGTACACCACGAGCCCCAAGCACCAGGGGCTGCCGCCGGAGGGCTACCAGCTGGCGATCGCCCTGCATCTGCTGGGGACGCTGTATCTGTGCGCCGTCGTCGTCCGGGACATCCTGATGCCGGAGCGGGACGGCGTTCGCCAGGACGGGTCGGACGACCCGTCGGGCGGTGTACTCGACGGGGCTGAGGACGTCTTCGTGGTGGGACGGGCGGCCCATCCGCCCCGGCATGCGGCGCATGCGGTGGACGGGCCCCGGGTGGAGTGGGGAACGCAGCCCCAGGGGCCCGAGGATGCCCGCCCGTCGGCCTAGCGCAGGCCTCGGCGCCCCGGAGGGCCCCCGGCCGCTTTCGTAGCCTCTAGCGGTCCACGAGGCGGTCGAACTGCGTCGTGGTGTGGCGCAGATGAGCCACCAGCTCGTCGCCCACGTTGGGCTCCTGGGAGTCCGCCGGCACGAAGAGGATCGAGACCTGCATGTGCGGGGGCTCGGCGAACCAGCGCTGCTTGCCTGCCCATACGAAGGGCGAAAGGTTCCGGTTGACGGTCGCGAGGCCCGCTCGGGCGACGCCCTTGGCGCGCGGCATCACACCGTGCAGCGCTTTGGGGGCCTCCAGGCCGACGCCGTGGGAGGTACCGCCCGCGACCACCACCAGCCAGCCGTCTGATGCCGCCTTCTGCTGGCGGTAACCGAAGCGGTCGCCCTTGGAGACTCGGGTGACGTCGAGGACAGCGCCGCGGTACTCCGTCGCCTCGTGGTCGCCCAGCCACAGGCGCGTGCCGATACGGGCGCGGAAGCGTGTCTGCGGGAACTGCTGCTGGAGCCGGGCCAGTTCCTCGGCGCGCAGATGGCTGACGAACATGGTGTGCAGCGGCAGCCGGGCCGCACGCAGACGGTCCATCCAGCCGATGACCTCCTCGACCGCGTCGGAGCCGTCCGTGCGGTCCAGCGGCAGATGCAGCGCGAAGCCTTCGAGCCGTACATCCTCTATGGCGGCGTGCAGCTGGCCCAGGTCCGCTTCGGAGACGCCGTGGCGCTTCATGGAGCTCATGCACTCGATGACGACCCGCGCGCCCACCAGCGCGTGCACTCCGTCGACCGAGGAGACGGAACGGATGACGCGGTCGGGCAGCGGAACCGGTTCCTCACCCCGGCGGAAGGGCGTGAGGACAAGGAGATCGCCGCTGAACCAGTCCTTGATCCGGGCCGCCTCATAGGTGGTGCCGACGGCCAGCATGTCGGAGCCGAAGCGGGAGGCCTCCTCAGAGAGCCGCTCGTGACCGAAGCCGTACCCATTGCCCTTGCATACAGGCACAAGTCCGGGGAACTGGTCGATCACGGACTTCTGGTGCGCCCGCCAGCGCGCGGTATCGACGTAGAGGGAGAGCGCCATGGCCGGCCCGGAACCTTTCTGGTGGCTGCGGTCTGTCAGAGGTATGTGCGAGATCTACGAGATTACGGCGTTGCCCGCGAGGACGTCGGCCGCATCGTCAGCGTCGGGACATGTAGATGTCGAGCGCCTTGTGCAGCAGCTTGTTGAGCGGGAAGTCCCACTCGCCGACGTACTCGACGGCTTCGCCGCCCGTGCCGACCTTGAACTGGATCAGACCGAAGAGATGGTCGGTCTCGTCGAGCGAGTCGCTGATGCCGCGCAGGTCGTAGACGGTCGCGCCCATCGCGTAGGCGTCGCGCAGCATCCGCCACTGCATCGCGTTCGAGGGACGGACCTCGCGGCCGATGTTGTCGGAGGCGCCGTAGGAGTACCAGACATGACCGCCGACGACCAGCATGGTGGCCGCGGACAGGTTCACGCCGTCGTGCCGCGCGAAGTACAGCCGCATGCGGTTGGGGTCCTCGTTGTTCAGGACGGTCCACATGCGCTGGAAGTACGAGAGCGGGCGCGGCCGGAAGTGATCGCGCACAGCGGTGATCTCGTACAGCCTCTGCCACTCGGCCAGGTCGTCATAACCACCCTGGACGACCTCGACGCCGGCCTTCTCGGCCTTCTTGATGTTGCGTCGCCACAGCTGGTTGAAGCCCTTGAGGACGTCGTCGAGCGACCGGTTCGCCAGCGGCACCTGATAGACGTACCGCGGTTGTACGTCGCCGAAGCCGGCACCGCCGTCCTCGCCCTGCTGCCAGCCCATCTTCCGCAGCCGGTCGGCGACTTCGAAGGCGCGGGGCTCGATGTGGGTCGCCTCGACATCGCGCAGGCGTTTCACGTCCGGGTCCTGGATGCCGGCCTTGATCGCCGGTGCCTCCCAGCGGCGGATGACCACCGGGGGGCCCATTTTCACCGAGAAGGCGCCCTGCTGCTTGAGGTGGGCGAGCATCGGCTGCAGCCAGTCGTCCAGGTTCGGGGCGTACCAATTGATCACCGGGCCCTCGGGCAGATACGCGAGATAGCGCTTGATCTTGGGCAGCTGGCGGTACAACACCAGGCCCACGCCCACCAGTTCACCGCTCCTGTCGAACCAGCCCAGGTTCTCCGACCGCCATTCGGTCTTCACATCAGCCCATGCCGGGACCTGGCAATGACTTGCCGAGGGCAGGGTCTGGATGTACGCCAGATGCTGCTCTCGGCTGATGGTCCTCAGGGTCAGGCTCATGCGGGGCGCTCCTCGGCAGGTGTGTCCCCATGGGTTCAGGGGCTCCGGCTCTCGCGCCGAAGCCTACTGGGCCGTGAGAACGCCCCGCGTTGCCGTGGGAGAACGGGGCTAGTAGCCGATCAAGCCACCAAAGAGCCCGCCGTCTGCCATGCCGAGGTAGAAGCCGAAGGCGGAGGCGCCGAGTCCGAGAATCAGGAGGAAGCGTTCACGGGTCGTGGCCGAGATGAACTGGCCGTACGCGCCCGCGAGAATTCCGATGAGACCGGACCACGAGCTGAGGATGTGAAGGTTGTCGAACTGGGCGGTCGTGAATGAAATCGCGCCCAGCACCAGGGTCACCACCATCAGGGTGTCCTGGAGCGGATGGGGCTTGCCGTCCGTGGCGAAGAGAGAGCCCGTGGGGTTCGGTCGCATTGTTTGTGCCATGAAGCACCTCCTGGCGGTCCGGAACGCGGCACACTGTGACGCCGCGCACACCCGATGCGTACAGGGTGCGGCCCGTGAGCACCGGATTTCAACCGGAAGCACGTCTGCGGGTACTCTGAACGGTCTGCACCGGTGTCTGCCTGAGCCAGGGACGATCCCCCGGGATTGTCAGTGGCGGCGGCTACCGTTGCTTACGCATCACGACCCTCCTGCCACGGAACGACCGTGGCCGCTGAGTCCAAAGGAGGTGGGTTCCACATGCGTCACTACGAAGTGATGGTCATCCTCGACCCCGATCTCGAGGAGCGCGCAGTCTCCCCGCTGATCGAGAACTTCCTCTCCGTCGTCCGTGAGGGCAACGGAAAGGTTGAGAAGGTCGACACCTGGGGCCGTCGTCGTCTCGCTTACGAGATCAAGAAGAAGCCCGAGGGCATCTACTCGGTCATCGACCTGCAGGCCGAGCCTGCGGTCGTCAAGGAGCTCGACCGCCAGATGAACCTGAACGAGTCGGTCCTCCGGACCAAGGTCCTCCGTCCCGAGACCCACTGAGCATCTAGCTCAGAGGTCATCGGGTTCGAGTAGCAGCAAGCAGCCAGCAGCAATCCCGCCGAGAGGTTCACCCATGGCAGGCGAGACCGTCATCACGGTCGTCGGCAATCTCGTCGACGACCCCGAGCTGCGCTTCACCCCGTCCGGTGCGGCGGTCGCGAAGTTCCGCGTCGCGTCCACTCCCCGCACCTTCGACCGTCAGACCAATGAGTGGAAGGACGGCGAAAGCCTCTTCCTGACCTGCTCGGTCTGGCGTCAGGCGGCGGAGAACGTCGCCGAGTCGCTCCAGCGAGGCATGCGCGTTGTCGTGCAGGGCCGGCTGAAGCAGCGGTCCTACGAGGACCGCGAGGGCGTCAAGCGCACGGTCTATGAACTGGACGTCGAGGAAGTCGGCCCCAGCCTCAAGAACGCCACGGCCAAGGTCACCAAGACCACCGGTCGCGGTGGCCAGGGTGGCTACGGCGGCGGTCAGCAGCAGGGTGGCGGCAACTGGGGCGGCGGTCCCAGTGGCGGTGGCCAGCAGCAGGGCGGCGGCGGTGCACCCGCCGACGATCCCTGGGCCACCAGCGCGCCGGCCGGCGGCGGCCAGCAGCAGGGCAGTGGGGGCGGCTGGGGCGGAAGTTCCGGCGGTTCCGGCGGCGGCTACTCGGACGAGCCTCCCTTCTAAGGGCTGCTCGTACCCCACTTCTTGATCACACAGGAGATACACCATGGCGAAGCCGCCTGTGCGCAAGCCTAAGAAGAAGGTCTGCGCTTTCTGCAAGGACAAGACCGTATACGTGGACTACAAGGACACGAACATGCTGCGGAAGTTCATTTCCGACCGCGGCAAGATCCGTGCCCGCCGCGTTACCGGCAACTGCACGCAGCACCAGCGTGACGTCGCCACGGCCGTGAAGAACAGCCGTGAGATGGCGCTGCTGCCCTACACGTCCACCGCGCGATAAGGGGATGGTGACCGAATCATGAAGATCATCCTCACCCACGAGGTCTCTGGCCTCGGTGCTGCCGGCGACGTCGTCGACGTCAAGGACGGTTACGCTCGCAACTACCTGGTCCCGCGTGGTTTCGCGATCCGCTGGACCAAGGGTGGCGAGAAGGACGTGGCGCAGATCCGCCGCGCCCGCAAGATCCACGAGATCGCGACGATCGAGCAGGCCAATGAGATCAAGGCCCGGCTCGAGGCCGTGAAGGTGCGTCTGGCCGTTCGCTCCGGCGACGCCGGCCGTCTCTTCGGCTCCGTCACCCCGGCCGACATCGCCTCGGCGATCAAGACCGCCGGTGGCCCGGACGTCGACAAGCGTCGCGTTGAGCTCGGTTCGCCGATCAAGACCCTGGGCTCGCACCAGGTGTCCGTGCGTCTGCACCCCGAGGTTGCCGCGAAGCTGGGCGTCGAGGTCGTCGCCGCGTAACGCTGCGCTCGGCTGATGTAGTACGAAGGGCTGTACCCCGTGGGGTGCAGCCCTTCTGCTGTGCCGTCGTCACGTTTCACCGTGTTTCACGTCCATTGGGTTTCACGTGAAACATCGACGCTCACGGGTCGCGGCTCAGCGGGTCGCGCCGGTGACGATCCACCGGCCGGAGCGCGCTCGCAGCCAGAGCGTCAGCATGCGGACCGTCATCATCAGCGTCATGGCCCACCACAGGGCAGTCAGGCCGCCGCCCAGCGTGGGAATGAGCAGCGCGACCGGCGCGAAGACCGCCAGGGTCAGGAGCATCGCCCCGGCCAGGTAGGGGCCGTCGCCCGCTCCCATCAGTACGCCGTCGAGGACAAAGACCACGCCCGCGATCGGCTGGGAGACGGCAACGACCAGCAGGGCCGGGAGAAGGGTCTCGTGCACGGCCGAGTCGCTGCTGAACAGCGGGATGAGGAGGGGCCGGGATGCCACCACCAGGATGGCGAGCACCACACCGGACGCGATGCCCCACTGCACCATGCGGCGGCAGGCCTGACGGGCGCCCTCGGCGTCGCCCGCCCCGAGATATCGGCCGATGATCGCCTGTCCGGCGATGGCGATCGCATCGAGCGCGAAAGCCATCAGGCTCCACAGGGACAGAACGATCTGGTGGGCCGCGATTTCGGTGTCCCCGAGGCGGGCGGCCACGGCGGTGGCGATCATCAGGACGGCACGCAGCGAGAGGGTGCGGACAAGGAGGGGGACGCCGGCCTGGGCGCTGGCTCGTATGCCCGCGGCATCGGGGCTCAGCGAGGCGCCGTGGCGCCGGGCTCCTCGTATAACGACGGTCAGGTAGGCGGCAGCCATGGCGGCCTGTGCGATGACGGTGCCCCAGGCGGAGCCTGCGATGCCGAGGCCGGCGCCGTAGACGAGTCCCACGTTGAGCGCCGCGTTGAGGGTGAAGCCGCCGATGGCTACGTACAGCGGGGTCCGGGTGTCCTGGAGGCCGCGCAGTACTCCGGTGGCGGCCAGCACCATCAGCATCGCGGGGATGCCGAAACTGGAGATCCGGAGGTAGGTGGTGGCGTACGGGGCGGCGGTGTCGGAGGCCCCGAAGGCCTGGACGAGCCAGGGCGCCGTGGGCAGGGTGACGGCGACAACGGCGACGCCGAGGAGCAGCGCGAGCCAGATGCCGTCCATCCCCTGGCGTATGGCGGCGGCGAGATCGCCCGCGCCCACGCGGCGGGCGACAGCGGCCGTGGTGGCGTAGGCGAGGAAGACGAAGACGCTCACGGAGGTCATCAGAAGTGCCGCCGCGACTCCCAGGCCGGCGAGTTGCGGGGTGCCGAGATGGCCGACGATGGCGCTGTCGACCATCACGAAGAGCGGCTCGGCGACGAGGGCGCCGAAGGCGGGAAGGGCGAGCGCGACGATCTCTCGGTCGTGGCGTCGCCGGAGAGCCTTCGTTGCCGCCGGAGCCTGAGTCATGGCAGCAATCTAATCTTCCACAGGTAAGAGATGCAAATGGTTTGCAGTCCTTACTGATGGTCAAGGCGCGGGCTCGGCTGTGTGCCCTTTGTTCTGATCTTGGCCCAGTCGGGAAAGTTTTTCTCCCCCACAGCCGGTGGACGGAAAAGTGCCAGGTCAGAGCATGTGTGGCGGGATGCCTTCGACTTTGTCCACAGAGCTGTCCCCCGGTCCGTGCACAGGTTCCGGAGAGTTCTCCACAGCATCTGGACCTTCGTCCACACGGCCTGTGGATAACCAGATTGGCTGACGGTGCCGGCGGGCCTACCGTGGACCGTCGCCCGACGCGCCCGAAGCGGAGTCTGGCCGTTCGTTTTGTCAGTGTCGTGCCGTAGAAAGAGTTGGCACGGCGAGGTCCGCGGGGCGGACGGGAGGGAGGTGGCCCGGGTGAGCATTTCCGAGCCCTTGGACGACCCCTGGGCAGCCGACGGCGGTCCCAGCGACCGCCTTCCCGTCTCCCGACAGCGCCGCAGCGAAAGCCGTGCCGGCCGCGAGGACCAGCACGAGCGTGGCAGGGACACCGGCGGCTGGGACGGTGGCTTGCCCGGCTTCGAGCGAGTGCCTCCGCAGGACCTGGACGCCGAGCAGTCCGTCCTCGGCGGCATGCTCCTCTCCAAGGACGCCATCGCCGATGTCGTGGAGATCATCAAGGGTCATGACTTCTACCGGCCCGCTCACGAGACCGTCTATACGGCGATCCTCGACCTCTATGCCAAGGGCGAGCCGGCCGACCCCATCACCGTTGCTGCCGAACTGGTCAAGCGTGGCGAAATCACCAGGGTCGGTGGTGCTCCGTACTTGCACACCCTGGTCCAGTCGGTCCCGACCGCGGCCAACGCCTCGTATTACGCGGAGATCGTCCATGAGCGTGCGGTGCTGCGTCGCCTCGTCGAGGCAGGCACCAAGATCACGCAGATGGGCTACGCGGCGGACGGCGATGTCGACGAGATCGTCAACTCCGCCCAGGCCGAGATCTATGCCGTTACCGAGCAGCGCACCAGTGAGGACTATCTGCCGCTCGGCGACATCATGGAGGGCGCGCTCGACGAGATCGAGGCGATCGGGTCACGCAGTGGCGAGATGACCGGTGTTCCCACCGGGTTCACCGACTTCGACTCACTCACCAATGGCCTTCACCCGGGCCAGATGATCGTCATCGCGGCCCGTCCCGCCATGGGTAAGTCCACGCTGGCACTGGACTTCGCCCGCGCCTGTTCCATCAAGAACAATCTGCCGAGCGTGATCTTCTCCCTCGAAATGGGTCGCAACGAGATCGCGATGCGTCTGCTGTCCGCCGAGGCGCGGGTGGCGCTGCACCACATGCGCTCGGGAACGATGACGGACGACGACTGGACCCGGCTCGCACGCCGGATGCCGGATGTGTCGCAGGCCCCGCTCTATATCGACGACTCCCCGAACCTCTCGATGATGGAGATCCGGGCGAAGTGCCGGCGCCTCAAGCAGCGCAATGATCTGAAGCTGGTCGTCATCGACTATCTGCAGCTGATGCAGTCCGGTGGTTCGAAGCGTGCCGAGAGCCGTCAGCAGGAGGTTTCTGACATGTCGCGAAATCTCAAGCTTCTGGCGAAGGAGCTGGAGCTCCCGGTGATCGCGCTGTCGCAGCTGAACCGTGGTCCCGAGCAGCGTACGGACAAGAAGCCGATGGTCTCCGACCTGCGTGAATCAGGCTCCATCGAGCAGGATGCCGACATGGTCATCCTGCTGCACCGCGAGGATGCGTACGAGAAGGAGTCTCCGCGCGCGGGCGAGGCGGACCTGATCGTCGCCAAGCACCGTAACGGTCCGACGGCGACGATCACGGTCGCCTTCCAGGGGCACTACTCCCGCTTCGTGGACATGGCACAGACGTAATGAGCTCGACGTGACGAGGCGGCCCGGATAGACCTGCCTCATGACCTCCCCCAGTGAAGAGCTCCTTCCTGCCACGCGGCGGGCCCTTCTTCATCGCATCGCCGTTGCCCAGTCCGAAGGTCGCGCGCCCTCCTTTGTCGCCGGGGTGCAGCGCGACGGGCAGTTCGCGTGGTCGGGCTCCCGTAGTTGCGTCGACGGGCATGCGCCGGATGCCGATACCCAGTTCCGCATCGGCTCCATCACCAAGACCTTCACGGCAGTCCTGGTGCTGAGGCTGCGGGACGAGGGTCTGCTCGACTTGAACGACCCGCTGGAGCAGCACCTTCCCGGCACCGGGGTCGGGGATGTGACCATCGCTCAGCTCCTCGGTCACAGCGCCGGCCTGAGCGCGGAGACGCCGGGGCCGTGGTGGGAGCGCACGCCCGGCTCGCTGCGCCCCGAACTCGCCGATGTCCTCGGAGACCAGTCGCGGATGCATCCGGCCGGGCGGCGTCACCACTACTCCAACCCCGGCTATACGGTGTTGGGTTCACTGATCGAGGCGGTACGGAAGGCATCCTGGGAGGACGTGCTGCGGAGCGAGATCCTCGAACCGCTCGGCCTCTACCGTACGAGCCCACAGCCAGAGGCCCCGCATGCCGGTGGCTGGGCGGTGCACCCCTGGGCCGATGTGATGCTCCCCGAACCCGTCGAGGACCTCGGTCTGATGGCCCCGGCCGGACAACTCTGGTCGACGGCCGCCGACCTCTGCCGCTTCGCCGCCTTCCTCGCCGAGGGCGACGAGCGTGTGCTGAGCGCGGCGTCCGTGCGGGAGATGAGGACGCCGTCCGTCCCGGCCGGGGCCGGGGAGTGGGACAGCACCTATGGCCTGGGGATGCAGATCGTACGGAAGGACGGCCGCACCCTCGTCGGGCACTCGGGTTCATTGCCCGGCTTCCTCGCGGGGCTCTGGGTAAGCGTGGAGGACGGCATCGCGGCCGTCGCGCTCGCCAACGCCACGTCGGGGCCGCTTGCCTCGGCAGTGGCTGCCGATCTCGTACGGATTGTGGCCGAGGCCGAACCGCGCATCCCCGCTCCCTGGCGGCCGCTGCCCGAGGTCGACCACGCGCTGCTGGAGCTGACTGGGCCCTGGTACTGGGGGACTCAGTCCTTCGGGCTGCATCTGCTTGTCGACGGAGGCGTGGAACTGCAGCCGCTGGGCGGCACCGGCCGCGGGTCGCGCTTTGCCGCGCAGGGGGACGGTACCTGGACCGGACTCGACGGTTACTACGCGGGGGAGACCTTGCGCGTGGTGCGGGTGGAGGACGGCCCGGTGAGCCATCTCGATCTGGGCTCGTTCGTCTTCACACGTGAGCCGTATGAGCCGGGTGCAGCGATTCCGGGTGGAGTGGACGAGGAGGGCTGGCGCTGACGCACAGCGTGAAACGGATCTGATGTTTCACGTGAAACGCGAGTGGGACCATGCCTGAACCCACTCAGGCCGTCAACTCCCGCTCCAGTGGGGTACGGAAACGGGGCGTAAACCGGGCCTCGGCCACCCAGCCCGACAGCCGTGACGCCTCTGCAGCGATGGCGGCAGCGGCCTCACGTCCAGGGTCCGTGAGCAGCCGCCAGACGATCTCGCCGTCCGCGCGTTGGGCCCAGCCGCCGATGATGTGCCCGTTCCACCACACGGTGGGGCCGACGTTGCCCGATCGGTCGAAAAGCGCCGCGCTGTGCTCCTCGGTCAAGTGAAAGCCGCGGTCGGCAAAGGCCATGGCACTCGGGTCCAGCGCGGGCAGCAGGGCAGCCCAGGGCTCCAGGGGCTCTTCGGGCGCGGTGTCGCCGTTAGCCACATAGCCGGTGCCCGCATCGAGTTCGACCTCCTCCGCCCCGACGGCCGACAGCGCCTTGCGTACGTCCCCGAGGGTCCAACCCGTCCACCACTTGAGGTCGGACTCCGTGGCCGGTCCATATGACAGGAGCCAGCGGCGAGCCAGTTCGGCCCGTGCCTCTATGGGTGACAGCGCAGGCCAGGGTTCGCTCACCGTCCAGCGGAACTGGCTGGAGGTCCAGGAGCCGCGCGGCCGGTCTCTCCGGATGCGGCAGTCCGCGGCGAGCAGTCGGATCACACGGGTGGCGACGCCCTGCACCGTCTCGTACTTCTTGCCGGGGAAGACCGTGATCTTCGTCCTCAGTGCAGGTACATCGGCGGAGAGCTGGCTGCCTGTGGCTGAGCCGCGTGCGGCAAGGGCGGCGAGCACCGACTCCTCGGCCTCGGCCAGCCATGTCTCGTCCAGCCCGTTCGCGTCCTCCTTCAGATGGCTGAGCAGTGTCCTGCGCTCCTTGATCGCGATGGCTCGTGCGGTCGAGACGTCGACGTACGGGGCGAGTTCGGCGGAGACGGCGAAGAGCGTGCGCCGCATGGAGAGCAGCCGGACGAGGGTCACGTCCTCGTAGAGCGACTGTTCCACCGCCTGGACGCTGGGGTCGGTGAGGCGGGCGCAGGCGGAGAGGAACACCGTCGCGGCATCCGTGGCGTGCAGTGCGACGAGCGCGTCGGCGACCGCCGCCGGGGAGCCGGCCCGTACGGACGGAGCCAGCAGATGGCGACGGCCGAGCCGGATGCGGCGCTGCTCGTCACTGATCCGGTGCACAATGAACTCCCTTGGTCAGAGCTGGAGTTTGAAACCGACATGGGATGCCTCGAAGCCGAGCCGCTCGTAGAAGCGGCGGGCGTCGGTGCGCGAGGCGTCGGAGGTCAGCTGCACCAACTGGCAGTTCTGGCGCCGGGATTCGTCGACGGCCCACTGCATGAGCCGGGTACCCAGACCGCTGCCGCGCTCATCGGCGTGGATCCGTACGCCTTCGATGATCGAGCGGTTCGAGCCGCGCCGGGAAAGCCCGGGGATGATCGTGAGCTGGAGGGTCCCGACCACCCGGTCCTCGCGGACGGCGATGGCCTGGATCTGGTTCGGGTCCTTGCTCAGCCGTTCGAAGGCGGCGGTGTAAGGGGTGAGGTCCTCCAGCGTTTCGCGCTGCGCGCCCAGCGGGTCGTCGGCGAGCATCGCCACGATGGCCGGGATGTCGTCGAGTACCGCGGGGCGTATGTCCAGATCGCTCATGATCCGCAGATTACGCGGGACCCGCAGTTCCTCCATGGCCTGACCCTAGCCCGCGGCCACCGACAGCGGCGCGAAGCGGCGAGTCCAGTCACCGGGGAGGGCCGGGACGCCATAGGTCATCACCGTGTTGAAGGCGACCGTTTCCAGGCCGTGTTCCTTGAGCCACGCGATGAGCGCCTCGTGCCGTACGTCGATGTCCGTGCGGAGCGGGCGGTCCGTGCCCGCCGCCAGTGAGGCGACGAGAGTCTTCGCGGTCTCCGTGTCCCGGGCGATCAGTGGTCCGACGACATGGGTCTGCATATTGGGCCAGGCCGCGGCGTACCCGGTGAGGACCCCGTCTTCCTCCGCTACCCGGAGCTGATCGGCGAAGGCCGGCAAACGCGTGATCATGTGGGTGCGGTCGAGGCCGAAGACCTCGGTGTCGAGACCCACGATCGCCGGGAGGTCCTCGGCCGTCGCCGGGCGGGTGGTCACCCGTGCCACGGGGGCCGGCTCCGGGGCCCGCAGGTGGCCGCGGACCAACTCGGCGCGGCCGACGTCGACGAAGCCCAGCTGCTCGTAGAGGGGCTGCCCGTACGGCGTCGCGTGCAGCGTGAGCGGGGTGTCTCCGGCCTCGTAAACAACGTGCTGCATCATGCGGCGCCCCACGCCCCTGCGGGCGTATCGCTCGGCGACGAGCACCATCCCGATCGCGGCGAGCTCGGGGCCGTAGGAGGTGACCACGCAGGCGGTCACCAGACCCTTGCCTTCCGGATCGTCGATTCCGTACCCCGCACCGGCCGTGAGCAACAGACCCCATTTGTGCTCCTCGCGCGGCCATCCCCGGTCCTCGGAGAGATCTGCGCAGGACGTGAGATCGTCGGTGGTCAGACGGCGGATGGGCAGTTCGGAGAGTGGTGTCGACATAAGGGTCAGGCTGTCGGACGCAGTGATCGCTCGTCCAGCGCTTTCCCGGAAGTTGCCAGGGCGCAGACCGGAGAGCCCGGCGAGAGGGCCTTTGAGACGTTTCACGTGAAACACCGCGCCCTGAGGGCGGTGTATCGCGCCTGACGGCGGGAGTGACCGCGCGCACTAACCTCGGCGTACATGGCGTACCACAAGAGAAGACCCAGGCTTCACATCTTCGATCTCGACGGCACCTTGATCCGTGGCTCGGCAGCGACGGTGGAGATATCGCGGCAGTTGGGGCTACTCGAGGAGATCGGCGAACTGGAGCGGGAGTTGATCGCCCGAACGATAGGCCCGCCGGAGTATGCGGTGCGTGTGCACGCGCTCTGGGACGATCTCACCCAGGCTCATGTCTCGGCAGCGTTCGAGGCAGCACCCTGGCTCGACGGCATCCAGGACGTATGGCGGGAGATCCGTGAGAGCGGGGACTACTGCGCCGTCATTTCACTCTCACCCTCCTTCTTTGTGGAGCGGCTGCTGGACTGGGGGGCTCATGCGGCACACGGATCCCGCTTTCCCGACGTGCCCTTCACCCAGCCCGTGGAGCCGTCGGGCATTCTCAACGCGACCCCGAAAGTGAAGATCGCGCATCAGCTCTGTGCAGAGTTTGGGGTGGGTCTGGACACTTGTGTTGCATATGGTGATTCCATGTCCGACGCGGAGATCTTCGCGGTAGTGCCCACAACGGTGGCGATGAATGCCGATCACCATCTGTCGGGTCTCGCCACGCATGCCTATACGGGGGGCGATCTGCGCGAGGCGTATGAACTGGTGCGATACCGCAGCTGGTTCAGGAGCGAGCCCGGGGGTGGTCCGGGAGACCCGGAATGTGGACATGGGGGCCATGGAGCCTAACGAAAAAGCGGGTTCGGATGCCCGGACTTTCCGCTCTTTGTCCCTCGTGACAGTTCTGCCTGGCAAGCTGCGATGACCGGCGCTGCGGGCAATGTCACATTTCTGGCTCAGTCGTCCCGATTCAGCTTGCGGTCGTGGTTAGTGTGGGCTGGCAGTAGTCCTGAGCGAAGCGGGGAATGAAGCACGTTCCGAGCCGGCGGATGTGCGGACCGACCGAAAGATGTTCGAGGCGAGGCAGACAATGGACGCTCCGACCACCACGTCGGCCGACAATGGCACTTCGGACGAGAGCAGCGGGGGCGGGTGGTTCACCCCTAAGCGGCCGGTCCAGAACCGGACCGACCCCGGTGAGGGGACTTCCGCGGGTGACGCGGATCAGGAGCGGATAGTGGCCCCGAGGCGTCCCGCCTCCATACGCCCGGTCGGCTCCGTCACCACGCGTCCGGCGCCGCCGGCGAGGGATGAGACGCGACCCGCGCCCCCCGCCGAGGCCCCGCCGGCCGGCGGGGAACTGCCCCCGGAAGACTTTCGGGCCGAGCAGGCCCACAACGGCCAGGGGATCCATGAGGCCGCAGGACCGCGCCAGAATCCCGGCGCCGGCCACAACCAGGCGGATCCTCGCGTGCCGGGCCGGCATGAGGCTCCCCACGCCCACCAGGCCCCATGGCCCCTTGATGCGGTCTGGCCCGCCGAGAGCACGATGCCGCTTCATGGCGTGGGCCACGAGGGGCCTCGGGAAGCCGCGAAACGGCCCCACGAAGTCGTAGAACCGCGCGAAGCCGCCCTGCCGCACGAAGCCCGGTCCGCCCGCCAGGGCGCGCCGTCGGGCGAAGCCTCGCGAGAGGTCCCGGCAGAACATCACAGCCCCCACCCGCAGCCCGCCGGGCCCGCCTCCGACGCGTCGCCCGACGCGAGCCTCATCCGCCGCACCATGGCGGAGATCGGGCCCGTCGCGGACAAGGTCACCTCGTACTTCTACGCTCTGCTCTTCGTCCGCCACCCCGAGCTGCGGAGCCTCTTCCCCGCCGCCATGGACGCCCAGCGTGACCGGCTCCTCAAGGCACTGCTCACCGCGGCCGAGCACATGGACAACGCGGAGGTGCTCACCGAATACCTCCAGCACCTGGGCCGCGGCCACCGCAAATACGGCACCGAGCCCGCGCACTACCCCGCCGTCGGCGAGGCCCTGCTCGGCGCGCTGACCCGGTATGCCACGACGACCTGGGACAAGGAGACCGAGGCTGCGTGGGTGCGCACCTACACCACGATCTCCCAGATCATGATCGACGCGGCCGCCGAGAACGAGCGGCAGGCGCCGGCCTGGTGGCATGCCGAGGTGGTCTCGCACGATCTCCGGACTCCCGACATCGCGGTCGTCACCGTGCGCCCGGACCAGCCCTACGCGTTCGTGGCCGGTCAGTACACGAGCCTGGAGACCCCCTGGTGGCCGCGGATCTGGCGGCATTACTCCTTCGCCGGGGCGCCCCGCGCCGACGGTCTGCTCTCCTTCCACGTCAAGGCGGTCCCGGCGGGCTGGGTCTCCAACGCCCTGGTCCACCACGCGCGCCCCGGTGACGTCCTGCGGCTCGGGCCGCCTGCGGGATCCATGACCGTCGACCACTCCACCGACAACGGCCTGCTCTGTCTGGGCGGTGGCACCGGTATCGCGCCCATCAAGGCGCTGGTCGAGGACGTCGCCGAGCACGGCGAGAGGCGCCCGGTGGAGGTCTTCTACGGGGCGCGTACCGACTACGACCTGTACGACATCGACACCATGCTCAGGCTCCAGCAGACGCACCCCTGGCTGTCGGTGCGCCCGATCGTGGACGACCGCGCGCAGTTCCCGGACGCCGTGCGGGAGTTCGGCCCGTGGTACGAGTACGACGCCTATCTCTCGGGTCCGCCCGGCATGATCCGCAGCGGTGTGGACGCGCTGCGCGGCGTGGGTATCCCGTTCGACAGGATCCGCCACGATTCCCTCGAAGAGCTTGTCGCGGCGGGCGACTAGCGCGCGACAGCCCGGGCGGGCGGCGGGTCAGCCCAGGTCAGGGGCGTGCATCGCGCGCACCCCCTCGATATTGCCGTCCAGGTAGTGCCGCAGTGACAGCGGTACGAGATGAACGGCGGCGATGCCGACCCGGCTGAACGGCACCCGTACGACCTCGTACTCCCCGCAGGGCTGGTCGATCTCCGGGCCGTGCCGTCGCGAGGGGTCCATGGACTCCAGCCGGCAGACGAAGAAGTGCTGCACCTTCACCCCCGTCACACCGCCGTCGGCGATGTGCTCGACGGTGTCGACGAAGCAGGGCACCACATCGGTGATCTTGGCGCCGAGCTCCTCGTCCACCTCCCGGTGGAGTGCGTCCACCACGGTGGCGTCCTCGGGCTCGACTCCGCCGCCGGGCGTGACCCAGTAGGGATCCACGCCGGGCTTGGTGCGCTTGATGAGGACGAGATCGTCGCCGTCGAGCAGGATGGCGCGTGCGGTGCGCTTGACCACTGGCCGTTCGGTCATGGCTAGAAAATGGCCCGCCAGGACCGTTCTGAAACTCCTGTCGGCCCTGCGTTCACCAGCCGACCGCAGCACGCAGCAGCCACTCGTGCGCCCGCGCGATGTGCGGGAGTGCGAGTGTGCCGGTCCGTACGACGAGAAAGTACGTACGCAGCGGGGGCACGGGAGGGTCGAGAAGCGCCACCAGCCGCCCGGTGCGGAGCTCCTCCTCGCACAGATAGCGCGGCAGCACGGCGAGGCCCGCGCCCGAGGCTGCGGTCTCCAGGACGGCACGCAGGTCGGGGGCGATCACGGAGCCCGCGGCTGCAGGCCGGGAGTCGAAGACGGCGGACCAGTAGCGCGAGACAAACGGCAGGGATTCGTGGACTTCCACGACGGGCAGCTGCGCGAGCACCACATGCCCGCCGCGGAGTACTCCGGGCCCCAGCCGGGCCGCCCAGCGCGGCGAGGCGACCAGGACATGTTCCTCGTCGCAGAGCGGTGTCGCCGTGAGCAGCCCGCCGCGCGGCCGGGCCGTGGTGATGGCCAGATCGTGGTGTCCGGCGGCGAGCCCCTCCAGCGTCTCGTCGGCATTGCCGAACGAGGCCCGCAGCGCGAGGCCCTGAGAAGTCAGCGGGGTGAGGGCGGGCAGGGCGCGCAGCGACACGAACTCCGGGGGACCCGCGAGATGCAGGGTCCGTACGCCCGATTCCTCGTCGAGCCCGGTCTCGGCGATCTCCACCAGGGCGTCCAGATGAGGGGCTGCCCGGTGGGCGAGTTCGTCCCCGATGCTCGTGGCAGTCACACCGCGGGCCTGGCGCAGGAACAGCGGCCGTCCCAGTTGCTTCTCCAGCGTGCGGATCTGCCCGGTGACGGCGGGCTGCGAGAGGCCCAGGAGTGCGGCGGCACGGGTGAAGGAGCCGGCCCGGTGCACCGTGACGAATGTGCGCAGCAGGGCCAGATCCATGCCGAGCCCCTCTCGACCGACGATGCCCGCGGACCGGACAACTATAAATATGTCGATAGGTCGCTGTCGCTACTGTGATTGGACACTGACGGAGAGTCAACTAGCCTTGGTCGCACGGTTCTTCGGGCGTGGAACCGAGGGCGGTCCGAGCCATGAGGGGGGAGGCTCGGGCCGCCCGTTCTACGTAGCGTCGCTCAGCGCACCGTCGTACTCCGGCGTACGACCCCGGGGCCCACGCCACCGGTCTACGCCACGCGGCCCGGTGCGCCCGTCCTCGACCCGAACCACCCTGAACCGGCCACCCGCCCTACCGCGCCGCCGCCTCGTCCAGCGCCCGCAGCACATCCGCCACCAGGTCCACCGCGTCCTCGGCACCCACCGAGAAGCGGATGAAGCCCTCGGGAACCGCATCGCCGCCCCAGCGCCCGCGACGCTCGGCGGAGGAACGCACCCCGCCGAAGCTCGTCGCGTCGTCCACCAGCCGCAGCCCGCTCAGGAAGCGTTCCGCGTGCCCGCGATCCGGCAGCACGAAGGAGACCACGGAGCCGAAGTGCCGCATCTGCTGCGAGGCGATCGTGTACGAGGGGTCCGACGGCAGCCCCGGATACCGCAGCCCGCTCACCTCGCCCCGGCTGCCGAGCGCCTCCGCGAGCGCCAGCGCATTCGCGCACTGCCGCTCGATCCGCAGCTGAAGTGTGGCCAGCGACCGGTGGGCGAGCCAGGCCTCCATCGGGCCGGGAATCGCCCCGACGACCTTGCGCCAGCGCCGTACTCCCGCCACCAACTCCGGGTCCCGGCAGGTCACATGGCCGAGCAGGATGTCTCCGTGGCCCGTCATGCCCTTGGTGTCGCTGGCCACCGAGAAGTCCGCGCCGAGCTCCAGCGGCCGCTGGCCGAGCGGCGTCGCGAGGGTGTTGTCGACCGCGACGAGCGCGCCCGCGGAGTGCGCCGCCTTCACGAGCCGCCGAACGTCGCACACGTCGAGCCCCGGATTGGACGGCGTCTCGATCCACAGCAGCCGCGCCCCGTCGAGCACGTCCAGTTGCGCGTCGCCGCCTGTCGGCGCGGTCCTGACCTCGACGCCGTAGGCCTCCAGACGTTCCCGCAGCAGCGGCAACGCCTGGTAGCCGTCGTCCGGCAGCACCACCGCTTCCCCCGCCTTCAGTTGCGAGAAGAGCACCGCCGAGATCGCCGCCATCCCCGAGGCGAAGGCCACCGTCCCGACGGATTCCCCTGGCGCCTCGAGTTCACCGATCGCCCGCTCCAGATGACTCCAGGTCGGGTTCTCGTCACGGCCGTAGGTGTACGGACCGGTGGGTTCGCCGGGGAGGTGGAAATGGGCCGCGAAGACCGGTCCCGGCAGGGTGGGTTCGTACTTGACCGGCTCGGGCAGTCCGGCCCGTACGGCCCTTGTGCCCTCGCCCACGGTCCCGCTCCTGCCCAAACCCTTCCGCTCGCTCATGCGGCACGCTCCTCGACTGCCATCCGTACGGCGTCGAGCAGACCCGCGCTCGACGCCTCCACCATCTCCAGGCACTCCTCGAAACCGTCCATACTGCCGTAATACGGATCGGGAACATTCAGGTCCCCGGCCGCGGACGGGTCGTACGACCGCATCAGACGCACTTTCGCGGCGTCCGCGGTCGTCGGCGCGAGCCGCCGCAACTCCCGCAGATGCCCCTCGTCCAACGCGATCACCAGATCGAGGAGCGGGAACCAGGAGGCGCGGAACTTCCGCGCGCTGTGCCCGGACTCGTAGCCGTTCGCCTCCAGCACGGCGACGGTGCGGAGGTCCGCACCGTCGCCCTCGTGCCGGCCTCCGGTGCCGGCGCTGTCCACCTCGACCACCCCGTCGAGTCCGGCTTCCTCCAGGCGCGCGCGGAAGACGGACTCGGCCATGGGCGAGCGGCAGATGTTGCCGGTGCAGACGAAGCAGACGCGATACGCAGAACTCACTCGGTGTTCAGTCCTTGTCCGGCAGAGCGACATTCATCGCCCAGGAAACGACAGAGATGATCAAGCCGCCGAGGACGGCGGTCCAGAAGCCCTCCACATGGAAGTTGAGATCGAGCTGGTCGGCCAGCCACGAGGTCAGCAGCAGCATCAGGGCGTTGATGACCAGCGTGATCAACCCGAGGGTGAGGATGAACAGCGGCAGTGTCAGCAGCGTCACGACCGGCTTGACGAGGAAGTTGACCAGACCGAAGAGCAGCGCCACCAGGACCAGGGTCCAGGCCTTCTTGCCGGTGCTGTCCCCGGTGAGGGTTATGTCCTCCAGCAGCCAGATGGCCACCAGCAGGGCTGCCGCATTGGCGATCGTCTTGACTAGGAAATTCATCATGTGTCTGATCGTGGCAGACGTGATCGGACGAAGGGCAGGGGCGGACGGACCATGAAGGCATTCCGACTGGACGAACTGGAGGCGGAGCGCGCCGCCAACGACGGCGCATATCTCCAATTCCTGCGCGAGCGGAACATGTCGGTCGGACTGTACGCACTGGATGCCGGCGATCTCGACCCCCAGCTGCCCCACAGCCAGGACGAGGTCTACTTCGTCGTCAGCGGCCGCGCCTCCATCACGGTCGGGACGGAAACGACCCAGGTCGGACGGGGCAGTGTGGTCTATGTCCCGGCCGGAGTGGCCCATAAATTCCACCACATCACCGAGGACCTGCGGGTCATGGTGGTCTTCTCTCCACCTGAGAGCTGACCGGGACCCTGCCTTGTCCCTAGGGGTTCGATCAGGGGAGATCAAGGGCTCTCGGGCCCCCGGACACCATCCCCTCCCGCCTAGCATCGAAGCCAGGAACCCAGAGAAACGAGGTAAGAACGATGGCTGTGCGGGAGATATTCGCGGGGATGCCGTGGTGGGTGAAGTGGGTCGCCGTGCCCGTCATCGCCCTGGTGCTGTTCGGCGGCCTGATCGCGAGCGTGATCGGTTTTGTGATCGGACTGCTCTTCAAGGTCCTGCTGTTCGTCGCACTGGTCGGCGGACTCGTCTTTGTCGTACGGAAGTTCATGTCGTCCTCCAGCTCGGGCAGCGACTGGTAGTCACCAAGAGGACATATCCGGACGGGCGTTAGCCCGGCCGGGGGAACAGCCCGATAAAGCCTCAGTCCCGTACAGGGGCGGCCATTACAGTGACAATCCGCTGCCGCCCCTCGGGAAATCCGCCCCTTGGGAAGTCCGTGCAGCGGCCGGGCAATCTGCCCGTCACCATGCCTGGGGGTGACCTTTGGCCACGGCTACCCAAGCCGCTGTCCCTACCCTGATCGGTTCGGTGCAGCGGGCACTGCGGCTTCTGGAGGCTGTGGCTCCCATCGGAACGGAGCCCGGGCGAAACAGCTCGCGCGCGAGGCCGGCCTTCCGCTTCCCACCGCGTACCACCTGCTCAGGACACTGACGCATGAGGACTATCTGCGCCGCGAGAACGGCGTGTTCGTCCTCGGTGACGCGGTCCGCCGGCTGGCTCTCGGCGGAGCTCTGCAGAATCGTCGCAGCAGGCCCGAGGCCTCGCGCGACCGCCGGCCGGACGCCATCGGCGGCCCGGTCTGCTTCGCGGTCTACCGCGATGGTGAGATCGGCATCGTCGCCTTCGCCGACACCTCCTGTGTCCCCGCGGTCGACGAGTGGGCCGGCCCTCCCCTTAACCGCGAAGTGCGGTTGCTGCCTGCGGTCGAACAACTACCCTGTGGGACAACGGGGCTTCGCGGCTCCCTCATGTTCTCTATCGGTATCTGAAAACTCACTCCTTGTGATCTTCGCGCCCGTACTGGACGATTACGTCCACAGGGCCATGGGGATCTTTCCTGGCCCCCTGCTGCCGAACCTTCCGTTCACTGCTTCATCCACTGCGGGGTACATGATGCGCGAGTCGGTCCAGGCCGAGGTCCGGATGAGTTTCCTTGTCTCCGAGGAGCTCTCGTTCCGGATCCCGGTGGAGCTCCGGTACGAGACGAAGGATCCGTTCGCCGTGCGGATGACCTTTCACCTGCCCGGAGATGCGCCTGTGACCTGGACTTTCGGCCGGGAGTTGCTGGTGGACGGCATCAACGGCCCGAGCGGGGACGGCGATGTGCACATTGCGCCGACGCGCCCCGGGAGGCTGTCCGATGTGACCGTCCGGCTCCAGGTCGGCTGTGAGCGGGCGCTGTTCCGGGTGAGTGCGGCGCCGCTCGTGGCCTTTCTCGACCGTACGGACAAACTGGTGCCGCTGGGGCAGGAGCGTACGGTCGGTGACTTCGAGGGCAATCTCGAAGAGGCCCTCGGGCGCATTCTCGCGGAGGAAAACGCAGGCTGAGCTGCCGCTCCTTCACACGGCGCCTACTTCTGGGCGCGCTGCCTCTCTGCTCACCACCTCGCGCTGCTACCTCTTGCGTCGGCGGCCACCGCCGCCTCGTACGGCCGCCCTGCCCGTCGCCGCCGGAGGACCCGGCCGGTCCGCGGATACCACCAGCGCCGCCAGCGCGGTGGTCACCGGCACCGAGGCGACCAGGCCGATCGACCCGATGAGGGTCCGCACGATCTCCTCCGCCACCAACTCGCTGGTGGCCACCGTTCCGACACTGCTCTGGGCGATCGAGAAGAGCAGCAGCAGCGGCAACGCGGCGCCCGCGTAAGCCAGTACGAGCGTGTTGACGACTGAGGCGATGTGGTCCCTGCCGATGCGGATACCGGCCCGGTAGAGCGCCCGTCGGCCCATCAGCGGGTCCGCCTGGCGCAGTTCCCACACCGCCGAGGTCTGGGTCACCGTCACATCGTCGAGCACACCGAGCGAGCCGATGATGACACCCGCCAGCAGCAGACCGCTGAGGTCGATGTTCGGAAACAGGCCGTGGATCAGGCCGGTGCTGTCGTCGGTGTTGCCGGACAGACTCGCCCAGCCGATGAACAGCGAGCCGAGCAGCCCGATCAGCAGCAGCGAGATCAGAGTGCCGATCACCGCGACCGAGGTGCGCGCGGTCAGCCCGTGGCACAGATAGAGCGCGATCAGCATGATCGCGCTCGCTCCGACCACCGCGACGATCAGCGGATTGGAGCCCTGCAGGATCGCGGGCAGGATGAACAGGGTCAGTACGGCGAAGGAGGCGGCGAGCGCGATCAGTGCCATCAGGCCACGCATGCGCCCCACCAGCACCACAGCGAGCGCGAAGATCCCGGCCAGCAGCGCCATCGGGAACTCGCGGTCCACATCGGTAACGGAGTACTGAAGTTCCCGGGGTGCGTCGGGTGCGTACGCCACCACCACACCCTGGCCCTCGCTCAACTGACGGGGCGCGTCCGGCTGGACGATCTCGACGAAGGTGCGGCCCTTGTCCTTGCCGGTGGTGACCTTGACCGTCGCCTTCGCGCACCTGCCCTGCCGGGCATCGGCCGCCTCGCCCCCCTCCGGTGTGGAGGTGTCGCCGGTCGGCGAAACCTGCGCGGCGTTCACGTCTTTGCAGTTGACCTTCTCGACCCGCACCACCTTGCCCTGCTCGGTCTGTCGGTCGAAGCCGACACCGGTGCGCTCATGGCCCGGAGCGCCGCCCGGCCAGAGCACGACGAGGCCGACGACCACGGCCGCGGCGAAAGGAATCAGCACTGCGGCGATGACCTTGCGGAGGTGCTGTGACACAGGTACGGCGGGCCCATGGCTGTGGGAATGGCCATGGGGCTCGGGCGTCTGCGGCGCGGGTGTCGGCGATGAGGTCACCGGCAGATCATCGCAAGAACGAGGGGGGCCTCTGTTCAGCACGCTCGAAATGACGCTAGCGTGGTGACACCTTTGCACACGCGGGAGCTCGGAGCACCGGGCTGAGAGGGCGCTGAAATCCGTACGAACCGTACGGAAGCGGCTGCGCCGACCGCCGAACCTGTTACCGGGTAATGCCGGCGTAGGGAGTAGGTCACGATGACCGTTCAGGACGCACGCACGCCTGCCTCGAATCAGCCAGAGGCCGGGAAGTCCATCGGCTGGCACAAGGGATACGTCGAGGGCTCGCGTCCCGACCTCCAGGTGCCCGTCCGCCAGGTGCACCTCACCAACGGCAAAGACGTGACGCTGTACGACACGTCCGGCCCGTACACCGATCCGAACGTCGAGACCGACGTCCGCCGCGGGCTTGCGCCACTGCGGGAGAACTGGATCATCGGCCGCGGCGACACCGAGGAGTACGCGGGCCGCCCGGTCCGCCCCGAGGACGACGGGATCAAGCACACCTCGCCGAGGGGCGGTCTGCGCAACCTCGACGCGGTCTTCCCCGGCCGCCCCCGCCAGCCCCGGCGGGGACGCGAGGGGCAGGCGGTGACGCAGCTCGCGTACGCCCGCCGTGGCGAGATCACGCCGGAGATGGAGTATGTCGCGATCCGCGAGAACGTCTCCCCCGAGGTCGTACGCGAGGAGATCGCCGCAGGCCGCGCGGTCCTTCCCGCCAACGTCAACCACCCGGAGATCGAGCCGATGATCATCGGCAAGCGGTTCCTGGTGAAGGTCAACGCCAACATCGGCAACTCCGCGGTCACTTCCTCCATCGAGGAGGAGGTTGAGAAGATGACCTGGGCGACGCGCTGGGGCGCGGACACGGTCATGGATCTCTCCACCGGCCGCAACATCCACACCACCCGTGAGTGGGTGCTTCGCAATTCTCCCGTGCCGATCGGCACCGTGCCGCTCTACCAGGCGCTCGAAAAGGTCGACGGCAAGGCAGAGGAACTGACCTGGGAGATCTACAAGGACACGGTCATCGAGCAGGCCGAGCAGGGCGTCGACTACATGACGGTCCACGCGGGTGTGCGCCTGCCGTACGTCCCCCTGACCGCCAACCGCAAGACCGGCATCGTCTCGCGCGGCGGCTCGATCATGGCGGCCTGGTGTCTCGCGCACCACAAGGAGTCGTTCCTGTACGAGAACTTCGAGGAACTCTGCGAGATCCTCGCCGCGTACGACGTGACCTACTCCCTCGGCGACGGTCTGCGGCCCGGCTCGATCGCGGACGCCAACGACGAGGCGCAGTTCGCGGAGTTGCGCACGCTCGGGGAACTCAACTCGATCGCCAAGCGTTTCAACGTCCAGACGATGATCGAAGGACCCGGTCACGTCCCGATGCACAAGATCAAGGAGAACATCGACCTCCAGCAGGAGATCTGCGAGGAGGCCCCCTTCTATACGCTCGGCCCGCTCACCACGGACGTGGCCCCCGCGTATGACCACATCACCTCCGGCATCGGGGCGGCGATGATCGCCTGGTGGGGCACTGCGATGCTCTGCTACGTCACGCCCAAGGAGCACCTGGGCCTGCCCAACCGTGACGACGTCAAGACGGGCGTCATCACCTACAAGATCGCTGCTCATGCCGCCGACCTCGCCAAGGGGCACCCGGGCGCGCAGGAGTGGGACGACGCGCTGTCCGACGCCCGGTTCGAGTTCCGGTGGGAGGACCAGTTCAATCTGGCCCTCGACCCGGACACGGCACGGGAGTTCCACGACGAGACGCTCCCGGCCGAGCCGGCGAAGACCGCGCACTTCTGCTCGATGTGCGGTCCGAAGTTCTGCAGCATGAAGATCAGCCAGAGCATCAACGAGCAGTTCGGCGGCACTGCGGCGGCGGGGGCGACGGCTGAGGAAGTCGCTGAGGGGATGCTCCGGAAGTCGAAGGAGTTCGCCGAAGCGGGAAACCGGGTCTATCTGCCGCTGGCTGACTGAGGCGCACGCGTAGACGGTCCGTGCCTCCGGGGCCCCAGCCCTGTCGCAGGCGCGGGCCGTGCTCGTACCGCCGGCCGGACCGGGACCTGGTGGGCGGAACACGGCGTCAGGGGGATCCAAGAACCGGGGATCACTCGGGCTGGTGCTCGGGGCCGCCGAAGTCCGGGCTCGTGAAGTCCGGGCTGGTGAAAGTGGGCCGCTGGCCCGTCGTCGAGCCCTCGCTCGGGCTGGAGTAGTCCGGACCGCTGTAGCCGACCTTCGGGATGCGGCTGACATGGCGTGGCGGGGTCGCGGAGGTCGGGTCTGCGCTGGGGTCGTCGAGCGCCGCTCTGAGGAAGGGCAGGAGACCGCGCTCCAGCAGGGCGTGCCGCCAGGCCTCTTTGGCCCGGGACACCTCGTCGGGTAGTTCGCCCGTCGATTCCTCGGCCTGGACCTGGGTCGCGCCGTTGCGCAGCGCGGTCAGCAGCAGCCCTATCGCGGCGGCCAGAATGGCGGCCGCTGTGAGGGCCGCGAAGAACCAGCCCGCCGAGACCAGGGTCTGTGCGAAGGAGGGTGCGGGGCTGAGCATCTTCAGGATGTAGCCGACCAGCAGAAAGATCAGTGCGGCTGTCCCCGCGAGTACCGGTGCGAGCACGGCTATGACGGCGCCGAACCCGGCACCGCTCTGGGACACCCCGACCTCGGGGGAGGCCGGCACGGATTGCCGCAAGGAAGCTGCGGCCGCGGGGGAACGCATCTCCTCGCGGATCTTTGTGTAGTGCTCGTACTCGGCGGCCGCCGCCGTGGTGATCAGCGCCGTCGCGTTCAGAGCCATCGTGCGCAGCTGTTCGGCGTTCAGGCGCTGCCCCACGGCGGCGAGATCCGGGCGGTCATGGGCGTTGCGCAGTGCGTCGTCGAGGATGCGCTCGTACTCGGCGCGGTCCTCGGTCAGCAGGTGCGGAGCGCTGTTCATGTGCATCCCCCGATGCTCCGTAGGGCCGGGTTGCCCGAGTCGATCGGGCGGTCGGGCAGAAACGGAGGAGAGCCTGCTACGGATAAGGCGATGGTAGAGCCGTTACGGCACGGCGTGACAGGGGGTTTCGGTAAATCGCCTGTCGGGCTCGGCTCAGTTGGACAGCGGGAGTTGAACGACAAGCAGCTTTCCGGCCATCGTCACGCCCCCGTCCATCGCGATCGCGAGCCCGTCCGCGTACACATGCGGGCCTTCGACAACCGGACGCGCCCCGTCCTCGCCGTCCTCGGTGCCCACCTCGCCGAGCAGATACGGAATGGGGCTGTGGCCGTGCACGACGCGCTTGCCGCCGTAGGCCGAGAGCAGTTCGCGTACGGCCTGCGGTCCCGCGTCGTCGCGGAAGGCGAAGCGCTTGGTGAATTTGCGGAACAGGTCCCAGCACTCGTCGGCGTCATTGCGGGTGAGGATCGCGTGCACCGTGTCGTTGACGTCCTCGATGCTGGAGCCGTAGTCCAGATACGCGGTGGTGTCGGAGTGCATCAGCAGATGCTCGTCCTCCTCGATCACCGCGTCCAGGCGGGCCATCCACTGCAGATGGACCTCCTGGAGCCGGTCCATGTCCGACTTCTGACCGCCGTTGAGCAGCCAGGCGGCCTGGAAGGTGGCGGTGCCGGCGCCGGAATTGACCGGTGTGTCACCGAACCGTTTGGCGCCGAGGAGCAGCAGTTCGTGATTGCCCATCAGGGCCTTGCAGTAGCCGCCGGCGGCCGCCGCCTCGGCGGAGAGCCGCATGACGAGGTCGATGACGCCGATGCCGTCGGGACCGCGGTCGGTGAAGTCGCCGAGGAACCAGAGGCGGGCATGGCCCGCGGCCCAGTGGCCCTCGGCGTCGATGAGGCCCTGTCCGGTGAGGGCGGCCACGAGTTCGTCGAGATAGCCGTGGACATCGCCGACGACATAGAGCGGGCCGAGGCCGTCGGGCGCTGGCGCCTCGTCGGGTGTGATCTCCACCTGGACGGTGTCGCCGGGACCGCCGGAGCTGATCACCGGTAGGTCGCGCTCGGTGGGGGTGTAGCCGTCAGGGGTTTCGCCCTCGGGGACCGCGTTGCCGGGATGGGAGGAAGGTGTGGGCTGTTGTGACTGCACGGGCACCTGCGCATAGGGCGGCACGCGGAAATCGCGCAATGTCGCCGTCCGCACCACGGGTCCTTGACCGGCCCCCTGAGTCATCGACCCCTCCACCACCGTCGCGCCGCCGTTCACCTCTCGGCCCAGCCTGGTCGGGGTGGTCCGCGGTGTCGTGCGCCCATCATAGGAATGAGGTCGGCGCTCTGTGACGCACCAGGGGTGGTGAATCCATCAGCACCCCTGGTTCGCCGGTTGTTTCATCCCGATTCGTAAGGTCTAGTCCGGTGAAGGTGATCGCGGGGCGCTCACGGTCGTTCGCGGAGGGCGGCGCTGCGAGGACGTCCGCACGATCAATTCAGTGGGTATCACCTGTTCCACCGGCCGGTCCTCGTCGACGCCTTCGATGGCGTCGATGAGGAGCTGGACGACCGCCGTGCCGATCCTGCGCGGTTTGAGCGAGAGCGTGGTGATGGGCGGTTCGGTGGTGGCATACACGGTCGATTCGCTGCAGCAGACGAGCAGCAGATCCTCGGGGACGCGCAGGCCGTACCGCCGGGCGGCGGCCAGCAGATCGGTGCCGTTGGGGTCGAAGAGCCCGTAGACCGCGTCGGGTCTGTCCGGGCGGGCGAGCAGCCGGTCGGCGGCGACTGCGCCGGCGCACGGGTCGTGGGCGGGGTAGGACTCGTAGACCGGATCCTGGCCCACGCGCTCGCACCAGTTCAGATACGCGGTGGTGGACAGGCGGGTGTAGGTGTCGGTGGTGGTGCCGGTGAGCAGGCCGATCCGGCGGGCTCCTGCGTCGGCGAGGTGGTCGAGCAAGTCGAGTACGGCGGCTTCGTGGTCGTTGTCGACCCAGGCGGTGACCGGAAGCGTGCCGCCCGGCCGTCCGTCGGAGACTACGGGCAGGCCTTGGCGGACGAGTTCGGTAACCACAGGATCATGGTCGGAGGGGTCGATGACGACGGTGCCGTCGAGGGCGACGTTCGACCAGACGTCGTGGCGTGAGGTGGCGGGCAGGATGACGAGCGCGTAGCCGCGGGCGAGCGCGGCCGAGGTCGCGGCTCTCGCCATTTCGGCGAAGTACGCGAATTCGGTGAAGGTGAAAGGTTCATCCCCGTACGTCGTCACCGTCAGGCCGATGAGGCCCGATTTTCCGGTACGGAGGGTTCGGGCCGCTGCGGAAGGGCGGTAGCCCAGCCGGTCGGCGACTTCGCGGACATGTTGGCGGGTGGCGTCCGGGAGCCGGCCCTTGCCGTTGAGCGCGTCTGAGACAGTCGTGATCGAGACACCGGCTGCGGCGGCCACGTCTCGGATGCCCGCCCGACTCTGCCGGCTGCTCCGGCGGGATGTCTCCGTCCGGCTCACCTGGTGCTTCCCTGCTGCTGTCATGGCGAGCCGATAGTAGGGCTCGTGTGGGCGGTTGAGCCGGTCGCATATTCACCCATCGACAGGCACGTTTCTGCATGATCATTCACGCTTAACTGCCTTGGAAATCAAGGGAGTTGGGTGCTGCACTCGCACCGTCCCGGGTACCGGGCCACACAGGCCTGTCGAATGGTCGATGTTTCGAAGAGGTCTCAACTCACCACTACGGGTGATGCGCGCCACGGCGTGAGCTACCGGCGCGCGCCACGGAGACGAGCGCTCCCCCCTTTCCTGGCCACCGCCATTCGCAGTGGCCGGGAATCCTCATAAGGTGAGCAGTAATCGAACCTGCCCACGGTGCGAGAAGCTACGAGAAGCACGAGGAGGACCTGCGGTGAGCGAGACGAGCCCCAAGCTGCGCGCTGAGCTGGACGGCATCCCCACCTATAAGCCGGGCAAGCCCGCGGCTGCCGGCGGCCCGGTCGCGTACAAGCTGTCGTCCAACGAGAACCCCTATCCGCCGTTGCCCGGTGTGATCGAGAGCGCGATCGCCGCGGCGCACGGGTTCAACCGCTACCCGGACATGGCCTGCACCGGCCTGATGAATGAGCTGGCAGACCGCTTCGGTGTGCCGGTGACGCATCTGGCCACGGGCACCGGCTCGGTCGGCGTCGCGCAGTCCTTGCTACAGGCCACCTCGGGTCCGGGGGACGAGGTCATCTATGCCTGGCGGTCCTTCGAGGCGTACCCGATCATCACCCAGATCAGCGGAGCGAAGTCGGTGCAGGTGCCGCTGACCGCCGGTGATGTGCACGATCTGGACGCGATGGCCGATGCGATCACCGACAGGACCCGGCTGATCTTCGTCTGCAACCCCAACAACCCGACCGGCACCGTGGTGCGCAGGGCCGAGCTGGAGCGGTTCCTCGACCGTGTGCCGTCGGACGTTCTGGTGGTGCTGGACGAGGCGTACCGCGAGTTCATCCGCGATGCCGACGTTCCGGACGGTATCGAGATCTACCGCAACCGGCCCAATGTGGCGGTGCTGCGCACCTTCTCCAAGGCGTACGGCCTGGCGGGACTGCGGGTCGGCTTCGCGATCGCGCATGAGCCGGTGGCCGCGGCATTGCGCAAGACCGCGGTGCCCTTCGGTGTCTCGCAGCTCGCGCAGGACGCGGCGGTCGCCTCGCTGCGTGCCGAGGATGAACTGCTCGGCCGGGTCGGCTCGCTCGTGTGCGAGCGCGCGCGGGTCTACGACGGCCTGGTCCGGCAGGGCTGGACGGTGCCCGAGACCCAGGCGAACTTCGTCTGGCTGCGGCTCGGCGACCGCACACTCGACTTCGCGGCAGTGTGCGAGAAGGCCGGTGTAGTGGTCCGGCCCTTCGCCGGTGAGGGCGTGCGGGTCACGATCGGGGAGACCGAGGCCAACGACCTCTTCCTGCACACCACCGAGGCGTTCCGCAAGGAGATCTAGGGCGGACAGGACCTGGAAGAGACCTAGAAGACCTCCTGGGCCGCGTCGGCTCGTTCGACGCGGACCGGGTCGCCGGGGCGGACCGTCGCCAGCAGGCGGGGGTCGCCGTCGATCCGGCCGAGGACATTGCACGGGCTCGCGCGGCGGCATTCTCCCTCGAACTCCGTGCTGGGAGACCCCCAGCCGCGCGAGATCGGAGTGGCACCGAAGGCAGCGTGAGCGCGTTGCCCTCGGTCCAGAACGCGACTGTGCCCGGCGCGACCACGTGTTGTGTGTCCGCCTCCAGGGCGGGGGAGACGTTCGTGTCGAAACAGTCCTCGTTGCCCCAGGTCAGGGCGGTGGAGGTGAGTGGCAGAGACCCCGCGAGCGCCTTGCTCGTGGGGGTTTCGTCGAGGGTTGCGGGCAGGTGCCCGGCCGGATTATGAGATGCGTATCTGCACCCGCGAACTTCAACAAGATGTTGACGTTCTCGAGAAGAGGTACCCCCCTGACAGGATGGATTTCGCATGGGTCATAATTGCTTGTGAATGTGAACGCGTTCACAAGCGCGTCTCGATTGTCCCGAGATCGGTGGGATGAGAGGGGCAAGCTGCCGATCACTCCGGCGATGCAAGGAGAAGATGACGTGGACATAGCCCTGGCCCCCGAGACTCTGGCCCGATGGCAGTTCGGCATCACCACCGTCTACCACTTCCTCTTCGTTCCTCTGACGATCTCGCTCGCCGCGCTCACCGCCGGCCTGCAGACCGCCTGGGTCCGGACTCAGAACGAGAAGTATCTCAAGGCCACGAAGTTCTGGGGCAAGCTCTTCCTGATCAACATCGCCATGGGTGTCGTCACCGGCATCGTCCAGGAGTTCCAGTTCGGCATGAACTGGTCCGACTACTCGCGCTTCGTCGGTGACATCTTCGGCGCCCCGCTCGCCTTCGAGGCGCTGATCGCGTTCTTCTTCGAGTCCACCTTCATCGGACTGTGGATCTTCGGCTGGGACAAGCTGCCGAAGAAGATCCACCTCGCCTGCATCTGGATGGTGTCGATCGGCACCATCCTCTCCGCGTACTTCATCCTGGCCGCCAACTCCTGGATGCAGCACCCCGTCGGCTACCGGATCAACAAGGAGCGCGGCCGGGCCGAACTCACCGACTTCTGGCACGTACTCACCCAGAACACCGCGCTCACCCAGTTCTTCCACACCATCACGGCCGCCTTCCTCGTCGGTGGCGCCTTCATGGTCGGCATCGCAGCCTTCCATCTGGCGCGCAAGAAGCACATCCCCGTGATGCGGAGCTCGCTGCGGCTCGGGCTGGTCACCATCGTCGTTGCCGGACTGCTCACCGCTGTCAGCGGGGATCTGCTCGGCAAGGTCATGTTCAAGCAGCAGCCGATGAAGATGGCCGCAGCTGAGGCGCTGTGGGACGGCGAGGCGCCCGCGCCCTTCTCGGTCTTCGCCTACGGCGATGTCGAAAGGGGCCACAACAAGGTCGCCATAGAGATCCCAGGACTGCTGTCCTTCCTGGCCAACGACGACTTCACCTCGTTCGTCCCCGGCATCAACGACGTCAACAAGTCCGAGCAGGAGAAGTTCGGTCCCGGCGACTACCGGCCCAATATCCCCGTGGCCTACTGGGGCTTCCGCTGGATGATCGGCTTCGGGATGGCATCCCTCACCATCGGCCTGATCGGACTCTGGCTCACCCGCAAGAAGTTCATGCTGCCGGCCCACCTGCGGACGGGCGAGGACGAAGTGCCCCATCTGGTGCTCTTCAAGAGCAAGGCGCTGAACCCCAGGCTCACGAAGTGGTACTGGATCATCGCCCTGTGGACGATGGCCTTCCCGCTGATCGCCAACTCCTGGGGCTGGATCTTCACCGAGATGGGGAGGCAGCCCTGGGTCGTGTACGGCGTGCTGCGCACCCGTGACGCGGTCTCCCCCGGTGTCTCGCAGGGTGAAGTCCTCACCTCGATGCTCGTGTTCACCCTGCTCTACGCAGTGCTCGCCGTCGTCGAGGTCAAGCTGCTCGTCAAGTACATCAAGGCCGGACCGCCTGAGCTCACCGAGGCCGACCTCAACCCGCCCACCAAGATCGGCGGCGACGACCGCGACGCCGACCGGCCGATGGCCTTCTCGTACTGAGGCCCTGAGGAGCTGCTGAGGCATGGAACTTCACGACGTCTGGTTCGTACTCATCGCCGTCCTGTGGATCGGCTACTTCTTCCTGGAGGGCTTCGACTTCGGGGTCGGCGTCCTCACCAAGCTGCTGGCCAGGGACCGGACCGAGCGGCGGGTCCTGATCAACACCATCGGACCCGTCTGGGACGGCAACGAGGTGTGGCTGCTGACCGCAGGCGGTGCGACCTTCGCCGCCTTCCCCGAGTGGTACGCCACGCTCTTCTCCGGCTTCTATCTGCCGCTGCTGCTCATCCTGGTCTGCCTGATCGTGCGCGGAGTGGCCTTCGAATACCGGCACAAGCGGGAGGAGGAGCGCTGGCAGACCAACTGGGAGCATGCGATCTTCTGGACCTCGCTGCTGCCTGCCCTGCTGTGGGGCGTCGCCTTCGGCAACATCGTGCGTGGGGTGAAGATCGACGGACAGATGGAGTACGTCGGCAACTTCTTCGACCTGCTCAACCCGTACGCGATTCTGGGCGGGCTGGTCACGCTGACTCTGTTCACCTTCCACGGTGCGGTGTTCGCCGCACTGAAGACGGTGGGAGACATCCGCGCACGGGCACGGACTCTGGCCCTGAAGCTGGGGCTGCTCACGGCGGCCCTGGCGCTCGGCTTCCTTCTCTGGACCCAGGCCTCTCACGGCGACGGTAAGAGTCTGGTCGCGATGGTGATCGCTGTGGTGGCACTCGTCGGCGCGATCGTGGCCATCACGGCAGGACGTGAGGGATGGTCGTTCGCGCTCTCCGGTGTCACGATCACGGCCGCGGTCGCGATGCTGTTCCTCACGCTCTTTCCGAACGTCATGCCGTCCACGCTCAATGAGGAGTGGAGCCTGACGGTCACCAATGCCTCGTCGAGTCCGTACACCCTGAAGATCATGACCTGGTGTGCCGGCATCGCCACTCCGCTGGTGCTGCTCTACCAGGGCTGGACGTACTGGGTCTTCCGCAAGCGGATCGGTACGCAGCACATCGTCGATGCCCATTAGTGGGGGATGTTTCACGTGAAACCGATCGACCCGCGTCTGCTCCGCTACGCCCGGGCCACCCGCCGATTCCTGATCGCGGTGGTGCTCCTCGGTCTTGTCGGGGCGGCGCTGGTCGTCGCCCAGGCGATGCTGATCGCCGACGTGGTGGTGGGAGCCTTCCAGAAGGGGCTCTCCACCTCCGGTCTCGGGACACCGCTGCTCCTCCTCGCCGCGGTCGCCATCGGCCGGGCACTGGTCTCCTGGCTGACCGAACTGGCCGCCCACCGTGCGAGCGCGGCGGTCAAGTCGGAGCTACGGGGGCGGTTGCTGGAGCGGGCCGCCGAGCTGGGGCCGGGCTGGCTGAGCGGGCAGCGCACGGGGTCGTTGGTCGCGCTCGCCACGCGGGGAGTCGACGCCCTCGACGACTACTTCTCGCGTTATCTCCCGCAGTTGGGGCTGGCGGTCGTGGTGCCGGTGGCGGTGCTGGCGCGGATCGTGACCGAGGACTGGGTCTCGGCGGCGGTCATCGTAGTGACGCTGCCGTTGATCCCTGTGTTCATGGTCCTCATCGGATGGGCCACCCAGGACCGGATGGACCGCCAGTGGCGGCTGCTGTCCCGGCTGTCGGGGCACTTCCTCGATGTGGTCGCCGGTCTGCCGACCCTGAAGGTCTTCGGGCGGGCGAAGGCGCAGGCCGAGTCGATCCGCTCCATCACCGCGGAGTACCGGCGGGCCACCCTGCGGACGCTGCGGATCGCCTTCCTCTCCTCCTTCGCCCTGGAGTTGCTGTCGACGCTCTCGGTGGCACTGGTCGCCGTCGGCATCGGGATGCGGCTCGTGCACGGGGATCTGGATCTGTATACGGGGCTGGTGATCCTGATCCTCGCGCCCGAGGCGTATCTGCCGATCCGGCAGGTGGGGGCGCAGTACCACGCGGCGGCAGAGGGGCTTTCGGCCGCGGAGGAGATCTTCCAGGTCCTGGAAACGAAGCCGCGGGCGGGCGGTACGGGGGAGACTCCGGGCAGCCTGCGCCTCGAGCTGGACGGGGTGACCGTCCGCCATGCGGGGCGCAGTGAGGCGTCGTTGGACGGGGCATCCCTGGTGGTCGAGCCCGGGGAGACGGTCGCACTGGTCGGGCCGAGCGGCGCCGGGAAGTCGACGCTGCTGAATGTGCTGCTCGGGTTCGTGGAGCCCGCGGCAGGGCAGGTGCGGGTCGGGGGCGTGGACCTCTCCTCACTGGACCTGGAGCGGTGGCGGCAGCGGATCGCGTGGGTGCCGCAGCGGCCGTACCTCTTCGCCGGAACGGTCGCGGAAAACGTGCGGCTGGCACGGCCGGACGCCGATGAGGCTGCGGTGCGGGAGGCGCTGCGCCAGGCGGGGGCGTACGACTTCGTGGCGGAACTCCCCCAGGGTGTGGACACGCGGCTCGGCGAGGACGGGGCCGGTCTCTCGGCCGGTCAGCGGCAACGTCTCGCGCTGGCCAGGGCGTTCCTCGCGGACCGGCCCCTGCTGCTGCTCGACGAGCCGACGGCGGCGCTGGACGGCGAGACCGAGGCGGGCATCGTCGACGCGGTTCGGCGGCTGGCCTCCGGCCGGACGGTGCTTCTGGTCGTCCACCGGCCGGCGCTTCTGGCGGTGGCGGACCGCGTGGTGGAGGTGGGCCTTCGCGCGGGCTCACCTGTGGTGCCGGGGCCGTCGGCTTCGTCGGACAGAGGGGGCGGCGGCGCGGTTTCTCCCTTCGAGGAGGGTGCCTCATCAGCTTCACCGGACGGTGCGATTCTTCCCTGCGGGCCGGGACGTGCAGGGGGCCTTGTCCCGGGCTCCTCCCTCTCAGGAACCGGTGGGCTTGCGCGGGTGCGGGGGATGGCCGGTCACCTGCGCGGGCGGTTCGCGCTCGCGCTGCTGCTGGGGAGCCTCGCGCTGGGGTCCGCCGTAGGGCTCATGGCCGTTTCGGGGTGGCTGATCTCGCGCGCCTCCGAGCAGCCCCCGGTTCTCTATCTCATGGTGGCCGTGACGGCGACCAGGGCCTTCGGAATCGGTCGGGCCGTCTTCCGCTACGCCGAGCGCCTCGTCTCGCACGACGCCGTGCTGCGGATGCTCGCCGAGCTGAGGGTGGCCGTCTACCGCAGGCTGGAGCGCATCGCGCCCGCCGGCCTGCGGCAGACCAGGCGCGGGGATCTGCTCACCCGGCTCGTCGCCGATGTGGACGCGCTGCAGGACTACTGGCTGCGGTGGCTGCTGCCGGCGGGCGTGGCCGTCGTTGTGGGTGCGGGATCGGTCGGATTCACCGCATGGCTGCTGCCGGAGGCCGGGGCCGTTCTTGCTGTCGGCCTGCTTGTCGCAGGTCTTGCCGTACCGTTGATCAGCGGGACCTTCGCCCGGCGGGCCGAACGGCAACTGGCGCCCGCCCGTGGGGCATTGGCCACCCGGGTCGTCGATCTCCTGGGTGGGACCGCCGAGTTGACCGTCGCCGGAGCTCTGAAGGGCCGGATCGAGAAGACACGGGAGGCCGACCTTCGGCTGACACGCATCGCCTCGCGCGGCGCGGCGGCCACGGCGCTGGGTGGCGGGCTCTGTGCCCTGGCCTGCGGGCTGACCGTGGTGTGCGCGGCGTTCGCCGGAGTACAGGCGGTGCGGGACGGACGCCTCGACGGGGTGTTCCTGGCTGTCGTGGTGCTCACTCCGCTCGCCGCCTTCGAGGCAGTCACCCCACTGCCGCAGGCTGTGCAGTACCGGCAGCTGGTCAAGCGCAGTGCCCAGCGCATCCACGAGGTCCTGGACACGCCTCTTCCCGTACACGAGCCGGAGCACGCTGCCACGCCGCCCGCGAGGGCGTTCCCGCTCGAAGTACGGGGACTGAGCGCCCGGTACGCAGGGCAGGAGCGGGACGCGCTCGACGGCTTCGAGTTCACCCTGAGCGCGGGCAGGCGCATCGCCGTGGTCGGCACTTCGGGTTCGGGCAAGACCACGCTCGCGCAGGTGCTGCTCCGCTTCCTGGACGCCAGGGAGGGGACGTACACGATCGGCGGAGTGGAAGCGGCCGCCCTCGACGGGGACACGGTCCGGCGGTTTGTCGGACTGTGCGCGCAGGACGCCCACCTCTTCGACAGTTCCGTACGGGAGAACCTGAGGCTCGCGCGGACGCAGGCGACGGAGGACGAACTCCGGCAGGCACTGGGCAGGGCACGGCTGCTGGAGTGGGTCGACGCGCTTCCCGACGGCCTCGACACTCTCGTCGGCGAGCACGGCGCGCAGCTCTCCGGCGGCCAGCGGCAGAGGCTGGCGCTGGCGCGTGCGCTCCTGGCCGACTTCCCGGTGCTCGTTCTCGATGAGCCCGCCGAGCATCTCGACCTGGCGACGGCCGACGCGCTGACGGCGGATCTGCTGACGGCGACCGAGGGCCGGACGACGCTGCTGATCACACACAGGCTGCAGGGACTCGATGCCGTGGACGAGATCATCGTCCTGGAGGCGGGACGTACCGTGCAGAGAGGCTCGTACAAGGAGCTCGCCGTGGCCGACGGCCCCCTCCGCCTGATGCTGGAGCGTGAACGGGCCGCCGACCTGCTCGCCGCCCGGATCGACGAGGCCGAGCAACCGGCTTTCTTGGTGAAATAGGACTAATTGCTGGGCCAGTCGGGTGTACGACACCTCACGGGTACCCGCAATTGTCCCGGTGCCGGGTGACGATCCGGGCATGTGCCTGAGACACCGCGACCGGCTACTGCTCGTCCCAGTGCTGCTGTGCGCGCTCATGGGTACGGCGGTGGCCCCGGCCACGGCGTCCGACGGGCCGAGCAGCACCAGTGCCGAGGTGGCGCGGTTGTACGAGGACGCTGCCAAGGCCACCGAGACGTACGAACAGGGCAGGCGCGCGGCCGACGCACAGCGCACCGCCGCGGGCCTGCTGGAGGAGCGGCTGAACCGGCAGCGGCTCGAATTCGCCGCGATCCACGACGCGGTGGGCGCTGTGGCCCGTGCTCAGTACCGCACCGGCGGCCCGCTCGCGCTCACCGCCGGGATGCTGCTCGCCAAGAACCCCGACGAGCTGATGCGCGGACGGCGGCTGGCATGGCAGGCGGAGAGGGCTGTGAACGAGCTGATCGGCCGGGCCCGGGCGGCCGAGCGGCGGCTCGCCGTCGCCGAGGGGCGGGCCAGGTCGGCCTGGCGTGAACTCGACGTACGCAAGGAGCGGCTCGCCGCGATCAAGCAGGGCATCGAGACAAAGCTGGAGGCCGCCCAGTGGCAGCTTCAGGCGGAGGCGGAAGAGAGCGTCGCGGCGGGAAAGTGCGCGGGTGCCGTACATCTCGACAAGACCGGGAGCCCGCCGCCTCCGGGCACCGCGTGGGTGACGCCGGTGGAGCACTACGCGCTGTCGGCCGGGTTCGACAGCACCGGTGAACACTGGGCAAAGCGGCACACCGGACAGGATTTCGCGGTGAGCATCGGAACCCCGGTGCGCTCGGTCGGGGCGGGGCGCGTGATCTCGGTCTCCTGTGGCGGCAGCTTCGGGATCCAGATCGTGGTGGAGCACCCGGGCGGTTATTACACGCAGTACGGGCATCTGGCTGCGGTCACCGTCGACCAGGGCCAGCAGGTGCGGACCGGGCAGTGGATCGGGCAGGCGGGCACGACGGGGAATTCGACGGGGCCGCACCTGCATTTCGAGGTGCGGCTCACGCCGTATCTGGGGTCCGGGGTGGATCCGGCCGTCTGGCTGCGCGAGCACGGGGTCCCGCTCTAGCCGTGGCTGAAGGGTGTCGTTGCCTTAGTTGTGCTCCAGGCGGCGGGCGAGTATCTGCTCGATCACGACCGCCACGCCGTCCTCGTTGTTGGCGACGGTCCGCCCGGATGCCGCGGCGACCACGTCCGGATGGGCGTTGCCCATCGCGTACGAGGTTCCCGCCCAGGTCAGCATCTCCACGTCATTGGGCATGTCACCGAAGGCGACAACCTCGTCGGCGGAGATCCCGCGCTCGGCGCAGCAGAGCGCCAGCGTGCTGGCCTTGCTCACACCCGGGCCGCTGATCTCCAGCAGCGCGCTCTGGCTGGAGCGGGTGAAAGAGGCGAGCTCACCGGCTGCCGTACGGGCCAGGGTGAGGAAACCGTCGGGCGTGAGCTCGGGGTGATGGGCGAGGAGCTTGATCACCGGGGCTCCGGAGCCGGGCTCCTCCTCGCGGAGCAGCTTCTCGGCGACCGCCACGGTCGCGCCGGGGTCGGCGTGGAACGGCGGATAGTACGGCTCGTAGTGGATGCCGGTGGTCGTCTCGACGGCGAACGACGTGCCGGCGGCGGCATCGCGCAGCGTGCGTACGACATCGAGGGCCGTATCCCGCTCCAGGGGACGGACCTCGATCACCTTCCCGCCGGCGTGAAGATCTACGACGGCCGCGCCGTTCGCACAGATTGCCAGACCGTGGCCGTGGACGTGGTCGCTGACGACGTCCATCCAGCGGGCCGGGCGGCCCGTGACGAAGAAGACCTCGATCCCGGCCTCCTCGGCGTCGGCAAGTGCGGCGATGGTGCGGTCCGAGACCGACTTGTCGTCGCGCAGCAGGGTGCCGTCGAGATCGGTGGCGATCAGCCGGGGAGAAACGGGCAGGGCGCGGGGATCGGTAGCTGAGGTCACAGATCCATTCTCCCGTACGCCGGCGCACGGGCGTGCGGGCGGTCGCACATTTGAGTGGGCGTGGGCGCCTGCGGGGCCACGTAACCTCGAAGCATGCGTTTGAGTACCGTGATCCTTCCTGTCCGTCCCTGGCACGACGGTGGCCACGACGAGTGGACCCGGGCCGAGCAGCTCGGCTTCCACACCGCGTACACCTACGACCACCTTTCGTGGCGTACCTTCCGCGACGGCCCGTGGTACGGCGCGGTCCCGACGCTGACCGCGGCCGCCTCCGCGACCGAGCGGATGCGCCTGGGCACCCTGGTCACCTCGCCGAACTTCCGGCATCCGGTGACCCTCGCCAAGGAGCTGATCTCGCTCGACGACATCTCCGGCGGCCGGATCACGCTGGGCATCGGCGCGGGCGGCATGGGCTTCGACGCCACGGTGCTGGGCCAGGAGGCCTGGACGCCTCGCGAACGTGCCGACCGCTTCGGTGAGTTCGTCCCGCTCCTCGACCGCCTGCTGACCGAGGACTCCGTGACATACGAGGGGACCTTCTACTCGGCGGTGGAGGCCCGCAACATCCCCGGTTGTGTACAGCGGCCTCGGCTTCCCTTCGCGGTCGCCGCCACCGGGCCGCGCGGGCTGAGGCTCGCGGCCAGGCACGGGCAGGCATGGGTGACCACCGGCGACCCGAAGCTCTTCGAGACGGGTACGCCCGAGCAGTCCGTCGAGGCGATGCGGGGTCAGATCGAGAAGCTCTCCAAGGCGTGCGCCGACATCGGCCGGGACGTGGCCGAGCTGGACAAGATCCTGCTCACCGGCTTCACGCCGGAACCGGGCAAGGTGCTGGAGTCGCTCGATGCCTTTGTGGACTTCGCGGGCAAGCACTTCGAGCTCGGCTTCACGGAGATCGTGATCCACGCACCGATCCCGGACTCGGACTTCGCAGCCGACCAGGCCGTCTTCGAGCAGATCGCGACGGAGGGCCTCGCCCAGCTGCGTCGCTGAGTGCGCCCCACGCCCTAAGCGCCGGGGAAGCGCAGAAACTCCGGCGGTACGGCGTCGGCCAGCCAGACGCCGTTGGCGCTGACGCGGAAGAGGTGGCCCGCCCGGTGCATCGCTCCGGCGTCCACAGAGAGAACGACGGGGCGGCCGCGGCGGGCGCCCACGCGGGTCGCGGTCTCGCGGTCGGGCGAGAGATGGACGTGGTGGCGCTTCATGGGACGCAGGCCCTCGGCGCGGATCGCGTCCAGGCTGCGGGCGACGGTGCCGTGGTAGAGATACGCGGGCGGCTCGGCTGTGGGGAGGTCCAGGTCGACCTCGACGGTGTGGCCCTGGTTGGCACGGATGCGCGTGCCGTCGATGGTGAAGCGCTTCTTGTCGTTGACGGCGACGACATGATCGAGCTCGGCGCGGGTGAACCGGAAGCCGTGCGCCGCTGCGGCGCGCATCAGCTCGTCTACCGCCACCCAGCCGTTCTCGTCGAGGGTGATGCCGATCCGCTCCGGCTGGTGCCGCAGATGTTTCGAGAGGTACTTGGACACCTTGACGGTGCGTCTCTCATTTGTCCTGTCTTTCTCGTCGGGTCTTTGGTTCATCCCGCCAGCGTGCCTCTCTATCGCCTCCCCGTGCCACCGAAAAAAATCGCTCCATAGGTTTGATCCACAGCCAACTGTAGTTATCCACAAGGGAATTGGCGTTTCTGTGGACAACGGCGGTCTGATTTAGGTGGTTTGGTCAATTTGCTGGTAAACATGCGCTTTTGAGGCAAGGGCATCCAATGTCCTGGCCTGTACCTCCCGTTCGGCCGCCGCCGCGATGAACTCTGCCGCGTGCTCCTGCCCAACCAGGCCCTGCACCGCTCGTATTGTCTCCGGCGGCAAGGTCACCGAACGGGGTTCACTGTCCGTCGGCGGCGGCCCCTCGGAAACCAGATGGTGCTGGAGGTGGCGAGTGGCGAACGTCCGCATGGCTCGCGCCAGTTCGGCGTCGACCGTCTGCTGTGCCAGCGGCCGCAGCCGACGCACCATCGCGGCCGCCTCTGCCGCATCCGCATCGGTCGGCGGACGGTGACCCAGATAGCGGGCGAAGACATGCTCGGTGGTGAACTCCAGGAAGCGGGAGGCGATGTGCTCGACCTGTCCGCGAAGTTCCCGCAGATGACCAGAGATTGCCGACAGCGGTACGCCTGCCGCGTGCAACTCGGCGGCCACCGCCAGCTCTTGGGGGCTCGGCACGAGAAATTCGTCGTCCCGTCCCGGGATGCGCTCCAGCACTCCGAGCTCGACCGCCTCCGCGACGGCCTCCTCGTCCGACTGCCCGCCGAACTTCTCGTCCAACTCCGTACGGCTGATTCTGGCCGCCTCCTCGTCCGTCCAAGGGCCCTGCACCTCCGCGACCAGACCCAGTACGCCTCCCAGCCCCCGCCCTGCGTCCCAGGCCTCGAGTAGTTCCTTGATCGAGGCCAGGGTGTAGCCGCGGTCGAGCAGGTCGGCGATCTGCCGCAGCCGGGCGAGGTGCGACGAGCCGTAGACGTTGGCCCGGCCGCGGCGCTCCGGCTTGGGCAGCAGTCCCCGGTCCTGGTAGGCGCGGATCGTACGGACGGTGGCGCCGCTGTGGCGCGCCAGATCCTCGATCCGGTACTCGGCCACTGACTGGGCCCCTGACTGCTCGGACAAGCCCGCCCCCTCGAGGACAGATGGATGACACGTTGATGCGGGACCTCTTGCGAGGCCGGTGAGAGGCGTCTCTATGACATGGCGGCCCGCCCCACCGCCCCCGCCGCGGCGCGGGCCGCGGGCGAGGTCGCGAGATAGTCGACGGCCTTGCGCAGCGAGCCCTCCTGCGAGGGATGGTACGACCGCCGGAGGTAGCGGGGTACGGCCGCGCCCAACTCCCGCCAGGTGGGCAGCAGTCCCTTGCCCACCGCGCGGTTGTGCTCGCGCAGGGAGTGGCGCATCCGCCCGGCGAGCTGGGGATCGTGCCGGATCAGATAGGCCGTACCCCACGCCCACAGCCAGAGCAGCACGGGTGCGGTGACGACCATGCCCTCGATACGGCGTGCATAGCGCACGAGGCCCTCGCCTCCGCAGTGCTGGTACATGTCGAAGGCGACGGCCCGGTGTTCGACCTCCTCCGCGCCGTGCCAGCGCAGCAGATCCAGCATGATCGTGTCGGCGTCCGCCCGGTCCAGTCCCTCGGCGTGCAGCACCCAGTCGCCGAGGACCGCCGTGAACTGCTCGATCGCGGCGATGATCGCCAGCCGGAAGCGAAGCCACTCCCGGGCCGGTACCGGCGCCCCGAACGGTGGCTTCTCGCCGAGGAGCTTCTCGAAGAGGAACTCGACGTACTTGGTGAAACCCTCGGTGTCGAGCCGCTGGGCGGCCAGGTGGTCCAGTACATACGCGTGCTGGACACTGTGTGTGGCCTCCTGGCCCATGAAGCCCTTGACGTCCTTCTTCAGGACGGGATCACGGACCAGTGGCAGGGCCTCCTTGAAGACCTTGACGAACCACCGCTCCCCGGCAGGCAGAAGCAGATGCAGCACATTGATCACATGCGTGGCCGTGGGCTCGTCCGGTATCCAGTGCAGCGGGGTCCGGTGCCAGTCGAAGGAAACACGGCGCGGTGTGATGGGGTAGTGGCCGGCGGGCTCCTCGGCGCTCACAGCGGCGGCTCCAATCGCGCGATCGCCCGCAGGGTCCTGGGCGTGAAACGGGACATGAAGTGGGTAGCGCGCGCCTCGGGCGTCACGGGCACCACCGCCTGGTTCTTCACGACGGCCCGCACAATCGCCTCGGCGACCTTCTCCGGCGGGTAGTTGCGCAGGTTGTACAGCCGGGCGGACTTCTTCTGGCGGCGCTTCTCCTCGGCCTCGTCGACTCCCGCGAACCGCGCCGTGGACGTGATGTTGGTGTTGACAAGGCCGGGGCAGATCGCCGAGACCCCGATCCCTTGTCCTGCCAGCTCGGCGCGCAGGCATTCGCTGAGCATCAGTACCGCCGCCTTGGACGTGCTGTAGGCGGGCAGCGCCTTCGAGGGCTGATAGGCCGCAGCCGATGCGGTGTTGACGATATGGCCGCCCTGTCCGCGTTCGGCCATCTGCCTGCCGAAAAGCCGGCAGCCGTGGATGACACCCCACAGATTGACGTCGAGGACCTGCTTCCAGTCCGCGGGGCTGGTCCGGAGGAAGGGACCGGCCAGGCCGATCCCGGCATTGTTGACCAGGACGTCCACCACGCCGTACTCGCCGGCGACCTTCACGGCCAGCTTCTCCATCGCCTGTTCGTCGCTCACGTCGACCGGCTCGCCCCAGGCCTCGGGTGCGCCGATCAGCCGTGACATCTCCGCGGTCCTGGCCGCCCCCTCCGCGTCCCGGTCCACTGCGACGATCCGCGCCCCCGCCTCGGCGAAGGCGAAGGCCGTGGCCCGTCCGATGCCGCTGGCCGCGCCCGTCACCAGGACCAGCTGCCCCCCGAACCGTTCGGCATACGGTCCTCGGGCCACAGTCCCGGCCGCTCGTGCCACCCCGGCGCCGCTGCCCTCGCTTGCGGTGACGAACTCGCTGATCCAGGCCGACAGCTGGTCCGGCCGCGTGCGCGGCACCCAGTGCTTGGCCGGCAGTGATCGGCACGTCAACTGCGGTGCCCATTCGCCCAGTTCGTCGTAGAGCCGCTCGGACAGAAAGACGTCGCCGGTCGGCGTGATCAGCTGGACGGGCACATGGGCGTACGCGTCGGTGCGCGGGCGGCGCAGTCTGGCCCGGACATTGTCGCGGTAGAGCCAGGCGCCGTGTGCCGCGTCCTGCGGCAGCGAGGGGGTGGGATAGGCGGCCGACGGCACCTTCTCCACCCGCTGAAGGATCTTCGGCCACTGCCTGCCGAGCGGCCCGCGCCAGGCGAGCTCCGGCAGTACGGGCGTGAGCAGCATGCACACGTACCAGGACTTGGCGCCCTGGCCGAGCAGCTGGCCGACCCGGCGCGGTGTGGGCCGGCTCATCCGCTTCTTGATCCAGTGCCCGAAGTGGTCAAGCGAGGGACCGGACATCGAGGTGAAGGAGGCTATGCGGCCCTCGGCGCGCTTGACCGTCACGAACTCCCACGACTGCACCGAACCCCAGTCGTGACCCACCAGATGCACCGGGTTGTCGGGGCTCACCGCGTCCACGACCGCCAGAAAGTCGTCCGTCAGCTTCTCCAGCGTGAAGCCGCCGCGCAGCGGGACCGGGGCGGTCGAACGACCGTGCCCCCTGACGTCGTAGAGCACCACATGGAAACGGTCCGCGAGCCGCCGCGCGACATCCGACCAGACCTCCTTGCTGTCCGGATAGCCGTGCACGAGCAGCACGGTCGGGTGCGCCGCGTCGCCCAGCTCGGCGACGCACAGCTCGACACCGCCCGCACGGACCCAGCGCTCCCTCGCACCGTCGAGACCCACGCCGACTCCCTCGCTCACAAGTCCTCCGCCCAGCGCCGCACATGCGGCAGATCATCGTCCAGCCAGAACGCGCTCTGCCCGGGGTCCTTGGAGTCCGTGACCACAAGGATCTCCTCGAACTTCGCGCCCGTGCCCCGGAATCCGAGGTGCGGCTCGACCGCCCACAGCCCCGGCCTCGGCGGATGGTCCGAGAATGTGTACGGGCTGCACAGCGGCGACCAGCCCTCCCGGTGACCGCGCAGGGCGTCGCTCGCCAGTCCCTTCAGCGACCGGGTGCCGAAGCCGAAGAGCTGTGGCGCCCAGCGCCGCTGCTTCACCCGGTCGATCTTGTGGGCAATGACACCGAAGGGATAGGCACGGTGCCGGTTGGCGTAGCCCTGCCGGACCATCAGCCGGTCCACGTCCTCGTATATCTCGCGCAGCGAGCGCCGCTCCCGTACCTCGCGCAGGATCAGCTCGCGGTGCGCCTGAAGGTCGGCCAGCAGCTTGTTGTGCAGGGGCCTCGGGCCGAGACAGCCCGAGTACCCGATGTCCGCGGTGAAGCCCTGGTGGACGGGGGCCAGGTCGAGAATGAAGGGCATGCCCGCTTCGAGGGCGCGGTTGGTCGGGAAGAACTGCAGCGGTATGCGGAAGTTGACGAAGGCCGTTCGGTCCCCGAACCAGGCGAACGGGAGGTGGAACCAGTCGCGCACACCACGCTCCCGCAGCCACTCGCGCTGCATCCGCGCCGCCCCGCGCTCCGTCACGCCTGGCTTGAGCTGTGCCGCCACCGCCTCCGCGCATTCGTACGCGAGACGCTGAACCTCCCTGAACCCCCGTAGTTCCGTGGTCAGTTCGCCTGCCACTGCTGAGATCATGCCGCCCGCCCGTCTCGTGTGCGGTGCTCGCTCTGAAGTTGACACTGATGAATGTGACAATGCGCGGCGGCTGCGTCAAGGCCCGTGACTCAGCCTGTGGAAAACCGGGAGGAGGGGGGCCGGGAGCCATGGACTCAGGTAGCAGCCCCTTACGGGTCCGTACCTCTGGAGTCGGACACGGATCCAGCCGCCAAGGCTGACGCCGGTTGTGTCGTGCGCCACTACCTTCGAGTTGTGACTGTGATCGCGACCGAAAGCCTGAGCAAGCGGTTCCCCCGGGTGACCGCGCTTGACCGGCTCTCTTTGGACATCGGACCCGGTGTGACCGGCCTGGTGGGCGCCAACGGAGCCGGCAAGTCCACGTTGATCAAGATCCTGCTGGGTCTGTCCCCCGCCACGGAGGGCCGGGCCGCCGTGCTCGGCCTCGACGTCGCCACGAGCGGCGCCGCCATCCGGGAACAGGTGGGGTACATGCCCGAGCACGACTGCCTGCCGCCCGATGTCTCGGCCACCGAGTTCGTGGTCCACATGGCGCGCATGTCCGGGCTGCCGCCGACGGCCGCCCGCGAGCGCACCGCCGACACCCTGCGCCATGTCGGCCTGTACGAGGAGCGGTACCGCCCCATCGGCGGCTATTCGACCGGCATGAAGCAGCGCGTCAAGCTCGCCCAGGCCCTGGTCCACGACCCGAAGCTGGTCCTCCTGGACGAGCCGACCAACGGGCTCGACCCGGTCGGCCGCGACGAGATGCTGAACCTGATCCGCCGCGTCCACACCGACTTCGGCATCTCGGTTCTGGTCACCTCGCACCTCCTCGGCGAACTCGAGCGCACCTGTGACCATGTCGTCGTCATCGACGGTGGCTCACTGCTGCGCTCCAGTTCCACCAGCGACTTCACCCAGATCACCACGACCCTCGCGGTCGAGGTCACCGACACGGACACCCATCCCGACGGCACCGCGGTGCTCCGTGAGGCGCTCGCCGCCGCCGGAATCACGCTCCACGCACGCGTGGAGGAAGGTCTGCCCGGAGCGGGCCACATCCTGCTCGTCGAGGCGACGGGCGAGGAGACATACGACGTCGTGCGCGACACCGTCGCCGGGCTCGGCCTCGGTCTCGTACGGATGGAACAGCGCCGCCACCACATCGCGGAGGTCTTCCGTCCCGAAGGTCCCCAGGCAGCGGCCCAGCCGATGGAGGTGCAGGCGCGATGAGCACAGAGCTCACCGGGGTCCAGAGCAGCGGGGTCCAGAACGAGACCACCCGGATCCACAACATCGGATACCGCAATTACGAAGGCCCGCGGCTCGGCCGCGCGTACGCCCGCCGCTCGCTCTACTCGCAGTCGCTGCGCGGCGCGTACGGACTGGGCCGTTCGGCCAAGTCCAAGGTCCTGCCGATGATCCTTTTCGCGGTGATGTGCCTGCCGGCGGCGATCATCGTCGCGGTCGCCGTCGCCACGAAGCTCAAGGACCTGCCGCTCGACTACACCCGCTATGCGATCGTCACCCAGGCGGTCATCGGGCTGTACCTCGCCGCACAGGCCCCACAGTCCGTCTCGCGCGATCTGCGTTTCAAGACGGTTCCGCTGTACTTCTCCCGTCCCATCGAGCGCATCGACTACGTGCTCGCCAAATACGGGGCCATGGCCTCGGCGCTGTTCGTACTCACCGGCGCGCCCCTGGTCATCCTCTACATCGGTTCGCTGCTCGCCAAGATGGACTTCGCGGACCAGACGAAGGGCTTCGCGCAGGGCATGGTCTCCGTCGCGCTGCTGTCGGTGCTCTTCGGCGGCATCGGCCTGGTGATGGCCGCGCTCACCCCGCGCCGGGGCTTCGGCGTCGCCGCCGTCATCGCGACGATGACGATCACCTACGGCGCGGTCTCCACCGTCCAGGCGATCGCCTGGGAGACCGGATCGCCCGGAGTGATCAAGTGGCTCGGTCTCTTCTCGCCGGTCACCCTCATCGACGGCGTCCAGACCGCCTTCCTCGGCGCCACCTCCGCCTTCCCCGGCGAGGCGGGCCCAGGCGCGGGCCCGGGCATGGTCTACCTGCTCGTCGTCCTCGCGCTCGTCGCCGGCTCGTACGCCGTACTGATGCGCCGCTACCGAAAGGTCGGGCTGTGACAACCATCAACATCGAACACACCTCGCGGTGGTTCGGGAATGTCGTGGCCGTCAACGACGTGACCATGACCATCGGCCCGGGCGTCACCGGACTGCTCGGTCCCAACGGCGCCGGAAAGTCCACGATCATCAACATGATGGGCGGCTTCCTCGCCCCCTCGACGGGAAGCGTCACGCTCGACGGCCAGGCGATCTGGCGCAACGAGTCGGTCTACCGGCAGATCGGCGTCGTCCCGGAGCGGGAAGCCATGTACGACTTCCTCACCGGCCGCGAATTCGTCGTCGCCAACGCCGAGTTGCACAACCTGGGCAAGAAGGCCGCTCAGAAGGCGCTCGCCACGGTCGAGATGGAGTACGCGCAGGACCGCAAGATCGCGACGTACAGCAAAGGCATGCGGCAGCGCGTCAAGATGGCATCCGCCCTGGTTCACGAGCCGTCCGTGCTGCTGCTCGACGAGCCGTTCAACGGTATGGACCCGCGCCAGCGCATGCAGCTGATGGACCTGCTGCGGCGGATGGGCGCGGAGGGCCGCACGGTGCTGTTCTCCTCGCACATCCTGGAGGAGGTCGAGCAACTCGCCTCGCACATCGAGGTGATCGTGGCCGGACGGCATGCCGCATCGGGCGACTTCCGCAAGATCCGCCGGCTGATGACGGACCGGCCGCACCGCTATCTCGTACGGTCCAGCGACGACCGGGCGCTCGCCGCTGCCCTGATCGCCGACCCGTCGACGGCGGGCATCGAAGTCGACCTGGTAGAGGGCGCGCTGCGCATCCAGGCCGTCGACTTCGGCCGGTTCACCGAGCTGCTGCCCCGGGTCGCCCGCGAGCACTCGATCCGGCTGCTCACGGTCTCGCCCTCGGACGAGTCCCTCGAATCGGTTTTCTCCTACCTCGTAGCGGCCTGAAAGGAGCTGTGACGTCCATGTACAACCCCACAGTCGCCCGGCTCACCTATCGGGCGGTGCTCGGCAGGCGCCGCGCGGCGATCCTGTTCGTACTGCCCGGTCTGCTGCTGCTCATCGCTGCGGCGGTCCGGAGCTTCAACGGCCTGGACGACCAGGTCGCGGCCGACGTCCTGGGCGGATTCGCCATCGCCACGATGGTTCCGCTGATCGGAGTGATCGCGGGCACCGGTGCGATCGGGCCCGAGATCGACGACGGGTCGATCGTCTACCTGCTCGCCAAGCCGGTGAAGCGCCCGACGATCATCGTCACCAAGCTGATCGTGGCCATCGCCATCACCATGGCCTTCTCCGCGATTCCCACACTGATCGCCGGATTCATCCTCAACGGCAACGGCCAGCAGGTCGCGATCGCCTACACGGTCGCGGCGCTGGTCGCCTCGATCGCGTACAGCGCGCTGTTCCTTCTCCTCGGGACGGTCAGCCGCCATGCGGTCGTCATCGGACTCGTCTACGCGCTGGTGTGGGAGACGCTCTTCGGCAGCCTCGTGCCGGGGGCGCGCACGCTGAGCGTGCAGCAGTGGTCGCTGGCGCTCGCCGAGAAGATCGGCGGGGAGGGGCTGATCGGCTCGGACGTGGGGCTGCCGCTCGCCGTGACGCTGCTGGCGGGGGTCACGGTCGTGGCGACCTGGTACGCCGGTCAGAAACTGAGGGTGCTGAAGCTCGCCGGCGAGGAATGAGACGAAGACCTTGCCTTGTCGGTCAACCCCCGTCCAGTGGACGGGGGTTGACGCATATACGCGTAACTGTACGTTTATCGGCTCGTTGTTCACCGTGCGTGGAGGCAACTGCAGTTCGTGGCGACGAGAGTTCGTGAAGTTGGGGATTGCCGGTACTGGATCGAAAGCCGGGCCGGTCATTGGGTGAGTAGCACCGTGAGCCGACCTCCACCCCTGTGCCCGGGGAGAGGGCCGTCCATGACCGGTTTCACGAACGGAAGGCATCCCCATGCCATCGGAAGTCGCCCTGCTCGAATCGCGCACGATGCGCGACGAGCATCTGGGACGCGTCGACGTCCTCGACAAGGTGAAGGCTCTTGTCATGCTCCCGGACGGAGTTCACGTTCGCACAGAGGAAGTGGCGCGGTACTTCGAAGTATCCACAGTCGTCATCAGGAGGTTGACCGACCGGCATCACAAGGAGTTCACCGAGAACGGGATGAGGGTGCTGCGCGGCGCTGAGCTGCGCACCTTCCATAGCGACATCCTGTCGCTATGGAGCGTCAACGAGGGGGAAAGTTATCCACAGGCGGTCACCCAGCTCAGGCTGTACACCCGTCGGTCGGTGCTCAACGTCGCGATGCTTCTTCGCGACAGCGACATCGCCCGCTGCGTCCGTACCTACCTCCTCGACGCCGAGGAAGGCTGGCGCAAGGGGTACACATCCCTCGACCGCCGGGTCACCGCCGTCGAGGCGAATCAGGACACCGTCGGCCGCGCGCTGCAGGAACTCGGCCCGGTGATCAACGGGATCTCGGTGCGGCTGGACCGACTCGACCGGCGGCTCAACACCACCAACCAGGTCGTCGGAGCCATCAGCAACCGGCTCTGCGATCTCTCCGACGACATGCGGCGGATGGAGCGCCGGATGGACAGGAGGATGGACGACTTCGCCCATCAGCTGAGAGAACTGCAGCGCAGCCAGTGCCGTAAGCGCCGCTGACACCAGGCGGACAGGTACTCGGACAGGAAATTCGGTGGCACCGAATCGCCGCCCGGGGCACAGTGGTTGAGTCGGGCGCACGCCAGTGCGACCGACGCCACCGACCGGGAGAGGAGCGCGGCGATGACCGAGAGTACGAGTGCGAGTCCGTCGAGCTCCCGACAGGGCAGCGCCGGGCAGCCAGCGGAGTAGCCACCGACGACTCCGCGAAGCCGCCCCCAGGCAGCTGCCCGGGGGCGGCCGCTTCGAGCGCGCATCTGCGCGGGCCGCCCCCTCCCGGAGGATTGGCCGAGTGGTAAGGCAGCGGCTTGCTAAGCCGTCGTCGGGGCGGAAGCTCCGCGCGCGTTCGATCCGCGCATCCTCCGCAGGGCCCTTGGGCGGGCCGCAGACCGTATTCTGGCCCTTCGCCGTGACCACCCGACGCAAAAAGGCCACCTGTGCCGGGGCGTTGAGCCCACAACGGGCGCGTCAGCGCGCCAGCAACCGCTCCAGTACCACCGCGATGCCGTCATCTTCGTTGGACGCCGTGATCTCGTGCGCCACGGCCTTCAGCTCTTCATGCGCATTGGCCATCGCCACCCCGTGCGCGGCCCACCCGAACATCGGGATGTCGTTCGGCATGTCGCCGAAAGCGATCGTGTCCGCTGCCCGCAGCCCCAGTCGCCTCGCCGCCAGCGAGAGCCCTGTCGCCTTGCTCAGCCCCAGCGGCAGGATCTCGACGATGCCCTCGCCCGCCATCACCACGTCCACGAGGCTGCCGACCGTCGCCCTGGCCGCATTCGCCAGCGCGTCGTCGTCCAGCTCCGGATGCTGGATGTACACCTTGTTCAGCGGGGCCGACCACAGCTCAGCCGGGTCCTGAAACGCCACCACGGGCAGCGGGCCTTCCTGCACCCGGTATCCCGGTCCGACCAGCACATCGCCGTCGAGCCCGTCGCGGCTCGCGGCCAGCGCCAGCGGGCCCACCTCCGCCTCGATCTTGGAGAGCGCGAGACCGGCCAGCTGCCGGTCCAGCGTCAGGGACGTCAGCAGCCGGTGTTCGCCCGCGTGGTAGATCTGCGCGCCCTGGCCGCAGACGGCCAGTCCGTCGTAGCCGAGGTCGTCCAGGATGTGCCGGGTCCAGGGCACCGCGCGTCCGGTGACGATGATGTGCGCGGCGCCCGTCGCGGTAGCTGCGGCGAGCGCGTCGCGCGTGCGCGGGGAGACCGTCTCGTCGCCCCGCAGCAGCGTGCCGTCGAGATCTGTCGCTATCAGGCCGTACGGAAAGGGCGCGGGGCTCACGTGGAGACCGGCTCGAGCACTTCACGACCGCCGAGATACGGCCGCAGCACCTCGGGCACGCGCACCGAACCGTCCGCAAGCTGGTGGTTCTCCAGGATTGCCACGATCGTGCGCGGTACGGCGCACAGCGTCCCGTTCAGGGTCGCCAGCGGCTGTACCTTCTTGCCGTCACGCATCCGGACCGCCAGGCGGCGCGCCTGGAAGCCGTCGCAGTTCGAGGCGGAGGTCAGTTCGCGGTACTTGCCCTGCGTCGGGATCCACGCCTCGCAGTCGTACTTGCGCGAGGCGGACGCGCCCAGGTCGCCGGTGGCCACATCGATCACCTGGAACGGCAGTTCCAGGCCGGTCAGCCACTGCTTCTCCCAGTCGAGGAGCCGCTTGTGCTCGGCCTCCGCGTCCTCGGGAGCGACGTACGAGAACATCTCGACCTTGTCGAACTGGTGCACCCGGAAGATGCCGCGGGTGTCCTTGCCGTACGTCCCGGCCTCGCGGCGGAAGCACGGCGAGAAGCCGGCGTACCGCAGCGGCAGCTTGTCCGCGTCGATGATCTCGTCCATGTGGTACGCCGCGAGCGGGACCTCGGAGGTGCCGACCAGGTAGTAGTCGTCCTTCTCCAGGTGGTAGACGTTCTCGGAGGCCTGGCCGAGGAAGCCCGTGCCCTCCATGGCGCGCGGACGGACCAGCGCGGGCGTCAGCATCGGGATGAACCCGGCCTCGGTCGCCTGCGCGATCGCGGCGTTGACGAGCGCGAGCTCGAGCAGCGCGCCGACGCCCGTCAGGTAGTAGAAGCGCGACCCCGACACCTTGGCGCCTCGCTCGACGTCGATGGCGCCGAGCGCCTCGCCGAGCTCCAGGTGGTCCTTGGGCTCGAAGCCCTCGGCGCCGAAGTCGCGGATCGTGCCGTGCGTCTCGAGGACGACGAAGTCCTCCTCGCCGCCGACCGGGACGTCCTCGTGGACGATGTTCCCGAGCTGGAGCAGCAGCCGCTTGGTCTCTTCGTCGGCCTCGTCCTGGGCCGCGTCGGCAGCCTTGACGTCGGTCTTCAGCTGCTCGGCCCTCTTCAGCAGCTCGGCGCGCTCTTCGGGAGTGGCCTTGGGGATGAGCTTGCCGAGCTGCTTCTGCTCGGAACGCAGTTCGTCGAAGCGGACGCCGGACGACCTGCGCCGCTCATCGGCCCGGAGCAGGGCGTCGACGAGCGCGACGTCCTCTCCACGGGCGCGCTGGGAGGCGCGAACACGGTCGGGGTCCTCACGGAGCAGGCGAAGGTCAATCACCCCACCAGGCTACCGGTGCCGACTCGTTCAACCTCACTCGATATTGCCTTGCGTATCACTTTGTCCGAATTGCCGGAATTTAGAAAGCCGACACCCAATTACCCGGGCGGGCGTCAATAAGCGCTCGACTTCTCGCCGAAATGGGGCATCCGGCCGTTGTCCGAATTGACCCGCTTCCCTTGCGGAGGCGCGGGACCTGGTGGCCGCTTGTCCACAGGGATGCGAACTCTCGCAAGGTTATCCACAGGCTGTGTGCGGCGTCTGTGGACCACGGAAATGATCGTTTTCAATGCCGTGCGTGCGCCGGAGGATTCCCCTCCTAAACCCACCTCACACCCTCTTTCGGGTGGGAATTCCTCGCTCCAAAGAGTTGATCAATGGAATTGAGGTGACACGGGGCACCGTGCGTACCTGTGGACGGAAGTGGGGTGACTGGGCCGATTTGTCGACCATGTCGGGCTGCGTTGTCGACTTGTCCCCAGGTCGAGAAGCGCGCCTGTGGATAACTTCTGTGGACAACGAAAATCTGCAGGTAAGACCGGTCGTCGGATCCTGGGCTGCGAAGCCGGTTCAGGCGCGGCCGTCCTGGCAGCGCGCCAGCCAGTCGGACGCCGCCGTGAACTCGGCGTCCGACGTCCCCGCGCGCAGGGCGCGTACGTCCCCGACCGCCACACCCGCCCGCGGATACGAACCGAGGAACCGCACCTTCGGACAGATCCGCTTCAGCCCCATCAGCGCCTCGCCCACCCGGCGGTCCGAAATATGGCCCTCGGCATCCACGGCGAAGCAGTAGTTCCCGATCCCCGCACCCGTCGGCCGGGACTGGATCAGCATCAGGTTGACCCCGCGCACGGCGAACTCCTGCAGCAGTTCGAGCAACGCACCCGGGTGGTCGTCGCCCAGCCAGATGACCACCGAGGTCTTGTCCGCACCGGTCGGCGCCGCCGGCCTGGCCGGCCGGCCGACCAGCACGAAGCGGGTCTCCGCGTTCTCGGCGTCATGGATCTCGGTGACCAGCGGCTCAAGGCCGTAGGTCACCGCCGCGAACTCGCCCGCGAAGGCCGCGTCGTACCGGCCCTCCTGCACCAGGCGCGCGCCGTCCGCGTTCGATGCCGCGGACTCCCACAGGGCGTCCGGGAGATTGGCCCGCAGCCAGTTGCGCACCTGCGGCTGGGCCACCGGATGACCGGTCACCGTCTTCACTTCGGACAGCTTGATGCCCGGGCGTACCAGCAGCGCGAAGGCGATGGGCAGCAGCACCTCGCGGTAGATCATCAGCGGTTCACCGGAGGCCAGCTCGTCGAGGGTCGCGGTGACGCCGCCCTCGACGGAGTTCTCGATCGGTACGAGGGCAGCCGCGGCGTCGCCGTTGCGTACGGCATCGAGCGCGGCGGGCACGGACACCATCGGGACCAGTTCCCGTGTGGCGGCTTCCGGAAGCGTACGCAGGGCGGCCTCGGTGAACGTGCCCTCGGGGCCGAGGTAGGTATAACGAGTGGCTGACATACGTCATCCTCGATGCAGCGGCAGAGGTCGGCGTCGGTGACCGCGCACGCCCCCGGCGGGGGGCCGGGGGTTGTCCCCCAATGTTTGCAACGCGTGGCCGACATACCGTCACCCTAATGGGCCCGGAGTCCTCAGGACTCCAGGAGCCGCTGACCCACGTACTCACCCTCCTTGGGCCCGCCCGGCACCGCGAACAGTCCGCTCGCCTCGTGCCGGATGAAGGCCGACAGCGCATCGCCCCGGTCGAGCTTGCGCTGCACCGGAACGAAGCCGCGCAGGGGATCGCCCTGCCAGCAGACGAACAGCAGCCCGGCGTCCGGCGTCCCGTCGGCGCCGATCCCGTCGTGGAAGGAGAACGGCCGCCGGAGCATCGCCGCGCCGCCGTTCTGCTCCGGCGCGGAGATCCGGGCGTGGGCGTTGTCCGGGATGATCAGCCTGCCGTCAGGGCCGGTCTTGTCCAGCGCAAGCTCGGTCGTCTCGCTGCCGCCGCTGAGTGGAGCACCGTCGGACTTGCGGCGGCCGATGACCTGCTCCTGCTTCGTGAGCGAAAGCCGCTCCCAGTCGTCGAGCAGCATCCGGATCCGGCGTACGACGGCGTACGAGCCACCCGCCATCCATGCGTACTTCGTCCCCGACGTCCCCGACGTCCCCGACGTCTCGGACGGCACGAAGATCCGCTTGTCGAACTCGGGCTCCAACGGTTTCGGATTGCGGGTGCCGTCGATCTGGCCCATCAGATTGCGCGCGGTCATCGGCTTCCCGGTGGCCCCCGGCGACCGGTTGAATCCGTTCATCTGCCAGCGCACCCGTGCCGCGTCCCCCGCCGCCTTGTGGATCGCGCGCAGTGCGTGGAAGGCGACCAGTGCGTCGTCCGCGCCGATCTGCACCCACAGATCGCCGTCCGACCGCTTCTTGTCCAGCTGGTCCGAGGAGAAGGCGGGCAGCGGGTCCAGCTGCGGCGGGCGCTGCGCCACCAGCCCCGTACGGTCGAAGAAGGTGCGGCCGAAGCCGAACGTGACCGTCAGCGAGGACGGCCCGGCGTCCAGCGCGACGCCCGTGTCGCCCTCGCCCGCCCCCCGGCCCGCCATCAGCTCGCTCGCCAGCGTGGACCAGCGGCGCATCAGCGCGGCCGCTTCCTTGCGGCCTGCGCCGGGCACCAGGTCGAAGGCGATCAGATGGCCGCGCGCCTGCAGCGGTGTGGTGATGCCCGCCTGATGGGTGCCGTGGAAGGGGACGGCGGTCGAGCCGAGCGTCGTCAGTGAGGTGGGGGCGTCGCCGGATGCCGCGGCATGCGCGGCGGCGCCGCCCGCGGCCCCCAGCACAAGGCCGGTGGCGCCGGCCGTACCCACGGTGCCGAGCAGCCGCCGCCTGGAGATGTCGTTGTCGCGCACAGGGTCACTCACGTGTGGTCAGCCGATCTTGATGTTCTCGGCGGTGGTGGTCTGGTCGATGTCGGAGGTCCGCACAGTCACCTGGACCTGCCAGTCGCCGGGCATCGGGATGTGGACGGCGTCCGCGCTCCAGTGTCCCGTGGCGATGCGGTCGGGCGTGATCGGCAGCGGGCCGATCTGTTTGGCCTTCAGGGTGAAGGAGACCTTCACTTCGGGCACGTCCATCGGCTTCAGGGCCGGGTTGTAGATCCAGACGTGCATCACGTTGGCGCCGGGGGTGGCCGGGTCGAGGCTGAGCCGGACTGTGCCCTTGCCGTTCTTGCCCCCGGTGTCGAAGGGCAGCCTGATCTCGGTGGGGCCGTTCGGCACGGGCACGGCTGCCTGCGAGCCCGCGGCGTTGGCCGCCCGTTCTTCCGTACGGCCCGGTTCGGTGGTGGTCAGGATGGTGGTCACGGCCAGCAGGACCACCGCGATGCCCGCCTCGGCCAGTACGGAACGACGTAGTCCGGAACGCGCCGGGTCCGCGTCCCTGGCCTTGTCCCGGGTCTTCCTCTTCTGGGCCGTGGCCACCGCGGCCTTCTGCCGGGCGAGTTGGGCGGCCCGCTCGGGATCGGCCGCATCGTCGGAGCCGGTCTCGGGAACCGTCTCCTCGGTAGCTTCCTCCTCGGCAGCCTCGGTCACCTCCGCCGTCTCGGCGAGCTGCGCCGTCCACCGGCGCGAGATCCACGCGACGCTCACCAGGACGGCGACCAGGCCCACCTTGATCAGCAGTAGTTGCCCGTACGACGTCCCGGTCAGCGCCGAGAAGGAGCCGACCTGCCGCCAGGCTTGGTAGATCCCGGTCGCCGCGAGGACGACGACGCTGCCGAACGCCACCTTGGAGAACCGCCGTACCGCGGCGCGCTCGATCGACGGCGCACGGAAGAGCGCGGTGAGCAGCGCCGCGAGCCCGCCGAGCCAGGTGGCGACGGCCAGCAGATGAGTGACGTCCACGGGCATCGCAAGTCCCGGCTGGATGCCGGTCGACGCATGCTCCGACAGCGCCCAGGTCGCCGCGATCCCGCCCGCGACGACCGTGCCCCCGACGGCGAGACCGAAGGTCAGGTCCTTCTTCTCGCCCTCGTCCTCCCGCCTCGCGTACGCCCCGAAGAGCACGGCGATGAACAGCGCGGCCGCCCCGAGCAGCATCAGCCGGGAGCTGAGTGCCGTGCCGGTCTTGGTCTGCAGGACGTCCCGCAGACCGCCGAGGTCGAAGGCGTCCTGCAGTTTCCCGGAGCCGGTGTACGGGGTGCGCAGCAGCAGCGTCGCGAGAGTGGCCGCGGTGAGCGTCACCCAGCCCCGTACGACCAGGCGTTGCAGCGGCCGTACGGAAGCGCCGCGCTGCCAGCAGACGAGCACGAAGGCCGCGCCGCCGGTCAGCAGCACGAAGCCGGCGTACGAGGCGTAGCGCGCGATGTCGTAGAGGACACCGACCACTCCGCCGCCGGCCGTCTGGTCGGGGAGAATCGCGGTGGTCTTGGAGGGCGCTCCGATCGAGAAGGTGAAGGCACCGGAGACGGGATGGCTGTCGGCCGAGACGGCCTGCCAAGCCACGGTGTAGGTGCCGTCGGGCAGTCCGGGCAGCAGATCGACGCCGTAGGTGACCTTGCCGCCGGCGCTCAGATCGCGGATCTTCGCCTTGTCGGAGCGTTTGCCGCTGGGTTCGAGGACCCGGATCGAGTCGTTACCCATGGCGACCTGCTCGGAGAAGGTGAGCGTCACCTCCTTGGGGGCGGTGGCGACCACCGCCCCGTCCCTCGGATTGCTCCCGGTCAGAGCGGCATGGGCCGCCGCGGGGCTCGCGCCGGCCAGGAGCGCGCCCATGAGCGTGCCGATGAGCACGGTCGCGGCGAGCAGCAGCCGGACGACCGGGGACGGGCCGAGGCGCGGGGCGGTGGCTGTCATGAAGTGATCAGTCCCTCGGTGCTCAGTGCTTCTGCGGGTTGTACGTGGGCTCCTTGACGGGAAGTTCGACCGTGATCGGGTCGGACTTCTCGAAATGCAGCTCCACGGTGACCTTCTCGCCCTGCTTCGGCTGCTGCTTGAGCTTCATGAACATGATGTGGCTTCCACCGCGTTCGAGATCGAGGTCGCCGTCCGCCGGGACGTCGAAGGCCTTCACCTCCTGCATCGTCTGGTTCTTCGACTCGTGGATCGTGATGTCGTCGGAGATGTCGCTGGTGATGGTGGTGAGCTTGTCCGCCCCGCCGCCGCTGTTGTGCACCCTCAGAAAACCGGCTGCCATGTCACCGACGGGCTGCGGCATGAACCCGCCGCTGACCTTCAACTCCGGCTTGCCGGCGGACGAGCAGCCCGTCAGCGCAAGCCCCGTGGTCAGGGCTATGACGGCGGCGAGGGTCGTTTGGCGGTTCACGGGTTCTCCCCGCGGATGATCTTCGGGAGGTCCTTGGCGTAGTCGTCCGCCGTGGTGTCCTCGCCGTAGAGCACATAGCCCTTGTCGGTCTTCGGGGAGAAGGCGATGACCTGAGCGCCGTGCATGGAGACGACCGTGCCGTCCTTCTCCTTCTTCGGCGGATCGATCCCGATGCCGATCTGCCGTGCGCCGGCCTGGATGGTCGGGAAGTCGCCGGTCAGCCCGGTGAAGGACGGGTCTCCGGCGCTCGGCAGCCACTTGGCCAGCTCGGCCGGGGTGTCGCGCTCCGGATCGGTGGTGACGAACACGACCTGGAGCTTGTCCTGGTCGGACTTGGGAAGCTGCTTTCTGGCGATGGCGATATTGCTCATCGTCAGCGGGCAGACGTCGGGGCAGTGCGTGTAGCCGAAGTAGATCAGCGTGGGCTTGCCCTTGGTGCGCTCACGCAGGTCGTACTTCGTGCCGTGGGTGTCCGTGAGCACGAGGTTCGGCTTGGTGAACGGCTGGTCGAGCACCGTCGCGGGCCTGTTCGCCGCGGCCGAGACATCGGCGACGGGCCCCTTGGCGGAGTCGTCGCCGCCCGAGCAGGCGGAGAGGCTGAGTGCGGCGGCAACGACGAGCGTGGCCGCGAGCACGATCTTCTTACGCATGGAGAAATGTCCCAAATGTCGTGTGCGGACCGTCAGGAGGAGCGACGGCGGCCGGCCAGGACACCGAAGGCCACACCCGCGATGCCGACCAGGATGCCGACGACGGCCAGGATGCGGGCGGTCGTGTCACTGCTGTCGGCAGACGCTGTCCCGGACTTCGTGTCCTCGTCCTGCCCGGCGCTCTTGCCGTCCTTCGCGGACGCGTCCTTGGCTCCGGCGCCGTGGTGCCCGTCCTCGGCCGCGGCGGACAGCTTCAGAACGGGCGCGGGGGCCTCGGGCTCCGGGGCGCCCTCCTTCGCCTCCTCGATCCAGCGCACGACCTCCTTGTTGTCGTACGTCTGGAGCGCCTTGAACACCAACTGGTCGGTGTCCTCGGGCAGTCGGCCGAGGGAGACGGGGAACTGCTGGAACTCCCCCGGAGCGATCTTTCCGCCGTCCGCGGTCCACGTGATCTTGGAAGGAGCCTCGGTGATCTGCTTGCCGTGCACCTCAAGAGGCTTCGCCAGCTTGGTCTTGGTGACCACGGCCTTCCAGCCCGGGACGGGCTGCGGCATGGCGGAGGCCATCGGGTGGTCGGCCGGGAGGCTGACCTCGAGCTTCACGGTCGAGGCGTTGTCGCGCTCGTTGGGGACCTTGAAGTTGACCGTCGCGTAACCGCCCTTGGCGGCCGCACCCTGCGGCTGCACGCTGACGTGTGCGAAGGCGGTGCCCGAGAGGAGCAGCACGGAGGAAGCGGCGATTCCGGTCGCGACAGCGATACGGGAAACGTTCATGGGTGAGGACACTCCACAGTTCAGAAGAAGTGAATGTGTGCCGCGCGCATACGGGTGCACGGACGCCACGGCACCACTTCCGTCGAGTGGGCCGCGTCAGACTGCGAGAGCGAGGCGGGCCGGCGGCCCGCGCCTGATCACCGTGTGCTGGAGTGCCTCACCGGCGAAGAGCACATCAGGGCCGCAGGAGATCCGGGCAGCACGCGGATCCACCGCGGGCGCTCCCACCAGACCGGAACGCAGCGCCCTTACGAGGCGGAGCGCGGCGCGCAGCGAACGCAGCCGGCCCGCCTCGGCCACCTCATGGGCCGAGTCCGCCGACAGGCGGATCAGCCGCGCCAGCGCCAGATCCCCGCGCCGCAGCAGCCAGCCGGTCGCGAGAGCGGCCAGCAGATGCCCCAGCAGCATGGGGAGGGAGGGCAGCAGCGGCGGAGAAGCGACGGCGGTATGCGCCATGTGCTCGTGGCCGAGGTGTCCGCCGACCGCGCCGGGTCCGGGCGGGGTGACACCGGAGTTGGTGACGATCCGCCGGGCGTCCGCCGGGCCGATCGAGGCGGCGCCCGCCCCGCACATCAGCTTCGCGGCCATCCTGATCAGCGCGTCGTCGGCAGTCGGGGCGAAGCGCAGCTGATGCTGTCCGAGCCCGAACAGGACGTGCAGGGAAAGCTGTCCGGCCGTGAGGGAGAGGGCGATGGACGGCAGCGAGCGCACCCGTCCCGCGAACGGCGCGACCAGCGCGAACATCCCGATGAAGCCCGCCGCCAGTGTCCATGCGTCAATGGCGGCACAGGCCGCGAGCGCGTGTCCCGTCGCGGCCAGCACAACGCAGACCGCGGTGAACACCGCGGCCCTCAGCAGCCGGGCACCGGCTCCGGCGCGCGCAACGGGGATGGACGACATGGCCGGCTCATCATCGCACTGTGCCGACAGCGCCCATACGGCAGGTCCGGAAGATCCCTTTTCCGGCACGCGCCGGCGCGCATACGGACGCAAGAGCCGCCACATACACCGCCGCCCGAACCGCGCACATCCGCCGAATGAGCGCAATCACATCAACTGTGCGCTTACGCACTGTGCCTTGGGGCAATACGTATCGGTATGTCGAGCCGCAGCCAGGAGGCCGGAGCATGAGCATCTGGTGGTCACTCCACTTGCGGCGCGATGCCGCGAGCGTCCCGCTCGCCCGCCGCTTGTTGCTCGGCACGATGGAGAACGCGGGAGTCGACCCCGACATCTCCTACGATCTGTCGGTCGCCCTCAGCGAGGCCTGCGCGAATGCCGTGGAACACGGCGGCGGTCGGGGGGCCGGGGAAGCATCGGCCGCGTACCGCGTGACCGCGTATCTGGACGGCGAGAAGTGCCGTATCGAAGTAGCCGATTCGGGGCCCGGCTTTCCCGTTCGGCGCGGCGGGCAGTGCGCGGCGTATGCCGCGCAACCGCCGTCCCCGACAGCCGAGAGCGGCCGCGGACTCTGTCTCATCGAGCAGCTCGCCGACCATGTCCATGTCCGCAACCGGCCCGGCCGGGGTGCGGTGGTGAGCTTCGACAAGATCCTCAAATGGCGGGAGGGCGCGCTGCTCAAGGTCTCCTGAGCAACGCGCCCTCCTCTCCGGTCCCTGTCGGGCCGGGTCAGCCCCGGAGCGAGGCCATCCAGGCCTCGACCTCGTCGGCCTGCCGCGGCAGCGCCGCCGACAGATTGCGGTTGCCGTCCGCGGTCACCAGGATGTCGTCCTCGATCCGGACGCCGATGCCGCGGTACTCCTCCGGCACGGTCAGGTCGTCCGCCTGGAAGTAGAGCCCGGGCTCCACCGTCAGACACATGCCCGGCTCCAGGGTCCCGTCGACATAGGCCTCGGTGCGCGCGGCGGCGCAGTCGTGGACGTCCATGCCGAGCATGTGGCCGGTGCCGTGCAGCGTCCAGCGGCGCTGCAGACCCAGCTCGAGCACCCGCTCCACCGGGCCCTCGAGCAGCCCCCAGTCGACGAGCTTCTCGGCAAGCACCCGCTGGGAGGCATCGTGGAAGTCGCGGTACTTGGCACCCGGCTTCACGGCCGCGATGCCGGCTTCCTGGGACTCGTACACCGCGTCGTAGATCTTGCGCTGCAGTTCGTTGAAGCGGCCGTTGATCGGCAGCGTGCGCGTGATGTCCGCGGTGTAGAGGGTGTGGGTCTCCACGCCGGCATCCAGCAGCAGCAGCTCGCCGGAGCGGACCGGGCCGTCGTTGCGCACCCAGTGCAGGGTGGTCGCGTGCGGTCCTGCGGCGCAGATCGAGCCGTAACCGATGTCGTTGCCCTCGACTCGGGCGCGCAGAAAGAAGGTGCCCTCGATGTACCGCTCGCTGGTCGCCTCGGCCTTGTCCAGGACCCTGACGACGTCCTCGAAGCCGCGCGCGGTGGAGTCGCACGCCTTCTGGAGCTCGCCGATCTCGAACTCGTCCTTCACGGCACGCGCCTCGGAGAGGTAGACGCGCAGTTCCTCGTCGCGCTCCGCGGTGACCTTGTCGGTCAGTGCCGTCTCGATATCCGCGTCGTGGCCGCGCACGACGCGGACCGGGCCCCTCGCCTCGCGCAGCTTCTCCGGAAGTTTGCGCACGTCCTTGGCCGGGATGCCGAGCAGCTTCTCGGCCTCGGCCAGGGAGTGACGGCGGCCGACCCACAGCTCGCCCTGGCCCGACAGCCAGAACTCGCCGTCCTCACGGTTGGAGCGCGGCAGCAGATAGATGGTGGCCCTGTGCGCGCCGTTCCTGGGCTCCAGAACCAGGACGCCGTCCTCGGTCAGGTCGCCGGTGAGGTACGCGTACTCGGTGGAGGCACGGAAGGAGTACTCGGTGTCATTGGAGCGGGTCTTCAGGTTGCCCGCCGGGATCACCAGGCGCTCGCCGGGAAAACGCGCCGACAGTGCGGCACGGCGGGCGGCGGTCTGCGAGGCCTGCGCGATGGGCTCCAGGTCGCGCAGCTCGGTGTCGGCCCAGCCCGTCGTCATGTTCTCGGCGAGCTCGTCGGACACGCCCGGGTACAGGCCGTTCTTACGCTGCTTGATCGGCTGCTCTTCTTCTTCCGGGGTCTCCGGGGGGAGCTCCTCGGCCACGTCTGCCTCCTGGGCCTGTCGGCCTTTCCTGATACGAAACTGGACCTCCCCTGGCTTCAGCCTGGGGCGACTCCACCATCGTATGTGTGAGCGGAAGACGGCCAGGCGTCCTGTGGAAAAGGCGTGAGGAATCAGTCAAAACGGGCGGCGAGCAACACCACGTCCTCACCGGTGTCGGCTTCGTCGAGACCCTCCGGCAGCACCGTGCGCAGCACATGCTCGGCGACGGCTCCGGGGTCGTCGCGCAGCGACTTCGGCACGCTCGCGGCCGCCGCGTGCAGCCGGGCGAAAGCCCGGTCCATGGGGTCACCGGTACGCCGCAGCAGCCCGTCCGTGTAGAGAAGCACCGTTTCTCCGGGCTCGATCGCGAGCTCCACGCTCGGCGCCTCCCAGCAGGCGAGCATCCCCAACGGTGCGGACAGGGACGTCTCGACGAACTCGGTACGCCGCTCCCCGACCACCAGCGGCGGTGTGTGCCCGGCCCCGGCCAGCACGATCTTTCTGTCGGCGGGCTCCGCGTAAGCGAAGAGCGCGGTCGCGGTACGGGCCGGTTCCGTCAGCCGCAGCAGCAGCTCCAGATCGGACAGTACGGCGACGGGGTCCTCGCCCTCCATCACGGCGTACGCCCTGAGGGAAGCGCGCAGCCTTCCCATCGCGGCCAGCGCACTGGGGCCCGATCCGCTGACCGATCCGACCGCGAGTCCCAGCGCGCCCTCGGGCAGCGGCAGCGCGTCGTACCAGTCGCCACCGCCATGGGGAGTGGTGCGGTGTCTGACGGCGAGCCGGACGCCGGGCACCCGGGGCAGCCGGCTGGGCAGCAGCTCCTCGGCCACGGTGGCCACCGTGGCACGCGCCTGCTCCAGCTCGACGAGCCGGGCCAGATGCTCGTTGGCGTAGCGCATATAGAGCCCGACCAGGTGGCACTGGCGCTCCACCGGGGTGGCGGGCTCGTCGTACATCCACACGGCGGCGCCGAGCGTTCCGGCCGCATCCGAGGCGAGCGGCACGGTGTAACTGGCGGCATAGCCGAGGCGGACGACGACCTCGCGCAGGCGGGTGTCGAGCGTCTTGTCGCCGAGCAGATCCGGATGGGCGACTGCCTCGGGCAGGCCGCCCGGGCCCGGCCGTCCGTCCGGGAGGCGGCCGTCGAGGATCCGCCCGTGGGCGGTCGCGGAGCGCGGCACCGTCTCGATATGGCCAAGTTCGGCATGGGTGAACCCGAGGCCCTTGGTGAGGGCGGGACCGCGGTCCGGCTCGAAACAGTCGGCTCGCGAGACGACGGTGGCGGGTTCGAGTACGACCAGGCCGCGGCGCGCGCCGACCAGGGCGGCACCCGCGCGCAGCAGTTCATGCAGGGCGTCGTCGAGTGAAGCGGTCCGGACCAGGCGCTCGGTGAGTTCGTGGAGGGTGGTCAGGTCGGAGACCCAGCCTGCAAGCCGGTCCTGAATGACCGCTCCGGGAGGGGCCGGCACAGCGGGGATGGCGGGCAGGGAGGCGGCAGTGTGCGCGGGGTTGGGAACCGCTGAATCGATTCCAGCCACTTTCGGCAGGTGAGAGGGGCTCATGGCAGCCGGCTTTCCGACTGGTGCGTTTTGCTCAATAGCATCGCAAACCCCCATGTCATTCTGCGCCGCTATCAATGCATCCACATGTACACGCACAAGTAAGGGGATGTCCAGCATTGGACCAGTGGGATCGATGGTGTCTACGTGACCTTGAACTTGGCCGAAAAAAGCACCCCAGGGCGGTCAATTGAGGTCGACTGAGGACTGTTCGGCAAGGGGGATCCTCCCCGGGCGAAGCCCGAGGGGGAGTCATTCCAAGTGGTGATGGGTACCTAAACGGTGATGGCCAGGGGCAGTTGAGATCGCCCCGGAACCTGGCGACGGGCCCGGGCGTCCTAACAGCCGGAGGCCGCGCCTCATCCCCGAGTGGCGGGGAAAAGTTCAGCGGGACTGCAAGCGCCAGGCGCGCGCCACCCCTCGCCACGCGTTTAATGGACTACAGCCCACGTTCGGCCCCCGGGCGGCGATCCTGCCGCAGGCGAAGAGGCGGGCCGCCCATGCCACCGGCAAGGGGCGGCGATGCGCCGACTGTACGCACAGTGAAGAGCTGCACACGTCGTGTGATGTGGTGGACCTCGGCGTTCAACGGAAAGGAACGAGCGCTCATGCGCGAGATCCTCGGAAGGCGACGCAGGCTCCGGTTCCGGCGCAAGAGGGGGCCCGTCCAGCTGGACGCGGCGCTCACCTGCGCCGCCGAGTGGCAATGGCCCGTACTCCCTGGTGTAGGACTGAAAGCGGCCGGAAGTCGCGGTGACCGCGGGCGCGGCTGCGCCTGCCCCGATCCCGAGTGCGTCGTACCCGGCGCGCACCCCTTCGACCCCGGAATCCTCGCTGCGACGACGGACGAGCGGATGGTGCGCTGGTGGTGGACCAACCGGCCCACCGCTCCGGTCATGCTGGCCACCGGAGGGCGTGCGCCGTGTGCCGTGAGCCTGCCCGCCGTCGCCGGGGCGCGAGCCCTGTCGGCGCTGGACCGGATGGGCATGCGCCTCGGCCCGGTGGTGGCGACGCCCACCCGCTGGTCCCTGCTGGTGGCTCCCTACACCCTCGAACGGCTCGGTGAACTTCTCTTCGTCAAGGACTGCGTGCCCAGTTCACTGCGCTTCCACGGAGAGGGCGGCTATCTCGTGCTGCCGCCCTCGCAGGCCGGGACCGGACAGGTGCGCTGGGAACGCGCGCCGCTGCCCGGCTCCTCGGCTCCCTGGCTGCCGGATGTGGAGGCGGTGGTGGACGCGCTGGTCGAGGCGAGCACCAGCGCACCGGACGGCGGCAGCCGTCTCGCGTACTGACCCTTTTCTCTCGTACGGACGGTCTTACTGACCGCGCGTACTGAGGGTGCGCACTGATCCGGGCCGGCTCCGTCACTCGTACGGGTAGGAGCCGGCCCGAGTTGTACGGGAATTGGGCGCGCGGCACCCCGGATGCACGCATTCCGTCGATATCTTCGGCCCACCGTCAACAATTTCCGCGCGCAGTCTTCAGGTGGACCCATGAATCTCCGCATGATCGGGCTCTGCACTGTCGTGCTGTTCACCACGCTGCTGCCGCTGGCCGCGTCCGCCGGACCGAGCGACGGACTCTGGCCGGGATCCGGCGCAGCGCCGGACGAGGCGAAGCCGAAGAGCGATGCCCGGCGCGGGCCCGGCCTGCTCTCCGGGCTCGGCTCCGCCAAAGCGCCGGGCGGAGGTCCGGGCGAAAGGGCCGGGGGCGGGGCAGGCGCTTCCGACACCTCCGACGCCGCCGAGCCCTCACATGTGACCGGAGCCACTGCCCCGCAGACATCGGCCCGATGTGGGCCGGAACTCACCTCTCCCGAAGGCGTCGAGGCACAGACCTGCGTACTGAGAGAGGGGCGCGACACCTGGGCGCGTACCTACTACCGCAATGCCACCGGCGAGGAATTGAGTTCCGTACTCACTCTGATGGGGCCCGGCGGGCGCACTTTGCAGACCAACTGTGTGGTCGAGGCGGGCGATGAACCGAACGCCTGTGAGACGCCCCGTGAGCCTTCTCGTGGGCCTGTTGCGCAGTATTCGGCGGTGGCGGAGTTCGCGACTGCGGATGAGGCGGGCGACGGGCCGCTGCTGCTGCGATCAGGGAGCAACTCGGCTGCTCCGGTGAGCCGTTGAGGAATGAGCCATTCCGCGAAATGGAAGCGCCCGGTCGCTGGCGACGGGGGATGCACCAGCGACCGGGCTTCTAGAACGGTAACAAGAGATCGGCAGTTCGCAAATTCGATCTCGGGTATTCGGACAGGGATTTACCTGCCGATCGGGCGAGTTGTGACTGGAGTCACCTATCGGTCGACAGAAACCGTCACTCTCAGCTCAGCGTGACCTGGCGGTTGGTGAGTCCGCCGCGCGCCCTGCGCTCCTCCGCGGTCAGCGGTGCGTCCGTCTGAAGAGCCTTGGCCAGTCGCTCGGCGAGCTCGGCCGCGGGCTTCTCGCACTCTTCGGCGCCCATCCCGCTCGGCAGGTCCCAGACCGGGACCATCAGGCCGTGCGCGCGGAAGGAGCCGACCAGCCGGGTGCCCTCGCCGAGCGAGGAGGTGCCTTGGGCGTGGAGCCGGGCGAGCGCGTCGAGGAGCTGCTCCTCGGGGTGCGGCATGACCCAGCGCAAATGGTTCTTCTCCGGGGTCTCGCACCAGTAGGCGGCGTCGACGCCGGAGAGCTTCACGGTCGGGATCGCAGCGGCGTTCGCGCGCTCCAGCGAGGCGGAGACCTCGGGGCTGGCATTGTCCGCGGAGTCCGGGATCCAGAACTCGAAGCCGGAGTGGACGACCGGCTCGAACGCGGCGCTCTCGTCGAGGAGGTCCTGCAGGCGCGGGCCGTCGGCGGGCACCCGCTGGGCGGCGACCGGGGTGCCGGGCTGGGTGCTCAGCGCACGCCGGAGCGTATTGGCGAGATCGCGACTCAGATCGCCCGACGACGTGTCGTTCTGCAGGCCGAGCAGCACGGAGCCGTCGTCGCGGCGCAGCGCGGGCCAGGCCATCGGCAGGACGGTCGCCAGGGTCACCGACGGCACGTCCTCGGGCAGTTCGCCCTTCAGGGTCAGCTCCACGGTCGCGGCGGGCACCAGCTCGCGCAGGGCGACCCAGTCGCACTCGCCGGGCAGGCCCTCGAACGGGCGCTGGACCAGCTCGGTCACGGCGTGCGCGGCGGCCCGGCCGTGACAGGCCTTGTAGCGGCGGCCCGATCCGCACGGGCAGGGCTCGCGGGCCCCGACGACCGGAATCTCCCCGCTCTCGGTCCGGGGCTTGGCGGCCTTCGTCTGGGGGCGCTTCTTGGCCATGGTGTGGCTTTCTCCCGACTGCGGTGGTGCTGTGTCGGGCGCGAGCCTAGTCCTCTGTCGCCGTAACGGGGGAGCAGCGGCCCACAAGGCGCGGCGGGTGCGCCGAACCGGTGGTGCCCGTTCCGCTCCCCGTTCCCCCCGCTCCCCCTCGCGCTCCCGCCTGAGGCGGGGCTTTCGGACGCGGCTTCCAGTCTCAGTCGAGGTCGTCGTACGAGTCCGCGAAGTCGAAGCCGGGCCCGGCGACGCGCGTAGCGAAATCCTCGCGACGGTGTCCTTCGGTGACAATCACCCACACCGTGACCTCACCGGCCGCACTGTCCCGGACACCCCAGTCCTGGGCGAGCGCGCTGATGATGTTCAGCCCCCGGCCGCCTCGTGCGGTGACCGAGGGCGTGGCCGGAACCGGTCGGGTCGGACCACCTCCGTCCGTCACTTCCACGGTGAGCCGGCCGACTGTGTCGACTCGCCAAGCTGCACGGATGTCGCCGTCACCCACCTCGGCGTGGCCCAGCGGCCTGCCATGACGGCATGCGTTGCTGAGAAGCTCGGAAAGGATAAGAACTGCATCGTCGACCACCGATTCGGGCACACCGCTGCTTCCCAATTGCTCACGCATCCGGTGTCGTGCCTCACCCACGCCCGCAGGGCCATGGGGTACGGCCATGCTCGACGACGTGGGCACCTCCTGTGCCACCACCAACGCCACCCCCGAGACCTCCTTTGCCCCACGCCACGGTGTGAATGCCCCAATGGACTGGACCGGAAACCGGCCAAGGGCGGGCCAGTGACGCACTCGTAACCATCGAATACGGACCGAACGCGCCGGTGCACTCCCTGTCATCGGAGTCAGAGGCGACCCAACTGGGACAGGACCAGTTTGGGGCGATTGGTAATGATTGCCTCGACCCCCAGCCGGGCACAGAGCTCCACGTCCATCGGCTCATTGACCGTCCAGACGTGCACGCGATGGCCCGCACGGTGCAGCCGGTCGATATAGCCGGGTTGGTTGCGTACGATCCGCATCCCCGGCCCCGCGATCCGCGCGCCCGCAGGCAGCCGTCCGTCGCGCAGCCGCGGAGTCACGAACTGCATCAGATAGACGGTGGGCAGATTCGGCGAGGCCGCGGCGACCCGGTGGAGGGAGCGGGCCGAGAAGCTCATGATCCGTACGGGCGAGGCGTCGGCCGTGACCGGATCGGCCAGCCCGAAGCGGCCGAGCAGTTGGATCAGCCGCTCCTCCACCTGGCCCGCCCAGCGGGTGGGGTGCTTGGTCTCGATGGCCAGCTCGATGTGGCGCCCCGAGTCGGCCACCAGCCCGAGCAGCCGCTCCAGCGTCAGTACGGATGTGAAGGACGGGTCTCCCCAGTCGGGGCTCTCCTCGCTGTCCTTCCACGACCCGAAGTCGAGGGCGGCGAGATCCGCGAGCTCCAGGGCCGAAACGGCGCCGCGGCCGTTGGACGTGCGGTTGATGCGCCGGTCGTGGACACAGACGAGATGACCGTCCGCGGTGAGTCGTACATCGCACTCGAGGGCGTCCGCGCCGTCCTCGATCGCCTTCTTGTACGCGGCCAGCGTGTGCTCGGGCGCGTCCTCGGAGGCGCCTCGGTGGGCGACGACCTGGATGTTGTGCTGTCGTGCTTGAGTCACCGCGTCATGGTGTCACCGCAACGGGGTAGGCGGGTGCCGGGGGCCGTTTGTGTGTCACCCGCAGATCCGTCCGAGGGGAGTGCAGGATCTGTCCGGAGGCACTGGAGATGCGTCCGTTTTGTCGGACGTAAAGGATGGCAGAGACACGCACAGGTCCCGCTTACAGTGGCCTGACGTGCTGTGAGAAAAGCTGTCCGCAGACACCTGCACAGCGCCGACGTGGAACCTGAGGAGAAACCGCTGTGAGCACCGAGAACGAGGGCAACGAAGGCACCGCGGTACCGGCCGCCCCTTCCGTACCTCCTGTGCCGGCCGCTGCTCCCGCGGGCACCGCTGCGTCCGCCGAGGGAGCCGGGGCGGACCGGACTTCTCATACGAACGGGGCCACCTACCCCGCCGAGCCGGCAGCGGCCGCGGTCGAGGAGCCCGGGCACTCCCCCCAGCCCGAGCCCGACACGGCGCCGCTGCCCGGTCCCGTACCCGCCGCCGCACCCTCCGGTGCCCAGCCCCACGGAGCGGGCTGGCCGCCGCCGCCCCCACTCCCCGCGTACGGAAGCGGCTCCCACGTGGGTGGCTCCCACGGGGGCGGTGACAGCGGAGGCGGCCCGCTCTGGGGAGCACCGCCCCAGGTCTCGGAGCCTCCGCGCCGGCGTTCCGGCGGCCTCGTCGCCGCCGTGCTCGTGGCAGCACTCGTCGCGGGCGGCGTCGGCGGTGGTATCGGCTACTGGGCAGCCGAGCACAACGACGACGGCATCGACTCGACCACGGTCTCCGCGGCCGACACCCCCAAGGACTTCAAGCGCGAGCCGGGCACCGTCGCCGCGGTCGCGGCCAAGGCGCTGCCGAGCGTTGTCACCATCGAGGCCAAGGCGGGCGGTGCCGGGGTCGGTGAGAGCGGTGAGAGTGAGGGCGGCACGGGCACCGGCTTCGTCTATGACAAGGAAGGCCACGTCCTCACCAACAACCACGTGGTGGCCTCCGCGGCTGACGGCGGCACTCTGTCCGTGACCTTCTCCAACGGCAAGGAGTACGACGCCGAAGTGATCGGCCGGGCGCAGGGGTACGACGTCGCCGTGCTGAAGCTGAAGAACGCGCCCTCGGGGCTGGACCCGCTGGCCCTCGGCAACTCTGAGCAGGTCGCCGTCGGCGACTCGACCATCGCGATCGGCGCGCCCTTCGGCCTGTCGAACACCGTCACCACCGGCATCATCAGCGCGAAGAACCGTCCGGTCGCCTCCGGCGACGGCTCCAGCGGCAAGAACTCGTACATGAGCGCTCTGCAGACCGATGCCTCCATCAACCCGGGCAACTCGGGCGGCCCGCTGCTCGACGCACGAGGCGCGGTCATCGGCATCAACTCCGCGATCCAGTCGGCGGGCAGCGGCCTTGGTCAGACGCAGGCGGGCTCGATCGGCCTCGGCTTCGCCATCCCGATCAACCAGGCGAAGAACGTCGCAGAGCAGCTGATCAAGACGGGCAAGCCGGTCTACCCGGTGATCGGCGCCACGGTCGACATGGCGGGCAAGGACGCCGGCGCCAAGATCGCCACCCAGAGCACGGGCGGGACCCCGGCGGTGTCCCCGAACGGCCCTGCCGCGAAGGCGGGCCTCAAGGCGGGCGACATCATCACCCAGTTCAACGGCAAGCCGGTGGACAGCGGTCCGACGCTGATCAGCGAGATCTGGAACCACAAGCCGGGCGACAAGGTGACCCTCACGTACGAGCGCGACGGCAAGGAACACACGGCGGAGGTCGTCCTGGGCAAGCGCACGGGCGACAGCTGACCGTCGCTGCTCCTTCGGTACGGGAGAACCCTGCACCTCAGAGTTTCGGCACGGGCGAACGCGGTACGGGAGAACACTGCTGCGACGCACGACGCGGGGCCGGTAGTCTGTAGCCCGCTCCGCCGCAGGTGGCCGGGGCGTGGGTGGGTTGCCCGAGCGGCCTAAGGGAACGGTCTTGAAAACCGTCGTGGCAGCGATGTCACCGTGGGTTCAAATCCCACACCCACCGCAGGTGAACGGCCTCTGACCAGGTAATCCGGTCAGGGGCCGTTCACGTACGCCGCGAGGATAGCCGCGCGGTCGGTGGAGCGGCTTTGGGCTGGAGCTGCCATGGGGCGAGAGATCGGGGCACGTAAGCTTGCCGCGACTCGAGCAGTCGCGGCAGACGGTCAGCGGGTGGAAGTCCCGGTATGCCGTGTTGGGTCTGGCGGGGTTGGCGGATCGTTCGGGTCGGCCGGTCTCATGTCCGCATCAGGCGTCGTGAAGGTGGAGACGGCGACGTCGGTCAAGCAGCCGGGTCACATCAGCGGCCTGATGCCGTCTACCGGGCCGAGGTCGAGGGCGCAGCCAGGACAGTTGACAGACGGTCAACCTGCACCATGAGCCGCCCGTATCCCATGTCTGATCAGGGCGTGAGGGTCATTTGTGGGCCACGACCTCTCGTCGCCGGACCCACTCTCGGTGAGAGCTGGAGCGAGCCGACTGCTCGCCTCGCGGCAGGGCCGCACCGACGTAATCATCCAGCAGGCGGGGGCCGACTCCTGCGCCGTAGGGATAGCCCAACCGGCCTGGTGAGCCCCCGCGTGGGGGTGCCCGAAGGCGCCTGTCATGATGTCCCGGCCCAATGTCCTGGAGGGGAGTGCATGAGATCGGTCCGGTGGCTCGTGGCGGCATCGGCCGTCCTGGTCCTGAGCGGTTGCGTGTCCGAACCGAACGAGGAGCCGGCGACGCCGCCTGCCCCGAGCGGTACTCCCACACCACGGAAGACACCGCCTGGTTCGCGCGCGGAGTCCGCCGCCGTGCTCGAGCAAGCTGTCCGGAGGTATGTCACCGCCGTCTACACCGCAGACAGTGACACGGCGTACACCCTCTCGTCGCAGCGCTGCCGCGACAGTGTGCCGCGGGCGCGCTTCGACTCATTGCTCGCTCTGGAGGCGGAGGACCTGGGGCCCCGGTCCGTGCTGTCGTTCAAGCTGGACGAGCTGTCAGGGGGCTCCGCGGTCGCGTCGTACCCGATCGGAGCCGGGGGGCGTGATCCGCAGCACGTGCCGTGGACCTGGGAGGACGAGGGCTGGCGCTTCGACGGGTGCCACACTGACTGAGGCCGCTGATAACCGAGCGGCCCGCCAACGCAGCGCAGTGCGGGCCTCGTGGGGCCTGCGTCGGACCGCGCGGGCTCAGATTGCGAAGCCACAGTCCACCGCCAGCTCCGCGCCTGTGACGTATCGGGCGCTCTCGCCGGCCAGGTACGAAACGGCGTCCGCGACCTCAACGCTGTGCCGTAGCGGCCGAGGTCTGCTCGGGAGCTGGGCCCACACGGGGTCACCGTCAACCCGGCCCCCCCAGGCCCGACTGACACCGACATGAACCCGAGCGACGGCGTTCGGCCGACTTCCAGCGCGGCTTCACCGCCGCTGCACGGTGCAGCGAGCGCCACAGCGACTCCGGCGCTCATCTGGTGTGGACTGGCTCCCCATCCCTCGACGCGGTCTCCCGGCCGTGAAACGATGCCGGCCGGAGAGAGGGGGGCGTGATTCAGTCGGTGCTCGCGAACATCGCGATCGGGCTCGTGACCAGCTTGCTCGGCGGTGGGTTCGTCTGGTTGAGGGAGCGGGCCAAGCGCGCTCGGGCTGTGAACAGGAGGGCGGCTTTTTTCGGCGTCCGGCCCGGGCAGACCTGCCTGATGGTGCTGGGCAACAAGCACAACTCGCCCGGCACCGCGCATCATCGGGATGTACGGGCAGTACTGGAACTGGCCCTGCTTGCCGCTGAGTTGGATTGCGGCGTCTCGTTGGAGTCCGGCAACTTCCGTGGCAGCAACGGTGATCGCACCGAGTTTTGTGTCGGCGGCCCCAGCGGGAACGCCAACCTCCGCACCGGCGGCCACCTTGCCACCCATATGCCCGGCGTCGTCATTCATCCCTACGACGCCACCCGTGCGGACTCGGTGGCCATAGAGGTCGGTGGGGAGAAGTTCCTGTACGACAAGGGCAATAAGGAGTACGCGCTCGTGGCGAAGTTCACGCCCGCGGAGTCCGTTTGCCCGGTATTCCTGGTGGCCGGGCAGACCTCGGTGGCCAACCTGGCCGCGATTCACTTCCTGCGGCGCGAGTACGCGCAGGTGGCCAGACAATTGTCGTCGGTCGAGCGCTTCTGCGTGATGATCAAGGTCTCCAACATCGGGACGTACGATTTCCACCGAGCAAACCTGGAACGGGAAGTTACCGCGGCCGCGTTCGGAGAGTGAGCGCGCTCACCGATTCGCCTTCCGCCCGCTCCCGCCCCGAGATCTCGCGCAGCTGATCGGCGAGTCCGCTCCCAGAGCTGATCAGAACCGGAACAGCACGGCCGCACTGTAGTGGCGGGGTCGATTGCGAAGATCGTCCACCTCGCCGACGCAGCGCGTGGGCATCCGCCTCTTGTTCTCCCCTCCGCGTCCAGGCGCCGTTGCAACCTGTACCCAGGTACAGCTTTACCGTCGGAGGTGTCCCACCACCGGGGACGTGATGACGGGAGTGAGCACGATGAGTGAACTGGCGTGGGTGCCGCGGTCCTGCACGCTGCCCACGGATGAGCGGCCCCTGCGGGTCGCCGAGTGGGATGTCCTCTTCTCCGAGCGGCTGACCGCCTTGGCCCGGCCCCAGCCTCTTCGTCTCCGCCTAGACCTGGCCGACGGCCCGGGCGTCGAGGACCGGGTCCGTGATCTGGTGACCCGCGAGGGACGCTGCTGCTCGTTCTTCACCCTCACGATCACCCCTGGTCAGGACCGGGTCCGTCTGGAGATCTCGGTGGACGCGGCGCACGAGGCGGTTCTGGAGGCCATCGCCGCGCGCACCGGTATCGCTGGGGAGCCGCAGTGAGTGCGGACATGCGCAGCGGGCAGGTCGCCGAGGCGGCCGGGGTGAACGTCCAGACGCTGCGCTACTACGAGCGGCGAGGCCTGCTGGCCGCGCCGGAGCGCAGCAACGGTGGTCACCGCCTGTACGGGGAGGAGGCGGTGACCGCCCTGCGGGTCATCAAAGCCGCCCAGCGTCTGGGCTTCACGCTGGATGAGGTCGCCGAGTTGCTGGAGGCAGGCCGCCACCGCCACGGACGCCCCGTCGCCGGGTTGCAGGGGCGCGCGGCGGCCAAGCTCACCGAGGTCGACGCGAAGATTGCCGACCTGACCACCATCCGCACCGCGCTTGCCGCGGCCGTCGAGGCGGGCTGCGACGACCTGACCGTCTGTGCCTCCAGCGCCTGCTGTCCCATCCCCTTCACCGACCTCGCCGAGGAGAACCGCCATGCCGGACCCTGCTGCTGACCCGCGCGCCCACAAGGCCTCGAAGGCGCTCGCGGGCCTGGCCGCTCTGGCCTGCGTGCTGCCCGTCCTGATCACGGCGGGTGTCCTCGGCGCTGGTGCCGGGGCGGTGGTGGGCCTACTGCCCGCCCTCGCCGTCGCCCTGGCCGTGGTCGCCGCCGGAACGTGGTGGCTCGGTCAGCGCCGTCGCTCCTGCTCCTGCCCTTCGAAGACCGCAGAAGGGGCGGATGGGGCTGCGGAGCGTCCGGGGATCCGCTGAAGATCACCGGCGTGTGAGCCGCCCATCGGGTCAGTGACCTTGGCGGACGGCCGATCCGTTCACTGGGCTCGTTCACCCGCCCCTTTGACGGAACCCGTTCAGCGGCGGCGGCCCGATGTGAGCCGTTCCGCCGAGGCGATCGTCGCCCGGGCCTCCCGTTCGGTCAGGCCCGTGTGGACCGCCGCTTCGGTGAGGGCGTCAGCGAGCTCGTCGCCGAAGCCGTTCTCGTAGGCACGGCAGGCAGCCCAGAACAGCCGGGTGTTGCGCTGGCCCTCGTGCGCGGCGAGAACGAACTGGACCAGGCCGTGTCCCTGAGCCGGGCGGGCCGGGCCGGCCTGTGTGGGGTGGCGGAGGCGTGCGGGGGGTGTCACGAGGCGCAGGAGTGCGCGGGGGCAGGGCGCGGGGGACAGTTCGGCCGTGCCGGGGGCGAGGCGGTAGGCGCCGTGGGCGCTGACAGAGCCGGGACCGACGAGATAGCCACCGGCGCCGCGTACGTCGATGCCGGGTGCGAGCCGGCTCGCGGAGTTCGGGACGACGACGTCGGGTGGGCCGGTCAGCCAGAGGTGGCGGCCGCCGCTCGGGGTCAGGACGGTGACCGTCTCCGGGATGGTGAAGAGATGGCGCAGGGCCAGGTCCTGGAGCGCGGCGACGGAGTCGGTCGAGGACTTGGTGTCGAGGTCGATGCCGATCAGATGGTGCGGTGGCCGACCGCAGGCGATGCCGTATCCGGTGGCCCAGGGGGCGGCGGCGAAGAGAGCGCGGACGCCTGCAGGGTCGGTGGTGGCGTCGTGGACGCCATGGCCGGGGAGGCCGCATTCGCCGCGGCACAGGACCGGCTCGGCCTCGCCCCGGTGGGGAGAGCGCAGGGCAGGGAGCTTGCTGGGGGACAGCGGGATGACGGGGAGTCCGCGCTCCGCGGCGGAGAGAGCGTGGGCGAGGGCCAGGGTTGCGTTCTGCCGGTCGCGGGTGGCCATGCCTCTATGTTCGTACAGGTGTTCGAAGAAGGGAAGAGGGGGAGTTTGGCGGAAAACATGCCGTAACGCTTCCTCTCTTGCCCTGCCGCGGTTACGTGATGCGCGCGATCCTGAGCTGGGCTTTTCTGGCGGCGAAGGGGGTTTATCGACTTGTCTTCACGCTTGAGGGGGAATGGGGCCTCTGGGGTGGTTCGCCGGGGATTCGATGGGCAACTCTGATCTTGCGACGCCGCGACCGCGATCCGGGAGGTCGGCCAACCACCCCGGAACAAGCCGTAGTTCCGCAGTTCCAGTTCAGGGAGGACACGACATGGCATGCATCCGTACTGCCCGCACTCTCGCCGTAGGTGCCAGGAACAACACCACAGCGAGCGGCTCCGGCCTCACGGTGACTGACCAGTCCCATGCGGCGGTGAACTTCGCGGGTCTGTAATCGTGACCGGCCCGAGGGGGGTCCGGCCCGAGGGGGGCATCCGAGGGGGATATGACCGAAGGGTGGATCACGGCCTGCGCGACGGTACTTCAGTGCCGACGCGCAGGCCGTCGTGCGTATCGGGCGCGACCCGGTGGCAGGCGGAGCGGCGGCTGACCTTGACAGGGTGCATGGATCTGACGGACAGTCAGAAACCCTGATCCCCTGATCCGTATGCCCGGGAGGCGGCCGCCGTGCACCTCGCCCCGACGGAGCGGCAGCAGCAGCTGCGCGCCGAACTTCGCTCGTACTTCCGAACACTGATGCCGGACGGACCACCGCCGGCCGGCGACGAACCGGGCCGTCGGCGCCTGCTGCGACGCATCGGTGCGGACGGGATGCTCGGTCTCGGCTGGCCCGTGGAGTACGGAGGCCAGGGGCGCGGCGCCGACGAGCAGTTCGTCTTCTTCGACGAGGCGTACCGTGCCGGTGCGCCCGTCTCCATGGTGACCCTGAACACCGTCGGTCCGACCCTGATGAAGTACGGCACCGAGCAGCAGAAGTCCTCCTTCCTGCCGCGCATCGTGAATGGCGAGTTGGTCTTCGCGATCGGCTACAGCGAGCCCGAGGCGGGGACGGACCTCGCCTCGCTGCGTACGCGTGCCGTCCGGGACGGCGAATCCTGGGTCGTCGACGGACAGAAGATCTTCACCAGCAATGCCCAGAACGCCGACTGGATCTGGCTCGCGTGCCGTACGGACCCGCAGGCGCCCAAACACAAGGGCATCTCGATCATCCTGATTCCGACGGACGCGCCGGGCTTCTCGTGGACGCCGATCGAGACGGTGGGCGGCCTGGCCACGACGTCGACGTACTACGACGGGATACGGGTGCCCACCGCGAACCTCGTCGGCGAGGAGAACGGCGGCTGGGGACTGATCACCAACCAGCTCAACCACGAGCGGGTGGCGCTGGCGGCGATCGGAATGCAGGCCGAGGACTTCTACGCGGCGGTGCTGGAGCGGGCCCGTACACCCGATCCGGTGACGGGTGAGCGCCGGATTGACCTGCCGTGGGTCCAGTTCAGAGCGGCCGAAGTACATGCCCGGCTCTCCGCAACGCGCCTGCTCAACTGGCGTTTGGTGGGGGATGTGGGGGCAGGCCGGCCGACCCCCGGCGATGCGAGCGGCGTGAAGTTCGCGGGAACGGAAGCCGCGGTCGAAACGTATCGAATGTGCCAGGAAATCACGGGGGAGGCGGGGTTGATCCGGGCCGGTTCGCCCGGCTCGCTCGACATCTGCGCCGGGGAGCGTCCGCTGGGTGACGGGGAGCTGGAGCGGATGAACAGGGCGGCGCAGATCAACACCTTCGGGGGCGGGGTGAGCGAGGTGCAGCGGGAGATCGTCGCGACGATGCGACTCGGCATGAAGAGGGGGAAGCGGTGACGGACCTGTACGAGCGGTTGAAGGCGTACGAGGGGCGGGCGGCCGCCACCTCGGGCGTGGGCAAGGACCTCGTCAACGAGCCGATGATCAGGCACTGGTGCGAGGCGATGGGGGACACCAACCCCGCCTACACCGGGCCTGACGCCACAGCGCCGCCGACGATGCTCCAGGCGTGGACGATGGGCGGTCTCTCGGGGCACACGGACCGGTCGGCAGCGCAGGACGAGCTGTTCGCCCTGCTCGACGACGCGGGCTACACCTCGGTCGTCGCGACCGACTGCGAGCAGGAGTATCTGCGGCCGCTGAGGCCCGGGGACCGGATCACCTTCGACGCGGTGATCGAGTCGGTGTCGGAGCTCAAGACGACGAAGCTGGGCGCCGGCCACTTCGTCACGACACGGATGGACGTGAAGGCCGACGGCGAGCCGGCCGGGACGCATCGCTTCCGGATCCTCAAGTACGCACCGGCCCGGCGGAAGCCGAAGGCTGCGGACAGGCGGCCACGGCCGGTGATCAACCGGGACAACGCCGGATTCTGGGAGGGGGTCGCCGCACACAAACTGCTCATCCAGCGGTGCGGGGGGTGCGGAACGATGCGCCTGCCCTGGCTGCCGGGATGCGGGGCGTGCGGCTCGGCGGCATGGGACACGATCGAGGCGGGCGGCGCGGGGACGGTCTACTCGTACGTGGTGATGCACCACCCGCCCTTCCCGGCCTTCGACCCGCCCTACGCGGTGGGGCTGATCGAGCTGGCGGAGGGCGTCCGCATGGTCAGCAATGTGGTCGGCGTGCCGTACGACAAGGTGCGGATCGGGATGCCCGTACGGCTCGAATTCCTGCGGGTGGACGAAGAGTTGGAGCTGCCGGTCTTCAACGCTGCCGACGGCGCCGAGAGGGGTGAGGGCTGATGGACTTCACCCCCACCCAGGAGCAGGCGGCCGCCCGGGACCTGGCAGCGCGGATATTCGGCGATCTCTCCACGCACGAGCGGCTGGTTTCCGCCGGGACCGGTACGGACTCGGAGTTGTCGAAGGCGCTGTGTTCGGCAGGCCTTGTGGGGGCCACAGAGGACATCGGTCTGCTCGGTCTTGTGTTGCTCCTGGAGGAGCAGGGGCGGACCACCGCTCAGGTGCCCTTCGCCGCGACCTGTGTCTACGGAGTGCTGGCGGTGGCCACGCACGGCACGGACGAGCAGCGGACCAGGCTGCTGCCCCCGCTGCGCGACGGCACGGCCGTGGCGACCGGGGCGTTCCCGGCACACGGCGGCATACGGGTCTCCGCCTCGGGTCTGCTGAGCGGTACGGCGCCGCTCGTGCCCTGGCTGCGGGACGCCACGCATGTGCTGGTGCCGGACGCCGACCGCGCGCTGTGGCTCGTGCGGACCGCGGAGGCCGAGGTGTCGGACGTGGAGACCACGGCGCCCTGGGCGGCGGGACGGCTCGTGCTGTCGGGCACACCGGGCGAGCGGCTGGGCGGGCCAGGTGCGTACGAGTCCGTGCTCGCTCTGGGCCGTACCGCGTTCGCGGGACTGCAGGCCGGGGTGTGTGCGGGCTCGCTCGCCCGGGCCGTCGAACACACCTCGGCCCGCGAGCAGTTCGGTCGTCCGCTCTCCACCAACCAGGGCGTACTGCTGCGCGCCGCCGACGCGTACATGGACACCGAGGCGATACGGGTCACGGCGTACGAGGCCGCCTGGAGACAGGACGAGGGGCTCGAAGCGGCCGCCGAAGTGCTGACCGCCGCCTGGTGGGCCTCCGAGGCCGGCAGGCGCGTCGTCCATGCCGGGCAGCATCTGCACGGCGGGACCGGTGCCGACCTGGATCATCCCGTCCACCGGCACTTCCTGTGGGGCCGCCAGTTGGACGCCTACCTCGGCTCCGGTCCCGAACTCCTCGCCGAACTCGGCCGGTTGCTCGCACGGGAGCCCATACCCGCGCACGAGCCCGTACCCGCGCACGAGCCCGTACCCGCGCACGAGCCCGTACCCGCGCACGCGCCGGTACCCGCAAAGGAGCCCCTACGTGAAAGCCGGTGACGAACTCCCGCCGCTGACCATCCCCATCACCCGCACCCTGATCGTCGCCGGGGCCGTGGCCTCACGCGACTACCAGGACGTGCATCACGACACGGAGCTCGCGAAGGAGAAGGGGTCCCCGGACATCTTCATGAACATCCTGACGACCAACGGGCTGGTCGGGCGGTACATCACCGACTGCTTCGGCGAGCGTGCCGTGATCCGGAAGGTCGCCATCCGGCTCGGCGCGCCCAACTACCCGGGGGACACGATGGTGCTGAGCGGCACGGTCACCTCCGTCGAGGGCGGCATCGCCGGCGTACGAGTCGTCGGCGCCAACAGCATCGGCGACCACGTCACCGGCTCGGTGACGGTGAGCCTCGCACCGAGCCCGGAGGGCGCCGTATGAGCATCCGCAGCCGGGACACGCTCGGGGGCAGGGCGGCCGTCGTGGGCATCGGGGCGACCGAGTTCTCCAAGGACTCCGGCCGCAGCGAACTGAAGCTGGCCGTCGAGGCGGTGCACGCCGCACTCGACGATGCGGGCCTGTCCCCCGCCGACGTCGACGGCCTGGTGACCTTCACCATGGACACCAGCCCGGAGATCACCGTCGCCCAGGCGGCGGGCATCGGCGAGCTGTCCTTCTTCTCCCGTATCCACTACGGCGGGGGCGCGGCCTGCGCCACCGTTCAGCAGGCGGCCCTCGCCGTTGCCTCCAAGATCGCCGAAGTCGTCGTCTGCTACCGGGCGTTCAACGAACGGTCGGGCCGGCGCTTCGGCTCCGGAGTACAGCATCGCGAGCCGTCCGCCGAAGGCACGGCGCTCGGCTGGAACCTCCCCTTCGGGCTGCTCACCCCCGCCTCCTGGGTCGCGATGGCCGCGCAGCGCTATCTGCACACCTACGGGCTGACGCCCGACGCGTTCGGCCATGTCGCCGTCACCGGCCGCCGTCACGCGGCGAACAACCCCGCCGCGTACTTCTACGGGAAGCCGATCACACTCGCCGACCACGCCGCATCGCGCTGGATCGTCGAGCCGCTGCGTCTGCTGGACTGCTGCCAGGAGACCGACGGCGGACAGGCGATCGTCGTCACCAGCACCGAGCGGGCCCGTGATCTGCGGCAGCCTCCGGCGGTGATCGTCGCGGCCGCACAGGGTGCGGGCCGGGCTCAGGAGCAGATGACCAGCTTCTACCGGGACGACCTCACCGGCCTGCCCGAGATGGGGGTTGTCGCGCGGCAGCTCTGGGCGACGTCCGGGCTGGCCCCCGGCGATATCGATGTCGGCATTATTTATGACCATTTCACCCCGTTTGTTCTGATGCAGTTGGAGGAGTTCGGGTTCTGCGAGCCGGGCGAGGCCGCGGAGTTCGTGGCCGCGGACGCGCTGCCTCTCAACACCCATGGCGGACAGCTCGGCGAGGCGTATCTGCACGGGATGAACGGCATCGCGGAGGCGGTCAGACAGCTGCGCGGCACCTCGGTGAACCAGATATCCGGCGCGTCCAGGGCGCTGGTCACCGCGGGCACCGGCGTCCCCACATCCGGGCTCGTCCTGGGTGCGGACGGCTGACACCCTCAGGGGGTGTCCTCCACCTTCAGGAGGTGGGGGCAGCACCACCCGTACAACCTGAGGCGGACACCGCTTCGGGACCTGGGGCCGATCCGCGACGGTAGTGCCGACTCCTAGCGTGGAGCTATGACCACGCCAGTCTGCACAAGCGCTTCGAAGGCCGCCGCACCGGCGGCCTCGTACACGCCGAACGCGCGCTATGCGACCTACTCATCGTTTTCGTCGTACGTACGGGCGCGGGGGCCCGTGCTGCTGCGAACCGCCCGCTCGCTCACCGCGAACCCGAGCGACGCCGAGGACCTGCTGCAGACCGCGCTCACGAAGACGTATGTCGCGTGGGAGCGGATCGAGGACCACCGGGCGCTCGACGGCTATGTCCGCCGCGCGCTGCTCAACACCCGCACCTCGCAGTGGCGCAAGCGCAAGGTCGACGAGTTCGCGTGCGAGGAACTGCCCGAGCCGGAGATTGTGCCCGCGCCCGATCCTGCCGAGCAGCAAGTGCTGCACGACGCGATGTGGCGCGCCGTGATGAAGCTGCCCGACCGGCAGCGCGCGATGGTGGTGCTGCGGTACTACGAGGATCTGAGCGAGGCCCAGACGGCCGAGGTGCTCGGGGTTTCGGTCGGTACGGTCAAGAGCGCGGTGTCGCGGGCGCTCGGCAAGCTCCGTGAGGACCCGGAGCTGGCACCCGTACGCTGACCCGTCCCCAAGCCGGTTCCGGCCCGGACCCTGGACCTTTCCGCACCCCTCCCGTCACACCTGTTGCCGCAGCCCCTGCCGTCTCCGTACCGATCTTCCGGCGCCGATTGATTACCTCCGGGTAGTGACATACCGCGTGGTATGTGAGCAGAATCTTTCTACCCTTACTGCCACGTAGCGCTAGCGCCCACCGGGAGGACGCCGTGCTGAGCACCATGCAGGACGTACCGCTGACTGTGACCCGCATCCTTCGCCACGGGATGACGATCCACGGCAAGTCGCAGATCACCACCTGGACGGGAGAGTCCGAGCCGCAGCGCCGCAGCTTCGCCGAGGTCGGCGAGCGGGCGACCCGCCTGGCCAATGCCTTGCGCGACGAGCTCGGAATCGACGGCGACCAGCGCGTCGCCACCCTGATGTGGAACAACGCCGAGCATGTCGAGGCGTACTTCGCGATCCCCTCCATGGGCGCCGTGCTGCACACCCTGAACCTCCGCCTGCCCGCGGAGCAACTGGTGTGGATCGCCAACCACGCCGCCGACCGGGCAGTCATCGTCAACGGTTCCCTTCTGCCGCTCCTCGCTCCGCTCCTGCCGCAATTGCCGACGATCGAGCACATCGTCGTCTCCGGCCCCGGGGACCGTTCGCTGCTCGACGGCGCTCAGGCGCGGGTGCACGAGTACGAGGAGCTGATCGCCGGCCGCCCGAGCACGTACGACTGGCCGGAGCTGGACGAGCGCACCGCCGCCGCCATGTGTTACACCTCCGGCACCACCGGCGACCCCAAGGGTGTCGTCTACTCCCACCGCTCCATCTACCTGCACTCCATGCAGGTCAACATGACCGAGTCGATGGGGCTGACGGACGGGGACACGACCCTCGTCGTGGTCCCGCAGTTCCACGTCAACGCCTGGGGCCTGCCGCACGCCACGTTCATGACCGGCATCAACATGCTGATGCCCGACCGTTTCCTGCAGCCCGCCCCGCTCGCCGAGATGATTGAGCGCGAGAAGCCCTCGCACGCCGCGGCCGTCCCCACCATCTGGCAGGGCCTGCTCGCCGAGGTCACCGCCAACCCGCGGGACCTGAGCTCCATGAAGCAGGTCACCATCGGCGGCGCGGCCTGCCCGCCCGCCCTCATGGAGGCGTACGACAAGCTGGGTGTGCGGCTCTGCCACGCCTGGGGCATGACGGAGACCTCCCCGCTCGGCACGATGGCTCACCCCCCGGCCGGGCTCAGCGCGGAGGAGGAGTGGCCCTACCGCGTCACCCAGGGCCGTTTCCCGGCGGGTGTCGAGGGGCGGCTGGTCGGCCCCGGCGGCGAGCTCCTGCCCTGGGACGGCGAGTCGGCCGGTGAGCTGGAGGTGCGCGGCGGCTGGATCGCGGGCGCGTACTACGGCGGCGCGGGCGGCGAGGACTTCAAGCCCGAGGACAAGTTCAGCGAGGACGGCTGGCTCAAGACCGGCGACGTGGGTGTGATCAGCAGCGACGGCTTCCTGACCCTGACCGACCGGGCGAAGGACGTCATCAAGTCCGGCGGCGAGTGGATCTCCAGCGTCGAACTGGAGAACGCGCTGATGGCGCACCCGGAGGTCGCCGAGGCGGCCGTGGTCGCCGTCCCGGACGCCAAGTGGGGCGAGCGGCCGCTGGCGACCGTGGTGCTCAAGGAGGGTTCGACCGCGGACTACGAGTCGCTGAAGGCCTTCCTCGCCGAGAAGATCGCGAAGTGGCAGGTGCCGGAGCGCTGGGCGGTGATCCCGGCCGTTCCGAAGACGAGCGTCGGCAAGTTCGACAAGAAGGTGATCCGCAGGCAGTACGCGGACGGCGAGCTGGACGTCACGGAGCTGTAGTCCGGGGCAGCCGTAGCGCGTGTACGGCAGGGGCGGCGGCCACAAACCGCCGCCCCTTTCGTATCAGTTCGTACCGATCTTCGCCAGCAGATCGACGATGCGTGCCTGCACCTCGCTGCTCGTGGAGCGTTCGGCCAGGAAGAGCACCGTCTCCCCCGACGAGAGCCGCGGCAGATCCGCGCGGTCGAGGCCCGCCGAGGTGTAGACGACCAGCGGGGTGTGGTTCAGCCGGCCGTTCGCCCGCAGCCAGTCGACGATCCCGGCCCTGCGGCGGCGCACCTGCATCAGGTCCATCACCACCAGGTTCGGCCGCATCTGGGAGGCGAGCGTGACCGCGTCCGTGTCCGCCCCGGCGCGGGCGACCTGCATACCGCGCCGCTCCAGCGTCGCCGACAGCGCGAGCGCGATCTCCTCGTGCTCCTCGATCAACAGCACGCGCGGGGGGTGCTGTTCGCTGTCGCGCGGAGCCAGGGCCTTGAGCAGTACGGCAGGATCCGCGCCGTACGCGGCCTCCCGCGTCGTCTGCCCCAGCCCCGCTGTCACCAGCACCGGAACCTCTGCCGCCACCGCGGCCTGGCGCAGCGACTGCAGCGCCGTCCGGGTGATCGGGCCGGTCAGCGGGTCGACGAAGAGCGCCGCCGGGAAGGCCGCGATCTGTGCGTCGACCTCCTCACGCGAGTGCACGACCACCGGGCGGTAGCCGCGGTCGCTCAGCGCCTGCTGGGTCGAGACGTCGGGCGCGGGCCAGACGAGAAGACGGCGCGGGTTGTCCAGTGGCTCCGGGGGCAGTTCGTCGTCGACGGGCTGCGGCTGCGGCTGGTTGGCCACTTCGACCGCGCCGCCCGGGCCGTCCAGCGGCTCGGGGCCCTCCGCGCCCTCGTCGGGGGCACCGATCGCGTAGGCCCGGCCCTCGGCCCGCTCGGCGGGCAACAGCGAGCCGGTCTGCGCCGGGCCCTGCGGGTGCTGACGGGCGGACGGTTCGGAACGCTCGCCGGCCGGGGGCGTGGCCAGCTTGCGGCGACGGCCCGAGCCGAGTGTCTGGTTCTGCTTCTCGGCGATCTGCTGTGAGAACGGCACGCCCTGCCCGAGCGTGCGCACACTGAAGGCCCGTCCCTGCGAGGCGTCGGCCGGAACCGGAGCCTCGGCGGGCAGCGGCATTGATACGGAGCCGGCGGCTGCGACCGTCCGGCCAGGGCTCAGGGTCGGGTTCTCCGCGGGTGCTGGTGCGGGGGTGGGTGCTGGTGCGGGCGCGGACGGGTGCACGGCTTCGTCGACGGCTGCCGCGTGGTGCCCGGTCCCGTTGTCGGCGGCGAGGCCGGTGCCTGCCGTGCCGTTCTCGGTCCAGCCCGGCTGGATGGCGGGCTGGGCGACGGGCTCCGCGACGGGCTGCACCGCGGACGCTTCGGGTGTCGCTTCGGGCAGGGGCTGAGCCTCCTGGCGGGCCCGGCGGCGGCCCGTCGGCACCGGATGCTCCTGCGGCGGCGTGTGGTGCTCGGCGCCCGGTTCGGTGCGTACGGCATCGTGCCGACCCGGCAGCGAGGCATCGGCCTCGCCCGCGGTCGGCGGAATCCGGTCGGCCTCGGCAGGCGGGAGCGCGAACGCCGCGCGCGCGGGCTCCACCTCGGGCGGGGCGGTCGCCAGCGCCCGCCTGGCCCGTCGGCCGGCAGTCTGAGCAGGGGCAGGTGCAGGGGAGGCAGCCTGGGCCGGAACGGCGGGCAGCTGGGGCATCCCGCCCTCGGGGCGCCGCGCGCGCCGCCCCGAGGGGCCCGTTCCCTGCGGGTCGACGGGCACGCCCTGCGGCGGCACCGTCTCGCCGCGCGCCGCGCGCCCGGCCCCGGCCGCGCCCTCCGCGGCCGTCACCACCGAACCCTCGGAAGGCCGGGTGGCCGCTCCCGCGGCGACCGCGACAGCGTCCTCGGCGGGGCTCGGCCGCCCGCGCCGCCGTCCGGTCCCGCTGCTGCCCGAGCCGCTCCCGTCACCCGAGTCCGGGGCGGGGATCAGCTCCTGCTGCGGCTCTTCCGCATGACCCCTGCGGCGGCCCGTCGGCTGCGCGGCCACCGGGTCCTCCTTGGCCACGGGGCTCTCCAGGAAGGCATCCGTCGAGGCCCGCCGAGCGCGCCGCCGCCCGCCTCCGCCGGTCGGCGAGGCGGGCGAGGCGGGCGAGGCGGGCGAGGCGGTCTGCTGTTCGGGCAGGGCGAGCGCAGAGTCCCCGGGACCGGCCGGCGGCGGAGCCGTCACCGTCCCCGAGCCCTCGCCGAGCGGTACCTCCAGGACGTACGCGCTGCCGCTCATCCCCGGCACCTCGTGCGTCTGCAGCACCCCGCCGTGAGCCTGTACGACCCCGCGCACGATCGGCTCGTGCACCGGGTCTCCCCCGGCGAACGGCCCGCGCACCTCGATCCGTACGACATCACCGCGCTGCGCCGCGGCCACGACGACCGTCGAGTCCACATACCCGCCGCCCGGAACCACACGCGCCTTGCCGGTCGAGTCGACCCCGGCCACGTCCGCGACCAGATGCGCGAGCGCCGTCGCGAGGCGCCCCGCGTCCACCTCGGCCTCTATCGGCGGCGAGTGCACCGCGAACTGCGCCCGCCCCGGACCGATCAGCTCGATCGCGCCCTCGACACCGGCCGCAACCACCTCGTCGAGCAGCGCCTTGGTCTTGTGAAGCTCCTCCGTGCCCGTGTCGAGGCGCTGATAACTCAGGACATTGTCGACAAGTGTCGTCATCCGGGCATATCCGGCGGCCAGATGGTGCAGGATCTGGTTGGCCTCGGGCCACAGCTGCCCGGCCGGATCGGCGGCCAGCGTGCCCAGTTCGGCGCGCAGTTCCTCCAGCGGCCCGCGCAGCGACTCACCCAGTACGGCGGTCAGCTGGGCATGCCGTGCGGCCAGTTCCTCGTGCCGGTCGGTCCACTCCTCGATCTCGGCGGCGTACCTCTCCGACCGGTCCGCGAGTTCGGCCGTCAGCCGCTCGGTCGTCTCCGTGATCTCGGCCGTCAGGCGCTCGGTCGTCTGCGCCAGCTCCGCCGAGTGCTGCTCCGCCAGCTCCTCGTAGGGGCGCCGGTCGGTGAAGGTCATCACGGCACCGACGAGCTGGTCCCCGTCCCGTACCGGCGCGGTCGTCAGATCGACAGACACCTTCGAACCGTTCTTCGTCCACAGCACCTGCCCGCGCACCCGGTGCTTGCGACCGGACTTGAGGGTGTCCGCGAGCGGCGAACCCTCGTACGGGAAGGGCTCGCCGTCCGCACGCGAGTGCAGGATCAGCGGATGCAGCTCCTGGCCGCCGAGGTCGCTGGCCCGGAACCCGAGGATCTGCGCGGCGGCCGGATTGACCAGGACGACCCGCCCGTCGGTGTCCGTACCGACGACCCCCTCGGACGCGGCCCGCAGGATCATCTCGGTCTGCCGCTGCGAACGCGCCAGCTCCGCCTCGGTGTCCACGGTCCCGGACAGATCACGCACAACGAGCATCAGCAGCTCGTCACCGGTGTAGCCGCCGCCGTACGAGTCGTACGCCTCGCGCCCGTCCTCAAGGCTCGCGCTGGTGACCTCGACCGGGAACTCACTGCCGTCCGTGCGCCGCGCGATCATCCGGGCGGGCTTGGTGCGGCCCCGCTCGTCGGCCGCCTCGGGCCGGCGCATGGACCCCGGGATCAGCCGGGAGTCGAAGGAGGGCAGCAGGTCGAGCAGCCCGCGCCCGACGAGTGCGGTGCCCGCGCTCTCGAAGAGTTCGAGGGCGATGGTGTTGGCGTTGACGACTGTGCCATTGCAGTTGACGAGCACGAGCCCGTCCGGGAGCGCGTCGAGTATGGCTGCGAGGCGAGCAGCGCCTCGGGATGGCCTGCTGCTCACGACGACGGTTCCTCCCTGACCTACTGCATGGTGCGGACGGCCGGTCCCATCCTGCCTCTCGGGCCCCAGCCTGTCACTGGAGGGAGTCTAAAGGCAGCGGATGCGCTGGCGACGGCGGATGAGGGGGAGCTCTCACCAAGGTTGTGTGCACAAGGCGTACACCCTGGGCCTATGACCTGGTGTTCGGCAGTACGGGTTCCATGGTCTGCCATCGCGAGATTTCGCAGCCGTTGGTCCGGCTGAAGGTGGCGTCCACCTGCCGGCCCTGCCAGGTGCCGGTGACGTGCGCGGTCTCCGGACCACCCATCTGCTCCGTACACATCTGGTCCTGCGGCACCGGCGCGAACGGGTCGTCCCCCTGCTGCGCCAGCTCGTCGAGCCGGTCGCAGGCGGCCTGCGCCGCCGGGTGGTCCCCGCCGGTGGGCCCGCACCGAAGCTCGTACAGCCCGTCGGTCCGCGCGGTGTCGGAGACGGTCACGGTCAGCTGGTCCCCCGCAGGCGCCTGCGCTGACAGCAGCGGCAGCGGCAGCGGCAGCGGAAGCGGCGAGGCGCCGGCGGCGGGCACGGCGGCGGCCAGGGCGGCGGCGGAGACGAATGCGGTGAGGACGATGCGGCGCAGCATGGAAACTCCTGGAGCTCGAGAGTCACGGTTCCGTCCGGGGCGGTGGCGCCCTGGCATCTTTAACGCTCCGTGGGCCGCGGCGTTGCGCAACCGGAGCTGTGCTCTCTGGGGGACACCCGCAGCTCTCGGACTTTGCTCTGTGGCCCGCGTGCCTAGTACCGTGGACAGCGATTGGTGACACCCCGCTGGGCTGTGTCATCATCTGCACGCACCACTCGCGCCCGCGCGGGTGTGCTGGAGGCGTCGCCTAGTCCGGTCTATGGCGCCGCACTGCTAATGCGGTTTGGGTCTTAAAGCCCATCGAGGGTTCAAATCCCTCCGCCTCCGCCAGTTGATCACCGAAGCCCCGTCCTGATGGCCGGGGCTTCGGTCGTTCACGGGCTCTTGGTGGGGGCGTTTCTAGGGCGTTTTCGCAGGTCAGGCGGGATGTGCTTAACGGATTTCACCTGAAGGCGCGGGTCATGTAATGTTGTTCCCGCAACGCCGACCGGGCAGAAAAGCCCGGAACGCACAAGCACTCGTAGCTTAACGGATAGAGCATCTGACTACGGATCAGAAGGTTGCAGGTTCGAATCCTGCCGAGTGCACACATGCCAGAGGGCCCGGACGACAAGTCCGGGCCCTCTGGCGTTTGGCCGTACATCAGCGAAGTACAGCAACCGTGTCAGCCCGAGGGGGAGCCGAGGCTGATGAGGCCATGCCGCTGGAACTCATCCGTCTGGATGACGGCTTGCAGAGCGTCACGGTCCGGCTGCTCTCCCAGCAGGGGGACTACTACGAGGCCGAGATAGCCATCCGTAGCGACTTCGTCAACGCCTCGGTTCGAAGCGGGTTCGATGCCGGCGACATCGAGGAGTGGGGCTCGCTCCCGGACGTCGTCGAGGAGGTCGACGACGGGACGAGGACGACTCGAGTGCCCCTGGGCGCCCCATCACGCGGCGCCCATGGCGTCCGACAGGTTGCTGAGCGCGTCGCGCACTTCTTCCTCGCGAGCCTCGGCGTATGCCTCATCGTCATCGCGATCTGTGAATGCCGACGGATGCGCGTTGCCACCTTCGGGTGCACCTCGAGTGCGACCAGAAGAGAGGTGCAGGTGTGCCGGGTGTTCCGGAGAGGGATCGACCGGAGCCCGGCGTCCTGCCGCTTGCCCTCAAAGGGCTCGGCTCAGAAGCCGCTGCATGTGGCTGCCGCCGATGGCCGAGGCGGTGGCCGTCTTTGGTGAGTCGTTGTCCACGGTCACCGAGCAAGTGGCCGTGCCCCCTGACCCGCTGAGACTGATGAGCAGTGATCCGCCCTTCACGAAGCCCTTCGTCGTCAGGGTCTTCTGCCACGGCAGCGACTTGACGGTTTCGGATCTTGACGAGATGCCGTCATCGTTCCAGACGGAGTAGGCGATGGTTACGTCTCTCGCGTCGCCAGTGACCGTGTATTCCACGGTGACTTCTTTCGACACTTCGTGGGAAATGCTCCCGACGATGGCTACGCAGCCGCCTGCCGCCAGCAGGACCAGGACGAGTAGTACCCACGGCCACTTCCGCCGTTTCTTTCTTGGCGGTGCTGCTCCATACGGTGTGCCACCGCCCGGGGGAGACTGCCAGCCTGCCCCGGGATGAGGCTGCTGCGGGTCGCCGCGTCCGCCGTGGTTACCGACGACGAAGGGCGCGTGCTCCTTCAGCGCCGCCGGGACAACGATCTCTGGGCGCTCCCTGGCGGTGGAATGGAGATGACCGACTCACTCCCGGGAACGGCCGTCCGTGAGGTGAAGGAAGAAACGGGTCTGGACGTGGAGATCACCGGGCTCGTGGGCTCGTACGACGACCCTCGCCACGTCATTGCCTATTCGGACGGTGAGGTGCGCAGACAGTTCAACGTCTGCTTCACCGCCCGTGTGGTCAGTGGCCGCCTCGCGATCTCGGACGAGTCCATGGAGCTGCGGTTCGTCGAGACAGCGGAGATTGATCAACTGCCGATGCATCACACGCAGCGACTCAGGGTTCGTCACTTCCTGGAGTACCGAGAGCGTCCCTTTCTCGGCTGACCTCGTCGATCGCCTCTGGGCCGATCGGGTTGCCGGTGCCGAGTGGTGGTGCGGCACCTCGGCGATGCCGTGGACGAGCCGTAAGCCTGAGCGGGTGTCCGTGGGCTCCGGTAACGTCCCCGTTTTCGGCCGGAGGTGTGTATGACGTGGCGCTGCGCGGGGCTCAGCTGGCCGCGGGAGACCCAAATTGCCGTGCTCGCGTGGGAGGGCGGTCGGGTCAGTCCGCTCACCGCGGGGAAGGAGCTCGGCTTCTGCGCCGAGGGCGAGCGGCGGTGCTTCGGGGCGCGGGGCAATCCCTGTCCGCTCGGGGCCGTTGTGGCGTCGCGGGCCACACAGGCGCGGTGTGCGCAGTGCGCGCGGCTGGACCGGGCGCACTCGGTGGCCGCCGACACCATCGCTGACGATCCGAGGACGTACCGCGTGTATCTCGCCTGGTTCGGGCCCGCGATGGTCAAGGTCGGCATCACCGCCGAGGAGCGCGGACCCGCGCGGCTGCTGGAGCAGGGGGCCGTCGTCTTCAGCTGGCTGGGGCGCGGGCCGCTGATGGCCGCGCGGCGGACCGAGGAACTGCTGCGCAGCGCGCTCGGCGTGCCGGACCGGATTCCGTACGCGGCCAAGCGCGCCGTGCGGGCCGGCCTGCCCGGGGCGGCCGAGCGTGCCGCGGAGATCGGGGAGCTGCACCGCCGCGCGGTGGGGCTGGCCGGTTGGGCCGGGTCGCTGGAGCGGCTGGACTTCGAGGCGGTCGACCACGCCGAGGTCTTCGGGCTCGATGGTCTGCCCGCGGCGACCGCAGTCGTGCGCGAGCTCGTGGACGGCGGGGTCGTCGCCGGGCGCGTGGTGGCGGCGGCCGGGCCCGATCTGCATCTGCGGACCGCGGACGACGGGCTTGTCGTGCTCGATACGCGGCTGATGACCGGGTGGTCGCTCGTCGGCGCCGAGGCGGGGGAGGGCGTGACGGTGCCGCTGCTCGACGTCGCCGGCGGGGCCGTTCAGGACGGGATCTTCTGACCGAATGGTCAAACGCTGGATCCCCTTTGGTTCCCTTACTGCAATGAGGCTGGACACCTCCCTGACCGGGAACGGAGGCTGGGCGTCATGAGCATGGAGAACATCGGACGTGTCGCAGCGCATGAACCGCCCTACTACACAGTGGTCTTCACCTCCGTCCGGCCCGACCGGCCCGAGGGATACGGCGAGACCGCCGAGCGGCTGAACGAACTGGTGCAGGAGGTGCCCGGGTTCCTCGGGTACGAGTCGGCCAGGACTCCCGGCGGGCTCGCGATCACCGTCGGCTACTTCCGGGACGAGGAGGCCATCGCCGCCTGGCAGCAGAGTCTGGAGCACCAGGCCGCGCAGAAGCGCGGACGCGCGGAGTGGTACGAAAGCTACAGCGTGCATATCGGCAAGGTGGAACGGAGTTACGGCTTTGAGCGGGAATGACGACGTCCGGACGTTCTGGCAGCGGCTCGGACTGCCCGGACTCGTCGACGTACACACCCATTTCATGCCCGAGCAGGTACTCAGGAAGGTGTGGGCGTACTTCGATGCCGTCGGACCGCTGACCGGCATGGAGTGGCCCATCACCTACCGGCAGGAGGAAGAGGAACGCGTCGCGCTGCTGCGGGAGTTCGGGGTGCGTTCCTTCACCTCGATGGTCTATCCGCACAAGGCGAGCATGGCCGCCTGGCTGAACGGCTGGGCCGCCGAGTTCGCCGAGCGCACCCCCGGCTGTCTGCACACCGCCACCCTCTTCCCGGAGGACGGCGTCGAGCGGTACGTGCGCGAGGCGGTCGAGGGCGGGGCGCGGGTCTTCAAAGCGCACCTCCAGGTGGGGGCGTACGACCCGAACGACCCGCTGCTCGATCCCGTCTGGGGACTGCTCGCCGAGGCCGGAGTCCCGGTGGTGACGCACTGCGGGTCGGGGCCCGTGCCCGGCAAGCACACCGGGCCGGAGCCGGTGGGGCGTCTGCTCGCGCGGCATCCGCGGCTGCGGCTGGTGGTCGCCCACATGGGGATGCCGGAGTACACCGACTTCCTCGATCTCGCGGAGCGCTACCGGGAGGTGCGGCTGGACACGACGATGGCGTTCACGGACTTCAGCGAGCGCTTCAGCCCCTTCCCGGCCGGGGAACGGGCCCGGCTGGCGGCGCTGGGGGACCGCGTACTGCTGGGGACGGACTTCCCGAACATTCCGTATCCGTACGTCCATCAACTGCGGTCGCTGGAGCGGCTGGATCTCGGTGACGACTGGCTGCGGGCGGTGTGTCACGACAACGGGGCGGCGCTGTTCGGCCTCGCCTAGGCCGTTTCGTTCGGATCACTTGATCGTTGGTCTGGGCGTGTCGTTGACTGACGCGCAGTGGGCGAGGATCGAGCCGTTGTTACCGGACCGGACGCCCAGGCGGGGTGGTCGGTGGCGGGATCACCGTGAGGTGATCGATGCGGTCGTTGAGGGGATCTGAGTGCACGGGTACACGTCGCCCTGGTGGTGAGCCGCTTTAGAAGTGGCAAAGAGCCTTGTCCCGGACCCCAAGGTCGGTTGAGGCCATCCCTCAACCACACGACGACGTCGTCGGCCACACGTTCCGGTTTCCACGTCGACGCAGTCCGGAGGTTGTTGAAGGGCGTGCGCGGGAAGCACTGAGGGGGTGCACCTCGACCGGTCCGAGATCAACTGTGTTGAATAGAAGTGAGGTTGACATGCGTCCACGCATCCGACGGACAACGAAAAGAGCGACCGCTGTCGCAGCTACCCTTGCGGCGGCAGCGGGATTGAATCTGGCAGGTGCACCCGACGCGGCTGCCGCCGATCGGGCCACGTTCGACGTCACCGTAGCTGCGACCTACTACCGCGGCACGATCGAGTTCTACAACCGATCGGTCATTGTCGACGGCGTCCTGCGGGGCCTGAGCACCGGATGCCGCAGGGGAGGGGCATGGGCTTACGACGCCGGCGGCTACCCGCTGGCCCACAAGACTACGTCCCTCGTGTGCAACGGGGCCGTGGAACGGGACATCCCGCTCAGCTGGGACGTGCCGGGCGGAGCCTCCTCGGTCGTGGTCGACCTCCTCGACGCCGACGGGAACCTCCTCAAGTACTGCGTCACCACTCGCGGAGACGAGTACTGCGAGGTGACCTAGGAGCTCTCTTACGGATCACTGGCGGAATTTCGATTGCAGGACCAGCTTGCGTTGACAGAACTGCTGCCTGCGACGATGCGCTTGTGAGCTATGACCTTGGTGTGTGGGACGGCGACCGTCCATTCGACAACCGCCAAGCGGGCTCGATGTATGACGAGCTCTACGAGCGCTACCTTGAGTCGGACGATGTCGTCGTGCCTCCGGCGCCACGCATCGCGGCGTACGTGGAAGCCCTCGTCGCGCAGTACCCAGATGACGTCGACCGCAACGTCGTGTGGGCGTCGACACCAGTCATCGATGAGGCATCGGGCCCGATCGTGTACCTGCTCATGTCTTACGGCAAGGCCGGGGCCGCCCTCGACCACGATCTCGACCCCGACCGCATGTCCTTCACACGCTCCCTGCGGATCGTGCGCCGCCAGGTCCCGGCCCAGGCGGCCTTTTCCCCCCGGCAGACTCGCCCGGGCACTGACCCGCACCTTGACTGAGATCACCGAACGCCTGCTGCCCCCACGACGCCACCGGACCTGCCCCCGCGTGATCAAACGGAAAATGTCCAACTGGCCCCTCAAACGCGCAGCACACCGCAACTGGCCACTACCAGCCCCAGCGACAGTCACCATCACCCAGCCGACAACCTAAAATCACCGGCATTGGGCCTAGCCCCCGCTCCCGCCCAGCGCTCTCGCTCAGCTTTTTCTCAGGGAATTCACAGCTGAGCGCAAGGACCCTCTCAGGGCGGGGTCGCAGAGTGACGAGCATGACCGCGACCTCGCCCCAGGGGCGTATCGAAATGCTCAGGCCGGACGGCAGCCCCGTCCGGGTGCTCGTCGTGGACGACGAGGCCGCGCTGAGCGAGCTGCTGTCGATGGCCCTGCGCTACGAGGGCTGGGAGGTGCGCAGCGCCGGGGACGGCGCTGGCGCGGTGCGTTCCGCGCGGGACTTCCGCCCCGACGCGGTGGTGCTCGACGTGATGCTGCCCGACATGGACGGGCTCGCCGTCCTGGGGCGGCTGCGGCGCGAACTGCCCGAGGTGCCGGTGCTGTTCCTCACCGCCAGGGACGCGGTCGAGGACCGGATCGCCGGACTGACGGCGGGGGGCGACGACTATGTCACCAAACCCTTCTCGCTGGAGGAGGTGGTGGCCAGGCTGCGCGGTCTGATCCGCAGGTCCGGCGCCGCGACCGTACGCAGCGAATCGCTGCTCGCGGTCGGGGACCTGATCCTCGACGAGGACAGCCACGAGGTCAGCCGGGGCGGTGAGCCGATCCGTCTGACGGCGACCGAGTTCGAGCTGCTGCGCTATTTGATGCGCAATCCGCGGCGGGTGCTCAGCAAGGCGCAGATCCTGGACCGGGTGTGGTCGTACGACTTCGGCGGGCAGGCCAACGTCGTCGAGCTGTATGTCTCGTATCTGCGGAAGAAGATCGACGCGGGGCGTCCGCCGATGATTCACACCCGGCGCGGGGCCGGGTATCTGATCAAGCCGGGTGAGTAGTGCCCGGCGCACGTGGACGGCGGCGCAGATGGTCGCTGCGGACCCGGCTCGTGATCTCGGCGGTGGCGCTGATCGCGGTGGTGTCGGCGGTGATCGGCTCGGTCACGACGATCGCCTACCGCACCTATCTGTACGGGCAGTTGGACACTCAGCTGACCACGGTCGGCATGCGCGCCTCCGGCCCACCCGGCCCGGTCGACAGCATGCCTTCGGGCAGGGGGCCGCTCGACTTCGTCATCGGCGGTGGTACGCCGGTGGGCACCGTCGGCGCCAAGCTCGCCGGCGACGGCACGGTCTCCGAGGCCGTGGCCAGCGTCGAACGGACGAGTGATGCGCTGGAGCCCCTTCCGAGCCCCCTCACCGAGGCCCAGTCCAAGGCTCTCGCCCAGGTCTCGCGAGACGGCCGTCCGCACACCCTGGAGCTGCCTGGCCGGGGCGACTACCGGGTCGAGTACGTCACGGGGGTTCGCGGGTCCTACCTCGTAGGGGTTCCCCTGAGTGACGTGCAGGACGCGCTGGCCACGCTGGTCCTGGTCGAGGTCTCCGTCACCGGTGCCGGGCTGATCGCCGCCGGAATCACGGGCACTGCCCTGGTCGCCTTTGCGCTGCGGCCGCTGCGACGGGTCGCCGCGACCGCCACCCGTGTCTCCGAACTGCCGCTCCACAGTGGCGAGGTCGCCCTGCACGAGCGGGTCCCGGACGCCGAGGCCGATCCTCGGACCGAGGTCGGCCAGGTCGGCGCGGCGCTCAACCGGATGCTCGGGCACGTCGGTTCGGCGCTCGCGGCGCGGCAGGAGAGCGAGACGCGGGTGCGGCAGTTCGTCGCGGACGCCAGCCATGAGCTGCGCACGCCGCTGGCGTCGATCCGCGGCTACGCGGAGCTGACCCGGCGCGGACGCGAGGACGTGGGCGCGGACACCCGGCACGCGCTGGGGCGTATCGAGTCCGAGGCGACGCGGATGACGGGACTGGTGGAGGATCTGCTGCTGCTCGCCCGTCTCGATGCCGGACGACCGCTCTCTTACGAGAGCACCGATCTCTCGCCGCTGATCGTGGACGCGGTGGGGGATGCGCAGGCGGCGGGACACGACCACAAGTGGCGGCTGGAGCTGCCGGCCGAACCGGCGACGGTACGGGGCGACGGCGCCCGCCTGCACCAGGTGCTCGTCAATCTGCTCGCGAACGCCTGTACCCACACACCACCGGGTACGACCGTCACCGCACGCCTGCGACGCGACGGCCCGGGCGTCATCCTCGAGGTCGAGGACGACGGTCCCGGCATTCCGCCGGGCCTGCTGCCGCACATCTTCGAACGGTTCGCCCGCGGTGACGCCTCCAGGTCCCGGCACGCCGGATCGACCGGACTCGGCCTGGCGATCGTGCAGGCGGTCGTCACCGCGCACAGCGGAACGGTGGCCGTGCGCTCCGAACCCGGGCACACGGTCTTCTCCGTGGGAATCCCCGCGTCCGCGGGAATGCCCGCCTCCACAGACCTGCCCGCCTCCACAGGCATGCCTTCCGCACACGACTCACAGACGGCGCACAGGCACATCACACGGGCATGACAGCGCCGCCGCCGAGTGTCGTCCCATGCGAACCGACACCCCAAGGGGGACTCTTCCGGCCCGGGAGCATCTGCTCGCCCACACGGCCGGCCGGCCCGTACTCGACGTGGTGATCCCGGTCTACAACGAGGAGAACGACCTCGAACGGTGCGTGCGCAGGCTGCACGACCACCTCGCCCGGACCTTCCCGTACGGCTTCCGGATCACCGTCGCCGACAACGCGAGCACCGACAGCACGCCCCAGGTGGCGACATGGCTCGCCCACTCGATCCCCGAGGTGGAGGCGTACCGGCTGGAGGAGAAGGGCCGGGGCCGGGCGCTGCGCACCGTGTGGTCGCACTCGAACGCCCCTGTACTCGCCTATATGGACGTCGATCTGTCCACCGACCTCAACGCACTGCTGCCGCTGGTCGCACCGCTGATCTCCGGGCATTCGGACCTCGCGATCGGGTCCCGGCTCGCGCGTTCGTCACGTGTGGTGCGCGGGCCGAAGCGGGAGTTCATCTCGCGCGCCTACAACCTGATTCTGCGCGGCTCGCTCGCGGCTCGCTTCTCCGACGCCCAGTGCGGGTTCAAGGCGATACGGCGCGAAGTGGCCGAGCGGCTGCTCCCGATGGTCGAGGACACCGGCTGGTTCTTCGACACCGAGCTGCTGGTGCTGGCCGAGCGGGCCGGGCTGCGGATCCACGAGGTGCCGGTGGACTGGGTCGACGACCCGGACTCGACGGTGCACATCGTGAGCACGGCGACCGAGGACCTCAAGGGCGTCTGGCGGGTGGGGCGTGCGCTGGCCCTCGGTGCGCTGCCGCTGGACCGGCTGGCGAGGCCCTTCGGCGACGATCCGCGCGACCGGCAGCTCAGCGGGGTGCCGGGTGGTCTCGCACGGCAGCTGGTCGGCTTCTGTGTGGTCGGTGCGCTGTCCACGCTGTTGTACCTGCTGCTGTATTCGCTCTTCAGGACGGGGGCCGGACCCCAAGTAGCCAATGCGGGCGCGCTGTTGCTGTCCGCCGTGGCGAACACGGCCGCGAACCGGCGGCTCACCTTCGGGATACGGGGCCGGGAGCGGGCCATGCGCCATCAGGCGCAGGGCCTGGTCGTGTTCGGCATCGGGCTCGCGCTGACCAGCGGCTCGCTGGCCGCCCTGTCAGCGGCGGCCGGACATCCCTCGCACGCCGTCGAGCTCGCGGTCCTGGTCGCGGCGAACCTCGCGGCCACGATGCTGCGCTTCCTGCTCTTCCGGGCGTGGGTCTTCCCGGACCGGCGCGAGAACTACGTCCCGGCCGACGACAAGCGGACCGCCTCCGCACTCCCGTACACCGTAAGGAACTCACGATGACAACCGCTCTTCCGCACGACGGCCTCTCGGTGGCGGACAGCCCCGGGCACACCCGCACCCGCAGCGCACCGGGCACCCGTATCTGGCGCGGGCGCGCCGACGACGCCGCCTGGGTGCGCCCCACCTTCCTCGGACTTCTGCTGGTCACCGCGCTGCTCTACCTCTACGGCCTGAGCGCGTCCGGCTACGCCAACTCCTTCTACTCCGCCGCCGCGCAGGCGGGCAGCGAAAGCTGGAAGGCATTCTTCTTCGGCTCGCTGGATTCCGCGAACTCCATCACCGTCGACAAGGCCCCGGCCTCGCTCTGGCCGATGGCCCTGTCCGTACGGCTCTTCGGGCTCGGCTCCTGGCAGATCCTGGTCCCCCAGGTGCTGATGGGGGTCGCGACGGTCGCTGTGCTGTACGGGGCGGTGCGCCGGCGCTTCTCCCCCGCCGCGGGTCTGATCGCGGGCGCCGCGATGGCTGTGACACCCGTCGCCGCGCTGATGTTCCGCTTCAACAACCCGGACGCGCTGCTCGCGCTGCTGATGACGGTGACGGTGTACTGCGTACTGCGTGCCCTCGAAGGCGCGCGCACGAAATGGCTGGTCTGGGCGGGTGTGGCGGTCGGCTTCGCGTTCCTGACGAAGACGCTGCAGGCGTTCTTGATCCTGCCGCCGCTTGCCGTGATCTATGCCGTGTGCGCACCGACGACCGTGCGGCGGCGGCTCGGCCAGCTCGCTGTGGCCGGGCTCGCGACGGTCGTCGCGGGCGGCTGGTGGGTGGCGATCGTCGAGCTGTGGCCCGCGTCCTCGCGTCCCTATGTCGGCGGCTCGCAGAACAACAGCTTCCTGGAGCTGACCTTCGGCTACAACGGCCTCGGGCGGATCAACGGCAACGAGACCGGCAGCGTCGGAGGTGGCGGCGGAGGCCGGGGCGGCGGCTGGGGCGAGACCGGCATCGACCGGATGTTCGCCGGGAACATCGGCGGCCAGATCTCCTGGCTGCTGCCCGCCGCGCTGCTGCTGCTCGTCGCGGGACTTGTCGTCACCTGGCGGGCCGGCCGAACGGACACCGCGCGGGGCGCGTTCCTGGCCTGGGGCAGCTCCCTGCTGATGACCGCGGGGATCTTCAGCTTTATGGCCGGGATCTTCCACGAGTACTACACGGTGGCGTTGGCGCCGTACATCGCCGCCCTGGTCGGCATGGGTGCGACGGTGCTGTGGGAGGAGCGGCGTTCGTACGCGGCCTCGGCGGTGCTGGGCGCCACGGTCGCGGTGACGGCGTACTGGTCGTACACCTTGCTCGGCCGGAGCACTGACTTTCTTCCGTGGCTGCGGTGGGCGGTGCTGATCGGTGGACTGACGGCCGCGGTCGGACTGCTGCTCGCGGGCCGGATCGGCCGCCGACTGGCGCTCGGTGCGGCGGCTCTGGGGCTGGGGGCCTCGCTGGCCGGGCCCGTCGCGTACTCCCTCACGACGGTGAGCGAGAGCCATGCGGGCTCGATCGTGACGGCCGGACCGGCGGTGGCCGGCAGCCTGGGCGGCCTCCGCGGTCCGGGCGGCGGCGGTCCGGGTGGGCGGCTCGGCGGTGACGGTGGGCGGATGCAGCCGCCCGGGCAGTTGGGCCATGGCCAGGGTGCCGGGCAGGGCGGCGGCATGGGGCAGCCCCCGACCGGCGGGCCACTGGGCCAGGGCCAGGGCCAGGGCCGAGCCGGTCAGGGCCAGGGGCAGTTGCCGGGCGGATTCCCCAGCGGCCAGGGCGAGCGCGGCCCCGGGATCGGTGGCATGGGCGGTCTCCTCAACGGCGCGAAGGTCAGCGCCGAGGTCGAGGCCAAGCTGAAGCAGAACGCCGGCGACTACACCTGGGTCGCCGCGGCCGTCGGCTCCCAGAACGCCGCCGGCTATCAACTCGCCACCGAGAAGCCGGTGATGGCGATCGGCGGCTT